>CADEFF010000018.1:9537-61283 GCA_902826565.1 uncultured Rhodospirillaceae bacterium | reverse complement strand
TGAGCCAGGGCATGGTGTGGGCGAAGAACCAGAGCGCGCCGTTGGCGACCGCACCCTGCAGCTCGCGGCCCCAGATGGCGGGCGCCGCCAGGATGAGGCCGTCGGCCGTCGGCGGATCGGGCTCGGTCGCGGCGGTCATCGCCACCGCCCCGCCCATGCTCTCGCCAAGGATATAGAGCGGCGTCGCCGGATAGGCCTCGCGCAGCAGCCGCGCCGCGGTGCGCAGATCGTCGATGAGCGCGTCCGTCCCAGGCCAGAAGCCCGGATTCGGCGCGCGGCCGAAACCGCGCTGGTCGTAGGCATAGGTCGCGATGCCCGCGGCGGCCCAGTCCTTCGCCGGATCGGCAAAGGCCCCGGAATAGTCGTTGAAGCCGTGCAGCGCGAGCAGGATCGCCTGCGGCGGCTCGGTCTCCGGCATCCAGTGGCGGAGCGGCAGCGCCGCGCCGTCCGCCATGACGAGCCGGTCCTCCTCGAGCCGCGGTTCCGTCACCGGCGCCCCCGGCCCCTTGACGATGGGCGCGCAACCCGTGGCCGCGACCCCCAGCAGGAGGAGGAGCAGGAGTGGCAGGATCGCCGGCCGTGAGAAACCGGGGCGGCGTTCCGCGGGGATGACGATGCGGGCGGCGCCATGGCTCACCGGCGCGGGTCCTGCCGGACGGTCGCCTCGCGGGCGGCGCGGGTGAGCTGCAGGAAGATGTCCTCGAGATCGGTTTCGAGCGTCGAGAGATCGGCGATCTGGAGATCGGCGCCCTGCACGGCGCTCAGGATCTCGCCCATCTGGGTGCGGCTCGGGTGGTAATGCAGCTTGAGACGCCGCGGCCCCTGCAGCTCGGGATTGAAGGGGGCGAGGGCCGCCGGCGGCGACGCGAGATCGGCCGCGAGGGTGAAGATGATCTCCTTGTGGTCGAGCCGCGCCAGCAGCGCCTCGGTCGTGTCGCAGGCGACGAGCCGGCCGTCGCCGATGATGGCGATGCGGTCGCAAAGCTCCTCGGCTTCCTCGAGATAATGCGTCGTGAGGAGGACCGTCGTGCCGGCGCGGTTGAGGGCGCGCACATTCGCCCAGAGCTGCTGCCGGAGCTCGACATCGACCCCGGCGGTCGGCTCGTCCAGCACCAGCACCGGCGGGCTGTGCACCATCGCCTTCGCCACCATCAGCCGCCGCCGCATGCCGCCCGAGAGCTGCCGCGCATAGACCTCGCGCTGCTCGGCGAGGCCCACGGCCGCGAGCAGCTCGTCGATGCGGCGCTCCTTGCGCGGCACGCCATAGAGCCCGGATTGCAGATCCAGCAGCTCGTAGGGCGTGAAGAAGGGATCGATATTGAGCTCCTGCGGCACCACCCCGATCGCCGCTGCCACCTGGCGCGGCTCGCGGTCGAGATCGAAGCCCCAGACCTTGACGTTGCCGCTCGTCTTGTTGACGAGCTGCGCCAGGATGTTGATGAGCGTCGACTTGCCGGCGCCGTTCGGCCCGAGCAGCCCGAAGAGCTCGCCGCGGCGGATCGTCAGGTCGAAATCGACGAGGGCGCGCTTGTCGGCGCCCTTCCGGCGCTTGTAGGTCTTGTTGAGGCCGCTCACCGCCACCGCGGCGTCGGGCAGCGGATGGGCGTCGGGCGCGGTTCTGGCAAGGCTCATGCGGGCATTCGGACCGTCGGGGCCGGCGGGGGAGGCGGCCCGGGGCTCGCCTTGATCTCCATCGGGCGGCATGGGTATCATCCGCGCCGCTCGGCGGTCAACGGGCCCGCCCCGCGACCCGCCGACGCCCGGTTTTCTCCCGTGTTTCCCGAGGCATCCATGCAGCCCTTCGAAACCATCGAGGTCGAGACCCCCACCGTCGGATGCGATGGCGGCGACGGGCCGCTCGGCCATCCGCTGGTCTATCTCGACGTGGCCAAGACGGGCTCGGTCGAATGCCCCTATTGCAGCCGGCTTTTCGTGCTGAAGGCCGGCGCTCCCGCTGCCGCGCATTGAGGCGCCCTCCGGCGCCGCCGCACATTGAGGCGCCGCGCATCCGCCTGAAACTCGACGCACCGCCCATTCGCTTCGTTCTCGATGTCATGCCCGGGACAGCGGGCATCCATGGTTGCCCAAGGTCCCGGCGTCGGCCCGATGGATTCCCCGCTTTCGCGGGGAATGACGGCAATGGGAAACTGGACGCAACGGCGGTCGGGCGGTTCTCGATGTCATGCCCGCGCAGGCGGGCATCCATGGTTGCTCGAGGCTCCGCTCCTGACGCCGAAGGCTCGAGTGTCGGCCCGATGGATTCCCCACTTTCGCGGGGAATGACATATTGTTTTGACCTTCGACCCATGAGCGGCACGGTTCCATGAGCGACATGACGAAGAAACCCGACGATCTCTTCCTGATCGACGGCTCCGGCTACATCTTCCGCGCCTTTCATGCGCTGCCGCCGCTGACCCGCGCGGACGGCACGCCGGTCAATGCCGTGCTCGGCTTCACCAACATGCTGCTGAAGCTGATCGCCGACGCGGAAGCCGAATATCTCGTCGTGCTGTTCGACACGGCGCGGGCCACGTTCCGTAACGACATCTATCCCCAATACAAGGCGCATCGCCCGCCGCCGCCGCCGGAGCTCGTCCCGCAATTCTCCCTCATCCGCGACGCGACCCGCGCCTGCAACGTGCCGCAGCTCGAGATGGCCGGCTTCGAGGCGGACGACCTGATCGCGACCTATGCGCGCCAGGCCGTGGCGGCCGGGCTCAACGTCACCATCGTCTCCTCCGACAAGGACCTGATGCAGCTCGTCGGCCCGCAGGTGAAGATGCTGGACCCGATCAAGAACCGCCCGATCGGCCCGGCCGAGGTCGAGGAGAAGTTCGGCGTCGGGCCCGAGCTGGTGGTGGAGGTGCAGGCGCTCTGCGGCGACAGCTCGGACAACGTGCCAGGAGTGCCGGGCATCGGCGTCAAGACCGCGGCCGAGCTCATCAAGAGCTTCGGCTCGCTCGACGCGCTGCTCCAGCGCGCCGGCGAGATCAAGCAGCCGAAGCGGCGCGAGACGCTGATCGCCAATGCCGAGCTTGCCCGCATCAGCCGCGAGCTGGTGCGGCTCAAGGCCGACGTGGCGGTGCCGGAACCCTTTACCGCCTTCGCGCGGCGCGACCCCGAGGCGGAGACGCTGCTCCCCTTCCTGCGCGAGAACCAGTTCCGCTCGCTGCTTGCCAAGGCCGAGGGACGATTCCAGTCCGGCGCGGGCATGGCGGGCGACAGGACGGCGAACGGCGGCGGCGCTGCCGTGGGGGCAAGGACAGCGGGGGCAGGGACTCCCGCGGCGCGGGCCGCGTCCACGCAAGATAATACCCCCACCCGCTACGACCTCGTGATGGACCTCGCCACGCTCGAGGACTGGATCGCGCGGGCCGAGGCCGCGGGGGTAGTGGCGTTCGACACCGAGACCACCTCGCTCGATGCGAACCTCGCCGAGCTGGTCGGGTTCTCGCTCGCGGTCGAGCCGGGCCATGCCGCCTATGTGCCGCTCGGCCACCGCGCCCCGGCGGCGGCAATGGAGCTCGATCTCGGCGACGGCGGCGCGAAGGCGGAGAAGGGGAAGAAGAAATCCGCATCGGGCAACGGCGCTGCCAACGGCAAAGGCGCCCTGCTGCCGGGCCAGATCCCGGTCGCCGCCGCGCTCGCGGCGCTGCGGCCGTTGCTGGAGGACGAGTCGGTCCTCAAGATCGGCCAGAACATCAAATACGACATGGTGGTGCTGGCGCAGCACGGCATCGGGATCGCGCCGATCGAGGATTCGATGCTGATCTCCTACGTGCTGGAGGGCGGCAAGCACGGCCATGGCATGGACGAGCTCGCCAAGCTCCATCTCGGCCAGGACACCATCAAGTTCGAGGATGTCTGCGGCAGCGGCAAGTCGCAGATCGGCTTCGCCGAGGTATCGCTCGAGAAGGCGCGCGACTATGCGGCCGAGGATGCCGAGGTGACCCTGCGCCTCCAGAGCGCGCTGCGGCCGATGCTGCTGGCCGAGCGCATGGCGACGGTCTACGAGACGATCGAGCGGCCGCTCGTGCCGGTGGTGGCGGCGATGGAGGCGGCCGGCGTCAAGGTCGACCGCAAGGTGCTGGCCGAGCTCTCGGCCGATTTCGCCGGCCGCATCGCGGCGCTCGAAAAGCAGATCCACAAGCTCGCCGGCCGCGAATTCAACATCGGCTCGCCGAAGCAGCTCGGCGAGATCCTGTTCGACGAGATGGGGCTCGAGGGCGGCACCCGGGGCAAGACCGGCGCCTATGCGACCGGCGCCGACGTGCTGGAGGAGCTGGCCGCCATGGGCCACGACCTGCCGGCCCGCGTGCTCGACTGGCGGCAGCTCTCCAAGCTCAAAAGCACCTACACCGACGCGCTGCAGGAGCAGATCAATCCGCGCACCGGCCGCGTCCATACCTGCTTCGCGCTCGCCGCGACCTCGACCGGCCGGCTCTCCTCGACCGATCCCAACCTGCAGAACATCCCGATCCGCACCGAGGAGGGGCGCAAGATCCGCCGCGCCTTCGTGGCCGAGCCCGGCATGACGCTGCTCTCGGTCGACTACTCGCAGATCGAGCTTCGGCTCGCCGCCCATATCGCCGAGATCCCGGCGCTGGCGGACGCCTTCCGCAAGGGCCAGGACATCCACGCTCTGACCGCGAGCCAGGTGTTCGGCGTGCCGGTCGAGGGCATGGACCCGATGATCCGCCGCCGCGCCAAGGCGATCAATTTCGGCATCATCTACGGCATCAGCCCCTTCGGCCTCGCGGCGCAGCTCGGCATTCCGCAAGGCGAGGCGCGCGCCTATATCGACGCCTATTTCAAGCGCTATCCCGGCATCCGCGAATATATGGAGCGCACCAAGAAGGTCGCGCGCGAGCAGGGCTATGTGACGACGCTCTTCGGCCGGCGCTGCCATGTGCCCGGCATCGCCGACAAGAACCCGGCCCGCCGCAGCTTCATGGAGCGCGCCGCGATCAACGCGCCCTTGCAGGGCACCGCCGCCGACATCATCAAGCGCGCGATGATCCGCGTGCCGGTGGCGCTGGCGCAAGCCGGCCTCAAGGCCCGCATGCTGCTGCAGGTGCATGACGAGCTGCTGTTCGAGGTGCCGGCGAAGGAAGCGGCCGCGACCGCCGCCCTCGTCAAGACGGTGATGGAAGGCGCCTGCGCGCCGGCGCTCACGCTATCGGTGCCGCTGGTGGCGGAGACAGGCGTGGGGAAGAACTGGGCGGAGGCGCATTAGACGCCGGCTATCGCGTCGGATGACCTCTGCGGTAGGACTTCGTGGGCCTCGCCTGGAAGGCTCGTTAGGCCCGGCGAAGCGGCGCCGATCCGCCGAAAAGCAGCCCCCTCAGCACGCCCTTCCCGAGATGCCGGTTGATCTCGCTGCCGGTGACGAAGGTGAGGAACAGCACGACGATCCAGAGCTGCGTCGCGATGAAATGATCCCAGTTGAACTCGCCGAGCAGGTCGTGGAGGAACCCGCCTTCGCCGAGCGCGCCGCTGTCGACGAGATAATGGATCAGCGCCTCGATCAGCCGCACCGCCGCCACCATGAGGCTGTAGACAATCGTCTTGAAGAGGATCGGCCGGATCAGCGGCGGATGGTCGTAGCGCCGGACGAAGGGCATCAGGTTGGTGATCAGCACCGTCTTGCCGACGATCAGCGCGGAGGTCGTCGCCAGCAGGATGCCGCTCGGCGCGAAGAGCGGCTCGTTCAGCAGCAGCCGCTTGGTGAAGAGCACCAGGTTGAACCCGACGAAGAAGAACAGCGTGGGCGGCAGCATCTCGTGGATTTCATGCAGCAGCCAGCCGCCCGCCTTCTTCGCGCCGTTTCGCGTGGCCTGATGCCCGGTGCTCATGGTTCCGCTCCCCAGGGTTTCGCCGGGGCGGGCGCCAGAATGTAGTCCGCGACCGCCATGGCCTCCCGCCGGAGTGGACGCGGAAAATCGGCGGGCGGCAAGGGGAGGATCGGGCGCGCCGGCAAAGTGCCGGGAGACTCTTCAGGTCCGGCCCAGATTCTGCAGCCGCTCGATCCGGCTCTCGATCGGCGGATGGGTCGCGAGCAGCGCGCTTGCCGTCGCCTCCGCCTTCCGGAGCGGGTTCACGATGAACATGTGCTGCGTCGCGCGGTTGGCGCCGCCGAAGGGAGCGGCCGCCGCCCCGAGCTTGCCGAGCGCGCCGATGAGCCCCGAGGGGTTGCGGGTGAAGCGCACCGAGGTGGCGTCCGCCAGATATTCCCGCTGCCGCGAGACGGCGAGCCGCAGCAGCATCGCTGCGATCGGGGCCAGGATCGAGAAGAGTATCAGCGCGATCAGCACGATGCCGGCCCCGCCGCCCTTCTTGCCGCCGCCGCCGCGCGCGCCGAAGCCGCCGCGGAACATGCCCCGGCGGATCACATCGGCGACGAGCGCGATGAGGCCGACCAGGATGCCGACCGCCGTCATGTAGCGGATGTCCCAGTTCGCGATGTGGCCCATCTCGTGCCCGACCACGCCCTGCAGCTCCTCGCGGGTGAGGCTCTTCAGGAGGCCGCGGGTGACGCCGAGCGCGGCGCGCTCCGGCCGCATGCCGGTCGCGAAGGCGTTGAGCGCGTCGGTCTCGATCACCACGACGCGCGGCTTCGGCATGCCGGCGGCGATCGCCATCTCCTCCACCACATTATGCAGCACCGGCTCCTCCTCGCGCGTGACTTCCTTCGCGCCGGTGATGCTCATCATCACCTTGTCGCCCTTGAGGAAGGTGACGGCGGTGGCGCCGACCCCGATTGCGGCGAAGATCCCCGCGCCCAGCAGGCCCAAGCCGCTCCAGGCGAGCGGATCGAAATAGCCGGGGTCGCTCGTGAAACCCTCGACGGCGAGCCCGAGCAGATAGCCGAAGCCGCCGCCGAGCAGCAGCAAGGCGAGGATCAGCCAGCGCGTCCTGGCGCGGTTCGCGCTTTGCGCCGCGACGAAGTCGGTCGCGTTGAGGCGGGGGCCGGGCGGGAGGCCCGGTGCCGCGCCGCCTTGCCTCTCCGCGTCGGCGGGACCGTGCTGCGCGTCGCCCAAGGCGCGTTCTCCCCACGGGCCCGCGTGAGGCGGTTCGTCGGATACGTCCGGATCCTTCGGCCCCCAGGGCCCTGATGATTCCGACGGCGCGGTCATCTCGGCGTCGCTACTCCTTTCCGCCGTCGAGGAGAGAGGGAGACGAAGCGGGACGGAGGGCGGCGCAAGACGGCAGCGCCCCTGCGGCTTCGCCCGTCAGCGCAGATCGACCTTCGGCACCGCCTTCTCCGCCTCGGGCGTCTCGAAATAGGGGCTGGTGCGGAAGCCGAAGCGGTTGGCGATGAGGTTCGAGGGGAAGCTTTCGACGCGGTTGTTGTTCGCCATCGCGCTGTCGTTATAGAACTGCCGCGCGAAGGCGATCTTGTTCTCCGTCGTCGCCAGCTCCTCCATCAGGCGGCCGACGCTCTGGTCGGCCTTGAGCTGCGGGTAATTCTCGGCGAGCGCGAAGAGCCGTCCGAGCGCGCCGGTCAGCGCATTCTCCGCCGGAATCGCCTCGTTCGGCCCCTGCGCCGCGACCGCGCGGTTGCGCGCCTCGATCACGCGCGTCAGAGTCTCCTGCTCATAGGCCATATAGTCCTTCACCGTCTCCACCAGGTTGGGGATCAGGTCGTGCCGGCGCTTGAGCTGCACGTCGATCTGACGCCAGGCGTTCTCCACCTGGTTCTTCGCGCGCACGAGGCCGTTATAGATCGCGACGCCCCAGACCAGGACGAGCAGGACGACACCGATGACGATATAGAGACCGAGGGACTGCATGGGCCGATTCCTTGGTTCCGTTTTCGGGCGTTCTATGTTCGGGCGTTCCGTTTCCGGGCGTTCCGTTCTCGCACACGCCGTTTTCGCGCGGCCATTGCTAGCGCCCCGTCGAGGCACCATATAAGGTCGAGCGACGGGTCGGCTGCAATTCTTCCGTCATTACATGGGTCGTGCCTCCGGTTTTCCGTCGCCGTCTCGAGCCGGACAGCGGGATCGGAAACGCCTTCTTCCTCAACTCGCTACGAGACCGTCCCGGGAGCGGCGGTGTGGCGGAACTGTCGCGGCTCTCGAGGATAGTGGCGGCGCGGTGCGGCTCCGGGCGGAACTTGCCCGGGCGGCGCCGGTTCATGCCATGGCGTGGGAGAGGGGCGCTTCTCTTTCCGAAGATTTTCCCGCTCGCTGCCTTCGACGCGGGTGCGGGTGCTGCGGCCGGTGGATCGTCGGTCTGTCGAACCGGAAACGGGACGGCGCGACGATCGGGCCTCGCGGATTTTCTGCGCGAGGCTTTCATCGACCCCGGTGCTCCCCGCGTCGGGACGGCCCTGCCGCGATCGGCTCACGCCGGACCGCGCGCGGGGCCGTCCAATATTCGGGGATCGCATTCCGGTTCCTTCGGGCCGCTTCAGCGACGCGCCTTCGACGCGCGGCGCAGCGGCTCGCCTTCCACCCATTCGATGCGGCCGAAGCCGGCGACGAGATGGGCCCGCTCGATCTCGAAGCGGTAGCAGCGGAAATCGCGGAAGCCGGCATAGATGCGCGCCGTCGAATGGCGCGCGATGAAGCGTTCGAGGGCTTCGGCATCGGCAGTCGGCGAGACGCGGCCGAGCAGCGTGGCGCGCGCACCGGTCAGCGGATTGTCGAGCCCACCCGTGCCGTCGACCAGGAGGCTCGCACGCGGATCCTTTGCGAGGTTGCGGGTGTGCTCGGCAAGCTCGGAAAGCAGCAGCAGGGGGGCGCCGTCGCGGTCGGTCGCGATCAGCACCAGCGAAGCGTAGGGCCAGTTGCCGGAATCGGCGAGCGAGGTCGCGAGCGTGGCGCGATCGCCATTGGCGATGAGCTCCGCCACCAGGAGCGCGGGATCGGTCGCGGGCATGTCGTTGGTTTGCTTGTCCATGAGGTCAGTCGAGGCCATTTCACTGTCGGAGGTTCGCCCGGCGGGAGGCGGCGGGCGTCGTCATCGACTCCATTAGGCGGCGACCGCCGCCCGGCGTCTTTGGCGGAGGCGTCCTGCATTGTCGCCCCGGCGCTGTTCGGCGCCGGCGAACGCATCGCCGGGGCGCCCTTCGCGCGCGGCGTCCGTTTCGCGCCATCCGCTTGTCGCCCCCCTATTGTAAATCCCCGCTTCCGACGCGATTTCTCCACCGTTGCGCCATATTCGCGACCGAAAGTCGCAAGGCTGCCGCAGGGGGTCCGGACGGCCGGGCTGGCGGCGCTGGGTCAAAGCTTCTAAACTCTTGTCGGAGAGGGAAAAATTCATGGCGCAGACAATCGCGCTGGTCGATGACGACCGCAACATCCTGGCCTCGGTCTCGATGACGCTCGAGGCCGAGGGGTTCGCGGTCCGCACCTATACGGACGGGGCCGAGGCGCTGAAGGCGCTGACCGCCCAGCCGGTCGATCTCGCCATCCTCGACATCAAGATGCCCCGCATGGACGGCATGGAGCTCCTGGAGCGGCTGCGCCGTTCCACGCAGCTCCCGGTGATCTTCCTCACCTCGAAGGACGACGAGGTGGACGAGATCATGGGCTTGCGCATGGGCGCCGACGACTACATCAAGAAGCCCTTCTCGCAGCGCCTGCTGATCGAGCGCATCCGCACGCTGCTGCGGCGCGAGGCGGCCGGCAAGGAGGACGGGGTTCCCCAGGCCGGCGGCGAATCCATCGTGCGCGGCGAGCTGGTGATGGACCCGCTGCGCCACGCCTGCAGCTGGAAGGGCGGGCCGGTGCAGCTCACCGTCACCGAGTTCCTGCTGCTGAAGGCGCTCGCCACGCGCCCGGGCCATGTGAAGAGCCGCGATCAGCTCATGGACGCGGCCTATGGCGAGCATATCTACGTCGATGACCGCACCATCGACAGCCACGTCAAGCGGCTGCGCAAGAAATTCAAGGCGGCGGACTCCGAATTCGCGATGATCGAGACGCTCTACGGCGTCGGATATCGCTACCGCGAAGCCTGAACCTTGCCCGGCGGCCTCCCGACAGTTCTGGGATGACCGTGAACCGGGAGATCCGACCGGCCTCGCTCGATCGCCGCGCCGAGCCGCCCCTCACCGCGACGCGGCCGGCGGCGGAGACGCCGGAAGCGCCCGCCCGGCCGGCGCGAGCCCGGCGGCAAGCGCGCCTGCGCGCCGCCCGCCGTCGCCGGCGGCGCGGCTCGCCGCTCACCCGCCGGATCCTGACGCTCAACATCCTCGCGATCATGATTCCGATCGCGGGGCTGCTCTATCTCGACGACTACCGGAACAACCTCGTCGATTCGCGCCTGAGCGCGCTGCGCACCCAGGCGGAGCTCTTCGCCGGCGCGCTCGGCACGATCGGGGTCTCCACCGGCTCGCTCGGCGACGAGCATCTGGTGCCGGAGACGGTGCGCCACACGGTGCGGCGGCTGGTCGATGTCTCCAAGGTGCGGGCGCGCCTCTTCGACGCCGAAGGCAGGCTGCTCGCCGACAGCTTCAAGATGACGGGCTCGGCCGGGAACATCGAGATCGAGGTGCTGGCGCCGAAGACCCAGCAGAACCTGGTCGGCAATCTGGTGACCGACATCTACGAATGGGTGGTGAACAAGCTGCCGGGCGGCCGTTCCCTGCCGATCTACCGCGAACCCGCGGACCAGGAGGCGGCGGATTATCCCGAGGCGCAGCGCGCGCTCGTGGGCGAGACCGTCACCATGGTCCGCAGCGACGGCGAGGGCGGGATGGTGCTCTCGGTCGCCGTGCCGGTGCAGCGCTACCGCCAGGTGCTGGGCGCGCTCATGGTCTCGACCGACGGGCGCGAGATCGAGGATTCGGTGCGCGGCGTGCGGCTCGCCATCCTTCGCGTCTTCGGCATCGCGCTCGCCATCACCATCGTGCTCTCGCTCTATTTCGCCGGCACGATCGCGCGCCCGATCCACCGCCTCGCCGAGGCGGCCGAGCGGGTGCGGCGGGGCCAGGGACGGAAGACGACGATCCCGGACTTCACGCACCGGCATGACGAGATCGGCGACCTCTCCGGCGCGCTCCGCGACATGACCCAGACGCTGCTCGAGCGCATGGATGCGATCGAGCGCTTCGCCGCCGACGTCGCGCACGAGATCAAGAACCCGCTCACCTCGCTGCGCAGCGCGGTCGAGACGGTGGCGCGGATCGAGGATCCGGCGCAGCAGCGTAAGCTGATGGCGATCATCCTCGACGACGTGCAGCGGCTGAACCGCCTGATCTCCGACATTTCCGACGCCTCCCGCCTCGACGCGGAGCTGTCGCGCGCGGAGACCGAGCCGGTCGATCTCGGCCGCATGCTGGCGATGCTGGCCGAGATGCATCGCGCCACGGCGGACGGCGACGCGCCGCGCATCGAGCTCGACCTCGCGCACCACCAGTCGCTCGAGGTGATCGGCATCGAGAGCCGCCTCGTCCAGGTGATGCGGAACCTGATCGCGAACGCGATCTCCTTCAGCCCGCCCGGCGGCCGCATCAGGATCGGCGCCGCGCGCCGGGGCCAGATCATCCGCATCGTCGTCGAGGACCAGGGTCCCGGCATTCCGCCCGACAAGCTCGAGGCGATCTTCGAGCGCTTCTACAGTGAGCGGCCCAGGGCCGAGAAGTTCGGCAGCCATTCCGGCCTCGGCCTTTCGATCTCGAAGCAGATCGTGGAGACCCATGGGGGGCGGATCCTCGCCGAGAACCTCCTCGACGACAGCGGCGAGATCGCGGGCGCGCGCTTCGTGATCGAGCTTCCTTCGCCGGGGCCCGTCCGATGAGCGACGAGGCGCCGATCGCCATCGAGTTCCATGCCACCGCCGTCGCGATCGACGGGGCGGGGATCCTGCTGCGCGGCCGCTCCGGCACCGGCAAGTCCGACCTGGCGCTGCGGCTCGTCGATGGCGGCGCGCTCCTCATCGGCGATGACCGCGTCCGGCTCGAGCTTCGCGCGGGCAGGGTCTGGGTCGGGCCTTCCGCCGAGGCGCCGTCCGGGCTCCGGCATCGGCTCGAGGTGCGCGGGCTCGGTATCTTCGCCCTGCCGGGCGCCGCCGAGGCGCCGCTGGCGCTGGTCGCCGACCTGCTGCCGGGGCGCAACCTCGACCGGCTGCCGGGGCCGCAAAGCTGCCGCTATCTGGGGCTCGACCTGCCGCTGGTGATGCTGGATCCCTTCCTCGCCTCGGCCGCCGCCAAGCTGCGGCTTGCGGCGCGCGCCCTACCCGGAGCTATAATCCCGGCCCCATGACCCGCACCGCCCCTTCCGAGGCGGCCGGGACGCCGGCCAAAGAGCCGGCGACCGGCGCGGCTACCCGGCGCCTGCCGCTCGTTCTGGTGACTGGTCTGTCCGGCGCCGGCCACACCACGGCGCTGAAGACCCTCGAAGACATCGGCTACGAGGCGGTGGACAATCTGCCCTTGCCGCTGCTCGACCGTCTCGCCGAGGCGGGGGGCAGCGGCATCGCCCGGCCGGTCGCCATCGGCGTCGACAGCCGCACCCGGGACTTCTCGGCCGCCGCTCTCGGCGAGGCGCTCGACCGGCTGCTGGCGGATCCCACGATCGCCGTCCGGCTTCTCTTCCTCACCGCCGCCGACGAGGTGATCCGCCGCCGCTTCACCGAGACGCGGCGCCGCCATCCGCTGGCGCTCGACCGTCCGGTCGAGGACGGCATTCGCCAGGAGCGCGACCTGCTGGAGCCGGTGCGCGCGCGCGCCGATCTCGTGGTCGACACGTCGGAGCTTGCGATCGGCGACCTGCGCCATCTGCTGACGGGGCATTTCGCGCTCGCCGAGCGGCCGGCGCCGACCGTCACGGTGATGTCCTTCTCCTATCGCCGGGGACTGCCGCGCGAAGCCGATCTCGTTTTCGACACGCGCTTCCTCGCCAATCCGCACTACGAGCCGGCGCTTCGCGCCCTTTCGGGCGGCGACGCGGCGGTGCAGCGCTTCATCGAGCACGATCCCGGCTTCGCGCCCTTCATCGCCTCGCTCGAGAACCTCGTCATGCCGCTGCTGCCGCGCTTCGAGCGCGAGGGAAAGAGCTATCTCACCATCGCGGTCGGCTGCACCGGCGGCCGGCACCGGTCGGTCTTCGTCGCCGAGCGTCTGGCGGCGCTATTGCGCGGCCGCGGCCGGCAGGTCAGTCTCCGCCACCGCGATGTGGGCCTCGAGGAGGCGGCGCGCGAAGCGGCGGCGCCGGGGAATGCCGGCCGCGCCGCGGGGAGTGCGACGCGACGGGACTAAGGGTTGGGAGATCAAGGCATGATCGGAATGGTGCTGGTGACACACGGACGCCTCGCCGAGGAGTTCATCCTGGCGCTGGAGCATGTCGTCGGAAAGCAGCAGCGCATCGCCGCGGTCTGCATCGGCCCCGAGGACGACATGCAGAAGCGGCGGCAGGAGATCCTCGACCAGGTCGCGAAGGTGGATGCCGGAGACGGGGTGGTGCTGCTGACCGACATGTTCGGCGGCACGCCCTCCAACCTCGCGATCTCCGTTCTCGACCGCGCCAATGTCGAGGTGATCGCCGGCGTGAACCTCCCCATGCTGATCAAGCTCGCCAGCATCCGCGGCACCGAGAAGCTGCCGGCTGCGGTCGCGGCCGCGCAGGAGGCCGGACGGAAATACATCAACGTCGCCTCGCAACTCCTGAACGGGAACGGCCACGGCCAATGACGCCCCCGTCGTCGAATCCGCCGGCCGGCGCGCTCGTGCGCCAGGTCGAGATCCGCAACCAGCGCGGGCTGCATGCGCGGGCGGCGGCGCGTTTCGTCAAGACGATCGACGGGCTGCAGGCGGAGATCTCGGTGCTGAAAGGCGACATGGAGGTTTCCGGCCGCTCCATCATGGGGCTGATGATGCTGGCCGCCGGGCCGGGCTGCATCGTCGAGATCCGCGCCAAGGGACCCGATGCGGCGAAGGCGCTGGAGCGGCTCGGCGCCCTCGTCGAGGGCAAGTTCGATGAAGAGTGAGCGTCCCGAGAAGCCGGCGCGGCACCCCCGCGGGGCGCACCGCAAGCAGGCGCCGAAGGCGGAGCTGCGCTTCGAGGGGCTCGGCGTCTCGCCCGGCATCGCGATCGGCCCCGCCCATGTGGTGGAGGGGGGCTCGGTCCATGTGCCAGAATACAACATCGAGCCCGGGAAGGTGGAGGCGGAGCGGGCGCGCTTCGCGGCCGCCGTCGCCAAGGCGCAGAAGCAGCTCGGCAAGCTGAAGGCGAAATCGGCGAACCTGCCGGGCGCGGCCGCGGAAGAGGTCGGCTTCCTCCTCGACGCGCATCTCCAGATGCTGACCGGCAGCCGCGTGGTGCGCGGCGTCGATCGCCGCATCGCCGAGGAAGCGATCAATGCCGAGGCCGCGGTCCAGGCGGAGATCTCGAAGGTGGCGCAGGATTTCGCGGCGCTCGACGATCCCTATCTCTCGGCGCGCGGCGAGGACATCCGCGTGGTCGGCAACCGGCTGATCCGCAACCTGACGCTCACGCCCTACACCGCCTTCAAGCGGCTGCCGCCGGGCAGCATCATCATCGGCGAGGATCTGACGCCGGCCGACACGGCCCTCATGGATCCGCGCATCGTCTCGGGCTTCGCGGCGATGCTGGGCGGCGCCGAGGGCCATACCGCGATCATGGCGCGCTCGCTAGGCCTGCCGGCCGTGCTGGGCGTCGCCGAGCTGCTCGGCAAGGTGCGGACCGGCGACGTCGTCGTGGTCGATGGCGACGAAGGCCATGTCATCGTCAATCCGACGGCGCGCACGCTCGAGTTCTATCGCGGCCGGCGGCTCGAGGACGAACGCGAGCAGCGGCAGCTCTCGCGGCTTCGCCGCCTGCCCGCGATCACCCGGGACGGCACGGAAGTCACGCTTCAGGCCAATCTCGAGCTGCCGCGGGAGCTCGAGTTCGCCGTCGAGACCGGCGCCGCGGGGGTCGGGCTGCTGCGCACCGAGTTCCTCTACATGAACCGCGAGGACCTGCCGGACGAGAACGAGCAGTACGAGGCGCTCGCCTCGCTGATCGAGGGGCTCGGCGGCCGGCCGATCACGGTGCGCACGCTGGATGTCGGCGCCGACAAGCTCGCCTATTCGCTGGTGACCCATCTCGGGGCCGGCGCCAATCCGGCGCTCGGGCTTCGCGCGATCCGTCTCTCGCTGAAGGAGCGCCCGCTGCTCGAGACGCAGCTTTCCGCGATGCTGCGGGCAAGCGCGCACGGCCCCTTGCGCATCCTGCTGCCGATGATCTCCTCGACGGTCGAGGTGCGGCAGGTGCGCGACGTGCTGGCCCGCGTCGCCAAGCGGCTGAAGCGCCGGCGCATCAAGATCGCCGACCCGCTGCCGCCGGTGGGGGTGATGATCGAGGTGCCGGGCGCCGCGCTCGCCGCGGATGCGCTCGCCCAGGTCGCCGATTTCTTCGCCCTCGGCACCAACGACCTCACCATGTACACCCTCGCCATCGACCGCGGCGAGGAGCAGGTCGCGCATCTCTACAATCCGCTGCACCCGGCGGTGCTGCGGCTGATCCAGTTCACCACCGAGGCGGCGCTCCGGGCTCGCATCCCGGTCAGCGTCTGCGGCGAGATCGCGGGCGATCCGCGCTTCGCCGCCCTGCTCCTCGGGCTCGGCATCCGCGAGCTTTCCATGGCGGCGACCGCGCTGCCGCGCGTCAAGCAGCGGATCCGCGAGCTCGATTTGCTGGCCGCCACGCGCTGCGCCCGGACCATCATGGACCAGTCGGATTCGGGCCGCATCGCGACGCTGCTGGACGACTTCAACACGCTCGCGCGCTAGCATCCGGCGCCGGCTCTGCCCTGTGCCGCCGCCCCCTTGCCGGGCGCCGCTTTCCGCTGCTATAGGGGCCGCGCCCGCCAGCATCCCAGCCCGTCCCCGAGAGCAGGAGATTACCCGGATGAGTGCCCGTCAGGACTTCAAGGTCGCCGATCTGTCGCTCGCCGATTGGGGCCGGCGCGAGATCGCCATCGCCGAGACCGAGATGCCGGGCCTGATGGCGCTCCGGCAGGAGTTCGGCAAGGCGCAGCCGCTGAAGGGTGCGCGGGTCGCGGGCTCGCTCCATATGACGATCCAGACGGCGGTGCTGATCGAGACGCTGAAGGCGCTCGGCGCCGATGTCCGCTGGGCGTCCTGCAACATCTATTCGACGCAGGACCATGCCGCGGCCGCGATCGCCGCCGCCGGCACGCCGGTCTTCGCGCACAAGGGCGAAAGCCTCAAGGAATATTGGGACTACACGCACCGCATCTTCGAATGGGGCGACGGCGGTGCGGCGAACATGATCCTCGACGACGGCGGCGACGCGACGCTCCTCGTCCATCTCGGCATCCAGGCGGAGAAGGATCTCTCGGTCGTCGCCAAGCCGACCAACGAGGAAGAGGAAGTGCTCTATGCCGCGATCGCCGAGCGGGTGAAGGCGAAGCCCGGCTGGTACTCGGCGCTCGGCAAGAGCATCCGCGGCGTCACCGAGGAAACCACCACCGGCGTGCACCGGCTCTATCTGATGGCGAAGGACGGCCGGCTGCTCTGGCCGGCGATCAACGTCAACGACTCGGTCACCAAGTCGAAGTTCGACAATCTCTACGGTTGCCGCGAATCGCTGGTCGACGGCATCCGCCGCGCGACCGACGTGATGATGGCCGGCAAGGTCGCCATGGTCGCGGGCTTCGGCGACGTGGGCAAGGGCTCGGCCGCGAGCCTGCGGAGCGCCGGCGCGCGCGTGCTGGTCTCCGAGGTCGATCCGATCTGCGCGCTGCAGGCGGCGATGGAGGGCTACGAGGTCGTCACCATGGAGGATGCAGCGCCCCGCGCCGACATCTTCGTGACCGCGACCGGCAATGTCGACGTCATCACCGTCGACCATATGCGCGCCATGAAGGACCGCGCGATCGTCTGCAACATCGGCCATTTCGACAGCGAGATCCAGGTGGCCGCCCTCAAGAACTACAAGTGGCACAACGTGAAGCCGCAGGTGGACGAGATCGAGTTCCCGGGCGGCCGCCGGATCATCCTGCTGGCGGAAGGCCGCCTCGTGAATCTCGGCTGCGGCACCGGCCATCCGAGCTTCGTGATGAGCTCCTCCTTCACCAACCAGACGCTGGCGCAGATCGAGCTCTGGGCCAATCCCGGCAAATACGACCGCAAGGTCTATGTGCTGCCGAAGCATCTGGACGAGAAGGTTGCGGCGCTGCATCTCGCCAAGGTCGGCGCGAAGCTGACGAAGCTCAGCGAGAAGCAGGCGAGCTATATCGGCGTCGGCCGCGAGGGCCCGTACAAGCCGGACCACTACCGCTACTGAGCGGGGCCGGCGCGCGCGCCGGCTCTCTCCCCGCTTGTTTCCGGAGCCTCCCGATGCCTAGAGTGACGGCGTGGGGAAGATCGCCGCATTGCTGAAGTCTGGCATGGGCGTCGGTATGGCGTTCCTCCTGCCGTGGCCGGCTCTTGCGCAGACGGCGACGGTCGAACCGGCCGCGCGCGTTCCCCTGGGCGGGCTCGCCGTGCTGCTGCTCGTCGCCGGCCTCCTCACCGGTCTCGCCCTGGGTGCCGCCTATGCCTGGTGGGCGGTCCGCCGCGCGCAGGCCGCCGCCGATCGGCGCGAGCAGGAAGCCGCCGCCGAGCGCAGCAGCTACGAGAACGCGAGCGCGGCGGCGGCAGCCGAGATCACCGCCATGGCGGCGGCCCGCGATCGATTGCAGACCCTGCTCGACAACCTGCCGGTGCCGATCTGGCGCCGCGACACCGGGCTCGGGATCGAGTTCGTGAACCAGGCCTATGCGCGCGCCGTCGAGGCGGATCGTCCGCAGGTGCTGGCGAAAAATCTGGAGATCGCCGGCGGCAACGATCTGGCGCGGCGGGTACGCGATCTCCGGCTCGCCCAGTCGGAGAGCCGGCCGATCGTGCTGGCGGGCGACCGGCGGCTGTTCGAGTTCACCGAGCAGCCGCTGCCGGACGGCGGCATGGCCGGTTTCGGTTTCGACGTGACCAGCCTCGAATCGACCCAGTTCGAGCTGGCGCGGCATGTCCAGGCCCATGCCGAGGTGCTGGAGAGCCTCGGCACCGGGATCATCATTCTCGGCCCCGACACGCGGCTCAAATTCTTCAATGACGGCTATCGGCGGCTCTTCGGGCTCGAGGCCGAGGCGCTGCGCGGCGAACCGACACTGGACGAGCTCATGGAGATTCTCCGCGAGCGGCGCAGCCTTCCCGAGCAGTCGGATTTCCCGGCCTACAAGCGCGAGGTGAAGCGACAGCTCATGTCGACCATCTCGGCGGCCGAGAGCCTGCTGCATCTGCCGGACGGACGCACGGCGCGGCAGCTCGTGGCGCCGCACCCCTTCGGCGGCGTGGTGGTGAGCTACGAGGACGTGACCGACACCCTCGCGCTCGAGCGTTCCTTCAACACGCTCACCGCGGTGCAGCGCGAGACGCTCGATAATCTCTATGAAGGCATCGCCGTCTTCGGCGCGGACGGGCGGCTCAAGCTCTTCAACCCGGCCTATGTGAAGCTCTGGGGGCTGGATGGCGAGGAACTCGCGGAAGGTCCCCACATCTCCATCCTGATGGAGCGCATGCGGCCCTATGTCGATCCGGTCGCCAACTGGAAAGCCTTCAAGGAACGCGTCCTCGGCTGGATCGAGGACCGCACCACCAACACCGGCCGGCTCGAGCGCACCGACGGTTCCGTGCTGGAGTTCGCCGTGGTGCCGCTGCCGGACGGGGCGACCCTGCTGATCTATTTCGACGTCAGCGACAGCGAGCGGGTGCAGCGCGCGCTCGCCGAGCGCAACGCCGCGCTCGAGACGGCGGACCGGCTCAAATCCGAGTTCCTCGCGAACGTCTCCTATGAGCTGCGCACGCCGCTCAACGCCATCATCGGCTTCTCGGAGATCCTGCATCAGCAGTATTTCGGACGGCTCAACGAGCGGCAGGCCGAATACAGCCAAGGCATCATGGATGCCTCGCAGCAGCTCCTGAACCTGATCAACGACATCCTCGACATCGCGACCATCGAGGCCGGCTATCTCGCGCTCGAGCGCGCGCCGGTCGAGATCTCCTCGCTGCTCCAGGATCTCCTCGCTTTCACGGCGGAACGCGCGCGCAATCGCGGCCTCACCATCGAGCTCGATTGCCCGCCCGATATCGGCACGGTGATCGGCGATCAGCGCCGTCTGAAGCAGGCGATCTTCAATCTCATCAGCAATTCGATCAAATATACCGGCGTCGGCGGCACGATCCGCATCGGCGCGCGGCGCGAGGCGGACCAGCTCGTCATGTCGGTCGCTGACAACGGCGTCGGCATCGCCGAGCAGGACCAGGCGGTGGCTTTCGAGAAGTTCTCGCGCATCGGCGGCCAGCGTCAGGGCGCCGGCGGCCTCGGGCTGGCGCTGGTGAAGAGCCTGATCGAGCTCCATGGCGGCAGCGTCGAGCTGCAATCCAAGACCGGTCAGGGCACCAAGGTCACCTGCCGTCTGCCGTTCGAGGCGGCGCCGGAAGCGACCGCCGCGCAGTAGCCCTCGCGGCCGTGCGGCGGCCGGCTCAGGCCGCCCCCGGCACGCCCGTCGTCGTCGAATATTCGAAATGCAGCGCCTGGCCCGGATGGACCAGCGGATGGATCGCATGGGCGGCGAGGGCGGCCTCCGAGAAGCCGCAGAGGATGAGCTTCAGCTTGCCGGGATAATGCGCGATGTCGCCGATCGCGAAGATGCCGGGCTCGCTCGTCTGCGCGGTCGCCGGATCGACCAGGATGTGGTGCTTGTCGAGATTGAGCCCCCAGCGGGCGATCGGTCCCAGATTCATGGCGAGGCCGAAAAAGGGCAGCAGTGTATCCGCCTCGAGCCGCCGCACCTGGCCTTCGAGCGTCGCGACGGTGACGGCGGAAAGCGCGCCGTCGCTGCCCTCGAGGCCGTGCAGCTGATAGGGGATCACGAGCTCGACCTTGCCGGCCTTCGCGAGCGCCTCCATGCGCGCCACGCTTTCGGGCGCGGCGCGGAACTTCGGGCGGCGATGGATGACGTAGATATGCTCGGCCAGCTCCGCCAGCGACAGCACCCAGTCGAGCGCGGAATCCCCGCCGCCGGCGATCACGATGCGCCGGCCGCGGAAATCCTCGCGGCGCTTCACGAGATAATGGACGCTCCGGCCCTCATAGGCCTCGATGCCTTCGAGCGGCGGCCGGTTCGGTCCGAAGGCGCCGACGCCGGCGGCGATGATGACGGCCTTCGCCTCGACCACGGTGCCGTTCGCGGTCTCCACGCGGAAACCGCTCCCGGTCCGTTCGACTTTCTCGACCTGATGGCCGAAATGATAGACGGGCGCGAAGGGCGCCGCCTGCGCCTCGAGCTGGCGCACCAGCTCCGCCGCCTCGATGCGCGGGTAGCCGGGGATGTCGTAGATCGGCTTCTCGGGATAGAGCGCCACGCATTGGCCGCCCGCCATGTCGAGCGCATCCAGTACGTGGCAGCGCATCTTCAGCATGCCGCATTCGAACACGGCGAAGAGTCCGACCGGGCCGGCGCCGATGATGGCGACATCCGTTTCGTGGTTCGTTGGCATGGGACTCCCTCCGCTCGTGACCGGCCGGACCTTCGGGTTCTGCGCCGGCGCGGTAACATGGCGGCGAGGCCCCGCCGACGCAAGGCCGAGTCGCGGCCGGTGCGGAATCGGCAATGCGGAATCCGCGCGGCGCGCGGCGACGCAGGGCGCGAGGGTTGCCACCCGGGGCCGGCAATGGCTACAACCCGGCGATGATCCGCTCCGCGACGCGCGCCGGGAACGACCGCCTGCCGCTGGCCGACGAGGCGGCGACGGTGCGGCTCGCGGCGGCGCTGGCGCCCCTGCTCGAGCGCGGCGACGTGATCGCGCTTTCGGGCGATCTCGGCGCGGGCAAGACGAGCTTCGCGCGAAGCCTGATCGGCGCGCTCACCGGTGCCGGCGAGGAAGTGCCGTCGCCGACCTTCACCTTGGTGCAGAGCTACGAGACGCCGAAAGGCACGCTCTGGCATTTCGATCTCTACCGGCTGGCGGCGCCGGAGGAAGCCTATGAGCTCGGTATCGAGGACGCCTTCGAGGACGGGATCGTCGTGATCGAATGGCCGGAGCGGCTGGGGCGCCTCTTGCCCGCCGAGCGGCTGACGATCGCGCTCGAATTCGCCGCCGATCCCGGCGCGCGGCTCGCGACGCTCGTCCCGGCCGGCGGATGGACAGAGCGGCTCCGGGGATTGCAGTTCGATGGCTGACGGCGGACGCACGGCGCGCGACCAGGCCATCGCCGGCTTCCTCGCGCGGACCGGCTGGGACCGCGCGGAGCGCAGGCTGCTCGCGGGCGACGCCTCCTTCCGGCGCTACGATCGCCTGATCGAGGGCGCGCGCCGCGCTGTGCTGATGGATGCGCCGCCGCCGCAGGAGAATGTGCGGCCCTTCCTCGCCGTGGCGCGGCTCCTCGCCGGCATGGAGCTCAGCGCGCCGCGCATCTTCGCCGCCGACGAGGAGGCGGGGCTGGTGCTGCTCGAGGATCTCGGCGACGACACCTATACGCGGCTCCTCGCCCGGAGCATCGATCCGGCGATGCTCTACGAGCGCGCGGTCGATCTGCTGATCGCGCTGCAGCGACGCCTTGCCCCGGCGGATCTCGCCTCGCTTCCGGCGCTCGACGACCCGCGCGCCTTGCGCGAGGTATCGCTCCTCCTCGACTGGTACTGGCCGGCCATGCGCGGCGCCGCGGCGCCGGAGCCGGTGCGGGCGGAGTTCCTCGCGGCCTGGCAGGACGTGCTGCCGAAGGGCCGGCGACTGCCGGCCGGCTTCGTCCATTTCGATTTCCATGTCGACAATCTGCTCTGGCTGCCGGAGCGGCCGGGCGTCGCGGCCTGCGGGCTGCTCGATTTCCAGGATGCCATGCGGGGGCCCTTGCCCTTCGATCTCATGTCGCTGCTGCAGGATGCGCGACGCGATATCGATCCGGCCCTCGGCGCCGCGCTCCAGGACCGTTTCCTCGCCGCCTTCCCGTCGCTCGATCGCGAAGCGTTCGCCGACGCCTATGCGGTGTTCGGCGCCGAGCGCCACACCCGCATCCTCGGCACCTTCACGCGGCTCCTGAAACGCGACGGCAAGCCCGGTTATCTCGTCCATATGCCGCGCGTCTGGCGGCAGCTCGAGACCGCGCTCGCCCGACCCGCGCTGGCGCCGCTCGCGCGCTGGTTCGACCGTCATCTGCCGCCCGCCGCCCGCGGCGTGCCCGAAATTCGAGGATCATGACCCCACCGAAGACCGCCATGGTGCTGGCAGCGGGGCTCGGCACCCGCCTCCGGCCGATCACCGACAGCCTGCCGAAGCCGCTGGTGCGCGTCGCCGGCCGGCCGCTCATCGATTGGGTGCTCGACCGGCTCGTCGCGGCCGGCGTCGCGCGCGCGGTCGTCAACACGCATTATCGCGCCGAGATGATCGTCGAGCATCTCGGGCGGCGGCGCGACATCGAGATACTGTTCTCGCACGAGCCGGAGATCCTCGAGACCGGCGGCGGCATCCGGAAGGCGCTGCCGCTGCTGGGACCCGACCCCTTCCTCTCGGTCAACGCCAAGATCCTCTGGCTCAATGGCCGCGAGGACGCGATCCATCGTCTCGCCGGCGCCTGGGACGAAGCGGAGACGGACGGCGTGCTGCTGCTGCAGCCGACGGTGACCGCCGTCGGCTATGACGGGCCGGGCGATTTCATCCTCGGCCCCGACGGGCGCATCCGGCGCCGCAAGGAGCTGGAGGTGGCACCCTTCCTCTTCTCCGGCCTGCAGATCCTGCATCCGCGTCTCTTCGCGGGCGCGCCGGACGGGTTCTTCTCGCTCAATCTGCTCTATGACCGCGCCATCGAGGCGGGCCGGCTTTACGGCATCCGCCATGACGGCGACTGGTATCATGTGAGCACGCCGCGCCATCTGGCCGAGGTCGAGGCGCGGCTCGCCGAAACCGGCTTCGCGGGATAGGGCCGATGATCGACGCCGCGCCCGGAGCGAGCGCTCGCGGCAAGGTTTTCACCATTCCGGCGGGCCTCTCCTTCGTCGACTGCCTGGCGCGGAGCCTGCTGGCGGAGACGGGCGGCGACCCGGTGGCGCTCGCCCGCTATCGCATCCTGATGCCGACGCGCCGCGCCTGCCGCGCGCTCCAGGAAGCGTTCCTCCGCGAAAGCGACGGCCGCGCGCTGCTGCTGCCGCTGCTCGTGCCGCTCGGCGACATCGACGAGGAAGAGCTGCTGCTCGGCGGCGAGCTCCAGCCCGAGAGCGGCGATGCAGGCCTGCCGTCGCTGCTGGCGCCACTCGAGCGGCAGCTCCTGCTGGCGGCGCTGGTCGGGAAGGCCGCTGCGGCGCGCGGCCGGGCCATGCCGCCCGAGCAGGCCGCTTCGCTCGCCGGCGCGCTCGCGCAGCTCATCGACCAGGTCGAAACCGAGCGGCTCTCCTTCGCGAAGCTCGCCGAGCTGGTGCCGGCGGACCTGGCCCAGCATTGGGGCGAAACCGTCGAGTTCCTCAAGATCGCGACGGAAGGCTGGCCCGCCATCGAACGCGAAGCGGGCGGCATCGGGCCCGCGGCGCGCCGGAACCGGCTGCTCGAGGCGGAAGCCGCGCGCTGGCGCCGCGACCCGCCGCAGGACCCCGTGATCGTCGCCGGCTCGACCGGCAGCATCCCGGCGACCGCCGAGCTGATCGCCGCGGTCGCCGCGCTTCCCCAAGGCCGTATCCTGCTCGCCGGGCTCGATCGCGGCGATGCGGAATACTGGCTCGCCGTCCGGCAGGACCCGAGCCATCCGCAGCATGGCCCGATCCGCCTGCTCGACCGGCTCGGTTGCCCGCCCGATGCGGTGCTGCCTTGGCCGGGCGCCGTGCCGGCGCCGGCCCTTGCCCTGCGGAGCGCCTTTCTCGCCGAGGCGCTGTTGCCGGCGCCGCTCACCGACCGCTGGACGCGCAAGCCGAGCGAGGCGGCAAGGCAGCGGCTGGTGACGGGCCTGATCGGCGTCGATCGGATCGAAGGCGGCGATGCGGAGCGGATCGGGCTGCGCCGCATCGATTGCGCGAACGAGCAGGAAGAGGCGCTCGCCATCGCATTGCTGCTGCGCGAAGCCGTCGAGGTCGAAGGCCGGCGTGCGGCCCTGGTGACGCCCGATCGCCGTCTCGCGCGTCGCGTGACGGCCGAGCTCGGGCGCTGGAACATCGAGATCGACGATTCGGCGGGCGAGCCCTTGTCCGAGACGCCGCCGGGCGCGCTGCTCCGGCTCATCGCCGCGGCGGCGGTCGCCGATGCCGCACCGGTGCCGCTGCTCTCCCTGCTGAAGCATCCGCTGGTCGCCGGCGGCACCTCGCCGGGGCGATTTCGCGCGCGGGTGCGGCGGCTCGAGCGCGCCGCCTTGCGCGGGCCGCGTCCGGCACCCGGTCTCGCCGGCCTCGAGGCGGCGCTGGCGGCAACCGGGAGGGGCGATGCGCGCTCGGCGCCGCCGCGCGCCTGGTTCGCGCGGCTCGCCCGCGCGATGCAGCCCTTCTTCGCGCTGGTGGCTTCGCGCCGGCCGATCCCGCTCGCCGAGCTCGTGCGCGCCCATGCGCTGCTCGCCGAGACGCTGGCC
Source organism: uncultured Rhodospirillaceae bacterium (assembly GCA_902826565.1). Taxonomy (GTDB): domain Bacteria; phylum Pseudomonadota; class Alphaproteobacteria; order Dongiales; family Dongiaceae; genus CADEFF01. The sequence continues at coordinate 36,723 of CADEFF010000018.1, read as the reverse complement.
GAGAGCGACGATCGGACGGGCCGCGCACGGCTCTGGGCCGGCGATGCCGGCGATGCGGCGGCGCGCTTCATCGAGGAGCTGGCGGGCGCCGCCCGCGTCGCAGCCCCGGTCGCCGGCCGCGACTATGCGGCCTTGTTCGAGACCCTGATGAGCCGCGCCGTGGTGCGGCCGCGTCAGGGGCGGCATCCGCGGCTCTTCATCTGGGGGCTGCTCGAGGCCCGGCTGCAGCAGGCGGATCTCATCGTGCTGGGCGGCCTCAACGAAGGGAGCTGGCCGCCCGAGCCGGCGGCCGATCCCTGGATGAGCCGGCCGATGCGGGAGGCGTTCGGGCTGCCCTCGCCGGAGCGAAGGGTCGGCCTCGCGGCGCTCGATTTCGCCCTTGCCGCGGCTGCGCCCCTCGCCGTGATGACGCGCGCCGCCAAGGCCGACGGCGCCCCCGCCGTGCCCGCGCGATGGCTGACCCGCATCGATGCGCTGCTCCAGGCGAAAGGGATCCCGCCCGCGACGCTCGATGCCCGGCGGCCCTATCTCGCCTGGGCCGCGGCGCTCGACCGGCCGGCGGCGCTCGATCCGGAAAGGCGGCCGGAGCCGCGCCCGCCCGTGGCGCTCCGGCCGCGGCGGCTGTCGGTCACCGAGATCGGCACCTGGATGCGCGATCCCTACGCGATCTATGCGCGCCATATCCTGAAGCTGCGCGCGCTCGATCCGCTCGACCAGCCGCCGGATGCGGCGCAGCGCGGCGACGCCATCCACCGCGCGCTCGATCGCTTCATCGAGCGCTATCCGGCAGCACTGCCGGAAGACCCGCTGCCGGCGCTGCTCGCCATCGGCGAGGCGGCGTTCGGCGAGCTGCTCGACCGCCCGGCGATCCGCGCCTTCTGGTGGCCGCGCTTCGCGCGCATCGCGCGCTGGTTCGCCGCCGCGCGCACGGCCGAGCTTGCCGAAATCGAACGCTCGTGGTCGGAACGGCGGGGGCAGCTCGCGATCGAGGTGCCGGGCGGCGCCTTCATCCTGACTGCCAAGGCCGACCGGATCGATCGCCGGCAGGACGGGCGGCTGGCGGTGATCGACTACAAGACGGGGCTTCTGCCGAAGAAATCCGAGATCCTTCAGGGCTTCGCCCCGCAGCTTCCGCTCGAGGCGGCAATGCTGCTCGCGGGCGGCTTCGAAGGGATCGCGCCGGCGGCGATCGCCGCGCTCGCCCATTGGCGCCTCTCCGGCGGCGATCCCGCCGGCGAGATCGAGGCGGTGGAGCAGGACCCGGCGGCGATCGCCGCGGCCGCGCTCGCCGGGCTGACCGAGCTCATCCGGCATTTCGACCGGGCGGAGACGCCCTATCTTCCCTCGCCCCGCGCCGACACGGCGCCACGCTACAGCGACTATGCGCATCTCGCCCGGGTGAAGGCCTGGTCGGCCGTCGGGGACGCCGAATGACGACACCGCGCCCGAAGCCCGGTGCAGCGGAAGAAGCCGCGCGCGATGCCCAGCGCCGCGCGGCGGACCCGCGCCGGTCGGTCTGGGTCAATGCCTCGGCCGGCAGCGGCAAGACCAAGGTGCTGGTCGACCGGCTGCTGCGGCTGCTGCTCGCCGGCACCCCGCCGACGCGGCTGCTTTGCCTCACCTATACGAAGGCCGCCGCCGCCGAGATGGCGAACCGCGTCGCCGATCGTCTGGCGGCCTGGGCCGCGATGGAGACGGGCGCGTTGCGCAAGGCGCTCGACGAGCTTGCCGACGAGCCGGTGACCGAAGCGCTGCTCGCCCGGGCGCGGCGGCTCTTCGCGACCTTGCTCGATGCGCCGGGCGGCATGCGCATCATGACGATCCATAGCTTCTGTCAGTCGCTCCTCGCGCGCTTCCCGATCGAGGCGGGCGTGCCGCCGCATTTCGCCGTGCTCGAGGACCATGATTCAGCGGAGCTGCTGATCGATCTCCGCGAGCGCGTGCTGGCGCGGGCTGAAGCCGGCGACGACCCGGCCTTGAAGTCGGCGCTCGCGATCGTCACCGCCCGGGTCGGCGAAAGCGATTTCGATGCGCTCATGCATCTGCTCACCGGCGAGCGCGACCGCATCGAACGACTCTTCGAGGGCGCGGGCGGGACCGAGCGCGTCATCGCCGCCATCCGCGATGCGCTCCGCGTTCCCGCGGGCGCCACGCCCGAGACGATCGGCGCGGAGGCCGTGTCGGATGCCGCGCTCGAGCTGCTGGGGCTGCGCTTCGCGGCGGCGGCGCTGCGCCAGGGCTCGGCTGCGAACCAGGCCTGCGCCGGTGCGATCACGGCCTGGCTCGCCGGCGACCGGGCTGCCCGGCTCTCCGGCTTCGCCGGCTATTGCCGGCAGTTCCTGACGAAGGATGGCGGCATCCGCAAGACCCTGATCGTCAAGGCGGCGGAGCAGAAATCGCCCGGCGCGGACTCGGTGCTGCGCGCGGAGGCCGAGCGTCTCCTGCGATGCGTCGAGGCCATGAAGGCCGCCGGCATCGCCCAGGCGACCGAGGCGCTGCTCCGCCTCGCCGCCGCCGTGCTCGACGACTATGCGGCGGCGAAGCGGCAACGGGCGCGGCTCGACTATGCCGATCTCATCGAGCATGCGCGGCATCTGCTGCGCCGGCCGGGCATCGCGCCCTGGGTGCTCTACAAGCTCGACGGCGGAATCGACCACATCCTGATCGACGAGGCGCAGGACACCGCGCCCGCGCAATGGGAGATCGTGGCGGCGCTCGCCGAGGAATTCTTCGCCGGCGAAGGCGCCCGCGAGGAGCAGCGCACGGTCTTCGCCGTCGGCGACGCGAAACAGTCGATCTTCAGCTTCCAGGGCGCCGATCCCGAAGCCTTCCACCGCATGCGCGAGCATTTCGCGGCGCGGCTGTCGCGCATCGGGCGGAGCCTCGAGGCGGTGCCGCTCGACGTCTCCTTCCGGTCCGTGGCGGCGGTGCTGGAGGCGGTCGATGCGGTGTTCGCGCAGGCGGCCGCGCGCGACGGCGTGGCCGAGGCCGGCACCGTCGTGCGCCATCGCCCGAGCCGCGAAGGCCAGGCCGGCCTCGTCGAGCTCTGGCCGCTCGCCGCGGCGATGGAGGCGCCGGACGCCGAGGCCTGGGATCCGCCGGTCACGCTGCAGGGCGCCGACGACCCGATGGCGCGCCTCGCCGAGGCGATCGCCGACCGCATCACGGCGATGCTCGGGCAGGACCGCATCGCGTCCCGCGACCGCACGGTCGAGCCGGGCGACGTGCTGGTGCTGGTGCGGCGGCGCAACGCCTTCGTCGAGCATCTCGCGCGATCCTTGAAGCGACGCGACGTGCCGGTCGCCGGCGTCGACCGCCTGAAGCTCGGCGAGCATATCGCGGTGATGGATCTGGTGGCGCTCGGCCGCTTCCTGCTCCTGCCGGACGACGACCTCACCCTCGCGACCGTCTTGAAGAGCCCGCTGGTCGGGCTTTCGGAGGAAGCGCTCTTCGATCTCGCCCATGCGCGCGGGTCGCGCTCGCTCTGGTCGGAGCTCCGGCGGCGCGCGGCGGCGACGCCGGCATTCGCGGCCGCGGCGGCGCTGCTCGGCGATCTCCTGGCGCGCGTCGATTTCCTGCCGCCCTACCGGCTCTATGCGGAGCTGCTCGGGCGGCGCGGCGGGCGCCGCCGGCTGATCGCGCGGCTCGGCCATGACGCGGCCGACCCGATCGACGAGTTTCTCCGGCTGGCGCTCGATCACGGCGGCAGCCATCCGCCGACGCTCGAAGGCTTTCTCCACTGGTTCGAGGCCGGCGGCGTCGAGATCAAGCGCGATCTCGACCAGGAATCGGGCGGCCAGGTGCGCATCATGACGGTGCACGGGGCGAAAGGCCTTCAGGCGCCGATCGTGATCCTGCCCGACACCACCGGCATCTCCAGCAAGGCACCGCGTCTCGTCTGGATCGAGCGTCGCGGCGAACAGCTTCCGCTCTGGATCCCGCGCAGCGCCGATGCCGACGAGGTCGCGACCACGGCGCTTCAGCAGAAGCGCGAGGCCGAGCAGCGCGAATATCGGCGGTTGCTTTATGTGGGCATGACCCGTGCCGAGGACCGGCTCTATGTCGGCGGCTGGATCGGCAGGCGCGCCGCGCCGAAGCAGAACTGGCACGAGCTCGTGCAGGGCGCGCTCGGCGACAAGGGCGAAGCCTTCGCCTTCGGCGAGGCGGAAGGCTGGAACGGCGTCGCGCGCCGCCTGGCTTCGGCGCAGAGCGCGCCGCCCGACCGCGCGCACGAGGCGGGCCCGGCGGCGGCGGCGCTCCCCGAACTGCCCGACTGGGCGGTGCGCCCGGCCCCGGCGGCGCGCACCGACCGGCCGCTCGCCCCCTCGCGTCCCGCCGAAGAGGAGCCGGCGCCGCTCTCGCCCGTCGCGGGCGATCGCGCGCGCGCCTATCGCCGCGGCCGGCTCATTCACCGCCTGCTGCAGACCTTGCCCGACCTGCCGGTCGCGGCGCGCGCGACGGCCGCGCGGCGCTTCCTCGATGCGCAGGCGCGCGATCTCGAAGCCGGCGAACGCAAGGACATCGCGGCGCGCGTGACGGCGCTGCTCGCCGATCCCGCCTTCGCATCGCTCTGGCAGGCGAACGGACGCGCCGAGCAGCCGATCGCGGGCAGGCTTGCGCGGGCGGACGGGACGGGCTTCGCGGTCGCGGGCCAGATCGACCGGCTGGTGATCGCGGAGGATGCGATCTGGATCGTGGACTTCAAGACCAACCGGCCGCCCGGGACGCGACTCGACGAGGTGCCGGTCGTCTATCTCAAGCAGATGGCGACCTATCGCGCGCTGCTCGCCGACATCTATCGTAACCGCACGGTGCGTTGCTTTCTGCTCTGGACGGAAGTTCCAAGCCTCATGGAGCTGCCCGAGGAGCTGCTATGCCGGCACCTGCCTTGACGCTACCGGGGCGGCTTCTTAAGTTTCGTGACGGAATTCGCGATCTTCCGACCCGGCGTCCGCAGGGTCTTTCAGCCACAAGGTAGACAGATGGCAACGACCAAGGTTTCCGACTCCAACTTTGACACCGACGTGCTGAAGGCGTCCGGACCCGTCCTGGTGGATTTCTGGGCCGAGTGGTGCGGACCTTGCAAGATGATCGCGCCCGCACTGGAAGAGATCGCACAGCAGATGACCGGCAAGGTCACCGTCGCCAAGATGAACATCGACGAGAATCCGGCGACGCCGCGGAAATACGGCGTGCGCGGCATCCCGACCCTGATGCTGTTCAAGGACGGTCAGGTGGCGGCGACGAAGATCGGCGCGCTGCCGAAGAACAAGCTCGTGGAGTGGGTCGAATCGGTGATCTGACGCCCGCCGCCCGGCGCGGTTCCGGCCGCGTCGATTCCCCCGCGTCTTGCCCTTGATCGAACCCCGCCCGTTTCGGCGGGGTTCTGCTTTTCGGGGCGTCGCTGAAATCTCTTCGATGGCGTGCGCAAAGCATCGCTTCCGTCGATGAACAACCTCCGCTCGCAACGTTTCATTCTGACGCTGCCGTCAGAAACCTGCGAAGCGAGGCAGGAGCTGGCGTCTTGTCGCAACCGGAGGATGCGACCAATTGTCCCGATCCGCGGATTCCACGCGACGAGCCGGCGGCGTTGCCGTCAAGGATGAGGCGGCGCGGCTGCGGAGCGGACAGTGCGCGCGATCGGCCGCTTCCGCATTCCGCCGCAGACGACGGAGCAGGTCATGGCGACAGGCCGCAATTTCCTCTTCATTCCCGGACCGACCAACATGCCGGAGGCGGTGCGCCAGGCGCTCACCGTCGTACAGGAGGATCAGCGTGCGCCCGACGTCGCGGATTTCATCCTGCCGCTCTTCGCCGATCTCAAGCAGATCTTCCAGATGCGCGATGGCCAGGTCTTCGTCTTTCCGTCCTCGGGCACCGGCGGCTGGGAGGCGGCGGTGACCAACACGCTTTCGCCCGGCGACAAGGTGCTCGGCGCCTGCTTCGGCGTCTTCAGCGAGCTCTGGACCGGGCTCTGCCGCCGTTACGGGCTTGCGGTGGATGCGGTCGAGGTCGACTGGGGCGAGGGCGTGCCGGTCGAGACCTATGCCGAGCGTCTCCGCGCCGACCGCGCGCACGAGATCAAGGCCGTGCTCGTCACCCATAACGAGACGGCGACCGGCGTCACCTCCGATGTCGCGGCGGTGCGCCGTGCGCTCGACGCGGCGAACCATCCGGCGCTGCTCTTCGTCGACGGCGTCTCCTCGATCGCCTCGATCGATTTCCGCATGGCGGAATGGGGCGTCGATGTGGCGGTGGCAGGCTCGCAGAAGGGCTTCATGCTGCCGACCGGCCTTGCCATCGTCGCGGTCAGCAACAAGGCGCTGGCGGCGATGAAGACGGCGAAGCTGCCGCGGAGCTTCTTTTCCTTCGAGGACATGCTGCGGACGAACCGCGACGGCCATTTCCCCTATACCCCGCCCATGACCCTGCTGCGCGGGCTGCGCGCTTCGGTCGACCTGCTGCTCTCGGAGGGCCTGCCGAACGTCTTCCGCCGCCATCACCGCATGGCGGAAGGCGTGCGGCGCGGCGTGGCGGCCTGGGGGCTCCGTCTCTGCGCCGGGGCCCCGCAATGGCACTCCGATACCGTGAGCACGATCCTGACGCCGGCGGGAATCGATGCCGGGCTGCTCGTGAAACATGCCTATCGCCGCTACAACCTGTCGCTCGGCGTCGGGCTCGCGCGGCTCGCCGGCAAGGCCTTCCGCATCGGCCATCTGGGCGAGCTCAACGAGCTGATGGTGCTGGCGGCGCTGGGCGGCTCGGAGATGGCGCTGCGCGATCTCGGCGCGACGCTGACGCCGGGGGCCGGCGTAGGCGCCGCGGCCGAGTATTTCCGGGAAAGCGCGGCGCCGGCCAACTGACCGGCGGCAGCGTTCAGCCGTTCTCGGCGAGGACCTCGCCCGCGAAATAGAGCGAGCCGCAGATCAGCACGCGGCCGGGCCGGACGGCGCGCGCCAGGATGTCCCGCAGCGCCGCCGCCACGCTCGGCGCCGGTCGCGCATCCTCGAACCCGCCGGCGATCGCCGCCGCGACCATCGCGTCGGCCGTCAGGCTCTGATGCCCGCCGCCGATGGCGACGGCCCGCACATCCGCCGCGACATCGGAGAGCGGCCGCAGGAACTCGACCGGCTGCTTGGTGTCGAGCATGCCGAAGACGAGATGGAGCGGCAGGTCGGGCCGCTCCTGCCGCCAGCGTCGCCCCTGCGCGGCGAGGATCTCGCCCGCTGCCGCATTGTGCCCGCCATCGAGCCAGAGTTCCCAGCCAGGCGGCAGGCTCTCGACCAGCGGACCTCGCGTCAGGCGCTGCAGCCGCGCCGGCCATTCCACCGTCTCGAGTCCGCGCGCCGCATTTCGGTCGTCGAGACGGAAGCCGCTCCGCTTCAGCATGCCCGCCGCGGCGAGCGCCATCCCGGCATTCTCGATCTGATGGGCGCCCAGCAGCCGCGGCAGCGGGAACGCGCGTTCGCCGTCCTGGTCGGCGAAGAGCAGCCGGTCGCCCTGCTGCCGCGCCCGCCATTCATGGCCAGCGCGATGCAAGGGCAGGCCGAGCTCGCCCGCGCGCGCCTCGAATACTGCAGCCGCTTCGGGAACCTGCGGCCCGACCACGGCAGGCACGCCCGGCTTCATGATGCCGGCTTTCTCGAAGGCGATCTTCGCCAGGCTGTCGCCGAGATACTGCATATGGTCGAAGGAGATCGGGGTCAGCACCGAAAGCGCCGGCCGCTCGATCACGTTGGTGGCGTCGAGCCGCCCGCCGAGCCCGACCTCCAGCAGCAGGATATCGGCCGGATGGCGCGTGAAGGCGAGGAAGGCGGCGACAGTGGTGATCTCGAAGAAGGTGATGGGGTCGGCGCCGTTCGCCCGCTCGCATTCCTCGAGCAGCGCGAGCAGCTCCGCCTCGTCGATGAGGGCGCCTGCGAGGCGGATGCGCTCGTGGAACCGCACGAGATGCGGCGAGCTATAGACATGCACCCGGTGTCCGGCCCCCTCCAGCATGGCGCGGAGATAGGCGATGACCGACCCTTTGCCGTTGGTGCCGGCGACATGGAGGACGGGCGGCAGCCGACGTTCCGGATGGCCGGTGCGCGCGAGGAGGCGCCAGACGCGATCGAGCGTCAGATCGATGATCTTCGGATGCAGCCTGGTCAGCCGCTCGAGAACGAGGTCGCTTCCCGCGGGGTGCGTCATCGGCCGGCGCTCGCGCTCGGCCTGTAGGGACGCCGGTCGATCGATGCGTCGGGTGTCATGGCGTTGCGCCGAGGCAAGAACGTCGCCGGCTCAGACCGCCTGGTAGGGCACGAGGCCGGTCGCGTCCAGGCGCGGCTGGCGCAGCAGCCGGAGAATGCGGATCAGGGTCTCCCGCAGCTCCGCCCGCGGCACGACCAGATCGACCATGCCGTGCTCCAGCAGATATTCGGAACGCTGGAACCCTTCCGGCAGCTTCTCGCGGATGGTTTCCTCGATCACCCGTGCCCCGGCGAAGCCGATCACCGCGCCCGGCTCCGCCACGGCGATGTCGCCCAGCATGGCGAAGGAGGCGCTGACGCCGCCCGTCGTCGGGTCGCTCAGCAGCACGATATAGGGCAGGCCTGCTTCCTTCACCTCGTCCACCGCGATAATGCTGCGCGGCATCTGCATGAGGGAGATGATGCCCTCCTGCATGCGCGCGCCGCCCGAGGCGGGGATGACGATGAGCGGCGCCTTCTCGGCGACCGCGAGCCGCGCCGCGGCGATCAGCCCGTCGCCGACCGCGGCCCCCATCGAGCCGCCCATGAAGTCGAAATTGAAGGCGGCAATCACCGTCTTGAGCCCGCCCATCGTGCCGTGGGCGACGACGATCGCGTCCTGTTCGCCGGTCTTGGCCTGGGATTCCTTGAGCCGCTCGCCATAGCGCTTGCGGTCGCGGAACTTGAGCGGATCGGGGTCGGTCCGGGCGAGCTCGATGCGCCCGAAGGCGCCGTCGTCGAAGAGGAGGCCGAGGCGCTTCTGCCAGGTGAGGCGAAGATGGTGGCCGCATTGCGTGCAGACGCGGAGGTTCGCCTCGAGCTCGCGGTGGAAGATCATCTGCCCGCAGCCGGGACATTTCTCCCAGAGATTGTCCGGAACGTTGTTCTTGCGGACGAGCGCCTGCAGCTTCGGCCGGACGAAATTGGTGAGCCAGCTCACGACGCGACCGTTTCCTTGCCGCGCACGCCGTCGGCCAGCGTCGCGACGAAAGCGAGCACCCGCTCGGCGAGGCCGGGCCTGGCGCGGCCCTTCTCGTCGAGATTCCCGGCGATCTGCTCGACGATGGCGGTGCCCACCACCGCCGCGTCGGCCACCGCGGCGACCTCGGCCGCCTGCGTCGGGGTGCGGATGCCGAAGCCGACCGCGACCGGAAGCGCGGTGTGGCGCTTCAGCCGCTCGACCGCTTTGCGCACCTCGGCCGCACCGGCGGAGCGGGTGCCGGTGATGCCCATGATCGAGACGTAATAGACGAAACCGCTGCTGTTGCCGAGCACGGCGGGGAGCCGCTTGTCGTCGGTCGTGGGCGTGGCGAGGCGGACGAAGTTCACGCCCGCCGCGAGCGCCGGAATGCAGAGCTCCCCGTCCTCCTCCGGCGGCAGGTCGACGATGATGAGCCCATCGACCCCGACGCGCTTCGCCTCGCCGAGGAAGCGATCGACGCCGAAGGAATAGATCGGGTTATAGTAGCCCATCAGCACGATCGGCGTGTCGCGGTCGGCGGCGCGGAACGCCTCGACCAGCGCCAGCGTCCCGGCGAGCGTAGCCCCCGCCTTGAGGGCGCGGAGGCTCGAAGCCTGGATCGCCGGCCCGTCCGCCATCGGGTCGGAGAAGGGCATGCCGATCTCGATGAGGTCGGCGCCGGCCCCGGGCAATCCCCGGAGGATCGCGAGCGAGGTTTCGGCGTCGGGATCGCCGCCGGTGACGAAGGTGACGAGACCGCCGCGGCCCGCCGCCTTCAGCGCGGCGAAGCGCTTCGCGATGCGGCCGGAGTCGGGGCCCCGCGTCGCGGCGCTCACAGCTTCGTCCCCAGATGCTCGGCCACAGTGAAGATATCCTTGTCGCCGCGACCGCACATGTTCATGACCAGCAGGTGATCCTTCGGCAGCCTGGGTGCGATCCGCCGCACATGGGCGAGCGCGTGGGCCGGCTCGAGCGCGGGGATGATGCCCTCGGTGCGCGAGCAGAGTTGGAAGGCGTCGAGCGCTTCCTTGTCCGTCGCGGAGACGTAGCTCACCCGCCCCGTATCGTTGAGCCAGGCATGCTCCGGACCGATGCCGGGATAGTCGAGGCCGGCCGAGATCGAATGGGCGTCGACGATCTGCCCGTCGTCGGTCTGCAGCAGATAAGTGCGGTTGCCATGCAGCACGCCCGGCCGGCCGCCATTGAGCGAGGCGGCATGCTTGCCGGTCTCGATGCCGTCGCCCGCCGCCTCGACCCCGTACATCTTGACGGAAGCATCGTCGAGGAACGGATGGAAGAGGCCCATCGCGTTCGAGCCGCCGCCGATCGCGGCGACGAGGCTGTCGGGCAGGCGGCCCTCGGCCTTGCGGAGCTGCTCGCGCACTTCCTCGCCGATCACCGACTGGAAGTCGCGCACCATCGCCGGGTAGGGATGCGGGCCCGCCACCGTGCCGATGATGTAGAAGGTGTTCTCGACATTGGCGACCCAGTCGCGCAGCGCGTCGTTCATCGCGTCCTTCAGGGTCGCGGTGCCGCTATGGACCGGCTTCACCTCGGTGCCGAGGAGCCGCATCCGGAACACGTTCGGCTTCTGCCGCTCGATGTCGGTGGCGCCCATATAGACGGTGCAGGGCAGGTCGAAGAGCGCGCAGACCGTCGCCGTCGCCACGCCATGCTGGCCGGCGCCGGTCTCGGCGATGATGCGCGTCTTGCCCATGCGCCTGGCCAGCAGGATCTGGCCCATGCAGTTGTTGATCTTGTGCGCGCCCGTATGGTTGAGCTCGTCGCGCTTGAAATAGATCTTCGCGCCGCCGAGCTCCCGCGTCAGCCGCTCGGCGAAATAGAGCGGGCTCGGGCGGCCGACATAATGCTCGAGGTAGTAGTCGAGCTCGGCCTTGAAGCTCGGATCGCGCTTCGCCGCCTCATAGGCCTTCTCCACCGCGAGGATCAGCGGCATCAGCGTCTCGGCGACGAAGCGGCCGCCATGGATGCCGAAATGGCCGTGCTCGTCGGGGCCGGCGCGGTAGGTATTGAGGCTGCTCAAGGCCGAAAATTCCCGAGTTGCGAAGGGGCGGTGCCCGGGGCGCAATGAACCATAGGCGGACCTAAAGGTCAAAAGCGCGCGATCGTCGGGATTAGGCGAGCCCGCTCAGGGTTTTAGCTCCCAATAGCGGCCTTCGCCGACGTCGCGCGGCCGGAGCCCGAAGCGCTGCGCCGGGCCGAGGCCGTTATTGAGGAGCTGATGCAGATCCGCGAGCACAGCGCGGCTGTCGCCGTAATAGGAATGGCCCAGCATGTCGCCGCTGACGGCCGAGGCGTCGATGCTGTCGATGCCGGGCGTCAGCAGCGGCCCGCCGTTCGCATCGCCCGCGGAGGGAGTCCCGAAGAGCTGCGCCGCCAGCATGAGCGGCAGGTCGCCGTCCGAGGCGTAGAGCGTCACGCGCCTTGCGCTCGCGATGGTGCGCGGCGCCAGCGCCAGGAACTCCTCCCGCGATATTTCGGGCGCCGCCAGCACGATCTCGTCGAAGGGGCGCTGCGGCTGCGGCATGCCGGCCAGCGCCAGCAGCAGCACGCGGCTTCCCATGGAGTGCGCGACGATATCGATCGGCCCGCCGCCGCGCCGGTTGGCGAGCATCTGCAGGAAGACGCGAAGCGGCGCCGCCGACGCCTCGGCGTTGCTGCGGTCGGCGCCGAACTCGAACATGGCCTGGCGCGAGGGCCAGGCATAGGCCAGGACCGCGCCGCGCCAGTCGAGATCGGCGGCGAGCTGCGCGGTGCGGCGCAGCGTGCCTTCGAACCCGTTGTTGAAGCCGTGAATGAAAACGAGGATCGGCGCATAGTCGGTTTTCGCGACCTCGGCGTCGAGCGCGGTCAGCAGCGTCGCGGGCGCGAGCGAGGTCACCGGCCCGATCGCGAAATCGCTTTCGTCCGCGTCGCTCGCCACGATGTTCCAGGAAGACGTGGTCTCGATCGTGCCGATGCGGTGATCGGCCGGGATGCCGATCTCGACGCGTCCGTAGGAGAGCGCCGAAGGCTCCGCGCCGAACCGCGCGATCAGGGTCGCCGCGCCGGTATCGTTGCGGTTGGTCGCATAGAAGATCGGGATGGCGAAGGCGGCGGGCGGGCTGGGGGCCGGCGGAACGCTCGTGGCGCAGCTCGCCAGCGTGAGCATGATCGCCGTCGCGGCCGTCGCCCGGCTTTTCCCCAACCCCCGCCTCCGCCGCATCTCGAGGACACCCCGGCCGTCCTGACTCCGGGGCGAAGCAAAGGCGGGTTTTGTGGCAAAACTAAGACCTGCGGAGGGGCCGGATTTCGGTGCAGGATGGCCGGACCCCGAGGGGATCGATGGCGACGCTCAATGATCTGAAGCCGCGCTTCCAGGCGCGGCTCCGGCCGATGACGGCGCGGCTCGCGCGCGCGGGCGTCACCGCCAACCAGGTGACGGTGGCGGCATTGCTGCTGTCGATCCTGGGCGGTGTCCTGGTCGCCGCAGCGCCGGCCGCGCGCTGGCCGCTGCTGCTCTATCCGCCGCTCCTCTTCCTCCGCATGGCGCTCAACGCGATCGACGGCATGCTCGCCCGCGAGCACGGGCAGGCGAGCCGGCTCGGCGCCCTGCTGAACGAGCTCGGCGACGTCATTGCCGATGCGGCGCTGCTGCTTCCGCTGGCGCTGGTGCCGGGCATGCCGGGGGCGCTCCTCGTGCTGCTCGCCTTCGTCGCGGCGCTCGTCGAGTTCGCCGGCCTGCTCGGGCCGGCGGTGGGCGGGAGCCGGCGCTATGACGGGCCGTTCGGCAAGAGCGACCGCGCCTTCTTCCTCGGATCGCTCGCGCTGATCCTCGCCATCTTTCCGCGGCCGGGCTGGGGGGTCGATGCGCTGCTGCTGGCGGCGCTGGCGCTCGGGCTCGCGACCGTCTGGCGGCGCCTCGCGGCGGCGCTTCGCGAAGGCGGCGCATGATCGCAAGCCACCTCGCGCCCAATCTTGTCTGGGCGCTCGCCGGCGTCTTCGCGGTGCTGATCATGGCGAGCCTCCTTGTCTTCGGGCTCGGCCGGCGCGTGCCGCGGCTCGGCACGCCGGAGCTCGCGGCGCGGCTTCGGAGCTGGTGGATCATGATCCTGCTCTTCTCGGGCGCGATCCTCCTCAGCCGCACCGCGGCACTCTGCTTCCTCGGCGTGGTCAGCTTCCTCGCCCTCAAGGAATATCTGTCGCTGATCCCGACGCGGCGCGTGGACCGGCAGGTGCTGCTCTGGGTCTATCTCGCGGTGCCGGTGCAGTATTACTGGGTCGCGACCGGCTGGTACGGCCTGTTCGTCATCTTCGTCCCGGTCTACATGTTCCTGCTGCTGCCGGTGCCGATGCTGCTGCGCGGCGAGACCAAGGGCTTCCTCAAGGCGCTCGGCACGCTCAATTGGGGGCTGATGGCGACGGTGTTCTCGCTCAGCCACGCCGCCTATCTGCTGGTGCTGCCCGATGCCGGCAATCCCGTGGGCGGCGGGGCGGGGCTGCTGCTCTATCTGCTGATCCTGACCGAGGCCAACGACGTCGCCCAATATGTCTGGGGCAAGAGCCTCGGCCGCGCCAGGGTCGTCCCGCGCGTCAGCCCCAACAAGAGCTGGGCCGGGCTCGTCGGCGGCATCGCCACCACCATGGTGATCGGCGCGGCGCTTGCACCTTTCCTCACGCCCTTCGGCTGGGAGGCGGCCCTCGGCATCTCGTTCCTGCTCGGGCTCGCCGGCTTCGTCGGCGACATCACCATCTCGGCTATCAAGCGCGATCTCGGCGTCAAGGACAGCGGCGCGCTCCTTCCCGGCCATGGCGGCGTGCTCGACCGGCTCGACAGCCTCACCTACACCGCGCCGCTCTTCTTCCATTTCACGCGCTATTTCTTCTTCTGACGATGACCGGTCTCTTCGCCCGCCTGCTGCGCTGGCTCTTCTTCGCGCTCGTGGTGCGACCGGTGATGCTGATGGCGCTCGGCATCAATGCGCGCCACCGCGAGCGGCTGCCGGCGGCGGGGCCGGCGGTGATCGTCGCCAACCACAACAGCCATTTCGACACTTTCGTGCTGATGGCCCTGTTGCCGCAGGCCCTCCTGCCGCGCCTCCGGCCGGTGGCGGCGGCCGATTACTTCCTTACAAGGCCGGGCCTCGCCTGGTTCGCGCGGGAGATCGTCGGCATATTGCCGATCGATCGCGGCGCGCACGGCGGCGATCCGCTGGCCCCGCTCGCCGCGGCGCTCGATGCGGGCGACATCCTCATCCTCTATCCCGAAGGCACTCGCGGCGAGCCGGAGCATCCCACCGCCTTCAAGACCGGCGTCGCGCATCTGATGAAGCGACGGCCGGATGTGCCGGTGACGCCCGTCTTCCTGCATGGAATCGGCAAGGTGCTGCCGAAGGGCGCCTGGCTGCCGGTGCCGTTCTTCGTCGATGCCTTCGTCGGCGCGCCGATCTTCTGGCAGGGCGACAAGGCGGGCACCATGGTCGCGCTCGAAGGCGCGCTGATGGCGCTCGCCGCCGAGGGTCATTTCCCCGCCTGGGAATGACGGGCGGGGGAATGACGGGCGGGATCGCGGGCAAACGCGGGGCGTCAGAGGGTCGCGGCGAGCCGCAGCAGCGCTTCGATCTTCGCCGGGCTCTTCACGCCGGGGCGATCCTCGACGCCGGACGAGACGTCGACGCGCCGTGCGCCGCTGCGCGCGACCGCGTCGGCGAGATTCCCGGCATTGAGCCCGCCCGCCAGCATCCAGGGCTTCGCCCAGTTCCGTCCGCCGAGGAGATCCCAGTCGAAGGAGAGCGCGTTGCCGCCCGGCAAGGCCTCCGCCATGGCGGCCGGCGGCTTCGCGTCGAAGAGGAGGCGGTCGGCGACCGCGACATAGCGCTCGGCCAGCGCCAGATCCTCGCGCGTCGCGACCGGGATCGCCTTCATGACGGGCTTGCCGTAGCGCGCCCTGACCGCGGAAACGCGCTCCGGCGTCTCGGCGCCGTGAAGCTGCAGCATGTCGAGCGGCACGGCGCGCATGATCTCGTCGAGCCGCTCGTCCGGTTCGTCCACCACGAGCCCCACGCGCCGGACGCCGGCCGGCACGCGGGCGGCCAGCGCCGCGGCCCGGTCGAGGCTGAGATTGCGCGCGCTCCGGGCGAAGAAGACGAGCCCGACCAGCGCCGCGCCGCCGGCGATGGCGGCATCCATCGCCGCCTCGGAATTGATGCCGCAGATCTTGGTCTCGAGCGCCATGGATCAGGTCGATGCGGTTTGCGAAAGGCTGCGGTCGAACTGCTGCCTGTTGGACGGCCAACTTAGCCCAGCGAAGGGCGCCGTCAAACCGCACGCCGGTTGCGGTCGCGGTCTCGAAAGAGGCCGCTCAAGCCAGATGCAGCAGCAGATTGCCCCCGACCACGGCGACCGCTGCGAGGATGCGGCGCCAGCCGAACCGCTCGCCGAGGAAAAGCGCGCCGAAGGCGGCGCCGAACAGCACCGAGGTCTCGCGCAGCGAGACGATGGAGGCCATGGTGGCCACGCTCATCGCCCAGATCGCGATGCCATAGCCGCCGCTCGACAGCACGGCGCCGGCCAGCGCGCGCGGCCAGCGGGCGCGGATATAGGCGAAGAAGGCCTGCCGGCGCAGCAGGAGGCAGAATCCCAGCAGTGGAATCGCCTCCAGCAGGAAGAGCCAGGCGATATAGCCGAGCGGGCTGCCGGAATGGCGCACCCCGAGCCCGTCGGTGAGGCTGTAGCCGGCGATGAAACAGGCGGTGATGAGGGCGAAGAGGGCGGGGTGCCCGTCCTTGCCGAGCGGCCAGCCGCGCTCGAGCGCGAGGCTCGCGATGCCGGCCGAGAGCAGCGCCACGCCGGCGCTCTGCCAGAGGTTGAGCGCCTCGCCCGCGACCCAGAAACCGCCGACCGCGACTAGCAGCGGCGCGCAGCCGCGCGCGATCGGATAGACGAGGCTGAGATCGCCATGGCGATAGGCGGCGAGGAGGAAGATGTAATAGCCGACATGGGTGGCGATCGAGAGGGCGATGAAGGGCCAGCTTGCCGGGTCCGGCGGCGGCACGAAGAAGATCACCGGTGCGAACAGGAGGCCGCCGCCCGCCATCATCGCCGTCAGGGCCGAGAGCCGGTCGACATCGCCCTTGACGAAGAGGTTCCAGGCGGCATGCATCGCCGCCGTGACCAGCATCGTGAGCGAGAGGGCGAGGCCGAAGCTCATCGGCCGCTGTCGGGGTGCGGAAGACCGGTCCCGGGAAACCCGGCGCGGGGATGCTCAGTCGGATGCGCTCGCGTTCTGCGCGGCCGGGCGATCGGCGCCGGCGAGGCGCTGCGAGAGGTGATTGCGCGCGCTCTCGGCCACGGCGAGGACGAGCCGGCGGGTGCGCCAGGGGTCCGCGACATATTCGAGCCGGTGCCGGTCGGCGTCATAAAGGATGCACTCGTAGCCGCGCTCGGCGAGAAATCCGGAAACCGCTTCGGGCGAGCTGCCGAAGTCCTGAAGCGCGGCGTCGAGCGCGAGAAGAATGACGGGCGGGTTACGGTTTTGCAACATCGCCTCGGCGCCGGCGAGCGCGGCGGCCTCCATGCCGGCGATGTCCACCCGCATCAGGCTGTAGCCGTTCTGGCCGAAGGCGCCGTCGAGCCGGACGCTCTCGACGCCGATCACCCCGCCGCCGAGCTCCCCCGGCAGCGGCGGCCGCCGACGCCCCGATTTGCCGGTGCCGTCCACGAAGCGCGCGAGATGGGTGCGCTCGCCCGCCATCCGGTCATGCACCAAGACCGGTGCGCCATGGGTGCGCCGTACCGCCTCGCTCAGGCGCCGGCGCATGGTCGGGCTCGGCTCGATCGCGTCGATACGGCCCTCGAGCCCGACCAGGAGCGCCGCCGCGAGCGAGAAGCGACCGTCATTGGCGCCGACATCGAGCACCGCGTCGCCGGATCTCAGATAGTGTTCGGCGAAGGCGACGCTGTGACGATCGGCCCAGAGATCGCCGCGCGGATCCGAAGCGCCGGAGTCGTAAGCGGCGCCGAAGCGCTCCCCGGGCTTCAGGCTGCGGCGAAGCCGGGCGAACATGCCGGGTCCCTCGCTCTTGTCATCCTGCCGAACCATGGGCGGCATTCTGACCGAGTCGGCAACAGGCGGAAATGCCGAAATCGGGGCATCGCGACGCCGTTTACGACGATGGCAGCGCCGCGACCGCATGACGGCTTGATGCCAATTGCCGCGATGGGCAGGATGGGCCCCGGGGTAAGTTCCTGCGATTTAACGCAGGAAGTGCGGGAGTAACGGCGTGTCGAGCGAAGACCGGGTTGCAGGACGATCGTTCGCAGCGGCGACGGACATATTGTCGCCCTGGATGCTGATTCGCCGCTGCTATCGCGCCATGCGCTGGCACAAGCCAAAGCCGCGCCTGCTGCTCCGGCAGGCCTTCGGCGTGGCGACCTGGCCGATCTATGTCGCCTACTGGACGTTTCGCTGCACCCGCCGCAATGGCGCGATCGTGCGGGCGCGAAGCGGGCGAAGCATCGCGGCGCAGGTCGCGGGCCAGTTCCGCTGCGCCTTTCTCCACGGCATGGCGCCCTTCGAATATTACATCTTCGAGCTCTATGAGAACTGGGCGGCGCCGCGCGCCGCCGAATATCTCACCCGCAGCGAGACCAAGGGCGGCGTCTGGTCCGTGCTGCGCGGCCGCCCGAAAAGCCCGCTCAAGGACAAGCTCGCCTTCTCGATCCATTGCGCCGAGCATGGCTTGAGCGTCGTGCCCGTGCTGGTCGCCTTCGACGGCGGCAAGCTCGTTCACCCGGCGGGCGCGCCGCTCGCGCTCCCGAAGCAGGATCTCTTCGTGAAGCCGAGCCCCGGCAAGGGCGGGCGGGGTCCGGAGCGCTGGGACTTCCTCGGCGAAGGGCGCTGGCGCGGCGAGGCCGGCGAGGTGCTCGCGGAGTCCGAGCTCATCGCGCGGCTGCGGCGGCTTTCGATGACGCGGGCCCGTATCGTGCAGCCGCGGGTGGTCAATCATCCGGACATGGCCGATCTCAGCAATGGTGCGCTCTGTTCGCTCCGCATCGTGACGGCGCGCAACGACCGCGGCGGGTTCGAGGCGACCAATGCGGCGCTCCGCATGGCGCGCGGCAGCAACCGGACGGTGGACAATCTGCATCGGGGCGGCGTCGGCGCCGCGGTCGACGTCCGGACCGGGCGATTGGGCCGGGCGAGCAATCGCGGCCATATCGCGGCGCTCGGCTGGATCGAGAGCCATCCCGACACCGGCGCCCGGATCTTCGGGCGCGATCTCCCCTGCTGGCGCGATACCATCGCGCTCGTCGAGGCCGCGCATGGCCGCGCCTTCGCCGACCGCTTCGTGATCGGCTGGGACGTCGCGATCCTGTCCGACGGGCCGGCGCTGGTCGAAGGCAACAGCAACCCCGATCTCGACATCATCCAGCGCGTCGAGCGCGCGCCGTCCGGCTCCGCCCGGCTCGGTCAGCTCACCGCCTCGGCGCTGCTGCAGACGAGGCTCGGCCAGGCCGTCGCGCGAAGCGCGCTCGGGCGGCGCGTCCGCCGGTTCTTCTTCTGCGCCGCGGCGGGCCTCTGCGTCGCGGCCGCGCCGAAGGTCGCCGGCGACGCCCTGATCATCGACGCCGACACGCTGGTGATCCAGGGCCAGGAAGTGCAGCTCTATGGCATCGATGCGCCGGAGACGCAGCAGCTCTGCCTCGCGGACGGCGAGCGCTACGGGTGCGGCAAGGCCGCGGCGGCCGCCCTGAAGCGCCTCATCGGCGACCGCTCGCTCTCCTGCAGCCTGATGGGCCGCGCCAGCGACGGCGACAATCTCGTGCTCTGCCGCGTCGACGGCGCCGACATCCAGGACTGGCTGGTCGAGCAGGGCTGGGCGCTCGCCGACGTGCACCAGACCCGGGCCTATGTGGATGAGGAAGTTCGCGCCGAAGCCGCAGACAAGGGCATCTGGCGCGGGAGCGTCATGGGTTCCTGGGCGCCGGAACAGGACTAGGCGGCTTCCCCCGAGATTTCGGCCCCTCCAGACATTAAGAAACGGAGCGATCCGCGCAACGCTCTCGCAAGCCGCTCGCAGCGGGACGTGCCGCGCCGCCTGACGGCGCGGCACGGAGCAGCCTCCCTCAGCCGCCGACGAGGGACTGCGCGAAGCTTTCGGCCGTGAATGGCCGCAGGTCCTCGGCCGTCTCGCCGACGCCGATCGCATGGACCGGAAGGCCGAAGCGCTCGGCGAGCGCCACCACGATGCCGCCGCGCGCCGTGCCGTCGAGCTTGGTCACGACGAGCCCGGTGACGTTGACGATCTGCTTGAAGGTCTCGAGCTGGGCGACCGCGTTCTGTCCCGTGGTGGCATCCAGCACCAGCAGGCAGTCATGCGGCGCGTCGGGATCGAGCTTCTTCAGCACGCGCGCGATCTTGCCGAGCTCGGCCATGAGGTCGGCCTTGTTGTGCAGCCGGCCGGCGGTGTCGATGAGCAGGAGATCGGCGCCGGCCGCGCGCGCCTTCTCGAGCGCCTCGTAGGCGAGGCCGGCGGCGTCGGCGCCCTGCGCGCCGGAGACCACGGGCGCGCCGGTCCGCTCGCCCCAGATCGCGAGCTGCTCGATCGCCGCGGCGCGAAAGGTGTCGCCGGCCGCGAGCCAGACCTTCCTGCCGGCGGCGCCGAAATGCTGCGCGAGCTTGCCGATGGTCGTGGTCTTGCCGCTGCCGTTGACGCCGACGATCAGCACCACATGCGGCTTGCGCGACGCATCGGGGACGAACGGCTTCGCGACCGGCGCCAGGATCGCGGCGATCTCCTCGGCGAGCGCGCCGCGGACCTCGTCGGCCGAGATTTCCTTGCCGAAGCGACGACGCTTGAGTCCGCCGACGAGCTGTGCCGCAACCCGGGGCCCGAGGTCGGCCGCGATCAGCAGCTCCTCGAGCTCCTCGAGCTCGATCGTCTCGAGCTTGCGCTTGGTGAAGATGCCGGTGATGCCGTCGGAAAGCTTCGCGGAGCTCTTGGCGAGGCCCTGCCGCAGCCGCGCGAGCCAGCCGCCTGCGGCGGGCCGGGACGTTTCGGAATCGGCCATCAGCAATGCCGCTCGGCGACGAGGCCGGCCGCATCGACGGCGCCCGCACGCAGGGCGAGGATCTCGCCCGGGGCCGCGGCCCCGTCGAACCGGACCGGGGCGAAATGCTCGCTATGGCCGAAGGCGGTCCCGTCCTCGCACCGCTCGACCAGCACCGCGAGCGGTTTGCCGAGAAGCGCCGAATAGCTGCGCGTCGCGGCGGCGGCGCCCGCGGCGCGAAGCTGCGCCGCCCGCGCGCGGCGCACGGCCATCGGCATCTGCGGCATGCGGGCGGCCGGCGTGCCCTTGCGGGCGGAATAGGGGAAGACGTGCAGGAAGCTGAGGCCGCATTCCTCGACCAGCGACAGGCTGTTGGCGAAGGCCGCCTCGCTTTCGGTCGGGAATCCGGCGATGAGGTCGGCGCCGAACAGGATCTCGGGCCGCGCCGCGCGCGCGCGGCGGCAGAAGGCGATCGCGTCGCCGCGCGAATGGCGCCGCTTCATGCGCTTCAGGATCAGGTCGTCGCCCGCCTGCAGCGAAAGATGGAGATGCGGCATGAGCCGCGGCTCGGTCCCGATCAGGCGGAAGAGATCCTCGTCCGCTTCCGCGGGGTCGATCGAGGAAAGCCGGAGCCGCGGCAGCTCCGGCACCAGCGCCAGCAGGCGCCGGGCCATCTGGCCGAGGCTGGGCCTGCCGGGAAGATCCTGGCCGTAGGCCGTGAGGTCGACGCCGGTCAGCACGATCTCCCGCACGCCGCCCTGGACCAGCCCGCGCACCTGCTGCGCGATCTCGCCGACCGGCAGGCTGCGGCTCGGGCCGCGGCCGAAGGGGATGATGCAGAAGGTGCAGCGATGGTCGCAGCCCTGCTGCACCTCGATGAAGGCGCGCGCCCGTGCCGCGCCCTGGTCGCCCGCGAAGCCTCGGATCGGATGCGCCGCCGTCTCGCGCACCGCCATGATGTCGGCGACGGCGCTGCGCGCGGCGGTTCCCGAGGCGAGCGCCCGGAAGCTCTCGGGCTTCAGCTTCTCCGCATTGCCCAGCACATGATCCACTTCCGGCATGGCGGCGAAGCCGGCCGGGTCGATCTGCGCCGCGCAGCCGGTCACGATGATGCGGGCATCGGGATGCTCCCGCCGCGCCTTGCGGATCGCCTGTCGCGTCTGGCGCTCGGCCTCGCCGGTGACGGCGCAGCTATTGACCAGCACCGCATCGGCCAGCCCCGCGGCGGCGGCATGGCCGCGCATCACCTCGGATTCGAAGGCGTTGAGACGGCAGCCGAAGGTGAGGATGCGAGGTTCGGTCATCGGCGGGTGCGCGGGATCAGCCCGCGAGCAGGCTCGCATCGAGCCGGCCGGTGAAGCTCACGCTCGCGGGGCCGGTCATCCGGACATGATTGTCCGCCAGCCATTCGATCTCGAGTTCGCCGCCATCGAGCAGCACGGTGCCGCGACGGCCCGCGAGCTTGCGGCGGGCGGCCGCGACCAGCGTCGCGCAGGCACCGGTCCCGCAGGCGCGCGTGATGCCGACGCCGCGCTCCCAGACGCGCATCCGCAGGCGATCGGGCCCGATGAGGCTCGCCACCTCGACATTGACGCGCTCGGGAAAGAGCGCATGGCGCTCGAGCTCGGGGCCGAGCCTCGCGATATCCACGGCCTCGGCATCCGGCACGAAGAAGACAACATGCGGATTGCCGACATTGACCGCGACGGGATCGGCAAGCGGCCCCAAAGCGAGATCGAGATGCAGCGTGTCCATCGCCTTCGCCAGCGGAATCTCGCGCCAGTCGAGCCGCGCCTCGCCCATATCGACGGCGACGCGGCCGACGCCCGCGGCTTCCGCGTCGAGCAGCCCGACGACGGTCTCGATCACCACATGCGGCCGGCCGGTTTCCGCCATGAGCAGCGCCGCCACGCAGCGCGCCCCGTTGCCGCAGGCCTCGACCTCGCCGCCGTCCGCGTTGCGGATGCGCATGAAGGCGTCGGCGAGCCCGCTCTTCGGCGGCTCGATGAGAATGATCTGGTCGCAGCCGACGCCGGTACGCCGGTCGGCGATGGCGCGCGCGACGGCGCTGCCGATCTCCGGGAGCGCGGCGCCCTTGCCGGGGCGCAGGTCGATGACCGCGAAGTCGTTGCCGAGCCCGTGCATCTTGATGAAGGGCGCGGCGAGCCCGGCATTGTCGGCGGCGAAAGGCGTGACGGGTGCGGGACGCATGCCGGTTATATGGCGCGGAACGGCGAGCGAGTCCACCGCCCATCGGCCCTTCCGTGGTCCGGGCGCGGCGGCAAAGCTCGACTCAGGCCGGCGGCGCCATGTCCTTGGTCCACATGGTCCGATGCACGATCGCGAGCGGCGCGTAGGGCAGCAGCGGCTCGGTATAGAGCTTGCGGGCGGCATCCCAGAGCGGCGCCGCGTGGTGGCAGATCCAGTTGCAGCGCGCCGGCAGGAAATGCGCCGGCAGGCCGAGCTTGTAGACGACGTAATTGAGCGACGTCTGCTCGACCAGGGAATGGCGGGTGCGGTGAAGCGCTGTCCCCAGGGTTTCGGCCCAGGCGCGCCAATGCGGCGCCTCGGCCTCGAGCGCGAAGACGCCGCTGTTGAGGAGCGGCAGCCGCACCAGCTCCTCCGCCGTCGCCGCATCGAAGGTTTCGCGATAGCTCTCGCGGATCACGCCCTGGAACTCGTCATAGGCGTGGAACAGGTTGCGATAGCTGCGGTCGAGTTCCGGCACGATCGCGATCCGCCCGCCCTCGGCGGCGCGGACATAGAGCGCCAGCACCTCGCCTTCCTGCAGGAAGACGTCCGCGTCGAGCCACATATAGACGCGATGACCCGGCAAATGGCGCGGCAGGAAGGGGCGGAGGGTGAGGGCGCGAAAATACCCCGGCATCGCGTCGCGGCCGGGAAACTCGATATCCCAGCCGGGCTCGATCACCCGGGTCGCGAGCGTCTCCATTGCGCGGCGCTGCGCCGGCTCGAGCCCGAGATCGAAGACATAAAGCGGCAGATCGGCGGGCGCTCGGGCGTGGACCGACGTCACGCAGCGCTCGAGCAGCGGAAAATACTTGGCGTCCGCGCCGGTCGCGATCGCGAGGCCCGAAGTCATCGCGGTCGATGCCCGGCCGCCCGTAGCCGGCCCGTCACGCGCTGTAGCGGATGGGGGCCGTGTGCTCCTCGGCGCCGCTGAAGCTCGGCGCATCGGCGGGCGGCTGATATCCCAGATGCCGCGCGATCGAGCGCATGAAGAAATGCGAGACGTAATCCTGCGCCGGCGAGAAGCGGCCGCCGCCATAGGCTTCGGAGGCGCGGCCGAGCTGCAGGCTTTCGACGATGCCGATATCCTCGGCGTTGATCGCCCGCCAGCGCTCGAGGGTTTCCGCCCGGGCGGCCGCGAGCCGCGGATCCATCGCCGCATCGCCGATCACATAGAGATGGAAGCGCTGGCGATGCCTTCCCGGCCCTGCGGGATAGAGGATATGGGCGAAGGCGTGATCCGCCATCAGCCCGAAATGCATGTTGGGGAAGACGATCGGATATTCGGCGCGCGCGAAGAGCTCGGGCGTCAGGTCCGGAAAGGGCGGGAGCGTCTCGCCCGCCGGCCGCCCCGGCCGGTAGCCGGCGGAGGCGGTGCCCGCGAAGCGGTCGCCCGCATTGCAGAAATAATGCACGTCCGCGCCGGAATAGCTGTTGAGATCCGGATGCACCCAGGGCAGGTGATAGAACTCGACCGCGTTCTCGACCGCGATCTTCCAGTCCGCCGCGACCTCGAATTCCGCCGTGCCCGCATGGCGGAGCAGGCCGAGATCGACATGTTGCCAGCGGCGGATGAGCGGATCGAGCCAGTCGGCGAGCTCGGGCGCGGTGCCGGAGAGATTGACGAAGATCACGTCGCCCCACTGGCCGCAGCGCACGGGCTTGAGGCCGAGTGCCGTCGGATCGAGCCCCGGCACGGTGTGCTTGCCCGAGCCGCCGATGTCGGGCGTCTTCAGGAGCCGGCCGTCGAGCCCGTAGGCCCAGCTATGGTAGGGGCAGCGCACCACCGGCTGGCCGCGCGCCGCGCGCTCCACCAGCACCACGCCGCGATGGCTGCAGATATTATGGAAGGCGCGCACCGCGCCCTCGCGGTCGCGCACCAGCAGCACCGGCTGCCCCGCGACCGAGATCGGCAGCAGATCGCCCGGCCGCGGCAGCTCGGCCCCGACCGCCACCGCCGGCCAGCCCTCGGCGAACAGCCGCTTCTGCTCCAGCCGATGATAATCGGGGTCGGTGTAGCAGAGCCCCGGCAGCCCCTGGGCCTCGGCGGTGGGCCGGAACAGCCTGGAAAGATCCATATCGTTCAGGTAGCTGTCGTTCGGCATGGGGGCTTCCGGGCGGTTGACGGCGGTGATCCGTGCGGATCGGCCCCGACTCTCGACAAGTCCGGGCCGGGACGCAACGGCGGTCTTGCCCAGAAAACAGGCGTGCCGGTTCGCGACTTGCGCGGGGGCTGAATGTGTGGGGCGCCAGGTTATCGCCGACAAAGTGCGGCCGAGGCCTCCGCCGCCGCATCGAGCTCGGCAAGGCGGACGGCAGAAGCGCCTATGGCTGCGATGCGGGCGCGGCAATCGGGTGAAGGCGCCGGGGCGAGGATTCCTGACATTTCCTGGTGTCATTGTGCCTCAACCGGAAATGGCCTAGATTCCGCGTGAGGTTACCAAACTCCGACAATTGGGTTACGCGACAGGATCGAGCCTGCCGGTTCAGCCGGGATTTTCGATTTTCCGGAAGCCGGCCCGGGAATTTGACTATTCCGGCAGCTTGCCGAATGCCAAGGACTGCTCGGCGGCGACGACAAGCCGTCAGCGTGGGAGGGTCGATGGCAAGGCGCGCATATACCGGCGACCCGTGGCGTGTGGGCGTATTGTTTTCGCGGACGGGCGTTACGGCTGTGATCGAGGAGACGCAGCTTCGCGGGACGCTGCTGGCGATCGAGGAGATCAACGCGGGCGGCGGGGTAAACGGCCGCGAGCTGGTGCCGATCATCTACGACCCGGGTTCGGAGGAAGCGAGCTTTGCGCGGCTGGCGGACCGTCTTCTGACGGAGGACGGGGTGAGCACGATCTTCGGGTGCTACACCTCGAGCAGCCGGAAGGCGGTGCTGCGGGTGGTGGAGCGGCGGAACGGCCTGCTGTGGTATCCGACGCTGTATGAGGGGTTCGAGTATTCGCCGAACATCATCTACACGGGCGCGGCGCCGAACCAGAACAGCGTGGAGCTGGCGGACTTCCTGCTGGAGAACTACGGGCGCCGGTTCTACCTGGTGGGATCGGACTACATCTACCCGCGGGAATCGAACCGGATCATGCGCGAGCTGCTGCGCCGGCGCCGGGGTGTTGTGCTGGGGGAGCGGTATCTGGACCTTCAGGCGGGCCCGTTCGACTTCAAGCTGCTGATGCGGGAGATCAAGCGGGCGCGGCCGGACGTGATCTTCTCGACGGTGGTCGGGCAGGCGACGGCGTATCTGTATCAGGCGCATGCGGAAGCCGGTCTGGACGCGGGCACGATGCCGATTGCGAGCCTGACGACGAGCGAGGCGGAGATCCGGCTGATGGGGGCGGATGTGGGCTGCGGCCACATCACGGCGGCGTCCTATTTCGAGGCGGTGGCGACGGCGAGCAACGCCTCGTTCGTGGCGCGCTACAAGAAGCGGTTCGGGGAGGACGAGCCGACCAACCTGTGCGTGGAGGCGGCGTATTTCCAGGTGCATGTGTTCGCCCGGGCGCTGGCCGAGATCGACACCATGGACACCGACCTGTTGCGCCCGATCGTGCTGGGCAGCGAGTTCGACGCCCCCCAGGGCCATATCGCCATCGATACCGACAGCTCCCATACCAACCTCTGGACCCGCATCGGACGCGCAAACCGCGTCGGCGGGTTTGAGATCGTGCGGGAATCCGGAGTGCCGTCGTCGCCGGATCCTTACCTGATGAACTACTGAGATCGAGGGATGCCGGCGGCGCCCTGCCGCCGATGCCGGAGGGCTGGACATGACCATGCTGCGTCCTGGCTGGAGCCCGCAATGACCGCCCCATCCCCCGATTTCCGGGGCCTGCGCGCGGCGATCGTGCATCCCCGCGACCGCGACGGCGAGGAGCTGCTGCGCCAGCTTCGCCGGCTCGGTTGCGCGGCCGAGCTCCATTGGCCGCCGGCCGAGTTCGCGGGCGAGACCGATCTCCTTTTCTGCTTGGTGAACCGGCAAACCCGCGCCCTGATCGAGCAATGGACCGCGCGGGGCGTCGCGACGGTGATCGCGGTCGCCGACCCGGGCGACGGGGTGGCGCCGCAGTTCCTGCATGATGTGGCGCCGCACGCGGTCCTGGTGAAGCCGGTCGCCCCCGGCGCCGCCGCCCTGCAGATCGTCGTCGCCCGCCAGGGAAGCCGGTACCAGCAGCGGATGCAGGCCAAGATCGCCAAGCTCGAGGAGACGCTGCGCCTGTTCCGCAAGGTGGAGCAGGCCAAGACGGTCCTGATGGCACGCCGCAATCTGGACGAGCCGAAGGCCTATGCCTACCTCCGGGAACAGGCGATGCGCCGCCGGGTCCCGGTCGGGGTCATCGCCACGGCCATCGTCGAATCCGACGCGGTCCTGCTGCCCGACCAAGATTAGGCTTGTAATCCGGCCCCCATTTCCGCTTAGCTGATGACGGAGCGCCGGTTTGCGCTCGCCTAACGCGGCAGCGCCGCCGCGTCGCAATCCGGGCGAGAACGCCCCCACGCCGACCCTGAAAAGAGGTTGCGTGGGGTTTTTGCGTTTTGCGCCGATTTTTCGGCGGTACACCGGCTCAACCTTGCTGGCGCCGGGGCCGCCCGAGATCCGGAGGAGTCGCGGGAGATGGCACGACATCGAGCCGGCAGCGACCCGTGGCGTGTGGGCGTATTGTTTTCGCGGACGGGCGTTACGGCTGTGAT
>CADEFF010000018.1:0-9437 GCA_902826565.1 uncultured Rhodospirillaceae bacterium | reverse complement strand
CATCGATACCGACAGCTCCCATACCAACCTCTGGACCCGCATCGGACGCGCAAACGAGCGCGGCCGCTTCGACGTCCTCCGCGAGGGCATGCATTGCGTGAAGCCGGACCCCTACCTCATCAGCCAATGACCGGGTGATCCCGGAGAGGGGCGCTGCGACCCCAACGACCTCGAACCGACGGAGCCAGGAACTCGACCCCGTGCCAAACGCCGCCGTCACGGATTTCCGACAGCTTCACGCCGTCGTGGTGCATCCCCGCGACAGCAACGGCGAACTGTTGATCCGCCAGCTCCAGCGCTTCGGCTGCCGCGTCGACAATCTGTGGCCGCCGGTCGGTCCGATCGGCGCGAACGTCGATGTCGTGCTCTGCCTGGTGAAGCCGGAGACCCGCCAGCTCGCGAGCACGCTCGGCGACGAGCCGAACGCCGCCATGGTCGCGGTCGTCGAGCAGGACGATCCGGGCATGCTGCAGTTGCTCGCCGACTTCACGCCGCAGGCGGTGATCCATGCGCCGTTCAACGGGCCCGCAATATTGACAAACATCCTGGTCGCTCGTAACAATTCGCGATATCAGCGCAGGCTGCAGAGCAAGATCTCGAAGCTCGAGGAAACGCTGCGGTCGGTTCGGAAAGTCGAACGGGCGAAGGCGATCCTGATGGAGCAGCGCAAGATCGACGAGGCGGAAGCGTACGCATATCTTCGCGATCAGGCGATGAAGAAGCGGCTGCCGATCGGCGTGATTGCATCCATCGTGGTCGATTCGAACGATGTGCTCGCTGAAGACGGCGACGATAGTGAAAACGAGAGCGGGAAAGAGTGATCGCATAGATTAGTCGATTGACAGGGAGTGGCGCGCGTCGGGTCTAGACCCGGGCGCGCCCGGCGGCAGCGGCGCCGCTGAAACAGAACGGGCGATGAAGCCCCACGTGGTCTCCGAAAGGGGAAGACGTGGGGCTTTGTGTTTTTCGCCGAAACGAGTCGAAAGGGAGGACGAAGCCATGAGGAAGGTGAGGAGACGGTCATTCTTGCAGGGATCGGGCGCCGCGCTCGGCGGGCTGGTTCTCGGCGGCGGTGCGCCGTTCTATTTCGCGCGCAACATCGCAAAGGCGCAGGAAGGCGACACCATCAAGGTCGGCATCCTGCATTCGCTATCGGGCACCATCGCAATCATCGAGACGTCGCTGCACAACGCCGAACTGCTGGCGATCGAGGAAATCAATGCCGCCGGCGGCATCAACGGCAAGATGATCGAGCCTGTGATCGAGGATCCGCAATCCCTGGTGCAGGTGTTCGCCGAGAAGGCGAAGAAGTTGATCCTGAACGACAAGGTTACAGCCGTGCTCGGCTGCTACACCTCGGCCAGCCGCCAGTCGGTGCTGCCGGTGTTCGAGGAATATAACGGCGTCCTGCTCTACCCGACGCTCTACGAGGCGCAGGAATGCTCGAAAAACTGTTTCTACACCGGCGCGGTGCCGAACCAGCAGCTCGACGATTTCGAGCCTTGGATCGTCGCCAATCTCGATCGCAAGAAGTGCTACATGATCGGCTCCAACTACATCTACCCCAAGGAGACCAATCGCGAATGGAAGGCGCTGCTCGAGAAATCGGGCGCCGAAAACATGGGCGAGGAGTATGCGCCGCTCGGCCATACGGAGTTCTCGACCGTCATCAACAACATCGCCAACAGCGGCGCCGACTATGTCTTCTCGACGCTGGTCGGCGACTCGATCGTGGCCTTCTACAAACAGTTCAAGCAGTCCGGCTTCACGGCCGAAGATGTGCCGATCTGCACGCCGATCACGACCGAGCAGGAGACGGCGGCCATGGGCGCCGAGAACGCTGCCGGCCATTATACCTCGTTCAACTACTTCCAGACCGTCGACACGCCGGAAAACAAGTCGTTCGTCGAACGCTACAAGGCGAAATACGGCGCCAATGAGGTCACCAACGCGGTGATGGAAGCCGCCTATTTCCAGACCTACCTCTTGGCCCAGGCAATCGCGAAATCCGGCACCGAGGCCGACGCGCTGATCTTCGAAGGGCTCCCGGGGCAGGAATTCAACGCCCCGCAGGGCCCGGTGAAGATCGACGAGAAGAACCACCATACCTGGCTCTGGGCGCGCATCGGCAAGGCGCGCGAGGACGGCCAGTTCGACATCGTCTGGACGTCGAAGGAGCGCATCCGCCCCGATCCGTGGGTGGACTACCTCTATCCCAACAAGGATTGCGACTTCACCAACCAGTCCGTGCTGGATCGGCTGAAGAAACCG
Organism: uncultured Rhodospirillaceae bacterium; assembly: GCA_902826565.1. GTDB lineage: Bacteria > Pseudomonadota > Alphaproteobacteria > Dongiales > Dongiaceae > CADEFF01. The sequence continues at coordinate 7,166 of CADEFF010000018.1, read as the reverse complement.
TGGAGCGAAGAAAAGAACCGATCCGGGACGATGGATATTTGACGGCAGGCGGCTAGGTCCGGCGAACGGCGGAGGCGCATCGAACGCGCCTCCGCCGCCAGCCGGCAACCGAACGCGGGACTACCTGTCGAGCAGGGGAGACGGGCCGGGCCATGTGGCAACAGCTATTCATGCAGTGTCTGAACGGGCTCGGCGTCGCCGGCATCCTGGTCATCGCCGCCGCCGGGCTCGCCATCATCTTCGGCGTGGCCGGCGTCATCAACATGGCGCACGGCCAATTCATCATGGTCGGCGCCTACACCGCCGCCCTGGTGGACGAGCTCGGCGGCAACATGTTCATGTCGATTCCCATCGCCTTCGTCGTCGTCGCTTTGTTGGGGCTCATCGTCGAGCGCGGCGTCATCCAATGGATCTACGACCGACCATTGGAGACGCTGCTCGCGACCTGGGGCGTCGGCATCATCCTCGAAGTGACGATGAAGTTCATCTTCGGGACCTTGGGACGCAAGGTGGACTGGCCCGACCTGCTCGATGGCAGCATCAGGATCTTCGCCCGCCCGCCGCACTTCCCGTACTACCGGGTGTTCCATGTGGTGCTGGCGATCGTGATCCTGGCGGTCACGTTCTACATCCTCTATCGCACCAGGTTCGGCCTCAAGGTCCGCACCGTCCGACGCAATCGATCGATGGCGAGCTGCCTCGGCATCGATACGGCGAAGATCGACATGCTGATCTTCATGTACGGCTCGGGGCTGGCGGGCATCGCCGGCGCGGTCATTGCGCCGATCAAGGCGGCGACGATCGACATGGGTTTCAGCTACTCCGTCAACTCCTACATGGTCATCGTGCTCGGCGGGGTCGGCAACCTGCTCGGCATTCCGACCGGCAGCTTCCTGATCGGCGAGGCCGAGACGCTGCTCGCCTTCCGCTACAACACGGTCATCGGTCAGTTGCTCGTGTTCATCGCCATCGTGATCGCCATCCGCGTCTTCCCGCGTGGCATCTTCGGCTACCAGGAGCGACGCTGAAATGACCATCAACCTCGCCGGTGGCGGCTCGACGCCGCGAAAGGTGCGCCGCGCCCGGCTGATCCCGATCTGGGCGCTCATCCTGGGCGCCTTCGTTCTGTCGCTGATCGGCACGTCGCCTCACTACATCGGGTCCGACAGCTACGTGGTCGGGCTCATCGGCAAGTTCCTCTGCTTCGCCATCTTCGCGCTCAGCATCGATCTGATCTGGGGCTTCACCGGCATCCTCAGCCTCGGCCAGGCCGTCTATTTCGGCATCGGCGCCTACATGGTCGCGCTCTCGATGAAGCTCAACTACACGCTCGAGAATGCCACCCGCTACGGCAGCAACATTCCGGATTTCATGGAGTGGAACGGCCTCACCGAGGTCCCCGCTTTCATGGCGCCGCTGCTCAGCACGCCGGTCGCGGTGGCGCTCGCGCTCGCCATCCCCACGCTGCTCGCCTTTATCTTCGGGGTTATCACCTTCAAGCGACACATCTACGGCGTCTATTGCGCGGTGATCACGCTCGCCGAGGCCCTGATCCTCGAGCGCTTCATCGTCGAGTACCAGGCCTACACCGGCGGCTTCAACGGGATCACCGATTACTCCAATTTGCGCGGCGCGCCGTTCCTCTGGGTCATCATCGCGGTGACCGTCGTCTGCTTGATCGGTGCCCGTGCGCTCACCCATTCGCGCATCGGCACGGTGCTGAAATCGATCCGCGACAATGACGTGCGCGCCGAGTTCATGGGCTACAACGTCGCCAACTACCGCATTTTCGTCTTCTGCGTCTCGGCCTTCATGGCGGCGGGCGCGGGGGCCATGTATGCCGCCTGGGTCGGAATCGTCTCGTTCCTGGACGCCGGGCCCATGTTCTCCGTCGAGGGCGTCATCTGGACGGCGGTCGGCGGGCGGGCGACCCTGATCGGGCCCTTCATCGGCACCTTCCTGGTCCGCGGCCTCGAGTTCGTGCTCAGCAGCAGCGCCTGGCTAAGCTGGCTGTCGGAGTATTGGCAGTTCTTCATGGGCGCGCTTTTCATCGCGGTCGTCCTGTGGATTCCCGACGGCATCGTGGGCACGATCGGCAATTGGCTCCGGAAGCGCGGCACCGGCACCTTGAGCCAGATCCGCGACGACCAGGATCGGCTGGCCCATGACCGCCAGCGCGATTGGGACCCCGCCGGCGGCACAAAGCCCGGCAAGGATCCGGTTTAGGCGGGAGACCGGATCATGCCGTTGCTCGAAATCAAGGGTCTGACGACGGAGGTTGCCGGCTACAAGATCATCAACAACCTCGATTTCAGCGTCGAGGCGAACGAGCTTCGAGTGTTGCTCGGTCCGAACGGTGCCGGCAAGACCACGCTGATCGCCATGATCACCGGCCAGTTCAAGCCCTCGGCCGGCAAGATCTACTTCGACGGCAGAGACATCACCGGATGGGCGCCCGACGAGATCTTCCTCGCCGGCATCAGCCGCAAGTTCCAGGTCCCGAACATGTACGAGACGCTGTCGGTCTACGACAACGTCATGATCTCGCTGCAGGGCCCTCGCAAGGTCTTTCGTTACATGTTCAAGGGCGTGACGCGGGCGGAGAACGAGCGCATCTGGGAGATTCTCGACTTCGTCGAGCTGGCCGGCAAGGCGAGCGATCCCGCCGACACGCTCTCGCACGGCGAACGCCAGTGGCTGGAAATGGGCATGCTGATCGCATCGAACCCGAAGCTGCTGCTGCTCGACGAGCCGACCACCGGCATGACCGAGCAGGGCAAGCAGCGGACCGCCCAGCTCATCGAACGGATCGCGAAGAACCACACGGTGCTGCTGGTCGAGCACGACATGCAGGTCGTCCGCCGGCTCGGCAAGAAGGTCACCGTGCTGCACCAGGGCCAGCTGCTGGCCGAAGGACCGCTGGCCGAGGTGGTCGAGAACGAGATGGTGAAGGCGGTCTATCTCGGCAAGGGGCGTCACTGATGCTTCGGGTCGGCGACATCGACACGTTCTACGGCACCAGCCACATCCTGCACGGGGTGTCGCTCGATGTTGCCGACGGCGAATTGATCTCGGTCCTGGGCCGCAATGGCGCCGGCAAGACGACGCTGTTGCGCAGCATTACCGGCGTAAACCCGCCGAAGGTCGGGCGGATCGAGCTGGACGGCGTCGACATCACCGTCATGAAATCGCATCAGCGCGCGCACCTCGGTATCAGCTACGTGCCACAGGGCCGTCTGCTCATCCCCGACATCAGCGTCGCGGAAAACATCCAGGTGGCACTGCTCGGCAAGGGCAAGAGCACGAAGATTCCCGACTACGTCTTCGAATATTTCCCGGCGCTGAAGTCGGTGATTGCCCGCAAGGCCGGCGTGCTCTCGGGCGGCCAGCAGCAACAGGTCGCGATCGTGCGGGCGCTCGTCCAGGAGCCGAAGCTGCTGCTGCTCGACGAGCCGACGGAGGGGCTGCAGCCATCGATCGTCGAGGAAATCCTGCTGATGATCAAACGGGTCATGCAGGAGAGAAAATGCGCGATCCTGCTGGTCGAACAGCGTCTGGAGTTCGTCCGCGACGTCACGCAGCGTTTCGCGATCCTCGACACCGGCCGCATCATCGCCAAGGGCGGCGCCGGCGAACTGACGGATGAGGTGGTGCGCAAGCATTTGCAGGTCTAATCCAAAAGGAGGCAGCTCATGGCCAAGACAGTGATTTCGGTCGACATCAAGAAGGCGGCGAAGGAGCAAGCCCAACCGCAGCACAACCGCTGGCACCCGGACATTCCGCCGGTCGTCACGGTGAAGCCGGGGGACGATTTCATCATCGAGGCCCTGGATTGGACCGGCGGGCAGATCAAGAACGACGACAGCGCGAACGACATCCGCGACTGCTACCTGCCGCCCTGTCATCACCTGGTCGGACCGGTCGAGGTCACCGGCGCCGAACCCGGCGACATCCTGATCGTCGACATCCTGGATATCGGGCCGCTCAAATCCGCCGAATGGGGCTATACCGGCATTTTCGCGACCGCCAACGGCGGCGGGTTCCTGACCGACCTGTTCCCCGAGCCGCGCAAGGCGATCTGGGATTGCAAGGGCATCTACGCGACCTCCCGGCATATCCCGAAGGTGCGGTTCGCGGCGATCACCCACCCGGGCCTGATCGGCTGCGCGCCGAGCCACGAGCTGCTCGCCACGTGGAACAAGCGCGAGCGCGAGCTGATCGCGACCAATCCGACCCGGATCCCGCCGCTGGCGCTCCCGCCGGAGCCGGAAGGCGTGCTGCTCGGCGGCCTCAAGGGCGATGCGCTCGCCAAGGCCGCCCAGGAAGCCGCCCGCACCATCCCGCCGCGCGAGCATGGCGGCAACTGCGACATCAAGAACATCTCGCGCGGGTCACGGATCTACTTCCCGGTCTATGTGAAGGGCGCCCGGCTCTCGATGGGCGACTACCACTTCTCGCAGGGCGACGGCGAGATCACCTTCTGCGGCGCGATCGAGATGGCCGGATGGATGCATCTCCATGTCGACATCATCAAGGGCGGCGTCGCCAAATACGGCCTCACCAATCCGCTGTTCAAGGTGAGCCCGGTCGATCCGCATTACGGCGACTTCCTGGTGTTCGAAGGCATTGGCGTCGACGACAAGACCGGCAAGCAGCTCTACAACGACGCCACCATGGCGATGCGGCGCGCGAGTCTGAATGCCATCGAGTATCTGTCGAAGTTCGGTTACTCCAAGGAGCAGGCCTATGTGATCCTGGGCTGCGCGCCGGTGGAGGGCCGTATCGGCGGCGTGGTCGACATTCCGAACGCCTGCGTGTCGATCGCGATTCCGACCGACATGTTCGAGTTTGACATCAACCCGAACGCGTCGGGTCCGCAGAAACACGTGGATTCCTCCAAGGCGGATCTCGCGCGCGCGAGCTGAACATAGGCGCCAGGGGCTCGGACGAGGCGGCCCCGCGGGGTCGCTTCGCCCGAGCCGGCCAGCGGGAACAGGACAGCCATGCCGCTCTACGACTATGAATGCGCCCGATGCGGCCCCTTCCGCAAATGGCGCGAGATGAACGCGTTCGCCAAGCCCTCGACCTGTCCGGATTGCGGCAGAACGGCGCCGCGCGCCATGGCGACGCCGTCGCTCGGGATGGATTGGCGGCAGAAGAAGGCGCATTCGATCAACGAGAAGAGCGCCCACGAACCGCGGGTCGTGCGCCGCAAGGCCGGCGATCCGATGATCCACGACGCGCATCGCGACCTGACCGACGCCGGGCCGCGCGGCCGGGCCCGCAATCACGCTCATGGCCACGGACACAGCCACGACCACAAGCACGGCAAGCTCGAGCGCTCGCGCCACCCCTGGGCCGTGCGGCACTGATCTGCGATTTGCCGACGGCGCGCCGCGTCGCCGCCGCCCGCCGGGGACCGGATCAGGGCGGTGGCAAGCTCGCCATAGCGCTCGGCTCTGGCGACCCGGTACCCCATGGTCTCGGCGGCTCGCACCTCAACTCGTTTCGCCGAATGCGCAGGCTCGCCCGGCAGAGACGCCTAGTTGGCGCCTCTGCCGTTCCCGACCGATCAACGGATCGGTAAGCCGACGCTCGGAACCGCTACAGCCGCGCTCACCGGCTTGCCTGTCCGAGTTTTCCGGAGCGGGGATTCGTTTTCCGTCGGTGCCGGCAAAAACGGATGCTCCTCGCCGTGCCGCTTCCGGCTGGTAGTGAATCTCGAGGACAGTGATCGTTGTCATCCGCCGAAGCGGCGCTGGGTACGATATGGATTGCCCCTCGGAGAGGCCGAGCAGCGCGGCCCCAAGCGGCGTAAATACCGATATCGCGTCCTCGTACGCATCCGATTCGCCGGGGTAGACAAGCGTGACCGTTTCGATGGTCGCACTGCCTTCCTGTCGAAAGCTGACCTGGGATCGCATCGTCACGACATTCTTCGGAGCGACCTCGTCGTCGACGATCGAGGCTCGCGTCAGTTCTCGGACCAGGACCTCGACCGCTCGCCACGATCGGATTGGCGAGTGATCGGCGAGAAGCTGCTCGAGCTGTTCACGATTGCTCCGGGTGATCCGAATTTCGGGTGTGTTAGCCTTCGAAGTCAGGTCGATCATTTGCGTGTCTCCTCGACAATCGTAGACAACGCCGCTCTGCGGCGGGTAACAACGCGGGATGTGATGTCGGCTGCAGCGACGGGGTGGCGGACGTGCTCGACTGCCATACCGGGAACGAGCGTGTCGGTGCGCCGACCGGCCGGCTGGCTGCAGCCTCGATGAGATGCCCCTGCCCGAAAGCGCAGACTGAGATAGATCAGCTCCGGACAGGGGCTAAGACATCTGCGCGCCGGCCGACTCGCTGCCGTCTATCCCCGCTCGTCATCGTTCGGACTCCGATCGCTTTTCGCCCCGATCGGAAGCGTTTGGAATTGCATCGACGCCCTGCTTGACGGACAGGACGGTCAGCCCCCGTTCTCGTCCGTCCCGGGTGACCCAAGTAATGGATTGACCTTCCGACAGGCCGATCAGCGCGATTCCGATCGGCGTCAGGATCGAAATCCTGCCCCTCGAGATGTCTGCCTCGCCCGGGAAGACCAAGGTGACGTGCTTGTGCTGCCCATCGTCCGACTTGAACAGGACTGTCGAACCCATTTGTGCGACAGCCGGCAAGCCGGAAGGACCGGTGCTGATTTCGGCACGCTCGATCTCCGACATCAATTGCTCGGCAATTTCCGGCGCGCGATCCATTGCGGCGGCCGCCAGATCGCTTAGCCGCTCGCTATCGCGGATATTGAGGATGATTTCCGGCCTGTTGCGGCGCTTCGAATCCTTACGCATGGGACACCCGCTGATTATTACGGCAAGATCCGCGAACATCATGGCCGAGCGGTCGCGTTCCGATCGAGGCGCGGCGGCCTTTCGGCGCCGCACGGAACGGACCCGCTGGATCCAGCGCACAGGAGAATTCGCGTTAGGGAAAGATCGCGCCCCAGACTCGGAGGCGCGACTAGCGGCCGAGCCAGGGGCTTATATGCCCGCGATCAGCTTCCCCCGACGGGCAAGCGTCTTCTGCAATTCGGCCACGATCATCATGCCGGAGATATTGTGCTGCTCGACTCGGATGTCACCATCGCGGTGGCCAACGGCGACCTGTCGCGCAAGATCACCGTC
>CADEFF010000017.1:52942-62247 GCA_902826565.1 uncultured Rhodospirillaceae bacterium | reverse complement strand
GAACCGGCGGCCGAAGCGCCTCCGATGCGAGGCCGGATGGGCGAGGCCGGGTGGGAGACCGGCTAAGCGACCCGGACGCAAACTCGTTACGGCTGCTTCCTTCCGGACCTGACCGGGTTGGCGAGACGTCCGTCCGCCGCCGATCTCCCGGAGCCACTATATCAGGCGGCGGCGGCGGCGAGGCAAGGGCCGAGATTCGCCGCGAATCGGAGGCGAATTCGGCGGCGAATCAGCGCCGCAGCTTCAGCCAGACGATGCTGCCGTCCTTCGCCGGGAAGTTCGCCTGCACCACCTGGCCGTCGGCGCCGTACCAGACTTCGCGTTTCATCTCGCCGGTGATGGAATAGTGATGCGCGGTTTCGGCGCCGGCGGGCAGCGTCACCGTCTCCATGCCCATGTCGTCGACGGTGACTTCGCGCATCCGCCCCTTGGTGGTCTCCAGCAGCGCGGACTGTTCGATGGTGGCCGGATGCCAGAGGCTGCCGGGCATCAGGGTGCCGGGCAGCTCCACCGGCTTGCCGTTATAGAAGCCGGAAAGCTTGTCGCCGTCGCGCGCGAGCACAATGTCGCGCGGCCGCCCGTCATCGTCGGTCTGCGCCTTGAAGCTCTGCAGCACGCCGCCGAGCCAGACTTCCTCGGAGCGATGGGTGAAGCGATAGACCGGCACGAACACCACCGACACGACGATGTCGATCGCGGTACGCACGGTGATCCGGCCGTCGGCGTTCTCGAACACGACGCGATTGCTGCCGACCACGGCATTGTCGCGGATCACGTCATAGACGAGCGTGCCCGAGGGCGGGAAGCCTTCCGGCACGGTCACGCCCGCGCGGGCCGCGCCCTGCGGCGCCGCCAGCAGCAATGCCAAGACGATAAAGCGGATCCAGCGCATGGCGACGGTCGGTCCTTGATCTGCGGCGGCGCGCCGGCCATTTAAGCCGAGGCCCCGGCACCGCCGCCAGTTGTTATAAATCGCGGATTGCGGCATTTTCCGGGCGCCCGCCGCACAACCCACGGACCCCCTCCTTATGGAAATTCTTGCCGATCCGCAAACCTGGCTCAGTCTCGCCACGCTCACGCTGCTCGAGATCGTGCTCGGGATCGACAATATCGTGTTCATCGCGGTCCTGGTCGACAAGCTGCCCCCGCATCAGCGCCCGCTGGCCCGCCGCCTCGGCATCGGTTTCGCGCTGCTGACCCGTCTCGCGCTGCTGGCGAGCATCGCCTGGATCGCCGGGCTGACGCAGCCGGTCTTCGACGCTTTCGGGCATCCGATCTCCTGGCGCGACATCGTGCTGATCCTGGGCGGGTTCTTCCTGCTCTACAAATCGACCCACGAGATCCATGGCAGCCTCGAAGGCTCGGAAGGCGAATCGAGCGCGCGCGTTTCCTCGCGCATGCTCTCTGTGATCGCGCAGATCGCCGTGCTCGACATCGTGTTCTCGCTCGATTCCGTCATCACCGCGGTCGGCATGGCCGAGCATCTCTCGATCATGGTGGCCGCCGTCGTGCTGTCGATGATCGTGATGCTGGTCGCGGCCGGCCCGGTCAGCGATTTCGTGATGCGCCATCCGACCGTCAAGATGCTGGCCTTGAGCTTCCTGCTCCTGATCGGCACCGCGCTCATCGCGGACGGTCTCGGCTTCCATATCCCGAAGGGCTATATCTATGCGGCCATGGGCTTCTCGATCATGGTCGAAGCCCTCAATCTCCTGGCGCGGCGGCGGCGGCGGGATCCGGTGCAGCTCCGCCAGTCCTTCAGCGGCGAGGAGGGCCAGCCCTGAGGCGCGATGGCGACCAGACGCGAACCCTACCGGCATTTCTACGCAGGGCTCGGCCTCGACCGGGTGAGCCTGCTGCGGCGCGATAGCGGCTGGATCGCGGCGCGGCTCGCCGATCCGGCGAGCGTCCTGCTGCCGGTCTGGCGCGCGCAGAACCTGGTCCGGAGCGGCGAGGTGCCGGCCGCGGCGCGGCTCACCGTCGCAAGCGCGGCCGGGCTCGTCGCGCTCGCCCGCGAGGTGGTGCTGCTCGGGCTCGACGGCGAGACGGCCTGCTTCGCGATCGAGCTTTCGCATATCGAGGCCCCGGAGGCGCTGCCGCCCCTCGTCGGGGCGGGACGCTTCGCCGATCTCAGGAGCGTCGGGCCGCTGCTGTCCGGGCCCGAGGGGGCGCTCCTCGCCTATGCGCGCGGCGTCACCCACTGGCATCGCCGGCACCGCTTCTGCGGCGTCTGCGGCAGCCCGACCGCCAGCGTCGATGCGGGCCATGTGCGGCGCTGCACCAACCCCGATTGCGCGACCGATCATTTTCCCCGCACCGACCCGGCGGTGATCATGGCGGTGACGGCGGGCGACAGGCTGCTGCTCGGGCGGCAGGCGAGCTGGCCGCCGGGCATGTATTCGGTGCTGGCGGGCTTCGTCGAGCCGGGCGAGACGCTGGAAGAGGCGGTGGCGCGCGAGGTGATGGAGGAGGTCGGCATTCCGGTGACCGACGTCAGCTACCACTCCTCGCAGCCCTGGCCCTTCCCCTCCTCCATCATGCTGGGATTCAACGCGCGCGCGACCCGGACCGAGCTCCGCCTCGACCGGAGCGAGATCGACGATGCGCACTGGTTCACCCGCGCCGAGCTGCGCGCGTCGCCCGAGGACGAGCGCTTCCGGATGCCGCGCCGCGATTCGATCTCGCGCCAGCTCATCGAGGACTGGATCGCCGAGGGCGCGTGAGCGGCGAACCTGCCGGCAGCCCTCCTGTTTCGCGCCGTTGCCGATCGCGATTCTACCACCCGTCATTCCCGCGAAAGCGGGAAGCCATCGTGCCCATGCCCCGGCTCCGCCCGACCATGCCCGGCCCCGCCCGACCATGGATGCCCGCCTTCGCGGGCATGACAGCGGAAAAAACAGGCGACGGAGCAGCGTCACGCGAACGCGAAGCGGCGGAAGCGCCGCGCCTGCGGCAGATCACCCGCCGTTCGGCGTCCGGCGGAAGGGCGAGGCCGGATAGACGCCGAGGATCTTCACTTCGCGCGAGAAGAAGCCGAGCTCCTCGAGCGCGAGCCGGACCGGCCGCTGGTCGGGATGGCCTTCGATGTCGGCATAGAACTGCGCCACGGTGAAGGCGCCGTCCATGATGTAGCTCTCGAGCTTGGTGATGTTGACGCCGTTGGTGGCGAAGCCGCCGAGCGCCTTGTAGAGCGCCGCCGGCACGGAACGCACGCGAAACACGAAGCTGGTCACGACCGGCCCCGCGGCGGGATCGGGATCGGTCGGCTCCTTCGCCAGCACGACGAAGCGCGTGGTGTTGTGGTCGGCATCCTCGATGCCGGCCTTGATCGCCTCGAGGCCGTAGATCTCGCCCGCGAGCGACGAGGCGATCGCCGCATCGGCCGGATCGCCGATCGCCGCCACATCCGCGGCGGCGCCCGCCGTATCGGCATGCACCATCGGCGTGAGGCCGAACTCGCGGATCACCTTCCGGCATTGCGAAAGCGCCTGGACGTGGCTGTGGACCCGTTTCAGCGACTTGAGGCTCGCCCCCTTCGGCGCCAGCAGATGGTGCCGCACCCGCTGGAAATGCTCGGCGACGATATGCAGGCCCGATTCCGGCATCAGATGATGGATGTCGGCGACCCGGCCGGCCACGGAGTTCTCGATCGGGATCATGCCGAACTGCGCCTGGCCGTCGCGCACCGCGGCGAACGCGTCCTCGAAGCTCGCCGAGGGCAGCGTGGTCATGTTCGGATAGGCGGTGCGGCAGGCGAGATCGGAATAGGCGCCGGGCGCACCCTGGAAAGCGATGACGGATGCGGCGCCCGCGGCGCCGTCTTGCGCGGTCATGGGCGGCTGCTGCCTTGCGGTTGAAGCCTGCGACGGGCCCTGTCGAGGTCGGCCGGAGTATCGACACCGAGCGGAACCGTGTCAACGAGCGCCAGGTCGATCCGCATGCCGGCTTCGAGCGCGCGGAGCTGCTCCAACCGTTCGCGCCGCTCGAGGCGGCCGGGCGGGAGCGCCACGAAGCGCTCGAGCGCGGCGCGCCGATAGGCGTAGAGGCCGATATGGTGATAGAGCGGTCCCGCCCCCGTCGGCACGCTCGCGCGGCTGAAATAGAGCGCGCGCGCGACCGGCGGATCGCCCGCCTCCGGAAAGGCCGCGACCGCCTTCACCACGTTCGGGTCCTCGCGCTCGCGCGCATCGCGGATCTCGGTGGCGAGCGTCGCGATCTCGACGGCGGGCTCCGCAAGTGGCGCCAGCACGGCACGCAGCATCGCGGGGTCGAGCGTCGGCAGGTCGCCCTGCATGTTGATCACCACGCCATGACGCCGCGCCGCGTCCTCGCGCATCAGCGCCTCGTGGATGCGATCGGAGCCCGAGGCATGGTCGGGCCGCGTCAAAACCGCGCGTCCGCCGACCGCCTCGATCGCAGTTACGATCTCCGGCTCCGCCGCCGCCACCAGCACGGGGCCGATCGCGGCTTCCGACGCGCGGCGCCAGACATGGACGATCATCGGCTCGCCCGCGATGTCGGCGAGCGGCTTGCCGGGCAGGCGCGTCGAGGCCAGGCGCGCCGGAATCACGATGATCGGATTCCCGGATCGGTTTTTGGAAGGCTTCATCGCGCGTGGACGCTCTCGGTTCGCGGCCCCGGATTTCTGCGACATAATGCCGCGACGCGTCGGGACGGTCGCGCGCGGGGCATGGCGACGAGTGCGACCTTAAAGGGTCGAAAGCCGCGGCGGAACCGGCATTTCTGCGCCCGTTCGCGCATTGCTTGGCTGCGGCCGAGAGGTTAGATTGCGCCCGCCCGCGCCGGGAAGGGCGCGCGGCGCGGCGGTCCTCTCTCACGTCCCGAGTCCCGCTGCCATCGCTCACGGGAAGTCACGAGGTCGTTCGCGGATGTCGTCGTCGCTGGAACTCAACAAGATCGTCGGCGCGCTTCTTTTGGCAGGGCTCGTCGCCCATGTCTCCGGCACCATCGCCGACTTCCTCGTGCAGCCGAAACACGGCGAGGTCCATGCCGCGATCCCCGCCGGCCACGAAGGCGGGCAGACGCCGGCGGCACCGGAAGCGATCGAGCCGGTCAGTCCGCTCCTCGCCAGCGCCGACCCGGCGGCGGGCGCCGCGGTCGCGAAGAAATGCGCGACCTGCCACACCTTCGAGAACGGCGGCGCCAACAAGGTCGGCCCCAACCTCTGGGGCGTGGTCGGCAACCATCACGCCCATCTGGAAAGCTTCAGCTACTCCTCCGCCATGGCCGCGCTCACGGACAAGGTGTGGGACTACGAGGCGCTCAATCATTTCCTCGCCAACCCCCGCGCCGCGATCCCCGGCACCAAGATGGGCTTCGCCGGCTTGAAGAAGCCCGGGGAGCGCGCCGAGGTGATCGCTTATCTGCGCACGCTTTCGGACAACCCGGTCCCGTTGCCGGACCAAGCGGCGATCGACGCGGCCAACCAGGCCTATGAGCAGGCGAAGGCGGCGGCCGAAGCACCGGCGGAGGAAGCCGCGGCTGCGCCGGCCGAGACCGGCACGGCGACCGATGCGGGCACGACCGAGACCGCAGCCGCACCCGACGCCGGCGTTCCCGACATTGCGACGCGCCTCGCCAGCGCCGATCCGGCCGCCGGCCAGAACGTCGCGAAGAAATGCGCGACCTGCCACACCTTCGACAATGGCGGCGCCAACAAGGTCGGTCCCAATCTCTGGAACGTCGTCGGCGGGCCGCATGCGCACAAGCAGGACTACAACTACTCGGCGGCGATGAAGGATTCGACCGGCGTCTGGGACTATGCGGCGCTCGACAAATATCTCGAGAATCCCCGCGCCGTGGTGCCGGGCACCAAGATGACCTTCGTCGGCCTCAAGAAGCCCGAAGACCGCGCGGACATAATCGCCTATCTGCGCACCCTCTCCGACAATCCGCAGCCGCTGCCCTGATGGGCGGCAGGCGGGCAGCACTCGTGCCGCGCTCGCCGACCGCGCGATCCCTGCCGCGATGAAGGACGCCGTCCCGGCCGAGCTCCTTGCCTTCGCCGAGACGCTGGCCGAGGCGAGCGGCGCCGTGATCGGGCGCTATTTCCGCCAGGGCCTCGAGATCGTGACCAAGAGCGATCTCAGCCCCGTCACCGTCGCCGACCGCGAGGCCGAGACGGCGATCCGCGAGCGCATCGCCGCGCATCATCCGGCGCATGGCGTGATCGGCGAGGAGCATGGGCGCCATCAGGCCGAGGCCGAATGGGTGTGGGTGCTGGATCCGATCGACGGCACCAAGGGCTTCATCAGCGGCCGGCCGCTCTTCGGCACGCTGATCGCGCTCTGTCGCGGCGGCCGCCCGGTGCTGGGCGTGATCGACCATCCCGCCATCGGCGAACGCTGGGTCGGGGCCCATGGCCATCCGACCCGCTTCAACGGGAAGGAAGTCCGCACGCGCGCCTGCGCCGCGCTCGCCGGGGCCAGCCTCTTCGCGAGCTCGCCGCACATGTTCAGGGATGCGGGCGCCGCCGCCTTCGAGCGGCTCCGCGCGCAATGCCGTCAGGTGCTCTATGGCTCCGACTGCTACCATTACGGCATCCTGGCGAGCGGCTTCGGCGACCTCGCGACCGAATCCAACATGGGCATCTACGATTATCTGGCCGCGGTGCCGGTCATCGAAGGCGCCGGCGGGGTCGTCTCCGACTGGCAGGGCCGCCCGCTCACCCTCCGGTCCGGCGACCGGGTGCTTGCCGCCGGCGACCGCCGCATGCATGAGGCGGCGATGAAGCTGCTGGCGGGTGGCTGAACGATCGCTTGCGCTGGCTTCGCGTCACCGCCTACCCGACTCAAAGCGTCGCCCTCGGGCTTGACCCGAGGGCCCATTGCGCCGCGGCACCGAGGCCGGTTCGCAGCGCTCCTTCTCGCCGCAAAATGGAGGCTCGGGTGAAGCCCGAACATGACAGCGGGAATGGATTCCTCAGTGCCGCATCATCAAACCGACGCGCGATTATCTCCGCTCGCCGCCCTCGGGCGCTCGACCCGAGGGTCCATCTCGGCACCCGCACAGTGCCGGCCGGAAAATGCCGGGAACGCGACGGCCATGGGTGCTCGGGTCGAGCCCGAGCACGACAGCGGGAATGGATTTCTCAGTGCCGCCTGGCTTTGGCCGGCAGCACGAGCATGTCGATCCAGTTGCGCACCTCGGCGAGACGGACATCCTCGTTCGTCACGTCCTCGTCGATGCCGAGCAGCCAGGCGACGTCCTTGCGGCCCGGGTCCTGGTGCAGCGTCTCCAGCAAATTGACATAGGTTTCGCCGGCCTCGCGGTCCTTGAAGAATCCGAGCTTCTGCAGCTTGTCGAGCCGGCACCAGGTGAGCCGCGCCAGCTCATGCAGGTCGTATTCCGGGTGATATTGCAGGCCCCAGAACTGACCGCCCTGGTGGGTGACGGCGACCGCCTGGATATGGGTGAAGGCGTTGGAGGCGAGCAGCACCGCGCCCGCCGGCAGGTGCGTGATCTCGTCCACATGGCTGATGAAGGCGTCGAACACGTTCGCCTTGCCGGCATAGAGCGGATGGCCCCGGCCTTCGGGCGTCAGCGCGATCTTGCGCGCGATGCCCATCTCGCGGCCGCGCGGGTTCGCCCGCACGATGCCGCCCGCCGCGGTCACGGCGATCTGGGCCGCCCAGCAGCTTCCGAAGCTCGGCACGCGCGACCGGAAGGCCTCGCGCGCGAGCTCGATCTGCGGATGGACGCGCGGGTCGTCCTCATAGACGGTGAGGCTGCAGCCGGTCCAAGCGATGCCGTCATAGTGCGCGAGCGCCGCGCCCTTCGGCAGGCTCGACCCCGGATCGGCCGGATGCACCACGTCGCATACGGCGCCCGGCAGGTATTTCTTCAGCATCGCGACATAGAGGTCGCCGGCCGCAGACGCGCCGCCCGCCTGCAGCTCGTCGCGCGCCGCCTTGTTGTAGCCGTCGATCACCAGAAACCGGACATCGCCCGCCATCTGCCGCCTCCGCTTCAGCCCGCCGCGATCCTATCGCTCTCCACGGCCGGCCGGTAGTCCACCGCGACCGACTCCATCCGGTCCACCTCGCGGAGCGCCGGGAACAGCCGGGCCCAGATCAGGGTCACCAGGATGGTGAGGCTGCCGCCGGCGAGAACGGCCGGGACGGCGCCGAGCAGGGCGGCGCCCGTGCCGGCCACGAAGGAGCCGAGCTCGTTCGAGGCGCCGATGAACACCATCTCGACCGCGGTCACCCGGCCGCGCAGCGCATCCGGCGTGGCGAGCGGCACGATCGAGCCGCGCACATAGACGCTGACCATGTCCGCCATGCCGAGCACCACGAGAAGCCCGACGGTCAGCCAGAAATCGCGCGACAGCGCGAAGCCGATGCAGGCGATCCCGAACACCCCGACCGCGGCGAAGAGCCGCTTTCCCACATGACGCCGGAGCGGCCATTGGGTGAGGACGAGCGCGGTCGTCACCGCGCCGATCGCGGGGGCGCTGCGCAGGATGCCGAGCCCTTCGGGGCCCACCATCAGCACATCCTTGGCGAAAACCGGCAGGAGCGCGACGGCGCCGCTGAACAGCACGGCGAAGAGATCGAGCGAGAGCGCGCCGAGAAGGATCGGCCGGCGGAAGATCGCCGGAAAGCCGGCCAGCACCATGGCGAGATTCGGCCGTTCGGCATTCGGCGTCTGCGCGCGGCGGATGCGCATGAAGAAGATGAAGACGAGCGCCCCCAGCAGCGCCACCACGGCCCCGCCATAGGCGGCCTCCGGCCCCAGCACATAGAGGAACCCGCCGGCGGCCGGCCCGCCGATCGTCGCCACCTGCCAGGCCGTCGAGTTCCAGGCGATCGCCGAGGCGAACACCTCCTGCGGAATCAGGTTCGGCAGCATGGCGCGCGCCGCCGGCGCGACCAGCGCCCGCACCACGCCGAAGATGAAGGCGATGATCAGGATCGCGTGGACCGAGGTGCTGCCGCTGACGACCATCAGCACCAGGGCGCCCGCCGCCATCGCTTCGATGAAATAGCCCAGCAGGATGATGCGGCGGCGATCGAACCGGTCGGCGAGCGGTCCGGTGACGAGCGCGAGGCCCATCGCCGGCAGGAACTCCATGAGCCCGACGAGCCCCAGCATGAAAGGATCGCCGGTCAGGTCGTAGATCTGCCAGCTTAGCGCGACCGCCTGGATCTGCATCGCCAGCGTCGAGAGGAAATTGCCGCCGAGATAGCAGGCGTAGTCGCGATAGCGGAGCGCCGCGATGCCCGCGGCCGGCTTGAGGCGCATCTGGATGGGTTTCCCTAGGGCGCGATGCCGCGAGGCGA
>CADEFF010000017.1:8217-52842 GCA_902826565.1 uncultured Rhodospirillaceae bacterium | reverse complement strand
GAAAGACAGAGATCGGCCAGGATCGGGTAGTGGTCCGAACCGAGATCGGGGTCGCGAGCGGCTCGCAATCGAAGAAGAGCGGTCGGAGCGTCAGCCCGCGGCCAGCCGGTCCACGATGGCGGCGAGGTCGGCGTGGCGCTCGCAGATCGCGTCGGCGGTGGTGCGGTCCTTGTCGGCCGGCCGCGTCGCGGTGAAGAGGATCGCTTTCATGCCGAGGGCCTGCGGGCCTTTCACGTCGTTATGGTCGCGATCGCCGATATGGACGATCTCGTCGAGCGGCAGGCCCATCTGCTTCGCGGCGGATTCGAACATGCCGCGATGCGGCTTGGAGAAGCCGACCTCGTCGGAGAAGGCGAAGCCGTCGAAATGGCCGGCGAGGCCGTAGCTCTCGAGCAGCCGCTTGAGGCAGCGCCCCGGCGAGACGATGGCATCCGACACGATGCAGGTCTTGTAGCGGCCATGCAGCGCCGCCAGCGCCTCGGCGATGCCGGGGATGAGATCGGGACGGATCTCGCACTCCATCTCCTCATGCGCCATGACCACGCGATCCAGCTCCGCCGCGGGCAAGGTGCGGCCGAGCCCCTTCAGGATCGTCTCGAGCCGCTCGCGGATCGTCCAGGTGACATGCTGGTCGTGCCAGACGCGATTGAAGGCGGCGTCGCCCACGTCATAGGCGAGCTTCACGCTCTCGATCGGGATCGGCGACTGCCGGTCGAGCGCCTCCCAGAGCAGGTGGCGGCGCTCTTCCTTCTTGCTGCGCAGCCCCTGCGACTTCCGCTTCGGTTCGTCCGAATCGTCATGGACGATGGTGTCCCAGAGATCGAACGTGATGCCCCTGATGCGTGACGCCATGCCGCTTCCGCCTCCCCTCGAACGCACGGGACCTTAGCGGGGGCCGTCCGGCGCCGCAACTCGAGGCGACCCGTCCGCCGGGTTACCGGGAATTTAGGCAGGCGGGGATGGCATCGCCCGGCAAACCCCGTAAGATCGCGCCAGAGCGCCGCCCCGGGAGAATCCTCTGTTCCGCCGAAGCCGCCCTTGATTCCCTCGCCCTTCATTCTCGGCCGCCGCCGCTTCCTCGCGGGCGCCGGCGCGGCGGCGGCGCTCCTGCGGCTGCGGCCGGCCCGCGCGCAGACGGAAGCCCGGACGGCCCATGCGATCGCCATGCATGGCGATCCGAAATACGGGCCGGGCTTCGCCCATTTCGACTATGTGCGTCCCGACGCCCCCAAGGGCGGGCAGGTGCGCTTCGCCACCACCGGGACCTATGACAGCTTCAATCCCTGGATCCTGAAGGGCGACCCTGCCGCCGGGCTCAATGGCGTCTATGAAACGCTGACCACGGCGAGCTCCGACGAGGCCTTCACGCAATACGGGCTGGTCGCCGAGACGATCGAATGGCCGGAGGACCGGTCCTGGGTCGCCTATTCGGTCAATCCGAAGGGCCGCTGGTGGGACGGCACGCCGATCACCGCCGACGACGTCGTCTTCAGTTTCGACCTCCTCAAGACCAGGGGCGCGCCCTTCTTCCGCTACTACTACCAAAGCGTCGAGAAGGCCGAGAAGACCGACGGCTACCGGGTCCTGTTCAGCTTCGTGGCGGGCGACAACCAGGAGCTGCCGCTCATCGTCGGGCAGATGCCGGTGCTGCCGAAGCACTGGTGGACGACGCGCGACTTCGAGAAGCCGGCCCTCGAGCCGCCGCTCGGCAGCGGGCCCTACCGGATCCTCAATTTCGAGTCCGGCCGCCATGTCGTCTATGAGCGCGTGCCCGACTATTGGGGCGAGACGCTCGGCGTGAATGTCGGCAGCAACAACTGGGGCGGCATCCGCTACGACTATTATCGCGACGAGACGGTCGCGCTCCAGGCCTTCAAGGCGGGCGAGTACGACTTCCGGTCGGAGAACACGGCCAAGGTCTGGGCGACCGGCTACAACGCGCCGCAGGTGGCGGACGGGCGGATCGTCAAGGAGATGATCCCGAACGAGCAGCCGACCGGCATGCAGGGCTTCGTCTACAACATCCGCCGGCCGATCTTCGCCGACAAGCAGGTGCGCAAGGCGCTGGGCTATGCCTTCGACTTCGAATGGTCGAACAAGGCGCTCTTCTACGGCCAGTACGCCCGCACCCTCAGCTACTTCTCCAACACCGAGCTCGCCTCGCGCGGCCTGCCCGAGGGCGAGGAGCTCGAGATCCTGGAGCGCTATCGCGACAGGATCCCGCCCGAGATCTTCACCACCCCCTTCACGCTTCCGACGACCGACGGCAGCGGCGACGTCCGCGCCAATCTCCTCGAAGCGCGCGCGCTGCTGCAGGAGGCGGGCTGGCGGGTGGCGGATCGCCAGCTCGTCCACAGCAAGACCGGCGCGCGCCTGCGCTTCGAGATCCTGCTCAACAATCCCCAGTTCGAGCGGCTCTGCCAGGCCTTCGTGCAGAACCTGAAGCGGCTCGGCGTCGAGGCGCGGATCCGCACCGTGGACAGCGCGCAATACCGCAACCGGCTCGACGAGTTCGATTTCGACATGGTGATCGGCGGCTTCGGCCAGTCGCTCTCGCCCGGCAACGAGCAGCGCGATTTCTGGGGCAGCTCCTCGGCGGAAACGCCGGGCGGCCGCAACATCATCGGCATCGAGGATCCCGTGATCGACGCGCTCATCGATCTGGTGATCAGCGCGAAGTCGCGCGAGAGCCTGATCGCCCGCACGCGGGCGCTCGATCGCGTGCTGCTCTGGGGCTTCTATGTGATCCCGCAATATCACATCCAGGCCTGGCGCGTGGCCTACTGGGACATGTTCGGCCATCCGGCCGTGGCGCCGAAATACGATCTCGGGCTCGGCAACTGGTGGATCGACGAAGCGAAGGTCGCAGCGCTCCGCGGCCGGCGGACCGACTGACGGCAGGGGAAAGAGATGCTCGCTTACATCGTCCGCCGCCTGCTGCTGATCGTGCCCACCCTGCTCGGGATCATGATCATCAATTTCGCCATCATCCAGGTGGCGCCGGGCGGCCCGATCGAGCAGGCCATCGCGGAGCTGGAAGGCACCGCCGTCTCGGCCACCGCACGGATCACCGGCGCCGGCGGCGATACCGCGGCGGCGCCCGCCCCGCGCGCCGGCGGCGAGGACAGCAGCTATCGCGGCGCACGCGGGCTCGACCCCGCCTTCATCGCCGAGCTCGAGAAGATGTACGGCTTCGACAAGCCGGCCTACGAGCGCTTCCTCCTCATGATGAAGAGCTATGTCGTCTTCGATTTCGGCGAGAGCTTCTTCAAGGGCCGGCGCGTGGTCGATCTGGTGCTGGAGAAGATGCCGGTCTCGATCTCGCTCGGGCTCTGGACCACGCTCCTCGTCTATCTCATCTGCATTCCGCTCGGCATCGCCAAGGCGGTGCGCGACGGCTCGAGCTTCGACATCTGGACCTCGGCCGTCATCATCGTCGGCAACGCGATCCCGAGCTTCCTCTTCGCGATCCTGCTGATCGTGCTCTTCGCCGGCGGCAGCTATCTCGACTGGTTCCCCCTGCGCGGCCTCGTCTCGGACGACTGGAGCGAGCTCGCCTGGCCGGCGCGGATCGTCGATTATTTCTGGCATCTGGCGCTGCCGCTGACGGCGCTGCTGGTGGGCAGCTTCGCGAGCCTCACCATGCTGACCAAGAACTCCTTCCTCGACCAGATCAACCAGCAATATGTGGTGACCGCGCGCGCCAAGGGCCTGACCGAGCGCCGGGTCCTCTACGGCCACGTGTTCCGCAACGCGATGCTCATCGTGATCGCCGGATTCCCGTCCGCCTTCATCGGCATCCTCTTCACCGGCTCGCTGCTGATCGAGATCATCTTCTCGCTCGACGGCCTCGGGCAGCTCGGCTACGAGGCGGTCATCAACCGCGACTATCCGATCATGTTCGCCACCACCTACTTCTTCACCCTGCTCGGGCTGCTGATGAACCTGGTCGGCGACATCACCTACACCCTGGTCGATCCGCGCATCGACTTCGAGAGCCGGGCCGTCTGATGGCCGAGATCGCGCTGCGCAGCCCGGCTCCGGGCATCGCCGACCGCTTCCTCGGCCTCCGCATCACGCCGCTGACGCGGCGCCGGTTGCGGAGCTTCCGCGCGAACAGGCGCGGCTTCTGGTCGCTCTGGATCTTCCTGCTGCTGTTCGTGGCGACCCTCTTCGCCGAATTCATCGCCAACGACCGGCCGCTCCTGGTGCGCTACGAAAGCGCGTTCTATTTCCCGATCCTCCGCGACTATCCGGAGACGGCGTTCGGCGGCGTGTTCGAGACCGACGCGGTCTATACCGATCCCGTCGTGCAGCGGCTCATCGAGGATCGCGGCTGGGCGATCTGGCCGCTGGTTCCGTTTTCCTACAACACGGTGATCCTCGACCTGCCGGGCCCCGCCCCGTCGGCCCCGTCGGCGCGCAACTGGCTCGGCACGGACGATCAGGCGCGCGACGTGGTGGCGCGGGTGATCTACGGCTTCCGCATCTCGGTCGCCTTCGGCCTCGTGCTCACCTTCTTCAGCACGATCCTCGGCGTCGCGGCGGGCGCGGTGCAGGGTTATTTCGGCGGCCTCCTCGACATCACCTTCCAGCGCTTCCTCGAGATGTGGTCGGGCCTCCCGACGCTCTTCATCCTCATCATCCTCGCGAGCGTGGTGACGCCGGGCTTCTGGTGGCTGCTCGGGCTGATGCTGCTCTTCGCCTGGACATGGCCCGTGGGCGTGGTGCGGGCCGAATTCCTGCGGGCGCGCAACTTCGAATATGTGCGGGCCGCCCGCGCGCTCGGGGTGCGCGACATCAAGATCATGTTCCGCCACCTGCTGCCGAACGCGATGGTGGCGATGCTGACCTTCCTGCCCTTCACCCTCGGCGGCGCGGTCACCACCCTGACCGCCCTCGACTTCCTCGGATTCGGCCTGCCGCCGGGCTCGCCCTCGCTGGGCGAGCTTCTCTCGCAAGGCAAGGTCAACCTCCAGGCGCCCTGGCTCGGCATCAGCGGATTTGCGGTGCTCGCCGTGCTGCTGACGCTCCTCATCTTCATCGGCGAAGCGGTCCGCGACGCCTTCGACCCGCGAAAGACGCTCCGATGACCGACGCGCCGAGGACGAAACCCGAGGGCAAGGCGGGCGAGGCGCCGCTTCTCGCCGTCGCCGACCTGTCGGTCACCTTCGGGCGCGGCGAGAAGGCGGTCGAGGCGGTGCGCCATGCGAGCTTCGCCATCGCGCGCGGCCGGACCCTGGCGCTCGTCGGCGAGAGCGGTTCCGGGAAATCCGTGACCGCGCTCTCGATCCTCCAGCTCCTGCCCTATCCGCTCGCCCGTCATCCCTCGGGCAGCATCCGCTTCCGCGGCACCGAGCTCGTCGGCGCGCCGGAGCCGGCGCTCCGCGCCATCCGCGGCAACGACATCTCGATGATCTTCCAGGAGCCGATGACCTCGCTCAACCCGCTCCATACGGTCGAGAAGCAGGTGAACGAGGTCCTGCTGCTGCACAAGCGCCTGTCGAATGCGGCGGCGCGGGCGCGCACCATCGAGCTGCTGAAGCTGGTGCAGATCCCCGATCCGGAGAAGCGGCTCAACGCCTATCCGCACGAGCTTTCGGGCGGGCAGCGGCAGCGCGTGATGATCGCGATGGCGCTCGCCAACGAGCCCGACCTCCTGATCGCCGACGAGCCCACCACCGCCCTCGACGTCACCATCCAGGCGCAGATCCTGAAGCTGCTGAAGGAGCTGCAGGCGAAGCTCGGCATGGCGATCCTGCTCATCACCCACGACCTCAACATCGTCCGCAAGGTGGCGGACGAGGTCTGCGTCATGACCCAGGGCGAGATCGTCGAGCAGGGCCCGGTCGCGCGGATCTTCGAGGCGCCGCAGCATGCCTATACGAAGAAGCTGCTGGCGGCCGAACCGCGCGGCAAGTCGGTCGGCGCGCCCGCGGACGGCGCGGTCGTGATGGAGGGCGAGGCGGTCAAGGTCTGGTTCCCGATCAAGGCGGGGCTGCTCCGGCGCGTCGTCGACCATGTGAAGGCGGTCGACGGCGTCTCCCTCAAGGTCCGCGAGGGGCGCACGGTGGGCGTGGTCGGCGAGAGCGGCTCCGGCAAGACCACGCTCGGCCTCGCCCTGCTGCGGCTGATCCGCGCCGAGGGGAAAGTCTCGCTCGCCGGGCAGCGCATCGACGGGCTCGACCAGGGCGCGCTCCGCCCCTTGCGCAAGGGCATGCAGGTCGTGTTCCAGGACCCCTATGGTTCGCTCTCGCCGCGCATGTCGGTCGGCGAGATCGTCGCCGAGGGCCTGAAGGTGCATGGGCTCGGCGCCGACGAGGCCGAGCGCGAGCGGCTGATCGTCGCGGCGCTGGAGGAAGTCGGGCTCGAGCCCGCGAGCCGGCATCGCTATCCGCACGAATTCTCGGGCGGGCAGCGCCAGCGCATCTCGATCGCCCGGGCGATGGTGCTGAAGCCGCGTTTCGTGGTGCTGGACGAGCCGACCTCGGCGCTCGACATGTCGGTGCAGGCGCAGATCGTGGATCTGCTGCGCGAGCTGCAGCGGCGGCACAACCTCGCCTATCTCTTCATCAGCCACGACCTCCGCGTGATCCGCGCGCTCGCCGACGACATCCTGGTGCTGAAGGACGGCAAGGTGGTGGAGGAAGGCACGGCCGAGCAGGTGATGCAGAGCCCGCGGGAACCCTATACCCGCGCCCTGATGGCCGCCGCCTTCTCGCTCGAGGCGGTCGAGGGCGGCATCGTCCGGAGCTGACGACCGCTTCCGGTCCGCGGCGCCGCAGGGCGCGGAAATCCGCTTGCGGCACGCCGCGTCCTGCCTTTGGATAGGCGCCTTGCGAAAAACGGCTCAATTCCCGAGGACATCCGGCAATGGCGGTTCTGCTCAACAGTCCCAATGACGACACGGGCGAGTTCGAGGCGTGGCGGAAGCCGCTGCTGAAGCTCGACCCCACGATGGATCTTCGCGTCTGGCCCGATACGGGCCGGCTCGAGGACATCGAATACACGCTTTGCTGGCTGCCGAAGCCGGGCGACCTCAAGCGCTATCCGAACCTGAAGGTGATCTTCAATCTGGGCGCGGGCGTCGACCGGCTCATGGCCGACAGGACGCTGCCCGCCGACGTGCCGGTCTGCCGGCTGGTCGATGAAGGCCTGACCGCCGGCATGACCGAATATGTCGTGTGGCAAGCCCTCTATCTGCATCGTTCCGGACCGCGCCTCATCGAGCAGCAGCGCAAGAAGCTCTGGAAGCCCTTCATCTATCCGGTCGCGAAGGACCGCAGGATCGGGATGCTGGGCCTCGGCGTGCTCGGCGGCGACGCCGGGGAGAAGCTTTCCTATCTCGGATTCGACGTGGCCGGCTGGAGCCGCACCCCGAAGCATGTCGAGGGGGTAAAGAGCTATCACGGGCCCGAGCAGCTCGGCGCCTTCCTCGCCCGCACCGAGATCCTGGTCTGCCTGCTGCCGCTGACGCCGGACACCACCGGCATCGTCGACAGCAAGCTGCTGGCGCAGCTCCCCAAGGGCGCGACCCTGATCAATCCGGGCCGCGGCGCCCATGTGGTGGATGCCGACCTGATCGCGGCGCTCGACAGCGGCCATATCGACCATGCCGTCCTCGACGTGTTCCACACCGAGCCGCTGGCGACCGATCATCCCTTCTGGAGTCATCCCAGGGTCACGCTGACGCCGCATGTGGCGAGCATGACCCAGCCGGAGACGGCGGCGCCGGTCATCCTCGAGAACATGCGCCGGCACAAGGCGGGGAAGCCGCTGCTGAACGAGGTCGACCGCAAGCGCGGCTATTGAGGGCGCGTCCGTCGTCGGGACGAGGTCCCGGTCAGATCCGCTTCGCGGGGTTGGCGCGGAACCAGTCCACGATCGCCGGCATGTCGGGCTCGAAGCTGCCCGGCGTGTAGATATTGAGGATGCCGGCGCGGGCATCGCTCTCGTTGCGGAAGTCGTGGACGATCCCGTGCGGGATCATCAGGAAGGAGCCTCGGGGCATGACCTTCCAGACCTCGCCGACGAGGAACGAGGGGCTGCCCTCCAGCACGTAGAAAAGCTCGTCGCTTTCCTCGTGCCGGTGCGCGCCCGGCCCTTCATGGTGCGGCTCGAGCCACCATTCCGAGACCGAATAGCGGCTCGCCGTCTCCGCGCCGTCGGCTTTGAAGACCGCGCGGATAGGTCCCATGTCGTAATGCCGGCCCTGATCGGGCCCGAGGATCACTTCACGCCGCATAACCGCCTCCTCGCTTTTGCCCTGGAGCATTTTCCCGCGAAGTGGGCACCGGTTCGCGGCAGACAATGCGACCAGACCAAGGAATCCAGAGCGCGTTCCAGTTCACCCTCGAGGAAACGCGCTCCAAGCGCGCCGGTTTCACCCTTTCGCCGCCAGCCTCTCGATATGGGCATAGAGCGCGCGGATGCACATGGCCTCGCCGCCCTCCGGCCGCCCGGGGCGCGCGCCCGGATTGGCGGCCATCATGTCGATATGGATCCAGGGCGTGCGCGGACGCACGAACTCGTTGAGGAAGAGCGCCGCCGTGATCGAGCCCGCGAAGCCGCCCTGGCTGACGTTGTTGATGTCGGCGATCGGGCTGTCGAGCATGCGCCGATAGGGCTTGTGCAGCGGCAGGCGCCAGAGCGCATCCTGCTGCGCGATGCCGTGGCGCAGCAGCGCTTCGGCGGTCGCGTCGTCGTTCGAGAAGAGCGCCGGCAGGTCGGTACCGAGCGCCACGCGCGCGGCGCCCGTCAGGGTCGCGCAATCGACGATCAGTGCCGGATCTTCGCTGTCCGCCTCGGCGAGCGCGTCGCAGAGGATGAGCCGTCCTTCCGCGTCGGTGTTGCCGACCTCGACCGTGATGCCCTTGCGCGTCCTGATGATGTCGAGCGGATGGAAGGCGTTGCCGGCGACCGCGTTCTCCACCGCCGGAATCAGCAGGCGGAGCTGGATATCGAGCTTCGCCCCCATGATGATGCGGGCGAGCCCGAGCAGGTTCGCGGCCCCGCCCATATCCTTCTTCATCTGCAGCATGCCGGCGGCGGGCTTGAGGTCGAGCCCGCCGGAATCGAAGCAGACGCCCTTTCCGACCAGCGTGATCCGGGGGCCCTTCCGGCCCCAGCGCAGGTCGATGAGCCGCGGCGCGCGCGATGCGGCGCGGCCGACGGCGTGGATCGTCGGGTAGTTCTGCTTCAGGAGCTGGTCGCCGACGATGACCTTGCAGCGCGCGCCGAACTCCTTCGCGAGCTTCTCGGCCTCGGCCGCGAGCTCGGCCGGCCCCATATCGTCGGCCGGCGTGTTGATCATGTCGCGCACCCAGTGGATCGCCTCGGCGAAGCGCTTCACCTGGGCGCGATCGGCGCCCTCGGGCCAGACCAGCTTCGCCGGCGCGCGCTTCGCCCGCTTGTAGCGGGTGAAACGATAGGCGCCGAGCGCCCAGCCGAGCGCCGCCGCCGAGGCCGCCTCGGCCGACAGCCGCCCCTCGATGCGGTAGCGCCCCTCCGGCAGCGACTGCGGCAAGGCGCCGTAGGACCAGATATCGACCCCGGGCTCGACGCCGAGCAGCACGCCGCCGATCCCGCCGGCCCGCGCCGGCAGCCGCAGATGATTCGCGGCCTCCGCCTTGAAGCGGTTCTCCTCGACCCAGCGCCGCACCGTCGCGGACTGTTTCTTGAGCCAGTTCCGGAGCTCGGCGGCGGTCAGCGGCGTGACCGGCACGGCCTTGCCGCCGGCCCGGTCGATCAGCGAATCGGTCACGGGAACATCACCTGTCTGGTTCGGTAGGATCGCGATGACGGAGCATGGACCGGAAGCGGCGCGCTGAAAAGCCCGGGCGGGGAATGCGGGGTGTGACGGGCGCCGACGGGGATCCTGCGGCGAAACCGCAAGAGTCCGCCGCCGCTGTCCGCCCCGCGTCCTCTGCCCGCCTTGCGCCGGCCGCACGGCTCGGGCTAAGCAGGCGGGCGGGCGATCTATTCCGGCAAGGGACGGCAGTCGACATGGCGACCACACTCGTCATCGGCAACAAGACCTATTCCTCCTGGTCTCTCAGACCGTGGCTTGCGCTCAAGGCGACCGGCGAGCCGTTCGAGGAGGTGCTGGTGCCGCTCGACCAGCCCGACACCCAATCGCGCATCCGCGAATATTCGCCGACCGGCAAGGTGCCGCTGCTGGTTCACGGCGAAGTGCGGGTCTGGGAGTCGCTCGCGATCTGCGAATATCTCGCCGACCGTTTCCCCGCGGCGAAGCTCTGGCCGGCCGATCCGGCCGCCCGCGCCCATGCCCGCGCCGTCAGCACGGAGATGCATGGCGGCTTTGCCGAGCTGCGCCGGAACATGCCGATGGATCTGTCGCATTCCTGGCCGCAGCGCGACCGTTCCGCCCACTGCCAGCCGGACATCCGGCGCGTGACGGAGATCTGGCGCGACTGCCGCGAACGCTTCGGCAAGGCGGGCGCGCACGGCAAGGGCGAGTTCCTTTTCGGCGGCTTCTCGATCGCCGATGCGATGTATGCGCCGGTCACCACCCGCTTCACCACCTACGGGGTGAAGCTCGATCCGGAATCGATGCGGTATATCGAGGCGGTTGCCGCACACCCCGCGATGCGCGAATGGATCGCCGCCGCGCGACAGGAACCCTGGGAGCTGACCTACGAGGTCTTCAGACAACCTGCCTGAGGCGCGCCGCCCCGCACTGGTCGATCGCGCAATGACCGGCATCGCGGGCTGGTGGACGCTGCGGTCCGCGCTCCGGCTGCAGCCCCTGCCGATCTGGCCGACCGCGATCTGGCTCGTGGTGGTGGGGGGCGCCGTCATCGCGCGGCCGCCGGTCTTCGGCGTGGACAGCCTCTATCTTTCCGCGAGCTGGTGGCTCTGGTCGGAGCCGGACGGCGCCGGCGCCGCCTTCGCGAACGAGCCACCGCTGCTGCATTGGCTGGTGGCGCTCGGCTGGCAGATCTTCGGCGTGAACGAGTTCTGGGCGCGGCTCGTGGCGCCGCTTTTCGGCCTGCTCACGCTCGTCATCGCCGGGCCGATGGCCCGCATGCTCTGGCCGAAGCGTCCGCAGACCCTGATCATCGCGCCGATCGTGCTGGTCGGGTTCGGCGCCTTCGCCAGCATGGCGAGCCTGACGGTGCCCGACCTGCTGCTCGCCTTCTTCGTGCTCGGCGGGAACGCCTGCCTGCTCTTCGCGCTCCGGGCGCAACCGATGCTGGGCTGGATCAGCTTCGGCGCGGCGCTGGCGCTCGGCATCCTGAGCAAGGGCCCGGTCGCCCTTCTCCATATGCTGCCGGTGGCGCTGCTCGTGCCGTGGCTCTGGCGCGCGCGGCCGATCGCGCTCGGGCGCTATTACGGCGCGCTCGCGGCGTCGCTGCTGCTCGCCCTCGTCATCACCCTGCCCTGGCTGACGGCGCCGGAGGGCGACTGGGCGACCCGGCTCGGCAGCTTCGGCGAAAGCGCGCTCGGCCGGATCGATTCGCGACCCTGGTACTGGCTCCTGCTGCTGGCGCCGCTGCTGCTCTTCCCGTGGTTCTGGTGGAAGCCGGTCTGGCGCTCCTGGCAGCGGCAGCGGCGGATGCCGATCGACGACGGGCTGCGCTTCGCCGGGGTGCAGTTCGCCGTGAGCCTGCTCGCCTGCCTCCTGACCGCGCCGCGCGCCGCGCACGCGCTGCTCCCGGCCCTGCCGATGCTGGCGCTCTTCGTCGCGCGGATGCTGACCGTGCAGGAGAACAAGCCGAAGGACTATCACGCGGCCCTGCCGGCGCTGCCGGTGCTGCTGGCGGGGCTGCTGTTCTTCCTGCTCAACATCGTCCCCTTCGCGCATCTCGACGCCGTCTGGCGCGAATTCATGAGCCCGACCGGCCTGCCGATCTGGCTCGGCGGCACCGGCCTGCTCTCGGGGCTCGTCGCCATCGGCGGCGGCTATCTCCTGGGCCAGGCGGCGCCGCGTGCCTTCGTGGCGCGGCTGGTGCAGCTCGCCCTCTTCCCGGCGCTGATCTCGACCGCCATCACCATCGAGTTCGTGACCTCGCTCCGCGACTTCTTCGATCCGCGCCCGGTCGCCGCACGCATCCAGTCGCTCGAGGCGGCTGGCAGGCCGGTGGCGGTCTTCGGCGACTATCGCGGCGAGTACGACCTGCCGGGGCGGCTCGTCGCCCCGCTCGTGCCGCTCACCGATGCGGGCGCGGTGCTGGGCTGGTCCGCGCAGCATCCGGAGGGCGTGGTGGTGAGCTACTTCCAGGGCTCGACCCTGCGCCTGCCGCGGCGCCCGCTGATGCTGGGCGCGGCGGGCGACGACTGGGTCGCGCTCTGGGAATCGGCCGACGTGGTCGAATCGGACGGCGCCGTGCTGGCGACGCGGTTCTAGCGCGATTCTCCTCGAAGTCGAATCGGAACGCGCTCCAGGTTCCATGGTCTGGTCGCATTTCTTGCCGCGAAGCGGACACCGGTTCGCGGGAAAATGCTTCAGCGCCGCCGCCGGCGAAGGACGCCCGGGTCAGATCGAGAGCCCGCCATCCACCATCAGCGTCACGCCGGTAATGTAGGGCGCGCCGGCGCAGAGATAGAAGATCGCCTCGGCATAATCCTCGATCTTTCCGGGCCGCTGCAGCGGGATGTTCGCGACGTCGCTGTCGACCTCGTCCTCGGTCCAGCGGCATTGCCAGTTGGAGCCCTGCACGAGGCCGGGCGCGATCGCATTGACCCGCACCTCGGGCGCGAGGCCGCGGGCGAGCTCCTTGGTCATGCTCACGAGGCCGGCCTTGGTCATGCAATAGACGCTGCTGGAGCCGCCGCGCCCGAAGGCGGAGATCGACGCGGTATTGACGATGGCGCCGCGGCTCTTCTTCAGATGCGGTGCCGCCGCGCGGACGCAGCGGAAGGGACCGATGAGATTGACCGAAAGCAGCTTCTGCCAGAAGGCTTCGTCCTGCCGCTCGAGGTCGGAGGGCGGGATCGGCCGGTCGGTGCCGGGCGTGCCGGCATTGTTCACCAGGTAGTCGAGCCCGCCCATCGCGGCGGCGGCCGTCTCGACCATGCGGGCGGCATCCTTGGCGTCGCCCACGTCGCCGGGCGCCGCGATGACGTCGACGCCCGTCGATCTCAGCCGTTCGACTTCCTTCGGCAGGCGCTCGCTCCGCGCGAGATCGTTGATCGCGACCTTGGCGCCCATGCGCGCGAGCAGCTCCGCCGTCGCGAGCCCGATGCCCGAGGCGGCGCCGGTGACGAGCGCCTTCTTTCCCTTGAGATCCGCAGTGATCATTCGTGCCCCCTGACGGCCCGGCGATCCGGGCGCGGTTGATGCCTACTCCACTTCCGCGTCCTTGCCGGCCGCGAATTCCTTGATGCGCTTCTCCAGCGTGGCGATGAGCGCGTCGAAGCCCTGGCTGCCGATCACCCCGGTGAACTCGGACCGGCGCACGGCGAGCTCGCTGATCGAGGATTTCAGGAACACGTCGACGATGCGCAACTGCCCGCTCGCTTCGGGATGCAGCAGATAGTCGATGCGGACCGGATCGCCGTCCGAGCGGACGATCTGGTTCTGCACCAGGACCGCGCCCTTGTCTTTCGGCTGCTCGTCCAGGATCTCGAATTTCTGACCCGAATATTCCTTGAAGCGCGCGGCATACACGGCTAGAGAATAGCGACGAAAGCTGTCGGCCAGCGTTGCACGTTGCGCTTCGGTCAAGTTGCGCCAATGGCTCCCCGCCGCCACCCGCGCCATGATCGCGAAATCGAAAGCCTCCGATACCACAGGCTCGAGTTGCTCGTAGCGGCCTTCATAACCGAGGGCGGGCCCGTCTTTCATGACCTGCAGGAAGGCTGCATTGAGCTTGCCGACGACATCGCTTGCGGGGCCGGCTGCGACGCTTTGGGCGGTGGCCAAAAGCCAGAACGCCCCCAGGATTGCGCCGAGGAACCCTCTTCCGACGGGACGATGAAACGCGCCTGCCATCTTCTTCTTCATCCTTGCCGCTTCACGGTCTCCCGGGCGCAGTTGCCGGCGACGCCGAACGAAGCGTCCGATCGTTGACGGAGTAGGCCGGCATGGTCGCGAACCTGCTCACCTGGTGGGTAAGGCGCATCGCGCAGTATCCGCGCCTCGTTCTGCTTCTGTCGGCGGCGGCCACGATCCTCGGCCTAATTTATACAGTCGAAACGCTCACCATCAACACCGACACCTCGGCGATGATCGACCCGCGTCTGCCATATAGGGTCGCGTCGCGGCAATTCACAGCCGCCTTCCCGCCCGACCGGGACAGCATCGTTATCGCCGTGGAAAGCGACATTCCCGAGGCAGCCGAAGCGGCGGCCGACTGGCTCGCGCACGGGCTCGAAGGCAAGGCCGGCGTCGAAGCGGTGTTCCGGCAGAACGGCGGCGCCTTCTTCGACCGGAACGGTCTCCTGCTGCTGCCGGAGGCGAGCCTCGCGGAATTCACCGACGCCCTCGCCGCCGCGCAACCCCTGCTGGCGGAGCTCGCGCGCGACCCTCGCGCCTCGACGCTCTTCGATCTGCTCGGCGACACGATCGACAACTCGACCGATCTCTCCCGCGACCTTTCGTCGCTGCGCCCGGTGACGGAGGCGCTCGCGCCGGCGATCGAGCGCGCCCTCGCCGGAGAAAGCCGCCCCTTCTCCTGGCAGGGCCTGATGCAGGCGGGCGGCGCGGATGCCGATCCCGGCCGGCAATATCTCTCGGTCCAGCCCGATCTCGATTTCGGCTCGATGGCGCCTGCGGGGGTCGCCATCGGCTCGATCCGCGCGACGATCGCGGCCATGCCCGAGGCGCTTTCCGGCGCGGCGAAGGTCTATGTGACCGGCCCCGCCGCCCTCTCCGCGGAGGAGCTGGAATCCGCCTCGCAGGGCGTGGGGATCGCCTTCGTGATCTCGGTCGTCACCGTCGGCTCCCTGCTGTTCTGGAGCGTGCGCTCGGTCTGGCTCGCGGTGGCGGCGCTGATCACGCTCAATGTCGGACTGCTCTGGACCGCGGCCTTCGCGGCCGTCTTCGTCGGCCAGCTCAATCTCATCTCGATGACCTTCGCGGTGCTGTTCGTCGGGCTCGGCGAGGATTTCAGCATCCATTTCGCGCTCCGCATCCGCGAGGCGCTGGACGCGGGGCATAGCAAGATCGCCGTGCTGAGCGAGGCGGTGGCCGGCGCGGGACCGGCGCTGCTGCTCTGCACCGTGGGCGCCGCCTTCGGCTTCTGCGCGTTCGTCCCGACCGCCTATATCGGGCTGTCCGAGCTCGGCATCATCGCGGGCGGCGGGATGCTGATCGCCTTCTTCGCCACCGTCACGGTGATGCCGGCGCTTCTCGCCCTCAAGATGCCGCGGTTGAAGCCATTGCCGATCGGCAGCCTCGGCCTGCCGGTCGAGGGGTTCCTCCGCCGTCATGCGCGCACGGTGGTGGCGCTGCTGGCGCTGGCCGCGATCGGGGCGCTCTTCACCCTGCCGCAGCTCACCTTCGACGAGAACCCGCTCAATCTCAAGGATCCGGGCGCGCCTTCCGTCATCGCCTTCCATCATCTGGCGCAAGGCGGGACCGGGCTTTCCTATCCCGCCGAAATCCTGGAGCCGAACCTCGCCGAGGCGGATGCGCTCGCGACGAAGCTCCGCGCGCTGCCGGACATCCATCGCGTGGTGACGCTCTCGACGTTCCTGCCGGCCGAC
Organism: uncultured Rhodospirillaceae bacterium; assembly: GCA_902826565.1. Classification (GTDB taxonomy): domain Bacteria; phylum Pseudomonadota; class Alphaproteobacteria; order Dongiales; family Dongiaceae; genus CADEFF01. Next base: position 37,170 of record CADEFF010000017.1, on the reverse strand, counting down.
CAGGACGCAAAGCTCGCCATGCTCGCCGACCTGCAATTCCTGCTGCTGCCGGCGCTCGAGGCCGATCCCGTGCCGCCGCCGAGCGACGGGCGAATGGTCGCGGCGGCGACGAAGCTCGCGGCGAAGCTCGGGAGCCTGCCCGACACGCTCGATGCCGCGACGCGCGACGCCTATGGCGCGCTCCGCGCGTCGCTCGGCCGGCTCGCGGGGGCGGACAAGGCGGCGCAGGATCGCTTCCAGGCCGACCTCTTCCGCTACTTCCCGGCCCTGCTCGAGCGGATCGGGACGGCGATCGGCGCCGAGCCCATTACCCTCGACAATCTTCCCGCGGGGCTCGAGGAACGCTGGCTGGCGCCGGACGGCGCGGCCCGGATCCAGGTGATCCCGACCGCCGACGTGGTGCATGATTCGAAGGCGCTGGAGCGCTTCGCCGACCATATCCGCACCATCGCGCCCGACGCCACGGGCGCCGCGATCGGCCTCGTCGAGGGCGGGCGCGCCGTGACCAAGGCGATGATGCAGGCCGGGATCATCGCGATGGTGGGGCTCGTGCTGCTCCTCGCCGCGGTGCTGCGCAGCATGGTGGACATGCTCTATGTGCTGCTGCCCGTGCTGCTGGCGGGGCTCCTCACCATCGCCAGCACCACGCTTCTCGGCGAGCCGCTCAATTTCGCGAACGTCATCGCGCTGCCCCTCCTCTTCGGGCTCGGCGTCGCGAGCGGCACCCATTTCGTCATGCGGGCGCGGGAGGAGGTGCCGGGCACGGATCTGTTCCGCACCTCGACGCCGCGGGCGAGCGTATTCAGCACCCTCACCACGATCTTCTCCTTCGCCAGCCTCGCGGTTTCGACGCATGAAGGCATCCGGAGCATGGGCATTATGCTCGCTGTGGCCATCCTTTGGACCCTTGGCGCGACACTTTTGCTGCTTCCGGCGCTGTTCGAGCTCCGGCAGCGCCGCCGGATCGGGCGGACCGGGCGGAGCGGCTAAAGCCCTGTTCCGAACAGGGTTTTGCGGACCTTAACGGCCTCCTGCCGCGCCCTTGCCACGAGCAAGGTGGGTTGACCCGCCCCCCGCCCTATGGTCCCTATGGGGGCTAAATGAGCCCGATTCTGCACTGCCGGGGCCCGTTTCGGGGCCTTCGGCCGGGGAATTACCCAGGAACCGACGGATGGTGACGCAGAATACCGCCAAGATGCGCGTGATTCTCGCGCAGCCGCGAGGCTTCTGCGCCGGCGTCGAACGCGCCGTCGAGATCGTCGAGCTCGCGCTGCAGAAATACGGGCCCCCGGTCTATGTCCGGCACGAGATCGTCCACAACAAGCGCGTGGTGGAGAAGCTGCGCAGCATCGGCGCGCGCTTCGTCGACGAGCTGGACGAGGTGCCGGAAGGCGCCATCACCGTGTTCAGCGCGCATGGCGTCTCGCAGAAGATCGCCGACGACGCAGCACTCCGCGACCTGCCGGTGATCGACGCCACCTGCCCGCTCGTCGCCAAGGTGCATCGCGAAGGCCAGCGTTACGCCGAGAAGGGCTTCGACATCATCCTGATCGGCCATGAGGGCCATCCGGAGGTCGAGGGCACCCGCGGACGCATCCCCGGCGGCGTGCATCTGGTGCAGTCGATCGCCGACGTCGGCAAGCTCAAGGTGCGCGATCCGGCCAAGGTCGCCTACATCACCCAGACCACGCTCTCGGTCGACGATACCCGCGTCATCATCGACGCGCTCAAGCTCCGCTTCCCGAAGGTGCAAGGGCCGGACGTCCGCGACATCTGCTATGCGACGCAGAACCGCCAGCAGGCGGTGCGCATCCTCGCGGCCCATGTGGGCGCGATCCTCGTGGTCGGCTCGCCCAACAGCTCCAATTCGAACCGGCTGCGGGAGATCGCGACCGAGATCGGCATTCCGAGCTATCTCATCGACACCGCCGAGGACATCGATCCGCGCTGGTTCCACGGGATCGATACCATCGGCCTCACCGCGGGCGCCTCGGCGCCGGAAGAGTTGGTCCAGGAAGTGCTGGCGCGGCTCGACCGCATCCGCCCCGTCGAGATCACCAATCTCGAGGGGGTGGAGGAGAATGTCCGCTTCAAGCTGCCCGACATGCTGTGGGATGTGGCGGGCTCCCCTTACGGCCGCATGGGCAAGCCGCATCGCGATGCGGATGCGCCCGCGGCCGAATAACCTCACCGCCGCTCAGGAGTCCTCGTTTTGTCAGTACCGCTGATTCAAAAGCTGCATGTCGGCTCCTACCTGATTCGCCAGCGCCTCAAGGGCAATGCGCGATATCCGCTCGTGCTGATGCTGGAGCCGCTGTTCCGCTGCAACCTCGCCTGCGCCGGCTGCGGCAAGATCGACTATCCGGACGACATCCTGAACAAGCGCCTGTCGGTCGAGGACTGCCTCGGCGCGGTGGACGAATGCGGCGCGCCGATCGTCTCGATCGCCGGCGGCGAGCCGCTGCTGCACAAGGAAATCCATACCGTCGTCCAGGGCATCATCAAGCGGCGCAAGTTCGTCTATCTCTGCACCAATGCGCTGCTGCTCGAGAAGAAGATGCATCTCTTCGAGCCGAGCCCCTATTTCTGCTTCTCGATCCATCTCGACGGCGACAAGGAACGTCACGACAAGGTGGTCTGCCAGGAAGGCGTCTACGACCGGGCGGTGCAGGCGATCAAGGCGGCGCGCGCCAAGGGCTTCCGCGTGAACGTGAACTGCACGCTCTTCGACGGCGAGGCGCCGGAGCATGTGGCGCATTTCCTCGATACCGCCACGGCGATGGGCGTGAGCGGCATCACGATCTCGCCGGGCTACGCCTATGAGCGCGCGCCCGACCAGCAGCATTTCCTGAAGCGCAGCGAGACGAAGCAGCTCTTCCGCGACATCTTCAAGCTCGGCCAGGGCAAGAAGTGGGCGTTCAACCAGTCGGGCCTGTTCCTCGACTTCCTCGCCGGCAACCAGACCTATCACTGCACGCCCTGGGGCAACCCGACGCGCAACGTGTTCGGCTGGCAGAAGCCCTGCTACCTCTTGGGCGAAGGCTATGTGAAGAGCTTCAAGGAGCTGATGGAAACCACGGCCTGGGACAGCTACGGCACCGGCAATTACGAGAAATGCGCCGACTGCATGGTGCATTGCGGGTACGAGGCGACCGCCGTCAACGACACGCTCTCCCACCCGCTGAAGGCGCTGAAGGTCGCGCTCAAGGGGCCGAAGACCACGGGTCCGATGGCGCCCGAGATCGCGCTCGACAATGCGCGGCCGGCCGAGTTCGTGTTCGAGCGCCAGCTCGCCCACCAGATCAAGACGCTCTCAGCCGAAGGCGCGGGCGAGGCCAAGAGCAGCGCGGCCTAGGGCGGCCTTCGCGCGGGCGCTGTCCCGCGCCAGCGCCGGAAGTCCCGCCAGGTCGCCGGGACGGCGCGCGAGCGCGGCCAGCAGCCGCCCGAAATCCACCCTGCCCTCCGCCCCCAGCGCGGCCAGCGCCGCCCCGGGAATGGCACGCCCCGCGGGATCGGCGACGGCCCTGACGGCGATGAAGGGCCGGCCGGCCCCGGCGGCCGCCTCGGCGAGCGGCAGGCTTTCCATATCGAGCGCCGCCGCACCGCTCCCGGCAAAGAGCCGGGCCTTGGCGTCCGGCGTCGCGACCACCCTGGCGGTGCCGAGGAGCGCGCCGCCGCGGACCCGCTCGTCGTTCAGGACCGCGAGCAGCTCGGCGCGCGCGCCGATATCGGCCGCGTAGCGGCGGCCCTCCGCATCGACGATGGTCTCGGCCAGCAGAAGATCGCCGGGGAGGAGCGCCGGATCGAGCCCGCCCGCGACCCCGAAGCTCACCAGCAGCTCCGCGCCCGACGCGAGGAGCGCCGCCGCCTCGCGGCGCGCGCGCGCCGGCCGGGCGGCGGCGGAGCGCACCGTCATATTGCCGAAATGATGCGGCGCGAGGATCGCAGCTTCGAAGGGCAGTCCGACCAGAACGCCGAGCCGCCTCACATTCCCCACGCGACCTTGCGCTCGTTGCTGCGCTGGAGATTGCGATAGCGCGCCATGGCCCAGAGCGGGAAATAGGCGCTGTAGCCGTGATAGCGGAGATAGAAGACGCGCGGGAAGCCGACCGCCGTGTACCAGGGCTCTTCCCATTTCTCGCCCTGGCGCGGCGCCTGCTCGAGGAAGGCGATGCCGCGGCGCACGGCCGGGCTGTCGACCTCGCCCGCCGCCATCAGCCCCATCACCGCCCAGGCGGTCTGCGACGGCGTGCTGGCCTTGGCTTCGGCCTTGCGGTCCTTCCAGTAGGTGGCGCCGTCCTCGCCCCAGCCGCCGTCCGGCCGCTGGCGGGCGAGCATCCAGTCCACCGCCTTGCGGATATGGGGCGCTTCCATATCCTCGCCGGCCGCGTTGAGCGCGGTCAGCGCCGACCAGGTGCCGTAGATGTAGTTGGTGCCCCAGCGGCCGAACCAGGAGCCGTCCGGCTCCTGCTCGCGCTTCAGATAATCGACCGCGCGCCGGAGCGCGCCGCCCTCGCCGCCGCCTTCGCCGATCTGGGCGAGGAAGCCGATGCAGCGCGCCGTCACATCGACCGTCGGCGGGTCGAGCAGTGCGCCATGGTCGGCGAAGGGGATGTGGTTGAGGTAGTAGTGCGTGTTGTCGGCATCGAAGGCGCCCCAGCCTCCGTTCTTGCTCTGCATGCCGATGATCCATTCCGCCGCGCGATCGATCGACTGCTTCACGCGGGGATCGGTCTCGGCGCGCCGGCTGCGGGCGAGCGCCATGCCGACGACGGCGGTATCGTCCACGTCGGGATAATGGGCGTTGCGATACTGGAACGCCCAGCCGCCCGGCCGCACACCGGCGCGCCGGTTGGTCCAGTCGCCATCGAGGTCGAGGATCTGCCGCTCCAGCAGCCACTCGGTGGTGCTGTCGAACTTCGGATCGGCGCCGTCGGACCCCGCCTCCATCACGGCGTGGAGCGCGAGCCCGGTGTCCCAGATCGGCGACAGGCAGGGCTGGCAGTAGGTCTCGCCTTCCTTGCGGGTGATGAGCTTGCGCACGGCCGCCATCGCGATCGCGCGATGCGGGTGGTCCTTGGCGTAGCCGAGCGTGTCGAAGGCCATGACCGCGTTCGCCATGGCGGGATAGATCGCGCCGAGCCCGTCATCGCCATTGAGCCGCGGCAGGATGAAATCGAGCGCCTTCTGGATCGACCGATGGCGGCGGGTGCGCTCGAAGAGCGGCTCGACCGGCCGCAGGATCTTGTCGAGCAGCAGGAACATGTCGCCCCAGCGGCTGCCAGTCGGGTTGATGAGGTAGCGCTTCTCCTCGAAGGGCGGCGTCACGAAGAGCTCCGACACGCCGATCCGCGTCGGATTGCGGGCCTGCGGCTTCTTCGCCATCAGGATCAGCAGCGGCACGATCACCGTGCGCGACCAGTAGGCGACCTTGTCGATATGGAACGGCGCCCATTTCGGCAGCAGCATGATCTCGACCGGCATGACCGGCACGGCCCGCCACGGCACCTGGCCGAACAAGGCGAGCTGGATGCGCGTGAAGACGTTCGCCCGCGCGGCGCCGCCGAAATCGAGGATCGCCTTTCGCGCGCGCTGCATATGCGGCGCGTCGGAGTCGTCGCCGGCGAGCTTCAGCGCGTAATAGGCCTTGACCGACGCGCTGATGTTGAAATCGCCCTCATGGAAGAGCGGCCAGCCGCCATGCTTGCCCTGGATGCGCCTGAGATAGCGCGCGAGGTCTTCCTGGAGGGGCTGGTCGATCTCGTCCAGAAAATGCTCGAGCAGGATGTATTCGGCCGGGATGGTCGCGTCGGCCTCGAGCTCGTAGCACCATTCGCCCGCGACGCCGCGCTTCGATTCGAGCGTAGCCTTGACCTCCTCGACCGTGCGGTCGAGCCGTCCGAGGTCCGGGTAGGTGGCGATGCTGCTGCTGTCGTCCATCGGTCTTGCGTCAAACGGCCTGTCTGTCGAGCGTTCCCGCCGCTTCCCGGCCCACAGCCAAGCGCGCCGGACGCTGTCCGGCGGCGGCACGGATCAAGGTTGCGGCATGGAATCCTGACCGGATAGCCCCTTCGATGGTTGCAGGCAAGCCCGTTTCCGTCCAATCCCCCGCCAGAAACAGGTTTTCGAGCCTGGTACGGGCTTCCGGGCGGCGGGAAAGGGCGGCCGGCACCTGGGCGAAGGTCGCGAGCTTCTCCTTGATGATCCGGTAGGGCGGGAGTGCCGCCCCCGGTTGGTTAACGGCCCTGGCCACGTCCTGCCACAACATTGACGCCAGCCGGTCGGCCGGTTCATCGACGAGGGCGTCGGCCGCGCTCACCGTTACGCTCGCCACATCGCCCCGGAAAAAGACCCATTGCGCCACGCCGCCGACCAGGGCGAGGAAGGGAATCCCGTTCTCCGGCTCGAACGGCCGGGCGAGGCGGAAATGCGCATTGAGGATGGCGCGCGTGCCCTCCGGCACCGCCAGCCCCGGCAGCAGCTCGGCCGCGATCTGCGGCGGCACCGCCAGAACAAGCCGGTCCTCCGGGCCGAGCTCGACGGTCTCGGCACCGAAGACGAGGCGGCGCACGCGACCGCCGTCGGCCTCGAGGGCGCGGAGCCGCTGGTTGAAGCGGAGTTCGACGCCCGCCGCCTCGAGGCGCCGGATCGCCGGCAGCACGAAGCTCTCGGAAAGGCCGTCGCGCGCGATGAGCGCGCGGCAGGCCTCGCCGCCGCGCGCGAAGCTGAGGCGGAGCATCCGGCCGAGCAGCCAGGCGGCGCCGTCCTTCATCGCGGTATTGAGCACGGCGACGGTGAGCGGCTCGATCATCCGGCGGGCGATCGGGGAGGCGGGATCGACGATCCCGGCGACGGTCTGCGCGCGCCCGGCGAAGAGCAGCCGCAGGATCGCAAGATAGTCGACGAGGCTCGTCCCCGGCACGCGGCGGTCGCGGGCGAGGATCCACCAGGGCAGCCGGCCGGCATTGGGCCGCACGCACCAGCGCTCGCCGGTGGCGAGGTCGAGGAAAGGGAAGCGCGCCTCGTCGAGCTCGATCATGCTGCCGCGGGCGCCGACCAGGTCGAGATAGGCGAGCGAGGCGCCGTTGGCGCTGAACAGCATGTGATTGCCGTTGTCGATGCGCCGCCCGATCTCGCGATCGTCATAGGAACGGCAGCGGCCGCCGGCATGGCCGGCAGCCTCGTAGAGCCGCACGCGGCCCGCCTCGCTCAGCGAAAGCGCGGCGCTGAGGCCGGCGAGCCCGGCCCCGACGATGTGGCAGACGCCGACGCTGCGCATCACCGGAGATTCCCGAGGGCGATCCGCAGTTTCTCCCATTTGCCGAGCCGCACCGGCATCGCCGTGGCGAAGCCTGCGTCCCGCAACCGCTCCAGCAGGCGGTGGTAGATCGCATGAATGATGCGGGCGGGCTTGAGCTCGCGCCGCGGCAAGCCGGCAAGCGTCGCGGTCGCTTCGGCGAAACGGCGCTCGGCGCGCTCGGCGACCGCCGCGCAGACGCCGGCGAGGCCGGGATGGTCCAGGGCCAAAGCGGGCTTCGCCGGCACGGCGAAGCGATCCAGCAGCTCGCGCGGGAGATAGAGCCGATCGACCGCGGCATCCTCGCGCAGGTCGCGCAGCAGGTTGGTGAGCTGCACCGCCTCGCCGAGCTCCGTCGCGAGCCGGTCGCCGGCCGGCTGCGGCGCGCCGAAGATCCGGACCGAAAGCCGCCCCACGGCGCCCGCCACGCGCGCGCAATAGAGCTCGAGCTCGGCCATCGGCGGCGCCTGGATCGGCCCGCGCGCATCCATCTCGACGCCGTCGATCACGGCGAGGAAATCCTCGCGGCGAAGACCGAAATCGCGCACCGGCCGGAGCAGCGCGCGGGCGATCGGATCGGCGGGCCGGCCCTCATAGAGCCGGTCGATCTCGCCGCGCCAGTCGGAGAGCGCCGTCCGCTTGCGCTCGTTCGGGAGATCGCCGTCGGCGATATCGTCCACGACGCGGCAGAAGGCATAGACCGCGAACATCGCGTCGCGCTTCGCGCGCGGCAGCAACCGCATCGCCCAATAGAAGGAGGTGCGCGCCTTGAGCACGCGCTCGGCGATCTCCGCCCGGTCGCCGGCCGCCGTCGTTCCGGCTTGCATCGTGCCCGTGCTCATTTTGCCGATCTCATCCCGTGGCGGCGCTCGCCCGAACGCCCGTCAACCCCGGAGGATAGCCGAGGACGACGCCGAGGCAATGCCAAAATAACGTTGTATTATATAGACTTATTAGAGGCAACCGGGCGCGTGAGCAGATTGCGCCGGGCGAAATCGGCGATCGCGTCGCGCAGCGTCTCGGCGATGGGGCGCGGCTCGAAGCCGAGCTCGGCCGACGCCTTGCGATGGTCGAAGATCATCGGGCTGCCGGCGAGCCGCACGCCGGTCAGGGGCGCGACGGGGCGACGCTTGGTCGCCCAGGCGATCGTCTCGGACAGGACCGCCGACAGATAGGCGAGGGCATAGGGCACGCGCCGCTTCGGCATCGCGAGGCCGGTCAGCCGCTCGAGCTCCGCCAGCAGGGCGGAAAAGCGCAGGTTATGGCCGCCGAGGATGTAGTTCTCGCCCGTCTGGCCGCGCTCGGCCGCGAGGATATGGCCGAGCGCCGCATCGCGCGCATCCACCAGATTGCATTCCCAGTCGAGATAGGCGGGCGCGCGGCCGTTCAGGTAATCGAGCAGCATGCGCGAGGGCGGCGTCAGGTGGCGATCGCCCGGTCCGACCGGCATGGTCGGATTGACGATCACGATCGGCATGCCGGACGCCGCGGCGGCGAAGGCGGCGCGCTCGGCGAGGAACTTCGATCGGCAGTAAGGGCCGGGCATGTCCTCGAGGCGCGCGGGCGCCGAGTCTTCGTCGATCACCGACCCGTTCGTCCGCCGCACGCCCTTCAGGATCGATTCGGTCGAGGTATAGACGACGCGCGGCGTCCGCGCCGTCCGCGCCGCCTCCAGCACGGCGAGCGTGCCGTGATAGTTGAGCTCGAGGAAGCTTTGCGGCCGCGCCGCCCAGAGATCGGGATTGGCCGCCAGATGATAGAGGCACTCGACGCCCTCGAGCGCGCTCGCCAGGGCGGCGGCATCAAGGATCGAGCCCTTGCGGATCTCGACCCCGTCCGGAAGCTCGGGCGCGCCGGCGATGTCGAGCACGCGCACCTTCAGGCCGCGTTCGTGAAGCAGGCGGGCGAGATGGCTGCCGATGAAGCCGCCGCCGCCGGTGACCAGCGCAACCCCGGTCATGCAGGACCGGTCGTCATGCGTGGGGGCCGAAGGGGGCGCGGGGACCGAAGAGCGCATGGCCGACGCCCCAGAGCCCGGCCGAGAGAAAGGCGGGCTTGGAAAGAACGACGCGCTCGGCCAGCGGATCGCGGCGGCGCAGCTCTTCCGTGAGACGCCGCGAGATACGCCAGATGAACGCGGCCTCCATGGCGAAGCGGCGATCGCGGAACTGGGAGGCCAGCGGGCGGGCGTCGCGAACCAGCAGGGCCGTTTCGTCGAGCAGCCGGTCGAGCACGCGCCGGAGCCCCGGCGTCGCCTGCGGCCGGTCGAGATCCTCGATCCCGCTCCCCGCATCGGCAAGCCAGGGTTCCGGCAGATAGACGCGGTCGAGAGTGCGATAGTCCGCCTGGCAGTCCTGCAGATGGTTTAGCACCTGGAGCGCATTGCAGAGCGCGTCGGACGCGGCGTAGCAGCGGCGATCCTCGCCATGGAGATCGACGAGATAGCGTCCGACCGGCGCCGCCGAGCGGATGCAATAGCCCATCAGATCCTCCCAGTCGCGATAGCGCCCCTTGACCGCGTCCTGCTTGAAGGCGTCGATGAGATCGAGCCCGTGCCGCGCCGGCACGCCGGTTTCGGCGAGGCTCTCGCGCAGGCGATGCGCCTTGGCGAAGGTGGCAGGATCGCCGGCCCCTTCGGCGAGCGCGCGGGCGAAGCCTTCGAGCCGCGCGACCTTGTCGGCCGGCGCCAGGGCCGGATTGTCGGCGATGTCGTCGATCGCGCGGGCGAAGGCATAGAACCGCGCCACATGGGGCCGCAGACGCGCCGGCAGCAGCCAGGACCCGACCGGAAAATTCTCGTCGCCGGCGCCTTTGCCGGACGGGGTTTCGACTGTGGCCTGCATCGCCCTGATGTCCTAGCGCGGCCGGCCGGAGGATGCCAGCCGCGTCATTCGGCCGCCGGACGGCCGTCGCGCTCGCGCGCGCTGGCGCCGCTCCGCGCATAATCGCGTCCTTTCCAGCGATTGCCGCCGACGAACCAGTAGCGGCGCGCGGAATCGAGGGTCATCAGCGTGTAGAGCAATCCCGCGAGCGGCAGCAGGAAGCCTTCCCACGGACGGCGTCCGTAATAGGCGAGCATCGGCAGATAGGAGGCGGCCATGGCGAGATAGGCGGCGCCGGCGAGCAGCGCCGCCGGCCGATCGCCATGCCAGGGTGTCGCGACCAGGATCAGCGGCGGCGCGAGATAGAGCAGCGCCATGCCCAGCACCGTGCCGATCAGCAGGAACGCCGAATGGCGAAGCTGGGTGAAGGCGGACCGCGCCACCATCATCCAGATCGGCGCGAGCCGGTCATAGACGCGAAGGCTCAGCGTCTCGGCGGCAAGGCCGATCCAGAGGCGCCCGCCGCTCCGCTTCACCGCGCGGGCGAGCGCGCAATCGTCGATCAGCCGTCCGCGAATGGCGGCGATCCCGCCGAGCGCCTCGAGGGGCCGCGCGCGCACCAGCACGCAACCGCCGGCGGCGGCGGCGGTGCCGCGCCTCGGGTCCGCCGACCAGGCGAAGGGGTAGAGCTTCTGGAAGAAATAGACGAAGGCCGGGATCAGCAGCCGCTCCCAGAAGGTCCCGCAATGGAGCCGCGCCATCAGCGAGACGAGATCGTAGCGGCCCGCCGCCGCCTGCCGCACCAGGCGGTCGAGCGTATCGGGCCCGTGGCGGATGTCGGCGTCGGTGAGGAAAAGCCAGTCCGCGGCACCGCCGGCCTTCGCCGCCTCGATCCCTTGCGCCACCGCCCAGAGCTTGCCCGTCCAGCCGTGGGCGAGCGGCTTTCCGGCCAGCACCGAGAGGCGTCCGCCGCCGTCGCGCGCCGCGAGCGCCCGCGCGATCTCGCCGGTGCCGTCGCGACTCCCGTCATCCACCAGGATGATCCGGAACGGACCCGCATAGCGCTGGCCGAGCAGCCCCTCGAGCGTGGCGGCGATTGTCGCCGCCTCGTCGCGCGCCGGCACGATGGCGACGACCGGGGGCCAGCTCGCCGGCGCGGGCAGGCCCTGCGGCAGCCGCTCGCGGGCGCGCCAGAAACCGCCATGCAGCAGCAGCAGATAGAGCCAGGCGAGGAGCGCGAGCGCCGCCACGGCCTCGAGCGCGATCTGCAGCGTCATGCTGTCGCCCGTCATGCCGGTTCAGCTCTCCCGATAGAGCAGCAGGATGATGCCGACGAGCACGAAGCAGGGCGGCCAGACCCAGGCGGCGATGCGGGAGCCCGGCGGCTCGAGCCTGAGCTCGAGCCAGCGCGCGGCGGCGATGGCGACGCCGAGAAGCGCGATCGGCAGATGGGTGACCTCGGCGAGCAGCAGCGCCTTCACATTGGTCAGCATGTGCGAATGGCCGAGAAGGAAGGCGGCGCCGCCGGCCACCAGGAGCGGGAACACCAGGGCGTAGCCCTTGCCTTTGAGGCGTTCGGTGCGCACGGCCCATTCGAAGAGGCCGAACAGCACGATGAGCAGCATGAAGAACTTGTGCTGGACGAATTCGGGATTGCGCAGGCTTTCGAAGAAGCCGAGCTCGCCGATCGGCCAGCTCTCGGCTTCGGAGCGGAAGAAGAGGAAGAAGGCAAGACCCAGCAGCAGCAGCGGCCAATGCCGGGCCCAGGGCGCGATGCCGGCGCGTTCCGCGAGCGCCAGCAGCCCGATCGCCAGCACGAAGACCCCGGCCCAGTGATGGTTATATTCCGACCAGGCGATGTCCGCGGCATTGCGCGGCAGCGGCGCAGTGCCGCCCGGCACGAAGGCCTCGTGATGCGGCGCTTGCGTCGCGGCGGCGGTGCGGTCGAGCTCGGCCTGGCGTTGCGCGATGGCGAGGCTGGAGAAAGCGGGGCTTTCGAAGCTCGGCCAGCGCGGGGCGAGGCGCTCGGCGTAATCCTCGAGCGTGACGCGGTCCTGCACCAGATCGATTGCGGGCGGCAGCGAGGTGATCGAGGCGGCGGCCAGCAGCACGGCGACGCCGATGCCGATCTCCACCTCGCAGAAGCGCAACAGCCGGTGCGTCGGCGTGGCCGGATCGCGCGCCAGCCGCCGGATCAGACGGTTGTTGAGGAAGCCGAGGAAGAGGAGGCCGAGGAAGAGCAGCGACTTGGTGAGCACCATCATCCCGTAGGCGGTGCCGTAGAGGGCCGGAAAGGAGCCGATCAGGATAAAAGCGAGGCCGAGGCCGCCGACGAGCAGCGCCGCCACCGCGCCCATCGCCATGGCCGAGAAGCGCCGGCCGATGCGCAGGCGATCCGGCGGGCGCGGGCAGAGATGGAGCCCGATCAGGAAATAGGGAATGCCGCCGATCCAAAGGCCGGCCGCGACGCGATGGAGCAGCGTCAGCCCGAGCAGCAGCGTCCGGTCCTCGAGCCGCGCCGCGGCATGGCTCGCCGCGAGGCTCGCCGCCATCATGCCGGCGCCGAGCACCAGCAGCAGCCATTCAGCGCCCGGCTTCGGCCGGAGCGCCGCGACGAAGAGCGCGAGGCAGACGAGGATCTTGGCGAGGCCGGCCTCGAAGAACCCGGCGCCGAGGATGCGCGCGAAATCGAGGCTGCTGGCGAGAACCGTCGCGTTGAGGGCGAGCTCGGCGGCTTCGAGGAGCGCCGCGGCGAAGGCGCTCCAGGCGAGAAGCGCGAAGCTGCGGCGGCGCAGCGCGGCGCCGCCCTCGCCCAGCGCCGCCGCGAAAGGCAGGGCCAGCAGCAGCAGGAAGGCGATGCCGCCGAGCGTCAGGGTTTCCGCAACGAGCGAGAAGCCGTGCAGCACGACCGTGAGATAGCCGAAGATATCGGCGAGCAGGCTCATCGGCCGGGAAGGCTTAAGGAGCGGAGACGCTGAAGGGCAAGGTGCCGCGCGTGATGTGGCCGTCGACCGACAGCACCTGCCATTGCAGGCTGTATTCGCCCGGCGTCAGCCCGTCGGCCTTCGCATCGAGCCGGTCGTCGCTTTCCTGCGGCAGGATCGCGAGCGGCGCGGCCGTGCCGTCCGGACGCTGGAGAACCAGCTCCGAGCGGGCGGGATCGATCCGGCTGTTGAAGCGGATCGTCAGATCGGCGGTCGGCCCGGCGATCGCGGCGCCGGGCGCCGGCACCGAATCGACGACGATGGCGTGGGCATCGGCAGGTCCGGCGAAAAGCGACCCGACGGCCAGAGCAAGAGCCAGGCAGGCGCCGAGAAGGGGGCGCCGGTGCGGAAGGATCAATGCCATGCGAGGAGGACCCTTGGGCGGTGCGCAAAGCCAATGGACGGTTGCGCAAAGCTAATAGCCGGACGGGCGCAGAGCGTCAAACCGCGGAACGCCGCGGGATGCCCTCGCGAGATGGCCGAAACGGCGGAAAATCAGGCGCGGGACTGGACCTGGCGGGCGGCCTCGCTCCGCGAGGACCGATCGAGCCCGTGGATCTCCTCGAGGCTGCCGGCCGCGGTGCCGTTCACCCGGTCGAGGCAGACCTCGACCACGCGCGCGATATCGAGGAAGCCGATGCGGCCGTCGAGGAAGGCCTGCACCGCCACCTCGTTCGCGGCATTGAGGATGCAGGGCGCGCCCTGCCCTGCCTTCAGCGCGGCGCGCGCGAGCCGCAGCGCCGGAAAGCGGATCTCGTCCGGCGCCTCGAAATGGAGGGCCGCGATGCGCACGAGATCGAGACGTTCGGCGGGCGCGGCCATGCGCTTCGGCCAGGCGAGCGCATAGGCGATGGGGGTGCGCATGTCGGGGCTGCCGAGCTGCGCCAGCACCGAGCCGTCGACATAGGCGACGAGGCTGTGCACCACCGATTCCGGATGCACCAGCACCTCGATGCGGTCCTCCGGCAGGCCGAAGAGGTGATGCGCCTCGATCACCTCGAGGCCCTTGTTCATCATGGTCGCCGAATCGATCGAGATCTTGGCGCCCATGCTCCAGTTCGGATGCTTGACCGCTTCCGCCGGCGTGGCGCGCCCCATCGTCTCGGCGGTCGCCTTGCGGAAGGGACCGCCCGACGCGGTGAGGATGATGCGATCGACGGCGTCGCGCCGCTCGAACTCGAACACCTGGAAGATGGCGCTATGCTCGGAATCGACCGGCAGCAGCGTCGCCTCGTGACGGCGCACCTCGTTCATCATGAGATGGCCGGCGCAGACCAGCGTCTCCTTGTTGGCGAGCCCGACGATCGCGCCGCGGCGCACCGCCGCGAGGGTCGGCCGGAGGCCGGCCGCGCCCACGATCGAGGCCATGACCCGGTCGGCGGGCCGCTCCGCCGCCTCGACCACCGCCTCGGGGCCGGCCGCGACCTCGATGCCGCTGCCCGAGAGCGCCGCTTTCAACGCGCCATAGCGGTCGGGATTGGCGACGACCGCGACCTTCGGCCGAAGCTCGATCGCCTGCTTCGCCAGGAGCTCGACATTGTCGAACCCGGTCAGCGCCTCGAGCAGGAAGGCTTCGGGCTGCCGGCGGATGAGGTCGATGGTGTTGCAGCCGACCGATCCGGTCGAACCCAGAATCGTGACGCTGCGGGGGGCTTCCTTGGGAAGAGCGCGCAGGGCGGTATCGCGTCGGGCGCGGGTTGGCATCGCTTGTTCGGCTCCGTCCCTGTTGCGATGACCGTAGCATGAAATCTACGGTAGCGGGGAGTGGTTTCGAGGCCGTCGCGCGGCCTGCCCCGGAAGGCGCGGGTTGTGCCATGGCGCCGCCCGCAGGATCAACGGGAAATATCGGGACGGGTTGCAGGCTTTTTCCCGCGCGGCGGCGGCCGGGCGGTATCGCTCGGCCGGCCTTGGGAATAGTTTCAGGCCGCTTCGGTCTTCCGGCCGGGCGCCGGCAGGTGAATGCCGCATTCCGTCTTGTCGAGGCCTCGCCAGCGGCCGGCGCGCATATCCTCGTCGGGACGGCTCCGCTCCGAGCAGGGAATGCAGCCGACCGACTGGAAGCCGTCGGCCTGCAGCGGATGATGCGGCAGCTCGTGCCGGTCGAAATAGGCGGCGATATCCTCGCGGCTCCACTGCGCCAGCGGGTTGACCTTGATGCGGCCTTCGGCGGATTCGACGGTCGCGATCGCGCTGCGCAGATTGCCCTGATAGCGCTTGCGGCCGTTGATCCATGCGTCGAAGCCTTCGAGCGCGCGGGCGAGCGGCTCCACTTTCCGCAAGGCGCAGCAGGCGTCGGGATTGGTGTACCAGAGCGTGCCGTCGCCGTCGCGCCGGGCGAGTTCGGCCGGATCGGGCGTCACGATGCGCACATCCTTGAGCCGCAGCCGCTCGATGAGCGCGTCGCGATAGCGCCGGGTCTCGCCGAAGAGCTTTCCGGTATCGAGGAACACGACCGGCGTCTTCGGATCGACCGCCGCCACCATATGCAGCAGCACCGCCGCCTCGGTCCCGAAGGAGGAGACGAGCGCGATCGATCCGGGAAATTCCCGGCGGATCATGGCGTCGAGAAGTGCCACGCCGCCGGTCGCGCCGTAGGCGGCTTCGAGCGCCGCGGCGCGCGCAGCCACCGCGGTTTCGCGGCTGTGGCTTTCGGCGTTCATGAGGCCCTCGCGAGCGGTCGGCGCGGATGGCGCAGCTCTCTCGCCGGCGTCCGGTCGTCCGTCGCCGGCTGATAGAAGACGCTCATCTCGCCGAGCTTCTGCCGCCAGGCGCCGAGCGGATCCTTGTCCACGATATCGAAGGCGTCGAAGCCGCAGCGATGCATGTAGAGAAGCGAATCGCGCAGCACGCGGCCCACGGCGCGGATCTCGCCCTTGTAGCCATAGCGCTCGCGCAGCAGATGCGCCGTCGAATAGCCGCGTCCGTCGTTGAACTTCGGGAAATCCACCGCCACGAGGCCGAAGCGGTCGATGTCGGCTGCGAGCGCCTTGATATCGTCGCCCGCCTCGATCTTGATCCCCGTCGGCGCGTTGCGCCCGGCGAACCGGTCGCGTTCCTTGAGCCAGCGCCTGGCGGTGACGACGACCGCACCCTCCGCCGGAATCTCGTCCGCCTCGGCGACGAAGCGCCACTCGTCGTCGGCGACGAGCGTTCCGTTCTTAACGAGCGCCATAGAGCCGTTCCTTGAAGGGCTGCAGCCCGACGCGGCGGTAGGTGTCGAGGAACCGCTCGCCCTCGATCCGGATGCCGAGATAGGTGTCGACGATGGTGTCGACCGCATCGACCACGCGGTCATAGGCGAAGGCGGGCCCGACGATGTCGCCGAGCGCCGCGGTCTCGTCGGCGCTGCCGCCGAGCGTGATCTGGTAGAACTCCTCGCCCTTCTTGTCGACGCCGAGGATGCCGATATGGCCGACATGATGATGGCCGCAGGCGTTGATGCAGCCCGAGATCTTGATCTTGAGCTCGCCGATCCTCGCCTGACGCTCGGGATCGGCGAAGCGGCGGCCGATCGCCTGCGAGACCGGGATCGAGCGGGCGTTGGCGAGGCTGCAATAGTCGAGCCCCGGGCAGGCGATGATGTCGGTGATGAGGCCGGCATTGGCGGCGGCGAGATCGAAGAAGCCGAGATTGCGCCAGAGCTCGTAGAGATCGGCCTCCTTCACATGCGCGAGCACGAGATTCTGCTCGTGCGTGACGCGGACCTCGCCGAAGCTGAAGCGCTCGGCGATATCCGCCATCGCTTCCATCTGCCGGTCGGACGCGTCGCCCGGCACGCCGCCTTCGGGCTTCAGCGAGACGGTCACGATGGCGTAGCCCGGCTGCTTGTGCCGCGAGACGTTGGTGCGGACCCAGCGCGCGAATTCCCGATTCTCGAAACGCTTGGCATGGAAGGCCGGCGTCTCGGCGGGCAAAGCCTCGTAGGGCGGCAGGGCGAAATGGGCGTGGATGCGCTCGAACTCCGCGGCCGGCAACTCGAGGTCCTCGTTGCGGCTCGCCTGCCACTCCGCCTCGACCAGCCGCGCGAATTCCGCCGCGCCGACCGCGCCCACCAGGATCTTGATGCGCGCCTTGTGGATGTTGTCGCGCCGGCCGAGCTGGTTATAGACGCGGAGGATCGCCTCCAGATAGGAGAGCAGATATTGCTTCGGCAGGAAGGGCCGGATCGTTTCCGCCAGCATCGGCGTGCGGCCCTGGCCGCCGCCCACCATCACCTCGAAGCCGATCTCCCCGGCCGCGTCGCGATGCATGCGCAGGCCGATATCGTGCACGCAGAGCGCGGCGCGGTCGTGCGGCGAGCCGGTGATGGCGATCTTGAACTTGCGCGGCAGGAACGAGAATTCCGGGTGGAAGGTCGACCATTGACGGACGATCTCGCACCACACCCGCGGATCCTCGATCTCGTCGAAGGCGACGCCGGCGAACTGGTCGGCCGTCGTGTTGCGCACGCAGTTCCCGGAGGTCTGGATGGCATGCATCTCGACCTCGGCGAGCTCGCCCAGAATGTCCGGCGCCTGCTCGAGCTTGATCCAGTGATACTGGATGTTCTGGCGCGTGGTGAAATGGCCATAGCCCTTGTCGAAGCGCCGGGCGATGTAGGCGAGCTTGCGGAGCTGCGTCGAGGAGAGCATGCCGTAGGGGATCGCGACCCGCAGCATGTAGGCGTGGAGCTGCAGATAGAGGCCGTTCATCAGCCGCAGCGGCTTGAACTCGTCCTCGCTGATGTCGCCGGCGATGCGCCGGCCGACCTGGTCGCGGAACTGCTCGACCCGCTCGGCGAGAATGCGGTGATCGTATTCGTCGTAGCGATACATCAGGCGGGCTGCCCTTCCGCCTGCTTGCCGAGCTCCGGATGGATGCTGGGCCCGCGCGAGCGGATGCGCTCCTTGGTGGTGCGCGGCACGGGGAGGCCGGATTCGAGGGTCACGTCCGCGCGATAGGGCGCCACGACGATCTGCGCCTTGACGGCGGCCTCGGCGGTGCCGAGCAGCTCGGCCGCCGCGACCTCGCCTTCGACGACGACCGCGTCCGCGAGGCGCTCGGACCAGTAGCCCTCGGGGGCGAGATAGACGACGGCGCCGTCGCGCAAGCGGTTGGCGGTGACGATTTCCTGGGTCATGCCGTGAGCCTTTCGGGAAGTTCGGCGGCGAGGGTCGCGGCGTCCTCCGCCCGGGATGCGACCTCGCCGATGAGGATGAGCGCCGGACCGCGCACGAGATTGCGGGCGACGAGGCTGCCGAGCTCGGCGAGCCTGCCGGCGAGGATGCGTTGATCGGGGCGCGTGCCGTTCTCGACGAGCGCCACCGGCGTCGCCGGCGCGAGGCCATGCGCCAGCAGATTTTCCATGACGCGCTGGGCGGCGCCGACGCCCATATAGATCGCGAGGGTCTGGCGCGGCTTCGCGAGCGCGGCCCAGTCGAGCTCGGGCTCGCCGGCCTTGCCTTCGGCGGTCGCGATGACGAGCGCCTGGGCATGGTCGCGATGGGTGAGCGGGATGCCGGCCGCCGCGGCGCAACCGAGCGCCGCCGTGATGCCCGGGACAACCTCGGCCGGAACGCCGGCAGCCCGCAGCGCGTCGAGCTCCTCGCCGCCGCGGCCGAAGATGAAGGGGTCGCCGCCCTTCAGCCTGACCACGCGATGGCCGGCGCGCGCTTCCGCGACGAGCAGCGCGTTGATCGCCTCCTGCGACATGGCGTGCCGCCCCGGCGCCTTGCCGACGAAGATGCGGCGCGCATCGCGCCGGATGCGGTCCAGGATCGCGGGATCGACCAGCCGGTCGTACAGCACCACGTCCGCATGTTCGAGATGGCGGAGCGCCTTCAAGGTGAGAAGCTCCGGATCGCCGGGGCCGGCGCCGACGATGGCGACGCGCCCGGTCTCGGCGTCGGCGCGGCGGTTGATGTCGGAGAGCAACCGCTCGGCCGCCTCCGGCTCGCGGCCCGCAAGCACCGCATCGGCCGCCGGGCCGTCGAAGAATTTTTCCCAGAGCCGCAGCCGCTCGCGCCGGTCGGCGAAGCGCGCGGCGATCGCGCCGCGGAAGCGCTGGGCGAAACGCGCGAGGGCGCCGAGGCGCGCGGGCAGGATCGCCTCGATGCGCTCGCGGATCCGGCGCGCGAGGATCGGCGCCGTACCGGCGGTCGAGATGCCGATGATGACGGGATCGCGATCGACGATTGCGGGGACGATGAAATCGGAAAGCTCGGCGCGATCGACGACATTGACCGGAACGCCGATCGCCTTCGCCGCCTCGGCGACGCGCTCGTCGAGCGCGCTCTCGCCGCTCGCCGCGACGACGAGCGTCGCACCCTCGAGATCGCTTGCCGCGAACGCGCGGCGCTGCCAGTCGATGCGGCCTTCGGCGGCGAGCGATTCGATCTCCGACGCGGCCTCCTGCGCGATCAGGCGAACCCGCGCCCGCGCCCGGGTCAGCAACCGCAGCTTCTGCAACGCGGCTTCGCCGCCGCCGATGACGACGACGCGGCGGTCCGCAATCGAGAAGAAGGTCGGAAAATAATCCATTGGCCGCCGGCTCCCGTCCGGCTAATCCCGCACGCCGATGCGGTATTTACACGGGGCCTATTTCACCATTCAGCCGGCAAGGAGTCAATGAAAACACATTCTACGACCGTAGTATGTGTTAGCTTGAACGCTTCCTCACGTTATTTTTCTGCATATGAATTATATTATATTTATCAATCATATGTGCAGCGTATGGCATTCAGGGAGTATATATAACATATCGGATGCGTTGTTATAGTGGCGTATCTCCCCGGCGGATGGGGTTTCGCCGCGTGGAGTTCGCCTAGGCCGTCGGCAGATCGCGCGGCGCCTCGCCCGCGACCGGCCTCGGCGATTTCCGCTCCCAGGTGCTGAGGCCGACGCCGGCGATGACGATGGCCCCGCCGACCAGCGTGATCAGGGTCGGCTGCTCGCCCAGCACCGCCATGCCGCCGATCACGCCGATCACGGGAACGAGCAGCAGCACCGGCGAGACCTGGTTCACGCTGTAGCGCGCGATGAGCCGGTACCAGATCGAATAGCCGAGCGCCGTCATGCCGAGGCCGAGATAGAGCACGATCAGCCAGCCCTTCCAGTCGGCGCTCTGCAGCACGGCCATATGGCCGTCCTCGAAGATGAACGAGGCGATGAAGAGCTGCGGGGTCACCAGCACGGCGATCCAGGTCATCAGCCGGAAGCCGCCGATATGGCTCACCGTCTTGGCCAGCACCTGCCCCGAGGCCCAGGTCACGCCGCCGCCCACGACCAGGAGGATCGGCCAGAGCGCGCCTTCGAGGCGCGGCTGGCCGGCGATGACGACGGCCCCGATGAAGGCGATCGCGATGCCGAGACCGCGCAGCCAGGTGATCTTCTCCTTGAGGAAGACGACCGCCAGCAGCGCCGCGAGCGGACCCTCGAGCTGGATCAGGATGGTGCCGAGCGAAGCGTCGATGTCGCGAAGCGCCATGAAGGTGAGGCTGTAGGAGACGGCGCCGGCGATGAGGGAGATCAGCAGGATGCGCGGCATCTCCTCGCGCGGCAGCGGCGCGAACCAGACCATCACGAGCGCGGCGAGGCCGAACCGGAAGGCGAGCAGGAAGATCGGCGGGAACTGTCCGATCCCGGCCTTGGCGAACACGAAGCCCATGCCCCAGAGCGCCCCCCGCAGGAGGGCCGCAAGAAGATCGATGGGCTTCCTGATCGGAAAAATCCGATGGGGCCTGAGGGAAAGCCATGCGAGGCTAGCCCGGCGCCCCTGCCAAGGCCAGCATCCCGCGGCAGCGGGCCTGCCCTGACGGCGGCTCGCCCCCGCAACGGGGAGAAGCCCCTGCGGCTTGCCCGCGGCAGGAGAAACCTATGTCGTCCCCGCCGCCTTCACCTGGACATAGATCCGGCGGGGGGCCGCCTCGAAATAATGGAAGAGGGCCGGGCAGAGCCACCCCTCCATGTCGAGCGCCGGCGCATAGTACCAGTTCCCGCCGAGCTCCTCGCGACGCCATTCGAGCATGAGCTCGTGACCGGGAAAGGGACCGGCGGAGAAGATCAGGCGGAAACCGCGGTCCGCGTCCGGAAGGTTCGCCACGACGCGATCGATCATGCTGTCGGCGCCGGCGACGAACGGCTCCTGCACCAGACCGACCCGCGCGTCGTCGAACACCCACATGCCGTGATGGCGATAGGGGGCGATGATGTTGATGCTGTTCATGGCGGCGTCCGTTCCGACCGGCGAAGACCGTCCCGCCCCGCGCGGAACCGGTATAATATCCTATGAGCGCGATGGCCCCAGCGATCGGGCGGTCGACGCCGGCGCGGGGGCGAGACGTTTCGCCTCCCGGAGCGCCGTTTCGCACGGGCAGACATCACCGGCAGTTTCATCGAGGCCCTGCATGTTCACGAGCTACGCGCAGAATTTCGAGGATGTCTATATTCACCGGGCGTTCCGCGATCTCGACGAAGGCTTCTATGTCGATATCGGGGCCTATGACGCGACCGAAGCCTCGGTAACCCGCTTTTTCTACGACCGCGGATGGTCCGGCATCAACATCGAGCCGGGTCCCTCCTTCCCGAGACTGGCCGCGCAGCGCCCGCGCGATCTCAACCTGCAACTGCTCGTCGCCGACCGGAACGGCGAGGCCGATTTCTTCTATTACGCCGGCGCTCCCGGATTGGCGAGCATGGCGCCGGTTCCCGACACCGTCGGCGTTCCGCTCGGCGCGCTCACCACGAGCCGGCTCCCCTGCCAGTCGCTGGACGAAATCGTCAGGACCCATGTGCGGGGCCGCCATGTGCATTTCCTCAAGCTCGACGTGGAGGGCGCGGAAGCCGCGATCGTGAACGCGGCCGACTGGCGGAGCTTCCGCCCCGAGCTTCTCCTCATCGAGGCAACCTATCCGATGACCACGCGACGATGCGACGAGGCCTGGTCCGGAACGCTTGCGCGCAATGGCTATCACGAGATGTTTTTCGACGGGATCAATCTTTACTTTCTTCGCGAAGAAAGCCTCGGGCGTCGGAACGCCTTCGCCTTTCCCGTTAACGCGCTCGACGGGTTCCGGAAATATCTCTCGCGCGAGGAAATCCTCGCCAGGGCCGCGCCTTTTCTGGTCGACGGCACGATCCCTGCCGGCGTGGCCGCGCGGCGCCGCCGGTTGGACTCTCGATGGAGGCGTCTTCGAGGATTTCTGCGGCAAGGACTCGGACGCAGCCCCGGCTGACGGCGGCGGCCATCCAACGGGTCGAAGCTGCAGGGGGCACATCCGGTCTTCGGACGGGATTTCGGCGCCGGTGCCCGACCTGCCGTCACGGCCGTCTCATCGAGAAGCGTCGAGCGGCGGGGAACCGTTCGCCCGCTCCGACAAGCTATCGAACGGTCTCGGCCGGGAACGGCCAGCGGTCGCCAGCGTCTCCTCATAGAATCGGAGCAAGCGTTTCGCCGCGATTTCCCACCGCAGATTGGCATGGGCGAACGCCCGGCCGTTGCGGCCCAGGCGACGGCGCAATTCGGGATCCGCCGCCAGCGCTTCCACTTTCCCGGCGATCTCCTCCGCCGAGCCCGTACGGGTGACGAGGCAATGCTCGCCGTCGCGCAGATGCGTCGCGAGATTGCAGTCCGGCATCACCACCGGCCGGCCGCTGGCGAGGAACATCGGCAGCTTGCAAGGAAGCCGGTAGTTGTTGAACGAATCCGGCCGCCCCGGCTGCACAAGGATGTCGGAAACCGCGAGGAGTTCCGGAATGCGGCTTGCCGGCCGGTCGCCGAGGTCGATGAAATTCGGCGGCCGCTCGAGCTTCGCCGCCAGCGCGCCGCTCGCCGGATGGCCGGTCCGCACCAGATAGACGGGCAAGCCGCGCCGGCCGAGCAAGGTCACCGCCCGGTACAATTCCGCGACGTCCTGGACGTTCGCAGGATGCACATTGCCCGGATAGAACAGCACCAGAGCGCCCTCCGGGATGCCGAGGGAGCGCCGCAGCGCGGCATCGGCCGTCGCGGCCAGATCGAAGATTTCCGGCTCGCAGCCCGGCCAGAAGACCAGTCCCGGAACATGCGCAGGGCGGAAGCGCTCCAGGCTCTCGAAGATGCAGGTCATGCCGGCGGCGCCCGCGAGAAACCCGCGCCACTCACGCGGATCGATCAGACCCCTGCGCCAGCGGCCGAACTGTCCGTGCGCGCGGCTTTCGGCGGCCGCGCGAAAGGAGAGATAGAGGCGGCGCTCATTGTCCTCCAGATGGACGAGATAGGGAGCGCCGAGACGCGCCGCGAGATCGAGGCTCGGGCGCCGGACGGTTTCGCGCGGCGTCCAGGCATGGATCAACAGATCCTCGCGGCCGGGCTTGCCGCCGTCGCGCAAGCCGAAGCGAAGCAGTGCCTGCCGAAACGTCTGCACGGAGAAGCTCGGCATTCCGAAGCTGGCGACCGTTTCCGGCCGGTGCGGCACGAGCACGGTGCAGCGGACCTTCAACCGTTCCAGCTCGTTGGCGAGGTGGAACAGGTGGATGCCGCTCGTATTGTCGAACCAGTGATAGTTGACAAAGATGACCTGCATCGGAACCAGGCTCCGGGCCGCAACGGCCTATGGTTCCGGCGGCGAACCGACAAAGCGAAACGCCATAGAGCGGCGGCGGACAACGATAGTTGAGGGCGCTCCCCCTGTCACCAAGCCTGCGGGCGCCGCCGGGGCTATATCGGCCTGTCTTCCGCCCGGATTCCCTCGGACGCGACGATGCGGCGACGAGGGAGCGCGCGCCGGCTAGAATAGCCCGGGGCGGCGACATCAGCCGGGATTCCCGGCCCGGGCACGGGGTTTCATTCGACGTGAGCCTTCCCAAGATCAGTGTCGTCATTCCGTCGCTGAACCAGGGCCGCTTTCTCTCCCAGGCGTTGGAAAGCATCATCGGCCAGGCTTACCCGTCCGTGGAGCTCATCGTCATGGATGGCGGCTCGGCCGACGAGAGCCTGGCTGTCATCCGGCATCACGCGCCGCATATCCGGCACTGGCAAAGCGGGCCCGATGGCGGGCAGGCGGCCGCCATCAATGCCGGAATGCGCATTGCCTCGGGAGAGATCGTCTGCTGGCTCAATGCCGACGATCTGTTCTGCGACGGCGCGCTGCGGACCATCGCCAAGGCAGCGATCGAGCATCCCGGTGCGGGCATCTATATCGGGAACGGATTTCGCCTCGATGAACGGACCGGGGCGCTCACCCCGTTCTGCCGCCGAAGCCTCGGCTTCGACCGGCAGGCGTTGCGGCTCGGCCTCGACTATGTCCTGCAGCCTGCGACGTTCTTCCGGCGAAGCGCCTGGAACGATGTCGGCGGTGTCGATCCGATGCTGCATTTCGTCCTGGATTGGGACGTGATCGTCAGGATATCCGATCGCTATCCGGTGGCGCTGGTGAACGAGTTCATCGCCATCAGCCGCGAGCATGCCGGGACGAAGACCGCCAATGGCGGGTTTCGCCGGATTCTGGAGATCACCGAAACGACAGCCCGATGGGGTGCCGCCGGCCTTACGCCGGGTGCCGTCCTCTATCTTCTCGAGACGATGCGCAGCAGCCTGGCCGCTCGCCTCGGCGAGGCCGTCAGGGAAAGGCTCGACCAGGCCGCGCGGGAGGCCCGGCAGATGCTGGGTCGGCTCGCGGGCAACGAGGACGGCTTCCCGCATCGCATCGATGACGACGATGACGTCTATGTGCCGCTGCCCCGGCTGGAGCCGCGCCTGCCGACCCCGTCCGGGGAGGAGGTGCCCCGCATCAGCATCGTGACCCCCTCCTTCAATCAGGCGAGTTTCCTCGAACGGGCGCTGCGAAGCGTGGTGGATCAGGGCTATCCGAAGGCCGAGATCATCGTCATGGACGGCGCCTCGACAGACCGGTCCGTCGAGATCCTGCGTTCGCTCGAGACGCAGATCACGCGCTGGGAATCGGCAAAGGACCGCGGACCTGCCCATGCCATCAACAAGGGCTTCGCCGCCGCGACCGGCGACATACTGGGCTGGCTCAACTCGGACGACATGCTGGCGGACGAGGCGCTCTGGACCGTCGCCAAGGCGTTCGCCGAAGATCCCGAGCTGGAGATGGTTTTCGCCAATGCCATGTATGTGGATTCCGACGACAGACCCATCCTCGTGGATCACGGTCTCTACCGGACCTCTCTCTATTACGGCGTGATTCAGGACCATGCCCGAGTCCCGGCCTACTGGTCCTACGATCACGGCATTCCTCAGCCGACGGTGTTCTTCCGCCGCCGGTTGCTCGAGCGGTGCGGGCCGCTCGACGAACGCTACAAATACATCTTCGATTTCGAGCTGTTTTTCCGCTTCTCCGCGAGCGCCAAGGTCAGAAAGATCGAGCGCACCATCGCCTTCTACCGGATTCACGGCGCCGCCAAGACCGCCGACTGGGGCAACTTCCTCGTCGAGCTCTACCGATTCAGCCGGCCAAAATGGCCGCGGCCCTTCGACCCCGACTTCGGGCGCACGCTTCGCGACTTCACCGGGGGTTTCATGCGACGCGTGTGGCGGAACCGCAGGCGCGGCGCCGGCTTCAAGGCAGCGGCGCTGCTCGTCGCTTTCATGGCCGCGACGAGGATCGCCAATCCGGAGGCCGTCGCGAAATTCATCCGCGGCCGGCTCGCCCGCCGCCGGCGACAGGAGGCGCATGTCCCGGCCGCGATCGGAGGAAATCCGGAACGAAACGCGCCCCCCGCGCCTCTGCAGCGCGCCGGGCTCCGCTACAAGGCGCTCTTCGCCGCCTTCTTCCTGCCGCGCTACCCGGGGACATCCGGCGGCGAAATCCGGGACTATCACCTGCTACGGGAATTGCTGCATTTCTGCGAGGTCAGCCTCCTGTCGCTCTATCCGTCGGGTCCCGACGCGCGGCTCGATCCCCTCTCGGCAAACCTCGCCGAGTTCCACGATCCCGAAACCCTGGCGCGCAAGTTTCCGGAGCTGACGCAACCCCTGCAACTTCAGAGCTTGCGAACGTTCCGCAGCCGGCTGCTGAACCGGCTGCGGCGCGCCGACCTGCCGGTGTGGGGGCCCAAATTGAATCGCGACCCGAGCCTGCATCTCGCGCAGACCCGGGCCTACATGCTCGGCTATCTGGGCAAGAAGCTCGCCGAAGGCGCCGCGGATTTCGTGTTCGTAAGCCCGCAGATCAACCCGGTGGGGCTGGTGCTCGACACGACGCCGAGCCGGGCGCGTTTCATTCTGGCGACCTACGACGTCGAGGCGGTACGCGCCCTGCGCTTGCGCGACGGTGTGCGCGGTATCAAGCGGCTCGCCGCTCATCTGGAGAGCCGGCGAGCGGAGTATTTCGAGCGGAACAATCTGCGCGCCTTCGACGGCGTTATCGCGGTGAGCGAGCTGGACCGCGGCATCTTCATCGAACGGTACGGGCTCGCCCCGGAGCGCGTGCTGGCGCTCGAGAACGGGGTCGATACGGAATATTTCGCGTTCGAAACGCGCCGGCGCGGCGCCCCACCGAGCATCCTGTTCACCGGGAACTTCGGCTACCGTCCCAACCATGACGCCGCGATGCGGCTTGTGCGACGCATCATGCCGCGCGTCTGGGAGGAAATGCCGGATGCCCAGCTATGGATCGTAGGCGCCCGCCCCGGACCCGAGCTTGCGGCCTGTTCGGACGGGAGACGGGTTTTCGTAACCGGCCAGGTGGAGAGCGTCCGCGGCTATTTCCGGGCGGCGAGCCTGTTCTGCGCGCCCCTCGAATCCGGATCCGGGACGAAATACAAGATTCTCGAGGCGTTGGCTTCGGGCGTGCCGATCGTCTGCACGGAGCTCGCCCGGGAGGGCTTCGAGATGGCCGGCGGCGAGCATCTCATCGCGGTCGACGACGACCGGTCGATCGCCGCGAAGATCGTCTGGCTGACCCGGAATCCCGACGCGGCGGAGCGGATGGCGGCGAAGGGCCGGGCGTTCGTGGAAGCCACGCATGACTGGCGGATCATCCTGCCGAAGCTCGCGCCGTGGCTGGACGGCATTGCCCGGCTGCCCAAGATCTCCCCGCACTGAGCGACGGCCGCAGGACAAGGGCGGCGGCGGCCGGTCGGCCGACCGCGATCGACGGCGGTCCGGCCGCCGGTTACCCCGGGCGGACCGGCGGCCGGCCGAGCCGTTCGAGATCCGTGGCCACCATCTCGGCAACCAGCGCCGGCAGCGTCACCGTCGGCTCCCAGCCGAGGACGGTCCGCGCCTTCGTCGCGTCGCCCCGCAGGGCTTCGACCTCCGCCGGCCGGAACAGGGCGGGATCGACCTCGATGTGATCCGACGCCTCGAGGCCGACTTCGGCGAAGGCAAGCGCGCAGAACTCGCGGACCGACGCGGTGCGCCCGGTGGCGATCACGTAATCGTCGGCCGCGGGCTGTTGCAGCATCTGCCACATCGCCCGCACATGGTCGCGCGCATGACCCCAGTCGCGCTTCGCATCGAGATTGCCGAGCACGAGCTTCCGGCTCAGCCCCAGCTTTATCCGCGCCACGCCGTCGGTGATCTTGCGGGTGACGAACTCGATGCTGCGCAACGGCGATTCGTGATTGAACAGAATTCCGCTGCTGGCATGCATGCCGAAGCTCTCGCGGTAGTTGATGGTCATCCAGTGCGCGAACGCCTTGGCGACCGCGTATGGGGACCGGGGATGGAACGGCGTGAGCTCGTTCTGCACGGGCACCTGCGCGCGCCCGAACATCTCCGAGGAGGAAGCCTGGTAGAACCGGGCGCCGGGGGCCCGCGTCCGCACGGCCTCGAGCATGTTGAGGGCGCCGACGCCGGTGGCACCGGCGGTCGCGATCGGCTGGTTCCAGGAGATCTTCACGAGCGACTGGGCGCCGAGATTGTAGACCTCGTCGGGCCTCGCGTCTTCGACCGCCCGGATCAGGGTGGACAGATCGAGGAGGTCGCCATCGACGAACTGCACGCGGTCGGCGATGCCGAGCCAATGCAGCCGCTCGTATCCGGCGTCCGCCGCGCTGCGGCGCACCAGGCCGAAGACCTCGTATCCCTTGCCGAGCAGCAACTGGGAAAGATAGGCGCCGTCCTGCCCGGCGATTCCGGTGATAAGCGCCCGCTTCAAGGTCTCTCCCCCCGAGACGTCGATCGGATGATTTTCAACCTAGCACGGCGATGCCGGAAGGCGAGCGACCGGCCGCGGCGGCCCGCTACTTGGCCACGGCGAAAGGATTGAACCGGGTGCCCCGGTCGTAATGGTCGACGCCTTCCGCGCGCTTCAGATAGGCGATGACGATATAGGTGAGCGGCGTCGCCAGCATCTCGAACGCGACCTTGGACGCCCATTGCGTCCCCGCCGCATTGGCGAGCACGCCGAACGGGATGACGCCGAGGAAGGCGATGGTCATGAAGATGAGGGTGTCGGCGAACTGGCCGACCACCGTCGAGCCGATGGTGCGCGTCCAGAGATGCTTGCCTCCGGTCGCGACCTTCATCCGGGCGAGCACGTAGGAATTGACGAACTCGCCGACTAGATAGGCGGCGAAGGAGGCGGCGAGGAGGCGCGGCGTCGAGCCCAGGATCTCGTTCCAGGCCTCCTGCCCCTGCCAGACCTCGGCGCCCGGCAGCATGCCGCCGACAGAGATCGCCAGCACCGCCACGAGATTGCAGAGGAAGCCGAGCCAGATCACGCGGCGCGCCAGCGCATAGCCGTAAACCTCGGTCAGCACGTCGCCGATGATGTAGCTGACCGGGAAGATGACGATGGCCGCGGGGAGCACGAAGCCGCGAATCTCGATCAGCTTCACGGCGATGATGTTGGACACGATGAGGCAGGTGACGAAGAGCGCCACCACCACCATCAGCCGTCCCGAATAGCCGCCTTTTTGCATC
>CADEFF010000017.1:0-8117 GCA_902826565.1 uncultured Rhodospirillaceae bacterium | reverse complement strand
GACGAAGAGCGCCACCACCACCATCAGCCGTCCCGAATAGCCGCCTTTTTGCATCGCCGTTCCCCGTGGCCGCCTCGCCGGCCGCAGCGGCTTCCGAAGGTCCGCCAGGGCGCCTGTGGTCGCAGATCGCGCGGGTCCCCGTCAATGGCGGGACGCGTCGGCGTCGCCTTTCCCGGCCTCGCGAGGCTCCCCGGTCGGGCAGGCCCGAGGAGACAGACCCGACGGGACGCCCGATGGGACCGAACAGGCGCCGCCGACCGGCCATCCGGCAACGGCGGGCCTTCGCCGGGCTTTCCCTCCCCTTCGGCGCCGTCTATATCCGCCGGCGATGCGCACCGCCGATTTCGATTTCGCCCTGCCTGCCGACCGGATTGCCGACCGGCCCGCGAGCCCGCGCGATGCCGCCCGGCTCCTCCATGTCGGCGAGGGCCTTGCGGATCTCCATGTCCGCGACCTGCCGCGGCTGCTCCGGCCGGGCGACCTTCTCGTGGCGAACGACACCCGCGTCATCCCGGCGCGGCTGGTCGGCCGGCGCGGCGCCGTGCGGATCGAGGCGACGCTGCACAAGGCCGAGACGCCGGCGCGCTGGCGCGCCTTCGTGCGGCCGGCGAAGCGGCTCAGGGCCGGCGACCGCATCGCCTTCGCCGAGGATTTCGCGGCCGAGGTCGTCGCGAAGGGCGAAGCCGGCGAGGTCACGCTCGAATTCGCGCTCGGCGGCGCGGCGCTGCTGGCGGCGCTCGAGCGCCATGGCGCCATGCCGCTGCCGCCCTATATTCCCCGGCCCGAAGGCCCGACCGCACGCGACCGGGAGGATTACCAGACGCTTTTCGCCGCGAAGGACGGGGCGGTGGCGGCGCCGACCGCCGGGCTGCATTTCACCCCCGCTTTGCTCGCCGCGCTGGAAGCGGCCGGCATCGGCCTTCGCCGCGTGACGCTGCATGTCGGGGCGGGTACCTTCCTGCCGGTCAGGAGCGAGATCGTCGAGGAGCACCGGATGCATGCCGAATATGGCGAGATCGACGGCGAGACCGCGGAGGCGGTGAACGCGACGCGCGGGCGCGGCGGCCGCGTGGTCGCCATCGGCACCACCAGCCTCCGGCTCCTCGAAAGCGCGGCGACGCCGGACGGCCGCCTCGCGCCTTTCGCCGGCGACACGGCGATCTTCATCACCCCTGGCTACAGGTTCCGCGTCGTGGACAGGCTCTTCACCAATTTCCACCTGCCGCGCTCGACCCTCTTCATGCTGGTCGCCGCCTTCGCGGGCCTCGAGCGGATGAAGCGCGCCTACGCCCATGCCATCGCCGCCGGCTACCGCTTCTACTCCTACGGCGATGCCTGCTTCCTGGAGCCGGACCCCCGCGTCCCGGGGCCCGGTCGATGAACGGCACGGGCTTCGCCCTCATCGCGCGCGACGGCGCGGCGCGGCGCGGGCGCATCGCGACCGCCCATGGCACGATCGAGACGCCGGCCTTCATGCCGGTCGGCACGGCCGCCACGGTGAAGGCGATGTGGCCCGAGCAGGTCAAGGCCACGGGCGCCGAGATCATTCTCGGCAACACCTATCACCTGATGCTGCGGCCCGGCGCCGAGCGGATCGCGGCCCTCGGCGGGCTGCATCGCTTCATGAACTGGCCGGGACCGATCCTCACCGATTCCGGCGGCTTCCAGGTCATGTCGCTGGCCCAGCTCCGCGAGATCTCCGAGGACGGCGTCGTCTTCAAGTCCCATATCGACGGCAGCCGCCACGCGCTCACGCCCGAGCGGTCGATCGAGATCCAGCACCGGCTCGACGCCGACATCACCATGTGCTTCGACGAATGCACGCCCTTTCCGGCGACGGAAACGGCGGCCGCGCAATCGATGCGGCTCTCGATGCGCTGGGCCGGGCGCAGCAGGAGGGCGTTCGCCGAGCGCCCGGGCTATGGCCTCTTCGGCATCGTGCAGGGCAGCACCTATCCCGAGCTCCGTGCGGAATCGGCGCAGGCGCTCGCCGATCTCGGCTTCGACGGCTATGCGATCGGCGGGCTCGCGGTCGGCGAGGGCCAGGCGGAGATGTTCCGCATGATCGAGGCGACCGAGCCCTTCCTGCCGCCGGAACGACCGCGCTATCTCATGGGCGTGGGGCGGCCGCTCGACATCGTCGGCGCGGTCGGGCGCGGCATCGACATGTTCGATTGCGTGATGCCGACCCGCTCGGGGCGCACCGGCCAGGCCTTCACCCGCCGCGGCACGCTCAACCTGCGCAACGCGCGCCACCAGGAAGACCCGCGGCCGATCGACGAAACCTGCCGCTGCCCGGTCTGCCGCGATTATGGCCGCGCCTATCTCCATCATCTCTTCCGCGCCGGCGAGATGCTGGGGCCGATGCTGCTGACCGCCCACAATCTCCATTTCTACCAGGCGCTGATGGCGGGCCTGCGCGAGGCCATCGCGGCCGGCCGCTATGCCGACTTCGCCAAGACATGGGCGGCGGAGGAGGCCAGCGGCGACATCGAGCCGATGCCGGATTCGCTCGAGGGCGGAAACGGCGGCGCTTGAATACTGCGGCCCTTTGACAAGCCGCCCCGCCTGCGGGAGGGTCGGGGCGAACGGAGAACCGTCCCGGACCATGGCGAAGAAACCGCGCATCGAACTGACCCAGCTCGGCCACAAGACGGCGCTCCCCGCCTCGCCCGAGGCGGCGGTGCTGGAGCGGGTGCCGAACGGCGCTCCGCGCGAGCGCTATCTCGTCCGCTTTACGGCACCGGAGTTCACCAGCCTCTGCCCGATGACCGGGCAGCCGGATTTCGCGCATCTCGTCATCGACTATTGCCCCAGGGCCTGGCTCGTCGAGAGCAAGTCGCTGAAGCTCTATCTCGGCGCTTTCCGCAACCATGGCGCCTTCCACGAAGATTGCACGGTCGCGATCGGCAAGCGGCTGGTCGGTCTGCTGCGGCCGCGGTGGCTGCGCATCGGCGGCTACTGGTATCCGCGCGGCGGCATGCCGATCGACGTATTCTGGCAGACCGGCGCGCCGCCGAAGGACCTCTGGCTCCCCGACCAGGGCGTCGCCCCCTATCGCGGGCGCGGCTGAGGGCGGCGATGCCGGACCGGGCCGATCCGAAGGGGCTCATCCGCGAGGCGGCGCTGGCGCAGGGCTTCGACGCGGTCGGCTTCGCCGCCGCCGCGCTTTCCGACCGCGCGAAGGCGGGGCTCGGCCAGTTCCTTGCCGCCGGCATGCAGGGCGATATGGGCTGGCTCGCCGACAAGGCGGACCGCCGCGCCGATCCCGTGACGCTCTGGCCCGCGGCGAAGAGCGTTGTGGTGCTCGGCCTTTCCTATGCCGGGCATGAGGATCCGCTGGCGCTCATCGGGGAACGGCAACGCGGAAACATCTCGATCTATGCGCGCGGCCGCGATTATCACGAGGTGATGAAGCCGCGCCTCAAGGCGATCGCGCGGATGATGGCCGAGCGTCTCGGCGGCGACGTCAAGGTCTTCGTCGATACCGCACCGGTGATGGAGAAGCCGCTCGGCGAGGCGGGCGGCATCGGCTGGCAGGGCAAGCACAGCAACCTCGTCTCCCGCACGCACGGCTCCTGGCTGCTGCTCGGCGAGATCTTCACCACCCTCGACCTCGCGCCGGACGCAGCGGAAACCGACCATTGCGGAAGCTGCCGCGCCTGCCTCGATGTCTGCCCCACGGCCGCCTGCCCCGCGCCCTACCGGCTCGATGCGCGGCGCTGCCTCTCCTATCTCACCATCGAGCATAAGGGCCATATCCCGCGCGAGTTTCGCGCCCCCATGGGCAACCGGATCTATGGCTGCGACGACTGCCTCGCCGTCTGTCCCTGGAACAAGTTCGCCGCGGCGGGACACGAAGCCGCGCTCTGGCCGCGGGCCGAGCTTTCGGCGCCGCGCCTCCTCGATCTCGTGGAGCTCGACGATGCGGGCTTCCGCAGCCTCTTCCAGGGCACGCCCGTGAAGCGCACCGGACGCGACCGGTTCCTGCGCAACGTGCTCATCGCGCTCGGCAATGGCGGCGACAGGGCGGCCCTGCCGGCCATCCGGCGCCGGCTCGAGGATCCCTCGCCGCTGGTGCGCGCCATGGCGGTCTGGGCGCTTGCGCGCCTCGCCGATGCGGGGGGCTTCGCGCGAGACCGCGCCCGGCACGAGCCCGACGAGAGCGATCCCGCGGTGCGCGAGGAATGGGCCGCCCGCGACGTCGAAGCCGCCTGAAGGAGCAAGCCCATGCTGGATCAATCGCCCTCCCCGATCGCGCAGCCCGGCAGCTTTCTCGGCGTGCCGTTTCGCGCAAGCCCGGAGGGCGCCCATGCGGCGATCCTCGGCATCCCCTTCGATTGCGGACGGCATCCGACGCGGATCGGTTCGCGCCTCGGCCCCGCGGCGATCCGCGCGCAATCGCCGCTGGTGCGGGAGCAGCTCGGCGATGCCGGCATCGACGTGGTCGGCAGGCTCCGCCTCGTGGATTGCGGCGACGCGGCGGTGACGCCGGGCCTGATCGAGCCCTCCTTCGCCGCCATCGAGGCGGCGGTGCGGGCGATCCTCGCGGCCGGCGCCGTGCCGGTGACGATGGGGGGCGACGGCGCCGTCACGCTGCCGCAGCTCCGCGCGCTCCATGCGCATCATCCGGGCCTCGCGCTGCTGCATCTCGACGCCCATACCGACGCCTATCGCGGCGAGGGCGCCGATCGCTACAACAACGCCACCACCTTCACCCGCGCGGGCGAGGAAGGGCTGCTCGATCTCGCTCATTCGATCCATGCCGGCACGCGCGGCGCCGTCGATGTCGAGCCCATCGCCCGCTTCGCGCGCGAGCTCGGTTACGAGGTCATCGAGATGGCGGCGCTGCGGCGGCGCGGGATCGAGGATTTCATCGTCCATATCCGCCGCCGGCTTGCCGGCCGGCCGGTCTATCTCTGCTTCGACATGGATTTCTTCGACCCGTCGGTGGCGCCCGGCGTCTGCACCCCGACCTGGGGCGGCGTCACGGCGGCCGAAGGGCTCGATATCCTGCGCGGCCTCTCGGAGCTCGATCTCGTCGCGATCGACGTGAACACGGTGAGCCCGCCGCACGACCCGGCCGGCATGACCGCCTTCCTCGCCGGCCAGGTCATGGCCGAGGCGCTCGCCCTCCTCGCCCGGCGGCGGGTCAACCTCTAGCCGCGGGCGCTACTCCGCCCAGGGCCGGAAGGCGTTCGGGTAGGCGGCGTCGATCGGCTCGGCCGTCATGTGGAACTCGGCGAAGCGGCTCCAGGCGCGATCGGTCGACTGGCGGATCTTCTCGACCAGCGCCTGCTCGTCCCAGCCCTCGATCCGGCCGTCCTTCACCACCGTCCGGCCGTTCACCAGCACCTGCTTCACCAGCTCGCCATTGCCGCAGTGGACGAGCGCCTTGATCGGATCGAGGAACGGCCCGATCCGCAGCCGGTCGAAATCGACGATCACCAGGTCCGCCCTGGCGCCCGGCGCGAGGCGGCCGAGATCGTCGCGCCCCAGCGCCTTCGCGCCGCCCAGCGTCGCGGCGTTGAACACGTCGCGCGCCTTGCCCGCCTCGTGGTTGCGGTCGGCGACCTTGCAGACCACGGCCGCATATTTTAGCTCGTCCAGCATGTCCTGCGGGTAGGAGTCGGTGCCGAGCCCGAGATTGATGCCCGCATCGCGATAGCGCTCGAAGCTCTCGAGCGCGACGCCGCGGCGCGAGAACACCGCCGGGCAATGCGCGACGGAGGCGCCGGAATCGGCGATGAGGGCGAGATCGTCGCGGAAGGGAAAGGCGGTCTGGCTGTGGCCGCCGGTATAGAGGCAATGGCCCAGCACGACGTTACGATCGAGCAGCCCCCAATCGGCGAGCGTGCCGATCGGCGTGCGGCCGCGCTGCAGCACCGTGTCATGGAACTCGATCACGGATTCGGCGACATGGAAGGTCATCGGGATCCGGAGCCGGTCGGCGGCGCGCTTGGCGCGCTTCATCAGTTCCGGCGTGCAGGTCCAGAACTCGTAGGGCACCAGGATCGCGCGGACGAGCCCGTCCTCGCTGTCGTCATGGCGCTCGGCGAACTCGATCGCCTTGTCGAGCGCGGCCTCCCCCGCCGCCTCGTCCCAATGGCGGTGATGCCGCCCGCCCTGGTCGTAATAGTGGCTCGCCGAGGCGAAGCCCGGCGTGGTGTAGAGCCGGACGCCGAGCGCCGCCGCCATGCGGGCGAGCCCGGCCGGGTCGTCACCGAATTCGCCGCCCATCTCGACGATGGTGGTGCTGCCGAACTTGACGAGGGACGCGAAGCTGTAGCGGAGGCTCGCCTCCAGATCCTCGAAGGCGAAGAGATTGGGACCCCGGATGCCCTTGGACGGCCAGTGATTGAGAAAACCGGAGCGGAAGAGGTCGCGGCGGCCGGCATCCAGCACCATGCGGTCGCCGGCCTGGGACCCCAGATGCACGTGGGTATTGATGAGGCCCGGGATCACGAGGTCGCGGCTCGCATCGATCGTCTCGTCCACGGGCCCGTCATAGCTTCGGCCGACATGGCGGATGTCGCCGCCCTCGATGAGGATGACGCCGTCCTTCAGGATCCGGTGCTCGGTTCCGTCGAAAGCGACGATCCAGCCGCCTTTGACCAGCTTGCGGCGGCCGCTTTTCGCGGCATTTCCTCCACTCGGCATGATGTTTCCTCCCTGCAGCACCCCGCGCGCGATGGCGCGATCCTAGCACCGGGCCGCAAACGCGACGCAAGCGGCCCCCCGCCCGCGAATGCGGGCACAAGCGGGAACCGCCCGCGAATGCGGGCACAAGCGGGAACCGGCCCCCGCGAAGACGGGCGTAAGCGGGATCCGGCCCTGCGAACGCGACGCAAGCGGGAACCGGCTCTGCGGCCGCGGCGCAAGCGGCCGTCGTTCCGCCGAGGCCCCTCACCATGCTATGGTTCCGGCTTGGGGACCCGCCGCGCCCCCCGTGCGGCGGTCCAAGCGAGGGGGACGACATGGCATTCCACGCCTTCAGCCACGCCGCAGCCAAGGCGCTGCTGCTGCTCGGCGAAAACACCAAGCCCGCGGCGCGCAAAGCCTACCAGCTCATGGCGGAGGCGCTCGACAAGCCGGAGGGGCACAAGACCGCGCGCAACTGGTCGGTCTATTCGCGGGTCATGTCGGAGCTGTGGCGCAATGGCTGGGTCGCCGCGGGCGCCCGGGCGCCGAACCGCGCGGTCCATGCCGCGACCACGGCGGTCTCGCTCGACGATTCCGACTACTACACCCACTGGCTGCTCGCCTACGCCTACAAGATCCGCTCGCGCAGCGCCGGGCAGTTCAAGAGCAGCTGGAAGCAGGACATGGAGTCGGCGCTGCGCCACTATGAGAAGGCGCTTGCCCTGCTGAACAAGGAGAGGCCGCAGAACGCCGTCGTGGCCGGCGAGCGCAATGCGGTCTCGATCGAGCGCGCCGAGACCTTCGTCTATCTGAGCGAACCCGATCGCGCGCTCCGCGAGATGGAGCGCATCATCCGCGATCCCAACCGCGCCAAGCCCGATGCGTGGCAGGACTGGGCCTATGCCTTCGCCCTGCATCAGGCGGGCCGCAGCTACGAGGCGGCGGAGATCTGCGAGCGGCTGCTCGTCGAGAAGGATGCGAACAACGACATCCGGCTGCTGCTCGCCGCCTGCCAGGCGCGCTGCCACATGGCGATGGACGGACGCCAGACGATCCGGGAGTTCCACAAGCGCCGCAATGCGAAATCCGGCCTCTCGGCCGAGGATGCGGAGCCGACCTGGACGGTGGCGCTCGAGATCGAGCGCGGCGCCTTCCCGCCCGACATGCCCGGCGGCGGCGAGAAATACTGGACCGAGAGCCTGGTGCGGGCGCAGCTCGACGAAAGCGCCGACACCAAGGTCTCGATCCCGACGACGAGCTTCCTGCCGTCGGACGATGTGATCCTCGGCGCGCCGCGCGGCGATGGCGCGACCGCCGCCCCGGGCACGGCCATGCAGGCGCCGAAGCCGGCGGGACGGAAGCCCGCGGGACGGAAGCCGGACGGGAAGAAGGCGCCCAAGAGGAAGGCGGCGACAAAGAAGAAGGTTGCGAAGAAGAAGGCCGCGAAGAAAACGGCCAAGCGCAAGGTCGCGAAG
>CADEFF010000016.1 GCA_902826565.1 uncultured Rhodospirillaceae bacterium | reverse complement strand
TGTTCGAGTTCGAGATCGACGCCGAAGGCCGCGTGCTCCACCACCGGATCGTGGAAGGCTCCGGATATCCGCTGCTCGATGAGGAGGTGACGGAGCTCATCGACCGCGCGAACCCGCTGCCCGCGCCGCCGCCCGGCGTGGCGCGCAACTATGTGGTGCCGATCGTCTTCGCGCTGCGGTAAGCCCCGCGGCGGCAAACGGCTTCGGGCTCGCTGGTGGAACTATGCGAGGTGGCTGCCGTAGAGCTGCTTCGCGCGTGCCTCGAAGGCGGCCACCATGCGGCGCACCGCCTCGTTGAAGAGCGCGCCGATGATCTTCTGCAGCAGGATCGACTTGAACTCGAAATCCACGAAGAAATCGAGCCGGGTGCTGCCGCCCGGTTCGGGCCGGAATGTCCAGTGATTGTCGAGATAGCGGAACGGCCCCTCGGTGTAGGCCACGTCGATGCGGAGATTGGGGCGGTCGAGCGTGACGCGGCTGGTGAAGCGCTCGCGGATCATCTTGAAGCCGATCACGAGGTCGGCGATCAGCAGGTTCTCCTGACGCGACTTGATGCGCGCGCCGACGCACCAGGGCAGGAACTCCGGATAACGCTCGATATCGGCGACGAGATCGAAGAGCTGCTCCGGCGTATAGGGCAGCAGCCGCTGCTCGGCGTGGGTCGGCATCGTCAGCCGGTGCGGCGGATCATCTAGGCGGTGCCGGCGAGCTTCGCCTGGCGGGCGGCCCTGAGCCGCTGGAAATCCTCGCCCGCATGGTAGGAGGAGCGCGTCAGCGGCGAGCTGGCGGCGAGCAGGAAGCCCTTCGCCATCGCCTGTGCGCGATAGTCGGCGAACTCGGCGGGCGTGACGAAGCGCGCCACGCCGTGATGCTTCGGCGTCGGCTGCAGATACTGGCCGATGGTCATGAAATCGACGTCGGCCGCGCGCAGGTCGTCCATCAGCGCCAGCACCTCCTCGCGCTCTTCGCCGAGCCCGACCATGATGCCAGATTTCGTGAAGAGCGAAGGATCGATTTCCTTCGCGCGGCGCAGGAGCTCGAGCGAATGCGCGTAGCGCGCGCCGGGGCGCACCGGGCGATAGAGCCGCTCGACCGTCTCGAGATTGTGATTGTAGACGTCGGGCTTCGCGGCCACGACGATCTCGAGCGCGCCGGGCTTGCGCAGGAAATCGGGCGTCAGCACCTCGATCGTGGTGCCGGGCGCCGCGTCGCGGATGCGCCGGATCGTCTCGGCGAAATGCGCAGCACCGCCGTCCTCGAGGTCGTCACGGTCGACCGAGGTCACCACGATATGGGCGAGCCCGAGCTTGCCCACGGCCTCGGCCACATGCGCCGGCTCGTGCGGATCGAGCAGGTCCGGCCGGCCGGTCGCGACGTTGCAGAAGGCGCAGGCGCGCGTGCAGACCGACCCCAGGATCATCACCGTCGCATGCTTCTGCTTCCAGCATTCGCCGATGTTGGGGCAGGCCGCTTCCTCGCAGACCGTGTTGAGCCCCAGCCGGCGCATCAGCTCGCGCGTCTCCTGATACTCGCGCGACATCGGCGCCTTGACGCGAATCCATTCCGGCTTCCGCAAGGGCGGCTTGTCCGGCAGATGCGCCTTCTCGGGATGGCGGAGCTTGGCGGCGATTTCAGTCATTGCTCTTCCGTTTCCGGATCGGAGTTTAGCTTGATGATCGTCTCCGTCGCCACCTTCAAGATATGGGCAACATCGTCGAGATCATCGAACACAAGCCTCGGTACCGGTTGCGGACTTCCTCCATTTTCCGGATAGACCAGCTTGTAGTCGAAGGTTAGGTATCCGGTTCCGTCAGAACGTGCTTCGTGGTCCAGATGATCGACTTCATCCAGCCCAACCATGTTCACTATGCGATTCGTTCGCCGATCGAAAACCACTGCGCGCTGGTCGGTCAGCATATAGGAGCGTGTCCGCAATGTGGTGACTCGGCGGTAAATTCTGAAGAACAAGAAGGGTGCGGCGATCGCGGCCAAGGATGAACCGAAGATCAAGAACGCCAGTGAAATCTGTGTCCAGGTCGGCGCAGGGATCTGCCGGAGCGCAAATGCCGTCGCGAGCGTTGTGGCGACAGCGATCAGAAATGCGCGTTTAAGCAGCTCGTACCACACTTCTCCCTGAAGAATGCGAACGTGTCCCGGTCGCCCTGCCCAAACAATTTTCTCTCTCGGCCTCAGATACGGTCGAAACAGCATATTGTCGGCACTGTTGGACACGCGGCTCATTGGCATCCAGCAGGCCTTAGATGGACGCCTGCTCGTCGTTGCTCAGATATGGAGCGCCCGCCCATAGGCGTCCAGCACCGCTTCGTGCATCGTCTCGGAGATCGTCGGATGCGGGAAGACGGTCGCCATGAGCTCGGCTTCCGTGGTTTCCAGCGTGCGCCCGATCGCATAGCCCTGGATCAGCTCCGTGACCTCGGCGCCGATCATGTGCGCGCCGAGCAGCTCGCCGGTCTTGGCATCGAAGATCGTCTTCACCAGCCCTTCCGGCTCGCCGAGCGCGATGGCCTTGCCGTTGCCGATGAAGGGGAAGCGGCCGACCTTGAGGGCGCGCCCGCCCTCCTTGGCCTGCGCCTCGGTGAGGCCGACGCTGGCGATCTGCGGCATGCAATAGGTGCAGCCGGGGACGTTCTTCGTGTCGAGCGGATGCACGCCCTTCACCCCGGCGATCTTCTCGACGCAGATCACGCCCTCATGCATCGCCTTGTGGGCAAGCCAGGGCGGGCCGGTGAGATCGCCGATGGCGTAGAGCCCGGACTCGCCCGTCGCGCCATAGCCGTCGGCCACCACATGGGTCTTCTCGACCTTGACCTTCGTCGCCTCGAGACCGAGGTTTTCGACATTGCCGACGATGCCGACGGCGAGGATGACGCGATCGACGGTGATCTCGCTGGTCTTGCCGCCGGCGTCGATCGTCGCGGTCACGCTGTCGGCGCCCTTCTTCAGCGACTTCACGCCGGCCGAGGTCAGGATCTTCATGCCCTGCTTCTCGAACGCCTTCTTCGCGAAGGCGGAGATGTCGGCATCCTCGACCGGCA
Organism: uncultured Rhodospirillaceae bacterium; assembly: GCA_902826565.1. Classification (GTDB taxonomy): domain Bacteria; phylum Pseudomonadota; class Alphaproteobacteria; order Dongiales; family Dongiaceae; genus CADEFF01. The sequence continues at coordinate 62,792 of CADEFF010000016.1, read as the reverse complement.
GGACGCGGTCCAGCACCTCGACCACGGTCACCTCGGCGCCGAGCGTGCGGTAGAAGCTTGCGAACTCGATGCCGATGGCGCCGCTGCCGATGACCAGCAGCGACTTCGGCATGGCCTGCGGCACCATCGCCTCGCGATAGGTCCAGACGAGCTTGCCGTCGGGCTCGAGCCCCGGCAGCGCGCGGGCCCGCGCGCCCGTGGCGAGGATGATGTGCTTCGCCGCGAGATCGGCGACGGGCTTGCCGTCCTTCTCGACCGCGAGCTTGCCGGGCCCGGCGAGCTTTCCCTGCCCGTCATAGACGGCGATCTTGTGCTTCTTCATCAGGTGCTTCACGCCGCCGGAGAGCTGGCCCGCCACCTTGCGGCTGCGCGCCACCACCTTGGCGAAATCGAAGCCGACCTTCTCGACGGTGAGGCCGAAGGCCGCGGCGTTCTGCATGTTGTGATAGACCTCGGCGGTGCGCAGCAGCGCCTTGGTCGGGATGCAGCCCCAGTTGAGGCAGATGCCGCCGAGGTTCTCGCGCTCCACCACCGCGGTCTTGAGCCCGAGCTGCGCCGCGCGGATCGCCGCCACATAACCGCCCGGCCCGCCGCCCACCACGATGACATCGAAGCTGTCGGTCATTGTTGCGGTGCCTTCTCGATGAAATGCCGTCGCCAGACCGGCTTCACGCGGGGACGCTTCGCAACCCGCGCGACGAGCCGCTTGATGCGCGGGCAGTTGGCGTGGATCCAATCGCGCACGATCCACTCGCTGAGATTCGCGATGTAGAGATCGAGGGCGGAGAAGCGCTTGCCGAGCGCGAAGGGCGCCGGCTTCAGATTCTGCTCCACCATCATCCAGAAGCGCTTCAAGTCGGCGACGGCCCGCTCGCGCACCTCGGGCCGGGCGCTCTCGCTCGTGACGTAGCGCTCGGGGTAGTCGTCGCGGCCGACCGCCTCATAGACGTTGTTCGAGAGAAACATCAGCCAGCGCAGCATGGTCGCCATCTCGGGCGAGCCCGCCGGCGGCAGCAAACCCGCCTTCGGATGGCGATGGGCGAGCGCCAGGAGGATCGCCGCCGATTCCGTCACCACCGTGCCGTCCGGCAGCATCAGCACCGGCACGCGGGCGATCGGGTTCAGCTTGCGATATTGCTCGCTGCGATGTTCCGGCCCGTTATATTCGAGCTCCACGAGATCGTAGGGCGCGCCGATCTCCTCCAGCGCCGCCTCCGCCAGCATCGAGCCGCAGCGGTGGCAGCCATAGAGCCGGTAATGCCGGCTCTTCGGGGCCGCGACGGACTTTCGCGCGGAACGTTTCGCCGGCTTCCGCTTCACCGCCGCCTTCCCCCGCCCGGCCTTCGCCGCCGCCCGCTTCGCCATGGCACCCTCTCCTAGAGCAGCATCGTCAGAGGATCTTCGAGCAACTTCTTGATGGCGTCGAGGAGCTGCGCGCCCACCGCCCCGTCGATCACCCGGTGATCGCAGGAGATCGTGCAGGTCATCACCGTTGCGATGCCGAGCGCGCCGTTCTTCACCACGGGGCGCTGCTCGCCCATGCCGACGGCGAGGATCGCGCCCTGCGGCGGGTTGATGACGGCCGCGAAATCCTTGATGCCGAACATGCCGAGATTGGAGAGCGAGAAGGCGCCGCCCTGATACTCCTCCGGCAGCAGCTTGCCCTTGCGCGCACGCGCCGCGAGCTCCTTCATCTCGTTCGAGATGACGGCGAGCCCCTTCCCGTCCGCGCCGCGGATCACCGGCGTGATGAGCCCGTCATCGAGCGCCACCGCCACCGAGACGTCGCAACTGTTGTTGAGATAGATGCGGTCGCCGCCCCAGAGCGCATTGGCGCGCGGCACCTTGGCGAGCGCCATGCCGCAGGCCTTGATGACGAAGTCGTTGACCGAGAGCTTGTAGCTGTCGGACTTGGCGTTGAGCTGCTGGCGCAGCGCGAGCAGCCCGTCGATCTCGCAATCCACCGTCAGATAGAAATGCGGGATGGTCTGCTTCGATTCCTGCAGCCGCTTCGCGATCACCTTGCGCATGGTGCTGAGCGAGAGCTCGGTATAGTCGCCGGGCGGGATCGGCGTGACGCCGGCCGGTGTCGGCGCCGGCGCTTGCAAGGGCACGCCGGCTGCGGGCGCCTTCGCGGCGGGAGCCGCGGCGCGCGGCGCGACCTTCGCGCTTTCGATGTCGGCCTTGACGATGCGGCCGTTCGGGCCGCTGCCGGCGACACTCTTCAGGTCGATGCCGGCTTCGGCGGCAAGGCGGCGCGCGAGCGGGCTCGCGAAGATGCGCTCGCCGTCGCCCTTATGCTCTGCTGCTGGGCGCTCGGCCGCGGGGGCCTGAGCCGCGGGTCTCGGCGCCTGTTGCGGCGGTGCGGCGGCAGGCGCCGGTGGCGCGGCCGGCGGGGCCGCCGGCGTCGTCGCGTCGGCTTTCGCCGCAGGCTTCGCCTCCTGAGTGGCGGGCCTTGCCGCAGGCGCCGCCGGTTTCGCGGCGGTGGCATCCGCGAGCGCGCTCGCATCCTCGCCCTCGTTCAGGATGAGGGCGATCGGCGTGTTGATCGCGACATTGTCGGTGCCGGCCGGCACCAGGATCCTTCCGAGTTTGCCCTCGTCGACCGCCTCGACCTCCATGGTCGCCTTGTCGGTCTCGATCTCGGCGACCACGTCGCCGGCCTTGACCGTTTCGCCCTCGGCCTTGAGCCACTTGGCGAGCTTGCCTTCCGTCATGGTCGGCGAGAGGGCCGGCATCAGGATGGGAGTGGGCATGGGCGCTCTCCCTTCCTAGCGGTTGCAGACCCGCCGCGCCGCCTCGACGATCGTGTCGGGGTGCGGCAAGGCGAGCTTCTCGAGGTTCGCCGCGTAGGGCAGCGGCACGTCGAGCCCGGTGACGCGCGTCACCGGCGCGTCGAGCCAGTCGAAGCACTGCTCCATCATCTGCATGCCGATCTCGGCGCCGATGCCGGCGAAAGGCCAGCCCTCCTCGACCGTGACGAGCCGGTTGGTCTTCTTGACCGACTGCACGATGGTTTCGGTGTCGAGCGGTCTGAGGGAACGAAGGTTGATGACCTCGGCTTCGATGCCCTCGGCCTTCAGCGTCTCGGCGGCGGCGAGCGCCATCCCGACCTGCAGCGAGAAGGCGATGATGGTGACATGCTCGCCCGGCCGCTCGATCTTGGCGCGGCCGATCGGCAGCACATATTCGGCGCTGGTCGGCACCGGGAAGCTCTGGCCGTAGAGGATTTCGTTCTCGAGGAAGATCACCGGATTGGGATCGCGAATGGCGGCCTTGAGCAGCCCCTTCGCGTCCGCCGCCGACCAGGGCGCCAGCACCTTGAGGCCCGGGCAATGGGCATACCAGCTCGCATAGCACTGCGAATGTTGCGCGGCGACGCGCGCGGCGGCGCCGTTCGGGCCGCGGAACACGATCGGGCAGCCCATCTGGCCGCCGGACATGTAGAGCGTCTTCGCGGCCGAGTTGATGATCTGGTCGATCGCCTGCATGGCGAAGTTGAAGGTCATGAACTCGACGATCGGCCGCAGGCCGTTGAAGGCGGCGCCGACGCCAAGGCCGGTAAAGCCATGCTCGGTGATCGGCGTGTCGATCACGCGCTTCGCGCCGAACTCGTCCAGCAGCCCCTGGCTTACCTTGTAGGCGCCCTGATACTCGGCGACTTCCTCGCCCATCAGGAACACCGTCGGGTCGCGGCGCATCTCCTCCGCCATCGCGTCGCGCAACGCCTCGCGCACGGTATGCGGCGCGGTCTCCCCGGCATCGGGCTCCGGGGCGGGAACGGCCGCCGTCGGGCGCACGGCCGAGAGCGGCGAGGTCGCGGGTGCGACCGGCGGTGCCTGCGGCTCCGGCGCCGCGGGTGCATCCGCGGATTTGGGCTGCGGCTCGACCTTCGGCGCCTCCGGCCGGGACGCTGCGGCCCTGGGCGCGTCGGCGGCCTTCGGTCTCGTCGCCGGCTTCGCGTCGAGGCTCTCGCCCTCTTCCGCCAGCAGCGCGATCGGCGTGTTGACGGCGATGTTCTCCGTGCCGGCCGGCACCAGGATCTTGCCGAGCCGGCCTTCATCGACCGCCTCGACCTCCATCGTCGCCTTGTCGGTCTCGATCTCGGCGATGACATCGCCCGCCTTGACGTCGTCGCCCTCCTTCTTGAGCCATTTCGCGAGCTTGCCCTCGGTCATGGTGGGCGAGAGGGCGGGCATCAGAATTTCCGTCGCCATGATGCGATCCCTCAAGCCTCGATCAGGATGTCGGTGAAGAGCTCGGCCGGATCCGGTTCGGGGCTCGTCTGCGCGAACTCGGTCGCGATCGAGACAATGTCCTTCACCTCGCGGTCGATGGTCTTGAGGGCGTTCTCGTCCGCGTGGCCTTCCTCGAGCAGCTTCTGGCGAAGATGGTCGATCGGGTCATGCTCCTGGCGCATCTTCGCGACTTCTTCCTTGCTGCGATATTTTGCCGGGTCCGACATCGAGTGGCCGCGATAGCGGTAGGTCTGCGCCTCGAGGATGTAGGGCCCTTTTCCGCCGCGGGCATGGGCGATCGCCTTCTCCGCCGCCTGGCGCACCGCCATCACATCCATGCCGTCAACCTTCTGGCCGGGAATGCCGTAGGGCTGTCCGCGCGCGAAGAGCTCCTTGCCGGCCGCGGCGCGCTCGACGCTCGTGCCCATGCCGTATTTGTTGTTTTCGATGACGTAGACCACGGGCAGCTTCCAGAGTGCGGCCATGTTGAAGGACTCGTAGACCTGGCCCTGGTTGATCGCGCCGTCGCCGAGGAAGGTCAGCGAGACGGCCCCGTCCTCCTTGTAGCGATGGGCGAAGGCGAGTCCGGTGCCGATCGGCACCTGGGCACCGACGATGCCGTGGCCGCCGAAGAAGCGCTTCTCTCGGCTGAACATGTGCATCGAGCCGCCCTTGCCCTTGGAATAACCCCCGCGCCGCCCGGTGAGCTCGGCCATGACGCCCTTCGGGTCCATGCCCGTCGCGAGCATGTGACCGTGGTCGCGATAGCTGGTGACGACGCTGTCGCCTTCCCGCGCGGCGGCCAGCATCCCGACCACCACCGCTTCCTGGCCGATATAGAGATGGCAGAAGCCGCCGATGAGGCCCATGCCGTAGAGCTGGCCGGCCTTCTCCTCGAAGCGCCGGATCAGCAGCATGTCGCGGTAATATTTCAGAAGGTTGGCGGAATCCGCCTCGTTCGGCTTGGGCTTCCGCGCCGTCGTCGCTGCCATGAACGCCTCCCTGGAGCTGGCGGCCACGAGCGTTGGGCGATCGCAGCCGGGGAGACGCCGGCGCGCCCCCTTTTCCCGTTAATTAGACCTTCGGGGAAAGGATGGCAAGGACCGGTAAATTTTTGACAGTAAACAGAAATCCAGAAATTAACTTGATTTCAGTTAATGTCGCTTGTGGCCCGCTCGTCGGGAGTCATCGGGGGGAGCCGATCCTGCATGATCACGACCTCATTCTCCGAAGCCTGATTCAGCATCAGCCGCACCTGCTCTTCGAGCAGATCGGCATCGAGCGTCTTCGGGCTGAGGCGCGCGACACGATTGGCGAGCATCATGCGCTCGTCCTCGATTGCGGCGAGCCGCGTATCGGCGACGCGCAGATCCTGCTTCAGCATGAGCCACGCCACCACCCCGCGATCGCCCTGGATGGTGTGGAAGAGGAAATAGGCCAGCACCGAAACGCAGAGCAGCGGCAGGGCGAGCTGCCGTACGCGTTTTGCGATTTCGAGTCGAATGACCATGGACTCGACCGAATCACACCCGATTCGCGCCGGTCAAGCGGAAACGACTCGGTGCGGATAAAACGAGTCGTGCTGTTGCCGAATTGACTCACCGAGACGATTCGTGCGGCATGGGAATGGGTCGCAGCGGCAGCACGCGGTCGGGGGGCCGAGCTTGGACGCGCTGAACCATCTCATCCTGATCGGAGCGGGGCTGATCTTCCTCAGCATCCTCGCCGGCACCTATTCCTCCCGCCTCGGCGCGCCCCTCCTCCTCGTCTTCCTGCTGCTCGGCATGCTTGCCGGCGAAGACGGGCCCGGCGGCATCGAGTTCGAGAATTTCGAGACCGTGTTCCTGGTGGGCTCGGTCGGTCTCGCGCTCATCCTCTTCGACGGCGGCCTGCATACCACGCGCACGGTGTTCCGCCTGGCGCTCTGGCCGGCGGTATCGCTCGCATCGGTCGGCGTGGTGCTCACCGCGCTCATCGTCGGGGTGCTCGGGATGCTGCTGCTCGGGCTGCAGCCTCTGGAAGCGATGCTGCTCGGCGCGATCCTGAGTTCGACCGACGCTGCCGTCGTCTTCCTGCTGCTGCAGCGGAGCGACCGCGACATCAATCGCCGCGTGCGCGCCACACTCGAGGCGGAATCCGGCATGAACGATCCGATGGCCGTGTTCCTCACCATCGTCATGGTCGAGCTGCTGCTGGATCCGGGCGCGCGCGAGCCCTGGCGTCTCGGCATCGATCTGGCGCTGCAATTCGGCGGCGGCGCTGCGATCGGCATCGGCGGGGGTGTCGCGCTCCGATGGATCATCAACAAGATCGAAATCGCGGTCGGCCTCTATCCGATACTGGCAGCGGCCGGCGCGGTCACCATCTTCGCCTTCGCCAACGTGGTCGGCGCGAACGGGTTTCTGGCCGTCTATCTCGCCGGCATCGTCATGGCGAGCCGTCCCTACCGCGCGCGGCAGGTCATCAGCCGGTTTCATGACGGTTTCATCTGGCTCGTGCAGATCGCCATGTTCCTGCTGCTGGGATTGCTGGTGACGCCCACGGCGCTGATGGACTTCCTGTTTCCCGCCCTCGTCGTCGCCGTCCTGCTTCTGCTGATCGCCCGTCCCCTCGCGGTGCTGGCATCGCTCCTGCCGTTTCGGATCGAATGGCGTGCGAAGCTCTTCATCTCCTGGGTGGGGCTGCGCGGCGTGGTGCCGATCTTCCTCGCTTCCATCCCCGTCGTGGCCGGGCTGCCGATCGGCGTGACGTTCTTCAACATCGCCTTCGTCGTGGTGATCATGTCGCTGCTGGTGCAGGGCTGGACCGCGCTCGGCATGGCGCGGATGCTCGGGCTCGAAGTGCCGAGCGAGCCGGAAAGCCAGGAAGGCGCGTTGCTGTTCGAGCTGCCGACCGCGACCGACCGCGAGATCGCCGGCTATCGCGTGCGGCCGGGAAGCCCGGCGCTCGATCAGGATTTCGCGGCCCTGCCGCTGCCCAAGCGCACCCGCGTCGTCGGCGTGATCCGCGAGGGCGCCGTGGCCGAGCTGGCGCAGCTCGCGCGCCTGCAATCCGGCGACTATGTGATCCTGCTGGTGCCGCCGGAACATGAGCTCTCCCTCGATCGCCTCTTCGTGCCGATGGCGCCGCGCCACGCCGAGGTGCTCGACGAGCTCGGCGAGTTCGGCTTCGCCGCGGAGACGCCGGCAAGCGCGCTTGCGAGCCAGTACGGCCTTGCCATCGAGCTGGACCATCCGCTGGAGACCCTCGGCGACTATGTCGCCCGGCTTCTCGCGACGGATCCCGTGGTCGGCGACCGGGTCAAGACCGGCGATGCCGAGCTGGTGGTGCGGACGATGGAGGAGGACCGCATCGCCGAGGTCGGCCTCGAGCTCCTGACCGAGGAGGAACGGCTTCCGATCGTGCGCCGGCTCAGGCGCGCCCGCGCCTGGTGGATGCGTCGGCGTTTCGCCGAACGGCTGCCGCGCCTCCGGCGGCGCTGATCGCGACGCCGGGCGCACCGCGGCCCGGCTTGTCGCGACCCGGCCCCGGCGCTATGGTCCGCCGCCTTTCGACCCCGCCCGCCCGGAGCGTCCGCCATGAGCCGGAACGACAGCAGTTTCGACGTCAATCTCCGCCGCTGGGACGAGGCGGCGCCGATTCATGCCGCCTCGGAGTTCTACGGCGTCGCCGAGTTCAAGGCCGGCAAGGACAAGCTCGGCGCCATCGAGTCCGAGGAGATCGGCGACATCGCCGGCAAGCGGCTCGTCCATCTACAATGCCATTTCGGCCTCGATACCCTGTCGCTCGCCCGTCGGGGCGCGGTCGCGACAGGCTACGATTTCTCGCCCCAGGCGATCGCGATCGCCCGCGGGCTCGCGGCCGAAACCGGCATCGCCGCGACCTTCGTCGAAGGCAATGTCTACGACGCGCCCGCGAAGCTGCCGCGCGCCGGCTTCGACATCGCCTATGTGACCGTCGGCGCCATCAACTGGCTGCCCGATATCCGCGGCTGGGCGAAGGTGGTCGAGACGCTGCTGGCGCCGGGCGGGTTCCTCTATCTGCTGGAAGGCCACCCCGCCGCGAACATGCTGGAGCAGAAGCGCCTCGAGGACCCGATCACTCCGACCTACAACTACTTCCAGGGCGCCGAGCCGCTGGTGTTCGAAGGGGCCGAGACCTACACCGAGGACGGCAAGACGCTTGCCAACACGGTGACGCATGAGTGGATCCATTCGCTCGCAAGCGTGATCGGCGGATTGCTCGAGGCCGGGCTGCGGCTCGAATGGTTCCATGAGCATGCGCGCCTGCCCTGGCGCCTCTTTCCCTCGATGGTTCGGGCCGAGGACGGCATGTATGACATGCCGCCCGGCGCCTCCAACCTGCCGCTGCTCTTCTCCCTGAAGGCGCGAAAGCCCACCTGAAGCGGTCTTCAGCGCAGCGCGAAAGCGGCCCGGCCCGGATAGCGCGCGCTGACGCCGAGCGTCTCTTCGATGCGCAGGAGCTGGTTGTATTTCGCGAGCCGGTCGGAACGGCTGAGCGAGCCCGTCTTGATCTGCCCGCAATTGGTGGCGACCGCGAGATCGGCGATGGTGGAATCCTCGGTTTCGCCGGAGCGGTGCGACATCACCGCGCGATAGCCCGCCTTGTGCGCGATCTCCACGGTCCGCAGCGTCTCGCTCAGCGTGCCGATCTGGTTCACCTTCACCAGCACGGCATTCGCGACCTGCTTCCCGATGCCTTCCTCGAGGCGCGCGGGGTTGGTGACGAAGAGGTCGTCACCGACGAGCTGGATCTTGCCGCCGAGGCTCTGCGTGAGGGTCTTCCAGCCCTCCCAGTCGTCTTCGGCCATGCCGTCCTCGATGGAAAGGATCGGATAGCGGGCGACGAGAGCCTCGTAGAACTTCACCATGCCCGCGGCGTCGAGCGTCTTGCCCTCGCCCGTCATGGCGTATTTGCCGCCCTTGTAGAATTCGCTCGCCGCCGCATCGAGCCCGAGCGCGATCTGCTCGCCGGGCTTGTAGCCGGCCCGCTCGATCGCCTTGGTGATGGCCGCGAGCGCCGCATCGGCGCTCTTCAGGTTCGGCGCGAAGCCGCCCTCGTCGCCGACGTTGGTGTTGTGGCCTGCCTCCTTGAGCTCCGTCTTCAGGGCGTGAAACACCTCGGCCCCCATGCGGAGCGCTTCGGCGAAGCTCGCCGCCTTGACCGGCAGGATCATGAACTCCTGCAGGTCGATCGGATTGTCGGCGTGGGCGCCGCCATTGACGATGTTCATCATCGGCACCGGAAGGGAACTCGCCGAGGCGCCGCCGACATAGCGATAGAGCGGCAGCCCCGCCTCCTCCGCCGCCGCCTTGGCCACGGCCAGGCTGACCCCGAGGATGGCATTCGCGCCAAGCCGCGACTTGTTCGGCGTGCCGTCGAGCTCGATCATCATGCGGTCGAGCTTCTCCTGCTCGGCGCCGTCGATGCCCTGCAGCGCGTCGAGCAGCTCGCCATTGACGGCCGTCACCGCCTCGCGCACGCCCTTCCCGCCATAGCGCGCCTTGTCGCCGTCGCGCTTCTCGACCGCTTCATGCGTCCCGGTCGAGGCGCCGGATGGCACGGCGGCGCGGCCGAAGGCGCCGCTTTCGAGGCGCACATCGACCTCGACGGTCGGGTTGCCGCGGCTGTCCAGGATTTCCCGGCCGCGGATATCGACGATGGCGCTCATGCGGGGACGGCTCCTCGGGCGCCGGGGCCGTGTCGGTACCGGGCGCGGTTCGCTCCTGCTTCGACCGGCGTCGCAGGAAGCCTGTTGGGGTTGCGGACGTTCGTCCCGGGGCCGGTCGGGACAAGACCTCTGGCGCTTATAGGGCGGGCGTCAGATCAACTCAAGCGCGCGGAGCTCCGCATCGCGCTTCGGCGCGTCCTCGCGGAGGAAATACTCGTCGAGCTGGGGCGGCGGCACGGCCGTGCCGGACAGCATCGCATGCGCCTGCCCGCGATGGTGGATCTGGTGGACGAAGAGATGCGAAAGCACGCCGCGCGCCGTATCGTCGCGCGGACCGTCGGACCGGCGGATGACCACCCGCCGCGCCAGGATCGCCGGCGTCAGCCGGTCGCAATAGGCAATCAGCCGTCGATCCATGCGCCGCTGCGCCTCCTGAAGTTCGGCGAAGGTTTCGATCGGAAGGTCGTAGTCCGAATCGAGGCGATCGGTTTCGACCGCTTCGAGCTGGTCGAGATAGAGCCAGTCGATCTCGACGATATGCAGCAGCGTCAGATGCAGCGAGGGGAAGAAGCTCACCCGTTTCGCCCGGTAGTCGCGCTCGCCGAGCGCGGCGCAGGCCCGGTGAAGGCGATGGTTGGACCAAGCGTTGTTCCGCGCCATGTCGCGGAAATGCTCGACGAGGCTGTCCTGTTGCATCGGCGTCTCCCGGCTTCCGATCTCGATCTATGAAACCACGGGCGTCCGGCCCCCGTCGCGATGCCCCCTCGGGCTGGCGTTTTTTGGCAACGACGGCGATCGCCGCTCCGATCGCTTCTCGGGCAGCGAAAAACCTTGAGAAATCAACGTAGATAAGCGCACAATCTGAGGTGATTTTTCAGATTCAGGCTGAGAGGCAAGGTAGCTATTAGCGAAATGTTAAGCATGGCGGTTGATCCTGGAGACAGGAATTTGTCCGCCCGCAGGCCGGCGGGATCGCCCCGGGAACTGCTGCCCGTCTAATGCTGACCAGGATTTGAATGCAATGACGGAGCGCCTTCTCATCATCGACGACGAAGTCGACATCGCTGCCTTCATCGAGGATGTCGCGGTGGCATGCGGGTTCGAGGTGCGGGTGACGACCCACGCCGACGAGTTCAAACATGCCTATGTCGATTTCGCCCCGCATCTGATCGTGCTCGACCTTTCCATCCCCGGCATGGACGGCGTGGAGCTACTGCGGTTCCTCGCCGACCATTCCTGCCGCGCCAAGCTGCTGATCGTCAGCGGTTTCGATCGCAAGGTGCGCAGCGCGGCCGAGAACCTCGGCGATGCCCGCGGCCTCAACATGATCGGCAGCATCCCCAAGCCGATCCGGGCGAACGAGCTTCGAACGCTGCTTTCCGGCCTTCATACGGCGGCCTGACCGGTGTCGCAGACCGACAACATCATCGGCGCGGATGCCGAGGCGCTGGCGACGGCGCTTCGCGGTCGCGAGCTGGAGCTTCATTATCAGCCCAAGGTCGCGCTCGGCTCGAACGAGCTGGTCGGCGTCGAGGCGCTCGCGCGCTGGCGCCATCCGAAGCTGGGCTTCATTCCGCCGACCCATTTCATTCCGCTCGCCGAATCCGCCGGGCTCATCGACGCCATAACGGAATGGGTGATCGCCGAGGCTGCGCGCCAGTGGTCGGAGTGGCATGCGGCGGGGCTGACGACACGCATTGCGGTCAATATCTCCGCCGTCAATCTCGGTCATATCGACTTTCCCGACCTGGTCGGCGGCATCCTGCGGAGCGCCAAGGTCAATTGCGCCCATTACGAGATCGAGCTCACCGAAAGCGCGACCCAGAACGCCGTCAATCTGCTCGATACCCTGACCCGCCTGCGGCTCAAGGGCATCCACCTCGCGATCGACGATTTCGGCACGGGTTATTCGTCCTTGCTGCAGCTCCAGCGGCTGCCCTTCTCCTCGATCAAGATCGATCGCTCCTTCGTCGGCAACGCCGATCGTTCGGAGGATTGCCGCGTCATCATCCGGTCGGTCATCGATCTCGCCCATAACCTGGGAATGGAAGCGGTCGCGGAAGGCGTCGAGACCGAAACCACGCTGCAGCTCCTTCGCGATCTCGGCTGCGACGTCGTGCAGGGTTATTTCATCGGTCGGCCGAGGCCGGGACCGGCGATGCTCGATTTTGACAAGGACTGGCGTCAGCGCCATCCGGCGCAACCGAGGACCGGGCCCGTCGAGATCGCGCCGGCGCGCGACCGGCACCGCGCCCGCCGCGGCGCCTGATCCCCCTTCGGGACTAGAGTAGTTCTTTGTTCGACCGAATCGGGGGGCCGGTTTTGCATATTTCGTGATTCAAGATGCTGGCTGGATAGGAGACCAGCATCGGATGACCTGACTTCTTTCGAATGATCTTCGCGAGCGTGTTGTGACGGCGGTTCTGGCGGGCGAGCGCTGCCGGTCGGTAGCGTTGCGGTTTGGCGTTGCGGTTTCGTCGGTGGTGAAGTGGTCGGCGCCGTCCGACAGATGATCCGGGCCGCTGGGGCGAGGCTCTGGTATCTGCCGCCCTACTCCCCCGACCTCAACCCGATCGAGCAGGCCTTCGCCAAGATCAAGCACTGGATGCGCACCGCGCAAAAGCGCACCGTCGAGGATACCTGGCGCCACATCGGCCACCTCATCCCGACCATCAAATCCGGCGAATGCCAGAACTACTTCGCCAACGCCGGATACGCTTCCGTGAAAAAATGAAAGGCTCAAGGACTTCGAAGCCACCACCGCTTCAGCCCGCGCCTTCCTCCACGCCATCGCCGTGATGCTGCTCGTCCACCGCCTAGCATGCGCTTCATGACTTGCAAAACCGACTCTTAGCGATCCAACTGCAACATATCTGAAAGCCACACAGCCTCAGAAAACTCCAAAGCCGTATTGAGTAAAGCGGCGGTTTCAAGATTAACTTTGGCTTTGACATTTCCTTGATCGGCCGCCGACCTAAAAAGCTCCATGCTCTTATGATAGTCCTCTGAGTGTCCCGCACGCTGCGCATACAACACGCCGAGGTTAAGTTGAGCAGATGCGTGACCCTGCGCCGCCGCCAAACCGTACCATTTTTCTGCCTCACCTTTGTCCAAGGGCACGCCTAGCCCATTGCTGTACATCACTCCCAGATTGTACTGGGCAACCATATGGTTATGCACGGCGCCCAGTCGGTACCACTTTGCCGCTTCGAGATCATCGTGGGGGACAAAGAAACCTCCCGAGTAAAGCGTCCCCAAGTTTACGTCAGCCTGCGCGTAACCATACTTGGACGCTAACTTAAGCCACTTAAGTGCATTTACCGAACTTCGGCTTGCGTCAAAGCTACGGCCAAGCTGGAACATCAAGCGCGGGTTGAAGGGGTGTTGTCGTAAGGCAATGATGCATATCTCTAACGCTTGTTCTGCATCTATGTCTTGGAAGGCAGTCCCTTTAATCCCCTCAGGCAGTTGCGGATCCAGCGGGTGAGCTGCAAGTGCGTCACACGCATCTTGAGGACTCGCTTCTTCCGCCGCGCTTGGCCAGAGGTAGACGAAACTAATGCAAATCAGTACGACAGCAATGCCACGGTGCGTCACTGTGAGAGCCTCTTAACCGGACACGGCAATACGAGTGTCGAATGGTGCCACCCTCTCAGCTCAACTCACTAAGTCGATACCCCTGGCACGAACTTCGTAGGGTGCGTTAAAAACGTTACGTACAGTGGCGTGGGCGCCTACTAGGCTTTCCCCTTTTTCGCGATGCGGTCGAACGCCAGGAGGCGCTCGAGCAGCGCGGGCATGTCCTTGAACGGCACCATGTTCGGGCCGTCCGACGGCGCCTTGTCCGGATCGCGATGGGTTTCCATGAACACGGCGGCGACGCCCACCGCGACCGCGGCGCGCGCCAGCACCGGCACGAACTCCCGCTGACCGCCGCTCGAGCTGCCCTGCCCGCCCGGCTGCTGCACGCTATGGGTTGCGTCGAACACCACCGGATAGCCCGTTTCCGCGAGCACCGGCAGGCTCCGCATGTCGGAGACGAGCGTGTTGTAGCCGAAGCTGGCCCCGCGCTCGCAGACGAGGATCCGCTCGTTGCCGGTGGCGGCGATCTTCGCCACCACGTTCTTCATGTCCCAGGGCGCGAGGAACTGGCCCTTCTTCACATTGATCGCCTTGCCGGTCTCGCCCGCGGCGACCAGGAGGTCGGTCTGACGGCAGAGGAAGGCCGGGATCTGCAGCACGTCCACGGCCTCGGCCACCGGCTTGCACTGGTCGGCGGCGTGAACGTCGGTCAGCACCGGGCAGTCGAATTTCTCGCGCAGCTCGGCGAGGATCGGCAGGCCCCTCGCCATGCCGAGCCCGCGGTCGCCCTTGACGCTCGTGCGGTTCGCCTTGTCGAAGGAGGTCTTGTAGACGAGGCCGATGCCGAGGCTGGCGGCGAGTTCCGTCAGCGCCCCGCACATCTCCATCGCATGGGCGCGGGATTCGAGCGCGCAAGGCCCTGCGATCAGCGCGAGCGGCCGGTCATTGCCGAAGGTCACCTTGCCAATTTTCACTTCGCGCGGCTTGGTCATGAGCAACGATCAACCATTCGTCATGCTCGGGCTCGACCCGAGCATCCATGGCTCGGCGAGACCGTGTTTCTGAACTCGGGTTCATGTCGTGGCCGCATGGACCCTCGGATCAAGCCCGAGCGTGACAGTGATGCCACCATGCACGCAAGCCGATCGACAGCAGCCCGCGTGCCGCTTGCATTCTACACCAGCCGGCTCTGCTCGAGCGCGGCCCCGATGAAGGCGGTGAAGAGCGGGTGCGGGGCGAAGGGCTTCGATTTCAGCTCGGGGTGGAACTGCACGCCGATGAACCAGGGATGATCCGGAATCTCGACGATCTCCGGCAGCACCCCGTCCGGCGACATGCCGGAGAAGCGCAGGCCCACCTGCTCGAGCCGGTTCTTGTAGTTGATGTTCACCTCGTAGCGATGCCGGTGACGCTCGCTGATGCGTGCGCTGCCATAGATGCCCGCGACCTGGCTGCCCGGCGAGAGCTCGCAATCATAGGCGCCGAGCCGCATGGTGCCGCCGAGATCGCTGTTCGAGCTGCGGCGCTCGATCTCGTTACCGCGCATCCATTCGGTCATCAGCCCGACGACAGGCTCGCTGCAACTGCCGAACTCGGTCGAGCCGGCCTTCGCGATGCCGGCGAGGTTTCGCGCCGCTTCGATGACCGCCATCTGCATGCCGAAGCAGATGCCGAAATAGGGTACCTTGCGCTCGCGGGCGAACCGCGCGGCCAGCACCTTTCCTTCGGCGCCGCGCTCGCCGAAGCCGCCCGGCACCAGGATCCCGTCCACCTCCTCGAGATGGCGCACGGCATCCTCGCGCTCGAACACCTCGGAATCGATCCAGTTGAGCTTTACCCGGGCGTTGTTGGCGATGCCGCCATGGGCCAGCGCCTCGGCGAGGGATTTGTAGGAATCGAGCAGCGAGGTGTATTTGCCGACTACCGCGATCGAGACGCTGTTCTCGGGATGCCGCACCCGTTCGACCACATGGCGCCAGCCGCCGAGATCGGGCTCGTTCGTCTTCAGCCCGAAATGTCGGCAGACCTCCACGTCGAAGCCCTGCTCGTGATAGGCCACCGGCACCTGATAGATAGTGTCCACATCGAGCGCCTGGATCACCGCCTCCGGTCGCAGGTTGCAGAAGAGCGCGATCTTGCGGCGCGCCTCGGCCGCGATCGGCCGGTCGCAGCGGCAGAGCAGGATATCGGGCTGGATGCCGACCGCCTGCAGTTCCTTGACCGAATGCTGGGTCGGCTTGGTCTTGAGCTCGCCGGCCGAGGGGATCCAGGGCACCAGCGTCAGGTGGATGAAGAGCGCCCGCTCCTTCCCGAGCTCGTTGCCGAGCTGGCGGATCGCCTCGAGGAACGGGAGGCTCTCGATGTCGCCGACCGTGCCGCCGATCTCGCAGATCGCAAAATCCTCGCCCGAGAGATCGGCCAGGATGAATTCCTTGATCGCGTCGGTGACGTGCGGGATCACCTGCACCGTCGCGCCCAGATAGTCGCCGCGGCGCTCGCGGGCGATCACGTTCGAATAGATGCGCCCGGTGGTGACGTTGTCGCTGCGGCGGCTCGGATTGCCGGTGAAGCGTTCGTAGTGGCCGAGATCGAGGTCGGTTTCGCCCCCGTCGTCGGTGACATAGACCTCGCCATGCTGCGTCGGGCTCATGGTGCCCGGATCGACGTTCAGATAGGGGTCGAGCTTGCGTAGCCTCACCCGGAAACCGCGCGCCTGCAGCAGGGCTCCGAGAGCCGCTGCCGAGATGCCTTTTCCGAGGGATGAGACCACGCCGCCGGTGACGAAAATGAACCGCGTCATGGAAGGACTTTATGACGCGAAGTCATGGCGTTCGGCAAGCGTGGCGGTGGCGGGGCCGATATGCGTCGCCGGCCCCGCGGAAAGCTGCGGTCGGAACGGGTCAGCTCAGTCGCCGAGCGGAACGCTGGGCGCCGTCGGCGCGGCCGGCGTGGTCGTGCCCGTTCCCGAGTCGGGCGGTGCTGCGGGCGCCTCCTGGACAGGCTGCCCTGACGTCGGTTGATCGAAGATCGACCCCGAGGGCGCCGTCTGCCGCGCCAGCACCGCAAGGAGAATGCTGCTGCCGATGAAGAGCGCCGCCAGGATGGCCGTGGTGCGCGTCAGCAGGTTCGCCTGGCCGCGGCCGCTCAGGAAGCCGCCCATGCCGCCGCTGCCGGCCGTGCCGAGGCCGCTCAGCCCGGAGCCTTCGCTCCGCTGCATCAGCACGACGATGATGAGGGCAATCGCCAGCATCAGATGGATGACCAGGAGAATCTGGTGCATCGGGTGCAGCGCTCCTTCAGACCTTGCCGACCGCGGGGGCTTTCGCCGCCGGAAACCGCGGGGCGGGTTCTACCGCCTTCGCCCGGCTCGCGCCAGCGGCAATTTGCCCGCCGGGGCGCCGCACCTTGGCCTCGGCGCGTCTCCGAAAGCCGATCGCGCCTTTCCGCGCCCCTGCCCTGCAAAAAACCGGCAGACGGAACCGATCCGTTAACGCTGGCCGCTCCGCGCCGCCTCGGCTTAAATCGGTTACATGAGCGAAGCGCGACCGATCAGCATCGGCACGATCGACCATGTGGTGCTCCGCGTCACGGACCTCGACCGGATGCGGGCCTTCTATTGCGACATCCTGGGCTGCCGCGTGGAGAAGCACCAGGCGGAGCTCGGCCTGCTCCAGCTTCGCGCCGGTGCCTCGTTGATCGACCTCGTGGATGTCGCAGGCAGGCTCGGCCGGATGGGCGGGCGCGCGGCCGGCATCGAAGGCCGCAACATGGATCATTTCTGCCTGCGGCTCGACCGCTTCGACGGGCCGGCGATCCAGCGCTATCTCAGCGACCGCGGGATCGATCCGGGCGAGATCGTGCAGCGCTACGGTGCGGCGGGAACCGGGCCTTCGCTCTATATCGAGGATCCCGAAGGCAACACCGTCGAGCTCAAGGCGCCGCCCGGCACGGCAGGCTGAAGCTCGCCAGGTTCGTCAGACCCAGGCTCGTCAGATCCAGGCTCGTGAGGCCCCGGCTCGTCAGGCGGCGTGGAAGGGCCGCTCGCCGCGGATGGTTACCCGGTGCATCTTGCGGTGATGCGGATAGTAGTCCGACACCGCCAGATGCTGCGTGCAGCGATTGTCCCACATGGCAAGATCACCGACGCGCCACTGGTGGCGGACCTGGAAGGCCGGCTGCTCGCAGTGGTCGCAGAGCAGCCGCAGCAGTCCGTCGCTCTCGCCCTGCGACAGCCCGTTGATCCGCATCGTGAAGCTCCGGTTGACGAACAGCAGCTTTCGCTTCGTCTCCGGGTGGGTGCGGATGACCGGGTGCTCCACCGTGGGGTACTGATCCTCGATCTCGCGCAGGCGTTTCCTGCCTTCCGGCTTGTCGAGCAGATAGCCGCTATAGCTGTAACCGAAGTCATGCAGCGCGGTCATGCCGTCGAGAAACGTCTTCATCCGGTCGGAAAGCGCGTCATAGGCCGCATACATGCTGGCCCAGAGCGTATCGCCGCCCTGCGGCGGCAGGATCTGCGCATGCAGGATCGATCCCATCGGCGGCGCTTGCTGATAGGTGACGTCGGTATGCCACATGTCGTTATAGACGCCCTGCCGGCCCTTCTGCTCGATGAGCATCACGCGAGGCTCCTGGGGATGGGCCTCGAACACCGGATGCGGCTCGTCGATCTCGCCGAAGCGCTCCGCGAAGCTCAGTTGCTGCTTGGGCGTGATGCGCTGATCGGGGAAGAAGATCACATGATGCGCAAGGAGCGCCGCCTTGATCTCGGCAAAGGTGGCATCCTCGAGCGGCTGCGCGAGATCGACGTTTCGGAGGATGGCGCCGATCGTCGGCGTCAGGGGTTCGACCTCGATCTTCGCATTGCGCATGGTTCCGGCTCCGCCCGCCTGATGATCGGTCTCGGCCGATCGGGTATCGAGATGGCCAGCCTATCCGACATGCGCCGCACGGCACAAGAATGCGGGCCCGTAGCGCCCTTGGCGCATTCTCAGGGCTTGCGGGCCGCCGCAGCGATCGCGAGGAAGTCTTCGGCCTTAAGGCTGGCGCCGCCGACCAGCGCCCCGTCGACATCGTCGAGGGCGAGAATCTCGGCGGCGTTGGAAGGCTTCACCGAGCCGCCATAGAGCAGCCTCATGCGATCGGCGGCCTCGCCGACATGTTTGCGCAGGCTTGCGCGGATATGGCCGTGCATCGCGGCGATCTCCTCCCCGGTCGGGGTCCGGCCGGTACCGATCGCCCAGACCGGCTCGTAGGCGACGATGCAATTCTCCGCCGCGGCCCCTTCCGGCAGGGAGCCGGCGATCTGGCTGCCGACGACGCTCGTCGCCTGGCCGCCATCACGCTGCGCCTCGGTCTCGCCGACGCAGAGGATGATCGTGAGCCCGGCGGCAAGCGCCGCCGTCGCCTTCGCCTTCACGGCCGTATCCGACTCCCCGTGATCGGCGCGACGCTCGGAATGGCCGACGATCACGTAGCGGCAGCCGAGATCGGCCAGCATCGGCGCGGCGATGTCGCCGGTATGGGCGCCATCGGGTTTCGCATGGCAATCCTGCCCGCCGAAGCTCACGGTGCTGCCGGCGAGCCTTCCGCCGACCGCCATCAGGATCGTCGCCGGCGGGCAGACCACGAGGTCGCAGGGCGGCGCATTGCGGCGCGCCATATCGGCGACGGCGCCGGCGAGCGCGACCCCGCTCGCGCGCGTGCCGTTCATCTTCCAATTGCCGGCGATGAGCTGGCGGCGTCGCGTCGAGGCGGTGCCGCTCGCGGGTGCGGCGGAGGTCGTTTCAGGCATCGCAGGCCGTTCCATCCTTCGTAGGTCGGCGGACCGTCGCGGAGGCGCGCGGCCGGGCGGTTGGTAGCACGGCGCGCGCCTGCCCTCAATCCAAAGCAATCCTTCGGGATCGCCGCGCTTTTCGACGTTTCTCGCCTGTTGCCGGGTTTCGGGGCCGCCCCTATGATGCGCGCCGTCCGCGCCGGACGAGCCCGCCTCGAGGGCACCGCCGCGCCCTTTCCCCATCGGAATGTCGGTTCATGCTCATCGCAATGCGCAGCAAAGTTTCGGGCATCCTGATCAAGGCGCTGTTCGCCGTGCTTGTGCTGAGCTTTGCGTTCTGGGGCATCGGCGACGTGTTCCAGGACCGGGCGACGGGTGTGGACGTGGCGGAAGTCGGCGACATAACGATCACCCAGCCGCAGCTTGCCCGCGAGTTCGACCGGCAGGTCACCCAGTTCCGCCAGATCCTGGGGCAGAATTTCGACAACGAGCAGGCGAAGGCGTTCGGCCTCGTCGACCGGTCGCTCGCCAATCTCGTCGTCCGCGCGCTCTATGACGTCTATGGTCGCGATCTCGGCATCGTCGTGACCGATGCGCATGTGCGCCGCGTGATCGAGTCCGATCCTACGCTGCAGGCGAACGGCACGTTCGACCGCTTGCGCCTCCAGGCGATGCTGAACCAGATCCGCATGGACGAGACGAGCTATGTGGAGTCCGTGCGGCGCGATATCGTCCGGCAATGGATCGCGATGGCGGTCGTTGCGGGCGTGCGCGCGCCCGATCCGCTGGTCGATCCGCTCTATCGCTATCGCAACGAGACGCGGACCGCCGAGACGCTCGTGATCGAGAACGCGGGGATGCCGGCGCCGGCGGCGCCGGATGAAGCGGCGCTGACTGCCTTTCATGACGCCCACGCGGACATGTTCCAGGCGCCGGAATATCGCGGCATCACCTTCCTTCGGCTGCGGCCCGAGGATTTCGCGGCGCAGGTCCAGGTGATGGACGAGGAGCTCCAGGCCGAATTCGAGAAGCGCCGGAGCGAGTTCGATCAACCGGAGCGGCGCACGGTCGAGCAGATCGTGGTGCAGGATGAAGCCCAGGCCAGAGCGGCCGCCGAGAAGCTCGCCGCCGGCGAGGATTTCGCCGCGGTCGCGACCGAGATCACCGGCGGCCCGCCGGTCTCCCTCGGTACGGTCGAGCGCAGCACGGTGGTGAGCGATCTCTCGGCGCTCTCCGACGCCGCGTTCGTGACCGAGGCCGGCAAGACGACGGAGCCCATCAAGACTCCGCTCGGCTGGCATATCCTGAAGATCACGGCCATCGAGCCGGAAACCAAAGCCACCTTCGAGTCCGTCAAAGACCAGCTTCGCCAGGAAGTCCAGAGCGCACGTTCTACCGACGCGATGATCGGCGCCGCCAACTCTCTCGACGAGGCGCTGGCGGGCGGTGCGAGCCTCAAGGACGCCGCGGCGGGCATTGGCGTGACCGCGACCTCGGTGGCCGCGGTCGACCAGCAGGGGCTGGGACCCGACGGAAAGCCGGTGGAGGCGCTCGGCGGCAGCCCCCTCGCCCTCGGCCTCGCCTTCCAGACCGAGGTCGGCCAGACGAGCTCGCTGGTCGAGGACCCGGCGGGCGGCTTCGCCATCGCCCAGGTCGACAGCTCGACGCCGCCCGCGACGCGGCCGTTCGCCGAGGTGCGCGATCAGGTCGTCGCCGCCTGGACCGCGGCCGAGCGCGAGACCGCGGCGGCGGCGAAGGCGGAGGAAGTGGCGAAGCGGCTTTCCGACGGCGAGGACCTGGCCAAGGTCGCCGCCGAGATCGGCGCGACGCCCGCCACCTCCGCAGCGTTCAAGCGCGACGGCAGCGGCGCCGACGCCAATGTGACGCCGGAGCTCGCCCAGAAGCTGTTCGCGGTCGAGCAAGGCAAAGCAGCGAGCGCGCCGACCGCAGACGGGCAGATCGTCGGCCGCGTCGCCTCGATCGTGCCCGCCGATCCCGTCGCCGATGTCGCCGGGGTGGAAACGTTGCGGACCGATCTCGCCGGCCAGATTCAGGGCGATCTGCTGCAGCAGTTCGGCGACCGGCTTCGCCAGCAGATCGGCGTGACGACCAACCAGGCCGCGATCGACAAGCTTTTCTGACCCGAATGCGCGTCGAACCCAGCCTCGAGGCGGTTGCCGCCCGCTACGACAACGGTCAGGCGACCGTGGTCTGGACACGGCTCGTGGCCGACCTGGAAACGCCCGTTTCCGCCTTCCTCAAGCTCTGCGACGGAAAGCCGCTCAGCTTCCTCTTCGAATCCGTCGAGGGCGGCGCCACCCGCGGCCGCTATTCGCTGATGGGCACGCAGCCCGACCTCGTCTGGCGGTGCCGGGGCGACGCGGCGGAGATCAACCGGCGTGCCCGCACGGAGAGCGGCAGGTTCGAGCCGCTCGCCGGCGGTGCGCTCGGCTCGCTCCGCGCGCTCGTCGAGGAATCGCGGATCGAGCTGCCGGACGGGCTGCCGCCGATGGCGGCCGGGCTCTTCGGCTATCTCGGCTACGAGATGGTCCGCCGCATGGAGCATCTGCCGAACGAGAAGCCGGACAAGCTCGGCGTGCCGGACGGCATCTTCCTGCGCCCGACCGTGGTCGCGATCTTCGACAATGTGGAGGACGTCATCACGGTGGTGACGCCGATCCGCCCGCAGCCGGGCGCCGATGCGCGCGCCGCCTACAATCATGCCTGCGAGCGTCTCGCGGGCGCGGTCGAGCAGTTCGATCGCCATCTGCCGCAGCAGACTGCGGCCGGCGCCGAGGGGATGACCCTGCCCGAACCCGCTTCCAACATGCCGGCCTCGCAGTTCCATGCGATGGTCGAGCGGGCGAAGGAATACATCCTCGCCGGCGACATCTTTCAGGTCGTGCTGTCGCAGCGATTCCAGTTCCCCTTCACGCTCGCGCCCTTCGCCTTCTACCGCTCGCTCCGTCGACTCAACCCCTCGCCCTTCCTCTTCTATCTCGACCTCGGCGGTTTCGCGGTGGTGGGCTCGAGCCCGGAGATCCTGGTGCGGCTGCGCGAGGGGACGGTCACGATCCGCCCGATCGCGGGCACGCGGCGCCGCGGCGCCAATGCGGCCGAAGACCGGGCGCTCGCTGCGGATCTGCTCTCCGACCCGAAGGAGCTGGCCGAGCATCTGATGCTGCTCGATCTCGGGCGCAACGATGTCGGGCGCGTCGCCGAGATCGGGACCGTGAAGGTCACCGAGAAGATGCTCATCGAGTACTACTCGCATGTCATGCATATCGTCTCGAATGTCGAGGGCAGGATCGCCCCGAAGCATGACGCGATGGATGCGCTGGTCGCGGGTTTTCCCGCCGGCACGGTGTCCGGCGCCCCCAAGGTGCGCGCCATGGAGATCATCGACGAGCTCGAACCGGACCGGCGCGGCATCTATGCGGGCGCGGTCGGCTATTTCGCGGCCAACGGCTCGATGGACACCTGCATCGCGCTCCGCACCGCCGTCATCAAGGACGGCCTGCTCTATGTGCAGGCCGGCGGCGGCGTGGTCGCCGACAGCTCGCCGGAAGGCGAGTTCCAGGAGAGCGTCAACAAGGCGAAAGCGCTAGTCCGCGCCGCGCAAGAGGCCGTGCGCTTCGCCAGCGGCGGACGGAATCGCTAGCCAGGGCACCTGTTATCGACGCCGGATGCCGGCATCGATCTTCCGGAGCGCGCCGACAGATCGCGGATATGAGTCCAGGTCGCCTCGCAACGCTCTACCTCCTCTGCGGCAAGATCGCCGCGGGGAAGACGACGCTTGCGCGTCGTCTCGCGGCGAAGCCGGCGACCCTGCTCATCAGCGAAGACCATTGGACCTCGACCCTGTTTCCTGACGAGTTGAAGACGATCGACGACTACGATCGCCTTTCTGCGCGGCTTCGCGCCGCGATGGGGCCGCATATCGTCGGCGTTCTGCAGCAGGGCGTTTCCGTCGTTCTCGATTTCCCGGCAAATACGGTCGAATATCGGGACTGGATGCGGTCGTTGATTGCGGAGGCGAAGGCGGCCCACGAGCTTCATTGGCTCGATCTGCCCGCCCGGGGCGACGCGGCTACCGCAGGGACATCGGCCCGGTCAAAGATCGAGCGTGAAGAGATCCTGCGGCCGGCCGACGCCGCGCAGCGCATAGCGCCCGACCGAGACGAGGCGCTCGCCCGCATCGCCGCCGACCGCGGCCGCGAAGGCGGAGGAAAGCAGCAGCGGCTGCTCGACCGAGCGGCACAAGGCTGCGATGCGGCTCACCTCGTTGACGGCGGGTCCGACCACCGTGAAGTCGAGCCGGGCCTCGCTGCCGATATTGCCGTAGAACACGTCGCCCAGATGGAGTCCGAGATAGATCTCGGTCGTCGGCAGCCCGTCCACGGCGCGGCGCTCGTTCAGCGCAGCGACGTTGCGCTTCGCGAGACCGGCGGCGGCGAGCGCGGCGCGGCAGGCGCCGCCGCGATCTTCGCCCGTGAAGATGGCGAGCGTGCCGTCGCCCATGAGCTTGAGGACGTCCCCGCCCTGCTCGTGGATCGCCGAGATGACCGCGCCGGCATAGTCGTTCAGCAGCGGGATGATATGGGTCGGATCGGCAGTGTCGGTGATGCGCGTATAGCCGCGCAGATCGCTGAACCAGAGCACCGCCTCGATCTGGTCCGCGACCCCGCGCGCGATGCGTCCGCTCAGCACGCGCCGGCCCGCGTCCCGGCCGAGATAGGTCTCGACCAGGGTGCCTGCGATGCGGGCGAGCGAGGTGGATTTGACCGCGAGCGCGAAGAACGGCACGAGCCGCTGCAGGGCGCCGAGGTGGGCCTCGGCAAATCCCTCGGGCGCGTCGGTGACCCAGGAGGAATAGACGCATTCCATCTCGCCGATCGTCCCCTCCGATGCGAAGGGCGTCACCAGGGCGAGATAGCCCGTCATCCCGGCCTCGCGCAGCTCCGCAAAGATCGAGAACTCCCTGTCCGTATCCGCGGTCAGCCGGCGGTGGAGGAAGGGGTCGCCGCTCGCCTGCAGGCGGTAGAAGGTGCTGCTGCGCCAGCGGTCGAGCGCCTCGCCCACATCGCTGCGTCCATATTCGACCGTGGTCGTCTCTCCGGCGTCGCGCTGCCAGCGGAAGACGCGTCCCTCATAGATCGGGTGCAGCGTGTCGACGATGACCGCCGCACGGGCGAGCGGCAGGCCGGCGGCCACGGCCCGGCCGCAAAGCTCGGCAACCAGCACCGATTCGGGCCGGCCGGCGAGCCCGGACTCCGTAATCGCGATGGCGATGTCCGCGAGCTGCGATTTGTCCATGGCGGGCGATCCTACGCCGGCGAGCGGCCGCGTCCTATCCCGTCGGCGGCGTCACGCGCCGCACGATGGCCGAGATCGGCACCAGCTCGAAGCCCCGTTCGCGCAAATGCGGCAGCCAGCGGGCAAGCGCATCCAGCGTCGCCGGGTGCGGATGGCCGATGCCGACAGCATAGCCGCGTTCCTGCGCGACACGCTCGAGCTCCCGCAGCATGGCATCGACGGCAGGTCCGCTCACCTCATCGTCCAGGAACACGTCGCGCGCCACATGCGGCACGCCATATTGCGCCGCGAGCCGGATGCCGACGCTGTCGCCGATGGTCAGGGAATCGAGGAACAGGAGGCCTCGCTTGCGCAGCTCCTCCATCACCACCGCCATGCCGGGCGCCGAGCGGGTGAAGCTGCTGCCCATGTGGTTGTTGATGCCGACATAGCCGGAGAGGCGGTTCAGGCCCCAGTCGATCTGGGTGCGCACCTGATCGGGCGTCATGTCGGTCCGCAAGACATGCTGACCCGCATTCACCCTGTCGTCGAGCGGCTGCATCGGCACATGCAGCATGAGCTCATGGCCCCAGCGGCGCGCTTCGGCAGATTGCAGCGCCAGATCTTCCGCATAGGTCATGAAGGAGAGGGTGATCGGGCCCGGCAGGCGGATCGCGCGTGCCGCGTTGGCGCGGTCGAGCCCGACATCGTCGAGCACGATCGCGATCATCGGGCGATTGCCGACCGGCTGCGCCGGCACCGCATAGGCAAGCCATGCCGGCGGATGTCCTGCGTTCGGTGCGATGGCGGCCCCTGGGGCGGCCTCCGGCGCGGCAGCGGGTTGCGGAGAGGCCGGGGATTCTGCCGGCCTCGCCACATCGAACGTCGCCGTCTCCTCGTTCATCAGCGACCCGATGAGCGCGCCGATCGGTTCGCTCGCGGCGGCCCGATGGGCGTCGGGGGCAGGATCTTGCGCGGCCGGCTGTTGTTGCGGCCGGGCGGCGAGGACGGTCGGCACGGTCGCGACTTCGGGCGCGGCGGCCGTGTTCGCGGGCGCCGGCGCCACGATCAAGGCGGGCTGTCGCGAGGCCGGATGCATCCAGTCATGCAGCAGCTCCGCCCCCACTGCGCCGATGACCGCGCCGCCGAGCAGGATCGCGACGGTTTTGAGCCAGGATCCGCCGACGCGCGGACGCCGCGCCCCGCCGCGGCCGCGCGGGCCGATCGGAAAGATCGAGGAGCGGGGCTTCGCGCCCGAGCTGCGATTGTTGCGACGGCGAGGCATTGGCTTTCTCCGGCCACCGGAAATATCGGACCGGCCGGAAATTTTACCATGAACGCGGAAGGACGCGCAGGGCTCCCGTGACGCGGCGCGCGGGTCGGCATTCCCCTCGAATCGGCTATGATCGCGGGCGCGGCGCCGCCCCGCGCCCCCGCGTCGGATCGGGCACCCGCGTTGGATCGCGCCCAGGAGTTGGATCGCCCCATGGCTCGCGCGATGGAACCTGCGCCTCCTGCCGTCGCCGTTGCGCCGCCCCGCGTCGAATTCGCCAATGCGCTGCGCGGTCTTGCGGCGCTCTTCGTCCTCATGTCGCATCATCTCGGCCAGTTCTGGCTCGATCGCAGCCTGGCGGTCGGCTATGCCGATATGCCGCGGCTCGCGGACAGCGTGCCCACGCCGCTGCTGGTCTCGATCCTCAATCCCACGCGATATTTCGATTGGGGCGCCTTCGGCGTGGCGCTGTTCTTCCTGATCAGCGGTTTCGTGATCCCCTTTGCCTTCGAACGTTATGGCTGGAAGGGGTTTTTGGCCGGCCGGTTCTTCCGGATCTATCCGACCTACGCCGTCGGATTCACCGCGACCCTGCTCGCCATCTATCTCGGAGGCCTCTATTTCGACCGCCCCTTCCCGCACGGGCTGCCGGACATGGCGCTGCATTATCTCGTCGGCTTTCGCGCGCTGCTCGGCGGGCCCAACATCGACGGCATCGTCTGGACCCTCGATGTGGAGGTCCGCTTCTACATCCTCTGCGCCCTGGCGGCGGTCTGGCTGCGGCGCGGCAGTGTGCTCGTCTTCCTGCTCCCGGCGGTCCTCGCGGTCGGAATCCTGGCGGCACTGTCCCTGGGTCGGCCCCTGCCCGTCTCGACACAGTTCCTCCTGTTCATGTTCATCGGCGTCGCCTTCAACCTGCATTATCGGGGCCGGCTCGAACGGGCGCCGCTGGTCTTCGTCATCGCGACGCTGTTCTTCCTCTTCGTCGGCGCCTGGCATCTGGGCCGGCTTCACGGCATCTCGATCCAGCTCTGGAGCTACGGCGCGGCGCTTGGCTGCTTCGCGCTGGCCTATGCCGGCCCGCAAGGCTGGGCACGGAACCGGCTCCTCCGTTTCCTCGCCGACATCAGCTATCCGCTCTATGTCGTTCACGCGATCGCGGGTTTCGTGTTGTTGCGGGTCCTGCTCGATCGCGGCGTACCGGCCGCCGCCGCCATCGCGGCGGTCTTGCTCGGCGCCCTCGCCCTCGCCTGGCTGATCCATCGTTTCGTCGAGGCCCCGACCCATCGCTTCGGGCGGCGGCTCGCTTATCGTCTTTCACGGAACCTGGGAAAGGCGGGCCCGGCAACGGTCGAGGCTTGAGCGGCCGGCAGGACACCCTTGCCGACCTCGATCCGGCGGAGGCTTGGTGCCCTGCCGGCCGCCCTGCTATAAGAAGGCTGGCCCCGGCCTCGGAAAGCGTCGCAAGATCGCGTGGCAAAGGTTTGAAATGTTTCTCTTAATCGATAACTACGACAGCTTTACCTACAACCTTTTTCACTATCTCGGCGAGCTCGGCGCCGAGATGGTGGTACGGCGCAACGACAAGATTGCCGTCGCCGAAGCCATGGCGATGCGGCCGCAGGGCATCATCCTCTCGCCCGGGCCCTGCGATCCGGACCGCGCCGGCATCTGCCTCGCGCTC
Organism: uncultured Rhodospirillaceae bacterium; assembly: GCA_902826565.1. Lineage (GTDB taxonomy): Bacteria > Pseudomonadota > Alphaproteobacteria > Dongiales > Dongiaceae > CADEFF01. The sequence continues at coordinate 35,252 of CADEFF010000016.1, read as the reverse complement.
ATCGCCGCCGCGAAGGAGACGACGCCGATCCTCGGCGTCTGCCTCGGCCATCAGGCGATCGGCCAAGCCTTCGGCGGCAAGGTGGTGCGCGGCCCCGCCCCCATGCATGGCAAGCTGAGCCAGGTGAAGCACCGCGGCACCGACATTTTCGCCGAGATCCCGAGCCCCTTCACCGCCACCCGCTACCATTCGCTGGTGGTCGATCCCGCGACCTGGCCCGCCGCGCTCGAGCAGACGGCCGAAACCGAGGACGGCGTGGTGATGGGCCTGCGCCACCGGACGCTGCCGGTTTTCGGCGTGCAGTTTCATCCGGAGAGCATCGCCTCCGAGCATGGCCATCGGCTGCTGGGAAACTTCCTCCGCATCTGCGGCCACAACGCGCAGGCGCGCAAGCTTTCCGCATGAACACGGCGCCGACAGCACCGGCGGATCTGAAGCCGCTGATCGCCGCGGTCGCCGCGGGCCGCCGTCTGAGCGAAGCCGAGGCCGAGCAGGCCTTCGACATCATGATGTCGGGCAATGCGACGCCGTCGCAGCTCGGCGGGTTCCTGATGGGCCTCCGGGTGCGCGGCGAGACGGTGGACGAGATCGCGGGCGCGGTGCGCGCCATGCGCGCCCGGATGACCCGGATCGACGCCCCGCCGGGCGCCATCGACACCTGCGGCACGGGCGGCGACGGCTCCGGGAGCTGGAATATCTCGACGGCGACCGCCCTCGTCGTCGCCGGTTGCGGCGTGCCGGTGGCGAAGCACGGCAACCGCGCCATGTCGTCCAAGACGGGCGCCGCCGACGTGCTGGGCGCCCTCGGCGTCAATCTCGACGCGGACATGGCGCTGGTGCGCAAGGCGCTCTGGGAAGCCCATATCTGCTTCATGCTCGCGCCGCGCCATCACAGCGCCATGCGCCATGTCGGGCCGACCCGCGTCGAGCTCGGCACGCGCACGATCTTCAACCTCATGGGGCCGATGTCGAATCCGGCCGGCGCCGGCCGGCAGCTCGTCGGCGTCTTCTCGCGCGACTGGATCGCGCCGATGGCCGAGGTGCTCGGCCGGCTCGGCACGGAGCGCGCCTGGGTCGTGCATGGCAGCGACGGGATGGACGAGATCACCACCACCGGCGCCACCCATGTCGCGGCGCTCGAGAACGGCAAGGTCACGACCTTCGAGGTGACGCCCGAATCCGTCGGGCTGAAACGCGCCACGACGGCCGAGCTCAAGGGCGGCGATTCCGAGACCAATGCCCAAGCGCTGCGCGACGTTCTGGCCGGCAAGACGGGCGCCTATCGCGACATCGTGCTGCTGAATGCGGCGGCGGCGCTCGTCGTCGCGGGCAAGGCGGCCGACCTCACGGCCGGCGTGAAGCTCGCCGATGCCGCCATCGCTTCCGGCAAGGCGCGGGCCGCCCTCTCCCGGCTCGTCGCCATCACCAACGAGAAGCCCGCGGCATGAGCGATGTGCTCGCCCGGATCTGCGCGGAGAAGCGGGCGCTCGTCGCCCGTCGCAAGCAGGTGCGTCCCCTCGCCGACCTCGAATCGGCCGCGCGCGAGGCGGATCCGGTGCGCGGCTTTGCCGACCGGCTCGCGGCGGCGAGCGGTGCCGGGCGCTACGGCCTCATCGCCGAGATCAAGAAGGCCTCGCCGAGCAAGGGCGTGATCCGTGCGGATTTCGATGTCCAGACGCTGGCGCGCGCCTATGAGGCGGGCGGCGCGACCTGCCTCTCCGTGCTGACCGACGAACCCTATTTCCAGGGCCGCGACGAATATCTGACGGCGGCGCGCGCGGCGACGTCGCTTCCCGCGCTCCGCAAGGATTTCATGCTGGAGTCCTATCAGATCGTCGAATCCCGGGCGCTCGGGGCGGATTGCATCCTGCTGATCATGGCGGCGCTCTCCGACCTGCAGGCGGCGGAGCTCGAATCCGTGGCGAGCGAGCTCGGGATGGATGTGCTGGTCGAAGTGCATGACGAGGCTGAGATGGAGCGCGCCCTGCGCCTGCCTGCGCGGTTGATCGGCGGGAACAATCGCAATCTGAAGACCCTCTCGGTCGATCTGGCCGTGACGGAAGCGCTGGCGCCGATGCTGCCCAAAGGGCGGCTGCTGGTGGCGGAAAGCGGCCTCGAGACGTCCGCCGATCTCGCCCGCATGCGGCGCGCGGGCGCCGGCATATTCCTCATCGGCGAGTCGCTGATGCGCCAGACGGACGTGGCGGCCGCGACACGCACGCTCCTCGCCTCCGCCGCGTCGCGAGTCGGCGCCTGATCGCCATGGCGCGCCTCACCCATTTCGATGCGAAGGGCAAGGCGCGCATGGTCGATGTGTCGGCCAAGCCGGCGACGGAACGGGTGGCGGTGGCGACGGGCTCGGTCAAGCTCGCCAAGGCCACGATGGAGCTGATCCGCAAGGGCGGCGTGAAAAAAGGCGATGTGCTTTCCGTCGCGCGGCTCGCCGGAATCATGGGGGCGAAGCGCACCGCCGACCTCATCCCGCTCTGCCATCCGCTGTCGTTGAGCGCCGTTTCCGTCGATCTGGCGCCGAATCCGAAGCGAAATGCGATCGATATCACCGCCACGGTGAAGACGACCGGCCCGACCGGCGTCGAAATGGAAGCGCTTACCGCCGTCGCGGTCGCGGCCCTCACGGTCTATGACATGTGCAAGGCAGCCGACCGTGCCATGGTGCTGAGCGACATTCGTCTCGACTATAAAAGCGGCGGGAAATCCGGGGTTTACCGGCGAACGCGATGATTTCGGTCGAAGAAGCGTTGCAACGGATCCTGGCTGCGCTGACGCCGCTCCCGGCGGAGTCCGTTCCGGTGGGCGAAGCGCTGGGGCGAGTGCTTGCGGAAGACCTGGTCGCCCGCGCGACCCATCCGCCGGTCGATGTCTCGGCGATGGACGGCTATGCGGTCCGCGCCGCCGATGTCGAGAACACGCCCGTTCGGCTGAAGCTCGTGGGCCAGGCGCCGGCCGGCGGCACCATGCCGCCGCCGCTGCGGCCGGGCGAAACCGTCCGGATCTTCACCGGCGGCCCCGTGCCTGCGGGCGCCGACAGCATCGTGATCCAGGAGAACACCGAGCCTGCCGGCGATCGGGTGCTGGTGAAGGAAACCGTGGCCCGCGGGCGCCATATTCGCGCCGCCGGCCAGGATTTCACGGCAGGCGACATCAAGCTCCGCGCGGGCAGGCTGCTCACGGCGCGCGATATCGGGCTCGCGGCGGCGATGGATCATCCGACTCTCCCCCTCCGCCGACGCCCGCGCATCGCCATCCTCAGCACCGGCGACGAGCTGGTGCCGCCCGGCGAGCCGCGGCGGCCGACCGATATCGTGAGCTCGAACGGCTTCGCGCTCGCCGCCTTCTGCCGGGCGCTCGGGGCCGCCCCCATCGACCTCGGCATCGCGCGGGACGACCGCGCGGCGCTCGACCGCGCGATCGCGGCCGCCGAGGGCGCCGATATGCTGGTCACCTCGGGCGGCGCCTCGGTCGGCGAGCATGACCTCGTGAAGGGCGCGCTCGAGCGTCGCGGCATGGCGCTCGATTTCTGGAAGATCGCCATGCGGCCTGGCAAGCCGTTGATGTTCGGGAAGCTCGGCGAGATGGCGGTGCTCGGCCTGCCTGGAAATCCGGTTTCCGGCCTTGTCTGCGCGACGATCTTCCTCCGGCCCGCCATCGGCCGCCTGCTTGGCCTGGCGGGCGGCGCAGACGCCACGGAGCCCGCTTTCCTGGGAATAGACCTGCCGGCGAACGACGCCCGCCAGGACTATCTCCGGTCGCGGCTGGAGCGCGACGAGGCGGGCCGCTGGATCGCCACCCCCTTCCAGAAGCAGGACAGCGCCATGCTCTCCTTCTTCACCGCGGCCGATGGCCTGGTGATCCGCCCGCCCCATGCCGCGCCCGCCCCGAAGGGCGCGGCTGTCCGCGTGCTCAGGCTCGCCGGCGGCGTGCTGGCGATCTGACTCTCCAAAGCTCGCTTGACGGGCATTTAGAACCAAACTAGAACATAGCTGTTGTTTTGGTTTTGTTCCGGAACCCCATATCTCGCGGTTACCGGCCCGAAAGCGAGGATTCCATGCTGACGCGCAAGCAACATGAGCTGTTGCTCTTCATCAACAAGCGCCTGATCGAAGCCGGGGTTTCGCCCTCCTTCGACGAGATGAAGGAGGCGTTGGGGCTGAAATCGAAGTCCGGCATCCACCGGCTCATCACCGGGCTCGAGGAGCGCGGATTCCTGAAGCGCCTGCCGCATCGCGCCCGCGCGCTCGAAGTGACGAAGCTGCCCGAGCAGGTGGGGATCGGGGCGAAGGCGCCGGCGACGACCGGTTTCCAGCCGAACGTGATCCGCGGCGATTTCAGCGGCGCCCTCAGCGGCCAGGCCCTGCCCAAGGACGCGGAAGCGGTGCAGCTCCCGCTCTATGGCAAGATCGCCGCCGGCACCCCGATCGAGGCGCTGCGCGACCACAGCAACCATATCGAGGTCCCAGCCGCCATCCTCGGCTGCGGCGAGCATTACGCGCTCGAGATCGAGGGCGATTCGATGGTCAATGTCGGCATCCTCGACGGGGACACGGTGCTGATCGAGCGCAGCGATACCGCCGATAACGGCGCCATCGTCGTGGCGCTCATCGACAACAGCGAGGCGACCTTGAAGCGTCTTCGCCGCAAGGGCGATTCGATCGCGCTCGAGCCTGCCAACCCAGCCTACGAGACGCGCATTTTCGGTCCTGACCGGGTGCGCATCCAGGGCCGCCTCGTCGGGCTGATGCGCCGCTACTGACCGCGGAGGTCGGCGACCTCGAAACGGCCGGGCGGTTCGCCCGCCAGCTGGCGCCGCCACATCTCGCAATAGGCGCGCTCGAGGTTGCGGGCGAACCGCGCCGGATCGAAGAGCGACGACCCGGGAAGGCTGGCCGCCAGCTTTTCCCTGGTCGCGGCCAGCGCCGCCGGATCCTGGCCGAGCCGCAGAACCAGATCGCCATAGGCCTCGGGCGTCTCGGCGATCAGCTCCGGCAATCCGACGGCCGTCAGAAGGCTCACCCCCACGCGCGACGCGAAGGCATCGCCCCAGCAGGTCACCACCGGCACGCCCATGGCCAGCGCGTCGCTCGCGGTCGTGTGCCCGCCATAGGTGAAGGTATCGAGCATCAGGTCGGCGAGCGCGAGGCGGGCGAGATGCTGCGCCTTCGGGCGGCGCGGCGCGAAGACGATACGCCGTGGCGGGACGCCCGCCGCCTCCGCCGCGTCCAGCAACCGCCATTCCGCCTCGGGAGACCCGCCGAGCAGCCACAACACGGCGCCCGGGAGCTGGCGCATCAGGCCCATCCAGCGCTCGAACGCCGTCCGCTCGATCTTGTAATGGGCGCAGAAGCAGCAAAGCACCAGCGCCTGCGGCGGTAATCCTTCGGCAACGCGATCGGCGGGTCCGGCCGTCTCGAAGGGCCAGACCGGCGTCGGATAGTAGCTGTCGGGCAGCATGCAGAGGGCTTCGGTGAAGTGGCGCGCCGAGCCGTCCGGCGTCACCTGCCGATCGGTCAGCGCATAGTCGAAGAAGTCGGCGCCCGTCGTGCCGGGAAGCCCGAGCCAGGTCGCCTGCACCGGTGCCGGCCGCAGCGCCGCGATCTCCGGCCGCGACAGCGCTGTCATGCCGTTCAGATCGACCAGGATGTCGATCCTGTCGTCGGCGATGCGCCTTGCGGCGGCAGCGTTCCCCTCGCCGCCCAGATCGACGAACCGGTCGAAATCGCGCTCGAAGCGCTTGCGGTAGGAGCTGCCGTCGTTCGGCCCGATGGAGTAGCCATGCACCGCGAACCGCTCGCGGTCATGCAGGCCGAAGAGATCGACCAGAAGATGCCCCGCCGGGTGATCGCGCAGGTCGGATGAGATGTAGCCGATCGTCAGCCGCTCGCGCGGGCCCGGCCGATGCTCGATCCTCGGTCCCTGCCATTCGCGCACGGCGCGTGCCGCCGCAGCTGCGGCGCGCACCTTCGCCACCGCGAGGCGACGCGCCTCGGTCGTGCGCAGCGACAGCGAGAAGAAAGGCGACATGAAGGTCGGCCGGTTCGCTTCGGCCGCCGCAAACTCCTGTTCCAGCGCGGGATCGAGCTCCTCCAGATTCTGCCAGGCGCAGACGGCCTGATAACAGCGGGCGAGCTCCATCGTCGCGCGCCGCATCCGCGGATTGGCGGCGATCGCCTTCTTCAGCTCCTCGATCGCGCCGGCATAGTTGTTGCGGTAGCGCAGCGTGACGCCGAGATTGAAGCGGCACTCGGCGTTGCGCGGCTCGATCGCGAGGGCGCGGCGGAACCGCTCCTCGGCGCCCGCCACGTCGCCGCGATTGCGGCGGTCGATGCCGAGGCCGGAATGGGCGGCGGCAAGATTCGGCTGGCGCTGCAGCATGCGCTCCCAGAGCGCCACGGCCTCCTCGCGGTCGCCTTTCTGATAGAGCAGGTTCGCGTAGTTGACGGCGAGGCCGGGATGGTCCGGTGCCTGCGCGAGCCCGGTCTTGTAAACCTCGAAGGCCGGCGCCGGATCGTCGCGGCGCGCCAGAAGATTGCCGAGCTCCAGATGCGCCTCGATCATGGCGGGCGCCTGCGCGATGGCAGTCCGGAGGTGACCGGCCGCGCGCTCCTCGTCGGTCCCCTTGAGGGCGAGCGCCCGACCGAGCGCGTAATGCGAACCGGGATGCCGCGGCCCGAGCCGGACGGCGTCCGCCATGGCCGCGATGCCCTCGTCGAGCTTGCCGAGCTCGAGCAGGCAAAGGCCGTGCAGATAGTGGTAGCGCGGGTCTTCCGCGAAGCTGGCGGCCGCTTGGCGATAGAGCGGCTCGGCCTCCGTCCGTTTGCCGGCGCGGTGCAGCGCCATGGCTCGGGCGAGGATCGGATCGGGTGCGGCAGTCGTCATGGCGCGGGATCATAGCGGCGCGCCCCGTCGGCAATCCAGCGCCGGTATCGCCCGTGCTAATCCATCTTGCGGCGTTGCACGACCCAGGGGCGCCGGCCCCGCGTTTCGTGGACGGCGACGACGCGCGCGCCGTCCGGATCGAGCCATACCGCATGCCCGCCCTCGCGCCAGAGATCGAAACGGTCGATGACCTGCGCCGCGGACGAACAGAACCAATTGACGGGTTCGAGGCTGATGACGAGATCGGCCTCATAGCAATCCTCCTGCAGCGCTTCCGCCTTCCAGGCGAGCGCCACGAGATGGCCCTCCGCCCGATAGAGACAGCCAAGCGCGTCGCAGACGAGGCGGCCGCCGGCGCCGGGTTCGCCTGCGGCCGGCCAGGGGTCGCGTTCGGCGTCGCCGGCGCGACGCAGCCAGATCTCCGCCTCGAGCCCGCCGCGGGCCGAATTGACCGCGAGCCCGCCGTCGGCAGAGCGGACCGCGACGAGATCCGCATCGCCCGAGACGAGAATGTCGGGGCTGCGCACGAAGATCGTCGAGGCCATGCCGAGAAGCAGCGGCAGGAGCCCGATATAGCGCCAGCGACCGCGCCAGAGTAGCAGCCAGACCCCGCCCAGCACCGCCACAGCGAGGGCCGTGACCGGCATCGCGGGAAGCAGCATGACGGACCCCGGCCAACCCGCCACCGTCTCGGCGATGAGGATGATTCCCTCGACGCCCCACCCCATCGCCGCCAGCGGCCAGGATTCGAGGCCGAGCGGCATCAGCGCCACCGCGACGACAGCCGTGGGCATGACGACGACGCCCGTCAGCGGCACCGCCAGCATGTTGGCGACCACGCTGTAGTCCGCGAAGCGGTTGAAGTGGTAGAGCGCGAAAGGCGCCGTCGCGAGGCCGGCGATCACGCTGGTAAGCACGAGCCCGCTGAGATAGAGCAGCGCGCGACCGAACCATCCGAGCTCGCTTCGCCGGTTGGCGCGCCAGGCACGGCTTCCTTCATAGGCGGCGACCAGCGCCGCGACGGCGGCGAAGGACATCTGGAAACTCGGGCCGATCACCGCTTCGGGCCTGATAAGCAGGATGACCAGCGCCGCCCAGGCGACGAGGCGCAGCGTGATCGCCACGCGATCCACCAGCACGGCCAGCATGACGAGGCCGGTCATCAGGAAGGCGCGCTGCGTCGGCACCGGGCTGCCGGCGAGAATCATGTAGAAAAACGTGCCGAGGAGCGCGACGGCGGCCGCCCATTTCTTGATCGGGTAGCGGAGCGCCACCGGCGGCACGAGGCTGAGGCCGCCCCGCACGATGCCGAAGATGATGGCGGCGACGAAGCCGATATGCACGCCGGAGATCGACAGCAGATGAGCGAGACCGGAATCGCGCATCGCGTCCATGACCTGGGGGTCTATCCCCGTCTGCGTGCCGACAATGAGGGCGGCGGCCACCGGCCCGTCGCGACCGGGCAGCGCGGCACGGATGCGCTCGCCCATGGCGAGCCGCAGGCGTTCGACGGAAAGCTCCAGCCGGCGGCGAAGCCCGCCCTCGGCGCCCTCCCCGATCCGCGTCGCGGCACCGAGGGCGAAGCCGATCCCGCCGACCTGCTGAAAGAAGGCATCGCGCTGGAAATCGTAGGCACCCGGCGCCATCGGCGGCGAAGGCGGCGCGAGCTTCGCGAGAAGCTGAACGCGATCGCCGGGAAGGATGCCGGGATCGATCCTGGTGACGCGCAGCCGGACGCGCGACGGCGTGCTTTCGGGCGCGACGCCTTCGATGATGAGCTCGTCCAGCAGGAGACGACGGCCGGTCGGCAACGGTTCGGCCCCGAGGATCCGCCCCGTGACGCGCACCGGGCCGATCTCGTCCGTCAGCATCGGCGCGGTTACGGACGCCGTGCGGAGCTGCGCCACGGCGACGCCGATGGCGATCAGCGAGATCGCCGATGCCAAAAGCAACGCCGGCCCCGAACTGCGCAGCCGGTAGCCGGTCGCGCATCCGATACCGGCGATCAGGAGGGCCGGCCAGAGCGGTGGCTCGACCGGCAAGGCGAAATAAAGCGCCACGCCCGCGCCGACCGCGACGGGGATCCAGAGCATCCATTGCTCGCGTTCGGCCGCAAGCTGCGCGGCGATCGCGCGTCCCGGACGGGACCATGGCCGGCGCTCGCTCCCGGCCTCGCTTGGAAACGCCACCATTTCTCCCCGCACCCGCCGCTCCCCGCGCAGGCAGTATAGAGAGCCGGGCGTATCACGGAAGCCGTCCACAACCGGGACCTGCGGAGAAGAGGCCGATCGCGTCCGCCGGCTAGGGAGGCGACAGGCCCGGCGCCATGCCCTATAACCCCCCTGCCCGAATTGCCCCTGGACGGATCGCCTTATCAGCATGAGCGTCGTCACCCGTTTTGCCCCTTCGCCGACCGGATTCCTTCATATCGGAGGGGCTCGCACGGCGCTCTTCAACTGGCTCTTCGCCCGCCATCACGGCGGCAAGGTGCTGCTGCGCATCGAGGATACCGATCGCCAGCGCTCGACGGCGCCCGCCATCGAGGCGATCGTCGACGGCCTCGACTGGCTCGGGCTCGATTTCGACGGCGACCCGATCTTCCAGTTCGCGCGCGCCGCGCGTCATGCCGAGGTGGCGCGCCAGATGCTGGCTTCCGGCCACGCCTATCTTTGCTACTGCACGCCCGAGGAGCTCGCCGAGATGCGGGAGCGTGCGAAAACCGAGGGCAGGCCGATGCGCTATGACGGACGCTGGCGCGACCGCGACCCGAAGGACGCCCCCGCCGACATCGCGCCGGTGACGCGACTGAAGGCGCCGCAAAGCGGCGAGACCGTCGTTCAGGATCGCGTGCAGGGCGAGGTCCGGGTCGGCAACGAGCAGCTCGACGACATGGTGCTGCTGCGCGGGGACGGCACGCCGACCTACATGCTGTCGGTCGTCGTGGACGACCACGACATGGAAATCACCGATGTCATTCGCGGCGACGACCATCTGACCAATACTTTCCGGCAGGTGCAGATCTATCGGTCGATGGGATGGAGCGTTCCGAATTTTGCGCATATCCCCCTGATCCATGGGCCGGACGGCGCGAAGCTGTCGAAGCGTCATGGCGCGCTCGGCGTCGAGGCCTATCGCGACATGGGCTATTTGCCGGAGGCGCTGCGGAACTACCTGCTGCGCCTCGGCTGGGCGCATGGCGACGAGGAAATCATCTCCACCGAGCAGGCCATCGAGTGGTTCGATCTCGACGGCGTCGGGCGCTCGCCCTCGCGTTTCGATTTCGCGAAGCTCGACAATCTGAACGGTCATTATATCCGTGCCGCTGACGACGCGCGGCTGGTGGCGCAGGTCCTGCCGCGTCTCGAGAAACGCCTCGGCCATGCGGTCGATGACACCGGAACGGCCCGCCTCCTGGCAGGGATGACCGGACTCAAGGAACGTGCGAAGACGCTCGAGCAGCTCGCCGACAATGCGCTGTTCTATGTCCGCCGACGGCCGCTTCCGATCGACGCGAAAGCGGCGGCATTGCTGACGCCGGATGCCCGCCAGGCGCTGGGGCGAGCCGTCGCGGCGTTGACGTCGGTCGAGCCCTGGGACGTGACGGCGATCGAGACCGCCGTTCGGGGGTTCGCCGCCGCCGAGAACCTGAAGCTCGGGCAGATCGCCCAGCCGTTGCGGGCGGCGCTGGCGGGCAGCGTCACGTCGCCCGGCATTTTCGACGTGGCGGCTGTGCTGGGACGGGCGGAAACGCTCGGTCGGATCGGGGATGCCGCGAGCGCGGAATCGCCAGCCTAGCTCAATTGATCCGTAACGACCGCGGGCCTAATGTCGGGCCTCGCGACGCATGATTTAGGTCCGACACGCGACCATTTCACTGGAGGGGTGCAGTATGGCCAAAGGCGTGGCAATCACGGAACGGAACTCGGACAAGTCCGTCACGGTCAGCGACCCGGCAGGCGGCAAGAACTTCGATCTGCCGGTGCTCGAAGGCACGCTCGGTCCCTCCGTGATCGACATCCGCAAGCTCTATACCGAGCACGGCTTCTTCACCTACGACCCCGGCTACGGGGCGACGGGAAGCTGCGAATCCAAGATCACCTATATCGACGGCGAGAAAGGGGTGCTGCTCTATCGCGGCTATCCGATCGAAGAGCTCGCCGAAAAGAGCGATTTCCTCGAGGTCTGCTATCTGCTGCTGCATGGCGAACTGCCGAACGTCGCGCAGCGCAAGGAGTTCGACCACAACATCACTTATCACACGATGCTGCATGAGCAGATCCATCGGTTCCTCAGCGGCTTTCGCCGCGACGCGCATCCGATGGCCGTGCTGGTGGGTGTAGTCGGCGCGCTCTCCGCCTTCTATCACGACAGCCTCGACATCAACGATGCGCGGCAGCGCGAGATCGCCTCGCACCGCCTGATCGCGAAGATGCCGACGATCGCGTCCATGGCCTATAAATATTCGATCGGCCAGCCGCTCATCTATCCGCAGAACAATCTCGGCTACACCGAGAATTTCCTGCGCATGACGTTTGCCGTGCCGACGGAAGAGTACAAGATCAATCCGGTCGTGACGAAGGCGATGGACCTGCTCTTCGTGCTTCATGCGGACCACGAGCAGAACGCCTCCACCTCCACCGTGCGCATCGCCGGCTCGAGCGGTGCCAATCCCTTCGCCTGCATCGCGGCCGGCATCGCCTCGCTCTGGGGCCCGGCGCATGGCGGCGCCAACGAAGCCGTGCTCGCGATGTTGCGCCAGATCGGTCACAAGGACCGCATTCCGGAGTTCCTGGAGCGTGCGAAGAGCAAGGACGATACGTTCCGGCTGATGGGTTTCGGCCATCGCGTCTACAAGAACTACGATCCGCGCGCCGCCGTCATCCGCAAGGCCTGCCACGAGGTGCTGGACGCGCTCGGCATTCGCGAGCAACCGCTTCTGAAGCTCGCCATGGAGCTCGAGCGGATCGCGCTCGAGGACGATTATTTCGTCCAGCGCAAGCTCTTCCCGAACGTCGATTTCTATTCGGGCATCATCCTGCAGGCGGTCGGCTTCCCGACGGCGATGTTCACGGCGCTTTTCGCCGTGGCGCGGACGGCGGGCTGGGTCGCGCAGTGGAACGAGATGATCGAGGATCCCTCGCAGCGCATCGGGCGGCCGCGGCAGCTCTATACCGGTCACGGCCAGCGCCCCTACGTCGCCATCGACAAGCGCCGCTGAACATCGGGATCGTTCGAAGCGCGCAACTGTCCCGCGCCTAGAGACGTGATGTCTCGCCCGGCGGGGCGCCGGCGCCGGGCGTGCCCGCTGCCGAGGTCCATTCCTTGAGAAGGGTGAAGCCGACGGCAAGCAGCACCGGCCCCAGAAATACGCCGACGAAGCCGAAGCCGAGAACCCCGCCGATGACGCCGAGCAGCACCAGGAGGAAGGGCAGCCGGCTTTCGCGGCTGATGAGATAGGGCCGCAGGATATTGTCGACGCCGCTGACCACGAACATGCCCCAGATGCCGAGGAAGATGCCCCAGCCCGGCGCGTGGGTGTAGAAGAGCCACACGGTCGCCGGGATCCAGACCAGCGGCGGCCCGGCCGGAATGAAGGAAAAGATGAAGGTCACGAAGCCGAGCAGGAGCGCGCCCGGCACGTCGGCTATCCAGAAGCCTATCGCCGCCAGGGCCCCTTGCACGATCGCCGTGCCGAGCACGCCATAGACCACGCCCGAGATGGTGCTGCCGCCGACTTCGAGCAGGTGCTCGCCGCGGCCGCCGGCGAGGCGCTTAGTCATGGTGGAGAGCTGTGCCGCCGCCTCGCGCCCGTCGCGATAGAAAAAGAAGCAGGCGAAGACGCTGAGCGTGAGCTCGACGGCGGCGCCGCCGATCCCCGCGCCACCTTGCAGCGCCCAGTCGCGGGCCCGCCCGAGATAGGGCTCGACCGCGGCCGCAAGCGCCGCGCCGTCATGGGTGAGGCTCTGCCAGTAGCGATCGATGTCCGGTCCGAGCAGCGGGATGTCGTGCACCCATTCGGGCGCCGCCGGCAGCCCTTCCTGCAGCAGGAGCCGGACGAGGCCGAAGACTCCTGCGACATGGTCCGCGAGCGTGATGCCGAGAATGGCAAGCGGCACCACCAGGATCAGTGCGACGAGCAGTGTCATGAGACCCGCCGCGAGCGTCACATGCCCGCCGACCCAGCGCAGCAGGCGGCGGTAGAGCGGCCAGGTCGAGTAGCTCAGAATGAGCGCCCAGATCAGCGCCGAAAGAAAGGGCTGCAGTACGACGAGGCAGCCGGCGACGAGCAGCGCCAGCAAGGCGATCCCGCCCAGGGCCTCGAGGCGTCCGCTCAGCCGCATCACTGTTCCCGCATTGCCCGGCGCCGGGCCTTGTCGCCGCGCATGGTCAAGAGCGCTGGATCAGCTCGATCTTGTAGCCGTCCGGATCCTCGAGGAACGCGATCACGCTGCCCCCGTGCTTCATCGGCCCCGGCGGGCGCGGAATCTTGACGCCCTCCTTTGCCAGCCGCTCGCAGGTGCCGTAGATGTCGGGAAGCCCGATCGCGAGATGGCCGAAGCCGGAGCCGGTCGTATAGGGCTCCTTCTGACCCCAGTTGTGGGTGAGCTCGATCACCGTGTTCGCGCGTTCGTCGCTATAGCCCACGAAGACTTTGGTGAATTCGCCACGCGTATAGTCCTTGCGCGAAAGCACCTCCATGCCGAGCAGCCGCGTATAGAAATCGATCGATTTCTCGAGGTCGAAAACGCGGATCATGGTGTGGAGCAGCCGCGCTTCGGTACGCGCCGCGGCCTTCTGGGACATTTCGTTCATGCCGAGTTTCCCTTGGTTCTGCAGCGGAAGGGACCATCCTAGCCCAGCCCCGCCGCAGGGTCACCTGCGGCTCGCCCCCGCGCCGCCAGCAGATCCGCGACGATGTCGGCAGCCAGCTCGCTGGGGCGCCCATCCCCCAGCCGTCGCAACGCCTCCCGCTGCCCCGCCCGCTGGCGGTCGCGGGCTGCCGGATCCCGCAGCAGCGCACGCAGCGCGTCCGCGAGCAATGCCGGACGGCATCGCGTCTGCAGGAACTCCGGCACCACCTCGCGCTCGGCCAGAAGATTCACCAGCCCGACGAAAGGCACCCGGAGCTGTCGGCCGACCAGGTAGGCGGTGACGGGATTGCCGCGATAGGCGAGCACGGTCGGCACGCCATAGCGCGCCAGCTCGAGGATGACCGTACCCGAGGCGGCCAAGGCGAGGTCGGCGGCGGCAAAGCTCTCGTAGCGGGCCGCCTCGCCCGCGAGAACGGTTGGCGGGCTCGGCCATGTTGCAGTCCGTTCGACCACCGAACGCTCCAGCTCCGGCAGGGTGGGCAGGACGACGCGCAGTTCGGGGACGTCGCGCCGCAGGCGCTCGACGGCAACGCCGAAGATCGGAAGATGATGGCGGAGCTCCGACCGCCGGCTGCCGGGCAGCAGGCAGAGCAGCGGTGCGGCGGGCTCGATCCCGTAGCGCCCGCGGAAGCCGGCGGAATCGCGCGACGCGATCGGGAGCTCCAACGCCGGATGGCCCACATAGCTGCAGCGGACCCCGACCCGCTCGAAATAGGGCGGTTCGAAGGGCAGCAGCGCCAGGAGATGATCGACGAGGCCGACGAAGTGCTGGACCCGTTGCGGTCGCCAGGCCCAGACGGTCGGGGCGACGTAATGCACGAGCGGAATGCCCTTCCCTCGCAACCGCTGCAGCAGACGCATGTTGAATCCGGGCGCATCGATGGTGAGGACGAGGTCGGGACGCGTCTCGCGCACCGTCGCCGCGGTCTCCGACAACCGCCGAACGAGACGCGGCAGATGCGGCAGGATTTCGAGCAGCCCCATGAGGGACAGCTCACGCATGGGAAAGCGGCTGAGGAGTCCCTGGGCGGTCATCCCCGCCCCGCCGACGCCGTCGAACCGCACGCCCGGGAGACGGCGCGCGAGCGCTACCATGAGCGCCGCCCCAAGCCGATCGCCCGAAGGCTCGCCCGCGACGAGGAAAATTCGCGGCGGCGCCTCTCGCCCTGCGCGATCCGATGCGTCTGTCATCCGCCGTCGGGCGCCAGTCCGACGAGGAACATGTTCGCCGCATCGGCCGCTTTCGTCATCGCGGGCAGATCGACAACGAGCGATCGCTCGGTTTCGAAGGCGATGCCGCCGAAACCAGCCGCCGCCGCGCATTCCACGGTGGCGAGGCCGAGGGTCGGCGGGTCGGCGCGCGCATCCTGCTGCGGCTTCGCCATCTTGACGAGGACGGCCCCCGGCCCGCCGCGCTGGAGCGCGCTCGCCCGGCGGATCAGCGCATCGGTGCCTTCGGCCGCCTCGACGGCGAGCACAGCCCCGCCCTGGACGACGACCGCATGCCCGATATCGAGCCGGCCGACCGTCCGCGCCGCTTCGACGCCGAGCTCGATGTCGCGGGCCTCTTCCGGCGTCGGCCGGCGCCGACCGAGCGGCCCGACGGCATCGACCGTGCCGAGCAGCTCCTGCACGGCCATGACCCGGAAGCCGTCGCGCTCGAAGCGCTTCACCACGGCGCCGGTGATGGCGTCGTCGCCGAGCCGGCCCTGGAAGGCGAGCCGCATGAGGATCTGTGCGGTCGTCCAGTCCGGCCGGATCGCGCGCAGCGACGGCCGATGCACCTTGCCGACGAAGACGATCGCATCGGCGCCTTGCTCCTTCATCAGGCGCAGAAGGCGGCCGCCCTGCCCCAGCCGGAGCACGCGCTGGGCATTGGCGCGCGACCATTCCGGCGAGGCCTGCCCCTCGAGCCCGACGACGAAGGTGTCGATTCCCTGCGCGCGGCACGCCGAGACGAGCTTGTTCGGCAGCGGCCCGTCACCCGCGACGATCGCAAGCCGCCTCGGCCTAGCGGCGTCCATGGTTAGGGCCGGGACACCTAGCGGCGTCCATGGTTGAGGCCGGGACGGCACAGCGCGCGCTCGCTGTCCGCTTGAACGAAGTCGATCATGCGCATGGCGTCCGGTGTCTTGCCGAACCGCTGTGCCGCCTCGGACAACCGCTCGGCGGACATGCCGGCTTCCTCGAACAGCGCGCGATAGGCCTCGCGCAGCGTGGCGATGGCGTCCCGATCGAAACCGCGTCGTTTCAGCCCGACGACGTTCAATCCCGAGAGATGCGCCGGATTGCCGACCACCATGCCGAACGGGATGACATCGCCGTCGACGCCGGTCATGCCGCCGATGAAGGCATGATCGCCGATCCGAACGCGTTGATGGACGGCGGAAAGACCGCCGATCACGACATTGTTGCCGATCGTCACATGGCCGGCGAGCGTGGCACAGTTCGCCATGATGACATGATCGCCGATATGGCAATCATGCGCGATATGGGCACTCGTCATGAAGAAGCCGTGATCGCCGATCGAGGTTCGCCCGCCGCCTTCCCGCGTGCCGACGTTGATCGTCACATGCTCGCGGATGATGTTGTTGCGGCCAACGACCAGCTCGGTATCGTCCTCCGGCTTGTGGCCGAGAAATTGCGGCGGCGTGCCGACACAGGCGAAAGGGTGGATCGCCGTCCCTTCGCCGATATTCGTCTTGCCCTCGATCACCGCATGATGGCCGACGCGCACGCCCGCATCGAGTGTCACGCGCGGTCCGATGATCGCATAGGCGCCGACCGTCACGTCCGGCGCGAGCCGCGCTGCGCCATCCACAACGGCCGTTGGATGGATGGACGTCATTATTCGTCCCGGATCATGGCGGTGATGACCGCCTCGGCACACACATGGCCGTCGACCTTCGCCTCGCCGGCGAATTTCCAGACATTGCCGCGCTGCCGCTCCTTGCGAACCATGATGCGTAGCTGGTCGCCCGGCACGACCGGGCGCCGGAAGCGCCCGCCGTCGACCGACATGAAGTAGACGAGCTTGCCTTCGGCCTCCTTGCCGAGCGTATGCGCGACCAGCACTGCCGCGGTCTGCGCCATCGCCTCGATGATGAGCACGCCCGGCATGACGGGCTGGCGCGCGAAATGGCCCTGAAAATGAGCCTCGTTGATCGAGACGTTCTTGATGCCGATGGCGCTCTCATCCGCGATCAGCTCGATCGCCTTGTCGATCATGAGGAAGGGATAGCGATGCGGAATCATCTCCATGACCCGCAGCACGTCGATCGCGTCGACCGTTCGTCCCTTGCCCCTTGTCTCTGTCATGGGGTCGTTCTCCTCAGCACATAGTCGCGATAGCGGCCCGGAAGACCGGGCCGAACTCTGCCCCGCCTCATCCTAGACGCCGACGCGAGGGTCTGTCAGCCGCCCCCGCGAAACCATGGCGCAGGGGAAGGCCGGCGGCGGGAACCGGCGAGATGCGCTATTGGGAGGCGGGAACCGCGACGTTCGGCAGGCGGGCGTTCAGCATCTTCAACGCCTCCTGGGTGATGTCGAGGTCGTTGGCGCTCAGCGGGACCATGGCCTTGTTGAGCACCAGCGTCAGGCCGCGCTGCTTGGCGATTTCCGAGAGCACCTGGCCGAGGCTCTGGGTCACCTGCTGCATGCCGGAGTTGAAGGCCTTTTCGAGCGCCTGCTTGCGCTTGTCCGAATCGACGCGGAGCTGCTCGATCTGCTTGCCGAGCTCGTCGCGCCGCTTGAGGAACTCCTCCTGGGACAGGCTCGCGCGGTCCTGCGAAAGCTTCTGATCGGCGTCGCGCAGCTTGTTTTCCTGCGTCACCAGCGCCGCCTGGTAGGTGTCGCGCTGCTTGTCGATCTGGGCGCGGACGGCTTTCGCCGCGCTCGACTCGCGGAGGATGAGGTTCACGTCCAGCACGGCGACCACCAGCGGAATCTGCTGTTGCTGGGCCGAGGCGGGAAGCGGCGCCAGAATGGCGATGGTCGCGGCGAACGATACCAGGACGGCGATCGCCGTCCGGCGGTACATGCTCAGTTTCATGACGACCTAGAATCTGGTGCCAATGCTAAACTGGAAGAGTTCTTTCTCGTCGAAGTCTTCCTTTAGGAGCGGGTAAGCCAGATCGACCGCGAGCGGCCCGAACGGCGACCGCCAAGTAATGCCCGTTCCCACGGAGAGGCGCAAGCTCATTTCATCGACGGCGGTGCTGACATCGGCGTCGGTATGGCCGATCGACCCGAAGTCCGAAAACACCCGGGCGCGGATGCCATATTCCTCCGGCAAACCGACCGGGAAGGCGAGTTGGGCGGTTCCGACATAGTAAAGATTGCCGCCGAGGAAGTCGTCGGTATCGAGGTCCCGCGGGCCGAGACCGCCGATCTTGAAGCCCCGGAAGGAGTTACCGCCGATCACGAAGGCATCGCTGATCCTGACATCCTGTCCCAGGCCCTTGATGTGACCGGCCTGCCCCTCGAGGCTGGCCGTTACGGAGTCCGTGACCGGGTAGTAGTAGCCGGCGAGCGCCACGGACTTGAAGTAACGCACGTCGCCGCCGAGCCCGGCGAGCTCGTTGCTGAACTGCAGATAATAGCCCTCGTGCGGATCGAACCGGCTATCGCGACGATCGTAGGTGAGGTCCGACCCGATCGACGAGATGTAGCTCACGCCTTCCTGTTCCTGGATCGCAAGGGAGGCGTCGTTGTCCACGTCGAAGATGTCGTCGCGGCTGAAGCGGTAGCGCAGGGTCTGGCGCAGATATTCGCTGACATTGTAGCCGCTCCGCAGCGCGAAGCCGGTGCGACTCTGGTCGAAATTGCTTTCGGAGCGGTTGGTTTCGGTCCGGAAGATGTCGAACCCGGCGCTGATATCCCGGTCGAGGAAGTAGGGTTCGGTAAAGCTCAACTGGATCTGCGAATCGCGTCCCGAGATCGAGAGATCGAGCCGCAGGTCCTGGCCGCGCCCCAGCAGGTTGCGCTCGCGGATGTTGATCTGGCCGAGCGGACCGGCGCTGGTCGAGAAGCCGATGCCGAAGGTCAGCTCGCCGGTCGACTGCTCCTCGACGGCGACGTTGATGTCGACCTTGTCGGGCGCGTCGGTCGGCCTTGCCGTCACATCCACCTTGCTGAAGAACCCGAGATTCTGAATGCGTTGTCGGCTGCGCTGCAGCTTCGCGCTGTTGAACGCGTCGCCTTCCGCGAGGCGGAACTCGCGTCGAATCACCTCGTCCAGCGTGCGCACGTTGCCGGTGATGTCGATCCGGTTCACGAAGACGCGCGGCCCCTCTTCGATGGCGTAGGTGATGTCGATGACCGGCCGGTCCTCGACCATGGTTCGCGCGAGCCGCACGTCGATCTTCACGAAAGCGTAACCGAGCGTGCCGATCGCATCCGTCATGTCGTTGATGGTCCCGTTGACCTCCGAGGAATCGTACCAGTCGCCCGGATCGAGCGTGACGTACTGGCGCAGGCTTTCCGGATCGAGGTCCTTCAGCGAAGATTGGATGTTGGTTTCGCCGACCTCGTATCTGTCGCCTTCGTCCACTGTGAAGGTAATGAAGAAGGACTTCAGATCGGGCGAAAGCTCGGCGACGGCCGAGACCACCTCGAAATCGGCGTAGCCTTCCGACGTGTAGTGATCCTTCAGCGCTTCCTGGTCGGCGGCGAGACGGTCCGGGTCGTAGATGTCGTCGCTCGAAAGGAAGCGATAGAAGGCGGTTTCCTTGGTCAGGATGACTTCACGAAGCTCGCCGTCGCTGAAGGCCTTGTTGCCGACGAAGTCGATCCGCTCGACCACCGTCAGGTCGCCCTCATGGATCTCGAAAACCAGATTGACGCGGTTCTGGTCCAGCGGGATCACCTTGGGCTCCACGGTCGCCGCGTAGCGGCCGGCGCGCCGATAAAGTTCGAGGATGCGCTTGGTGTCGGCCTGGACGCGGGTCTGGGTATAGACGACGCGCGGCCGGAGCTGGACTTCGGACTGCAACTGGTCGTCGTCGATCCGGTCATTCCCCTCGAACGCCAGCTCGTTGATGATCGGGTTTTCCTTGACCGTGACGACGAGCGAGTCGCCGTCGCGCCGGAAGGTCACGTCGGCGAAGAGGCCGGTTCCGAAGAGATTCTTGAGGGCACGGTCGATGCTCTGGGGCTCGAAGGGATCGCCGGGCGCGATCCGCATGTAGGAGCGAATCGTCTCCGGCTCGATACGCTGGTTTCCCTCGACGCGGATATCCGCGATCGGGCGACCGTCGAAGAAGTCCTGCGCCAGTGCCGGGATGGCACCGAAGAGCAGCCCGAGCAGCATAAACGCGCGGGCCGCCGCCCTCGACCAACTCCGCAAGCCCCTGCCCCCTCAGAAATCCGCACTACCGACTGCGCCCGCGTGAGCCCCCGTCTACCAAGGCAGGGTGACGAGGTCGTTCCAGGTCGCAAAGATGAACAGAGTCAATACCATGGCCAGCCCGATCCGCAAACCCCATTCCTCCGCGCGCTGGCTCAGGCGACGCCCGCGAAGACCTTCGATGGCATAGAAGGCAAGATGCCCGCCATCGAGCATCGGCACGGGGAACAGGTTGAGCAGGCCGAGATTGACCGACATGAGGGCGGTGAACCCGAGCAATGCGACCAGGCCGTTGGTCGCGACGTCCCCGGACATCTTGGCGATTCGGATGACGCCGCCCAGTTCCTCGCTCGACCGGGTCCCCGAGATGATCTGGCCGATCGCTTTCAGGATCATCGTGGTGAGTTCGTAGCTGTGCGTCACCGCGGCGGAGACGGCGTGGATCGGGTCGTATCGCACCAGCTCGCCGGCACCCGTGCTCTGGATGCCGAGCCGGCCGACGCGCTGCGTGTTGCCGAAATTGTCGGTGATCTCGATCACGTGCGGGCGCGCATCGAGCGGAATACGCCGACCGTCGCGCTCGATTACGAGATGCAGCGGTTCGTCGAGTCCGAGCTCGATCGAGGCGACGATCTGCTCGAATCGGGTGATCCGGTTGCCGTTCATCTCGACGATGCGGTCGCCCGGCTCGATCCCCGCTTCGGCTGCGGCCGAATCCTCCACCACCAGGCCGACCTCGTTCGAGGAGAATTGCTGGCCATAGGTGGCGAAAAGCACCGCGAAGATGATGACCGCCAGCACATAGTTGGCGATCGGTCCCGCGGCCACGATGGCGGCCCGTCGGGCCAGCGGCTTGTGGAAAAAGGAAACCTTGCGTTGTTCCGGCGTCAGCGGCTGGGGCTCGCCCTTCTCGTCGCGTCCGGCTTCGCCCTCGCCGAACATCTTCACATAACCGCCGAGCGGCAGGGCGGAAACCTTCCAGCGGGTTCCCCTGCGGTCGGTGAAGCCGAAGAGCTCGGGGCCGAAGCCTACCGAAAAGACCTCGACCTTCACCCCCGCCCAGCGGGCGACCAGGAAATGGCCGAGCTCGTGGAAGAACACGACGACGGTCAAAACGAACAGGAAGCTCAGCAGGTAGTGCGGCAACTGGGCGACGACATCCCACATGGCGGAGTCCGTTTTTGATCGGCCGCATCGCGAACCGGCTCCGGGGCCGCGGCTGTACCCGGATGCGAGGCAGGCAGAAGCTAGGGTAGGCCCCCCCTATTTGCAAGTATGACGCCGGTTCGACGGCACGGATAAGTTAATTGACTTCAGTCGGTTACCGCACTCGGCGCGGCAATTTGCCCTAAGGAAACAACGGTGCCCGGTCGGCGAGAACCATGATCGCGGCAACCGCGAGCGCGACGGCGACGAGCCCGTCGACCCGGTCCAGCACACCGCCATGGCCGGGAATGAGACTGGAGCTGTCCTTAACCTTGAATCGCCGCTTCACTGCCGACTCGAGGAGGTCGCCGCCCTGCTCGATCAGCGCCAGGAGGATGCCGAGCCCCATCATCGCGCGCCCGTCGATCCCGAGCGAAAAGCCCGCGGCGAGCCCGACGAGCGCCGCCGCCACGCAGCCGCCCGCGAGGCCGGCCCAAGTCTTTTTCGGGCTGATGCTGGGCGCCAGCTTCGGTCCGCCCACCGCTCGACCCACGAAATAGGCGACACTATCGACGGCCCAGACCAGAACCAGCAGCCACAGGCAGAGGACGAAGCCGCCCTCGTTGCGTAGCCACACCAGCGCGATCGCCGGCAGGCCGACATAGGCGAGGCCGGCCAGCGGCCAAAGCGCCGGTCGCGGCGGGCGGATGAAGACGAGCGCCAGTCCCGTCAGCAGGGCGCCGGCCGCAAGCAATCCGACACCGGTCACCGGGCCGGCGCGATCGGCGGCGAGGATCGCGAGCACGGCGATTCCCAGGATCGCGGCGCCGAGACGGTCGAAGCCTCCCGCCCCCGTCATCGCGCTCCATTCCCAGCTCATCGCCCCGCCGACGATGGCGATCAGCACCGCCCAAAAGGGCGAGCCCGCACACAGGGCGGCGAGCGCCACCGCCATCAGGACGGCGCTAGCGACGATGCGCTGCAGGAGGGGACCGCTCAAAGGCGAAACCGTCGGGTCAGCGGGTGCTGCCGTAGCGACGCTCGCGGGCCTGATATTCGCGGATGGCCTGCTCGAGATCCTCGCGCGCGAAATCCGGCCAGAGCTTGTCGATGAAGACCAGCTCGGCATAGGCGGACTGCCAGAGCAGGAAGTTGCTGATGCGCTTCTCGCCGCTCGTGCGGATGACGAGATCGGGATCCGGCATGTCGGCGGTGGCGAGGTGATGCGCGAACACCGCCTCGTCGACGGTGGCGGGATTGAGGTTCCCGGCGGCGGCCGCCTCGGCGATGTGCCGGGCTGCAGCCGCGATCTCGCCGCGCCCGCCATAGCTCAGCGCCATGGTGAGGTTGAGCCGGCGATTGCCCTGGGTGAGGCGCTCGGCCTCCTCGATCAACTGGACGATCGTCGGGCTGAAGCGATGGCGCTCGCCGATGATGCGAAGCCGGATGCCGTTACGATGGAGCGAATTGATCTCGCGCTCGAGATAGAGCCGCAGGAGTTGCATGAGATCGTCGATCTCCGCCGCCGGACGTTTCCAGTTCTCCGAGGAGAACCCGTAGAGCGTCAGGTAGGAGATGCCGAGCTCCGCCGCCGCCGACAGGGTCCGCCGCACGGCTTCGGCGCCGCGCTGATGTCCGGCGATGCGCGGCAGGCCGCGCGCCTTCGCCCAGCGCCCGTTTCCATCCATGATGATGGCGACATGGACCGGCGCCAGAGACCCCGAGGATGACGGCAAGGCTTCCATGCGTCAGACCTGAAGGATCTCCTTTTCCTTCTGGGCGAGCATCTCGTCGACCTTGCGGATGTGCTCGTCCGTCAGTTTCTGGACCTCGTCCGCGCGCTGGCGATGCTCGTCCTGGGAAATCTTGCCGTCCTTTTCCATCTTCTTCATCGCATCCATGCCGTCGCGCCGGACGTTGCGCACCGCGACCCGCCCCTGCTCGGCATATTTATGCGCGATCTTGGTCAATTCCTGGCGACGTTCCTGGCTGAGCTCGGGGATCGGCACGCGGACGAGCTGGCCATCGCTCACCGGGTTGAGGCCGAGCCCCGCATCCCGGATCGCTTTTTCCACCGAGATCACGAGTCCGCGGTCCCAGACCTGGACCGAAATAAGGCGCGGCTCCGGCACGTTGACGTTGCCGACCTGGTTCAGCGGCATGTCGCTGCCATAGGCCTTGACCACGACCTGGTCGAGAAGATGAGCGGAGGCCCGTCCGGTGCGGAGGCCTCCGAACTCGCGCCGGAGCGCATCGAGCGCACCGTCCATCCGCCGTTTAAGCTCGGCAATCGTCTGTTCAGCCACGGCTAGTCCTCGTCGGTTATCGTCGTGAAGGTGCCCCGTCCGGCCAGCACGTCGGCGAGCGCGCCGTCGCGCTGGATCGAGAAGACCAAGACGGGAATTCGGTTCTCGCGCGCGAGCGAGATCGCGGAGGCATCCATGACCTTGAGGTCCTTCGACAGCACGTCCATGTAGGTCAGCCGCTCGAAGCGCGTCGCCTTGGGATCGCGCTTCGGGTCGGCCGTATAGACGCCGTCGACCTTGGTGCCCTTGAGGATCGCCTGGCAGCCCATCTCGGAGGCGCGGAGCGCGGCGGCCGTGTCGGTGGTGAAGAAGGGGTTTCCGGTGCCCGCGGCGAAGATCACCACCCGGCCCTTCTCCAGATGGCGCTGCGCCCGGCGGCGGATATAGGGCTCGCACACCGTGGACATCGGGATGGCCGAGAGCACGCGCGTCTGCACCTCGAGCTGCTCGAGCGCGTTCTGCAAAGCGAGGGCGTTGATGACAGTGGCGAGCATGCCCATGTAGTCGGCGCTCGCGCGCTGCATCCCCTGGGCCGCGCCGGCGACCCCGCGGAAGATATTGCCCCCGCCCACCACGAGACAGACTTCGTAGCCGAGCCGGTTGGCCTGGGAGATTTCGCGCGCGACACGGCCGACCGTCTCGGGATCGAGGCCGAACTCGCGGGGACCCATGAGCGCCTCGCCGGAGAGCTTCAGCAGCACCCGGCGATATTTGGCCTGCTCTCCGCGAACCTTTGCCGCGGCGGCAAGCTGGTCCGGCATGGCTCCTACCCCTTCTTGCTGTCGGCCCGCGGCCGGGGATGCCGCGGCATGATACTCCAGAGGATGGCGGCGGCCATACAGCGTTATGGCTGCCGCTCGCGGCTATCGGCCGAGCTGGGCCGCCACTTCCGCCGCGAAATCCTTCTGCTCGCGCTCGACCCCCTCGCCCAGCGCCATGCGGACGAAACCGGCGAGCTTCACCGGGGCGCCGACCGATTTGGCGGCCGCCTCGATGACCGCCTTCACGCGGCTTTCGTTGTCCACCACATAGAGCTGCTCCAGCAGCACCACTTCCTCGTAGTATTTGCGGATGCGACCCTCGACCATCTTGGCGATGATCTCTTCCGGCTTTCCGGACGCGCGCGCCTGGTCGGCAAGCACCGAACGCTCGCGCTCGAGATCCCGGGAATCGACATCGGCGATGGCGAGCGCCTGCGGGTTCGCCGCCGCGACATGCATTGCGAGCTGCTTGCCGAGGGTCATGAGCTGGCCCGCATCGCCGGTCGATTCGAGCGCGACCAGCACGCCGATCTTGCCGAGGCCGGGCGCGGTCTGGTTATGGACATAGGTCGCGACGATGCCGTTCTTCACCGAAAGCCCGGCACTGCGGCGCAGCGTCATGTTCTCGCCGATCGTGGCGATGAGCTGGGTCAGCTTCTCGGCGACCGGTTTGCTCTCGCCCGGGTAGGTCTGCTGCGGCAGGGTCGCGATGTCGGCGCCCTTCTCCACCGCCAGCGTGGCCACCTTGCGGACGAAATCTTGGAACTGCTCGTTGCGGGCCACGAAATCGGTCTCGGCATTGACCTCGACGAGCGCGCCCCTGGGACCGGCGGCATGGGCGCCGATCAGGCCTTCGGCGGCGACGCGGCCGGCCTTCTTCGCGGCCTGCGAGAGCCCCTTTTTGCGGAGCCAGTCGATGGCGCCCTCGAGATCGCCCTGGGTCTCGCCGAGCGCCTTCTTGCAATCCATCATGCCGGCGCCGGTCTTTTCGCGCAGCTCCTTGACGAGCGCTGCAGATACCTCGGCCATAGCTACCTCTTTTCTCGCTTCTCGGGATCGAAACAGGAAATGGTCCCGCGGCGGCCCGGTCGCAACCGTGCCGCCGCGGGCGATCGGAATTACGCAGCCGGCGGCGCCGCCGGCTGCTCGGCGGCCGGCGCCTCGGCCGGGGCCGCCTCCACCGCGCGCTCGGCCGGCGTCTCTTCGGCCTCGCCGATGTCGGTGCCGGTCGCGATGGCCTCGGCCTGCAGGCCGTCCAGCACCGCATCCGAAACGAGGTCGCAATAGAGCGCGATCGCGCGGATCGCGTCGTCATTGCCCGGGATCGGATAGGTGATGCCGGTCGGGCTCGAGTTGCTGTCGAGCACGGCCGCCACCGGGATGCCGAGCTTGTTGGCTTCGGCGACCGCGATGTTTTCCTTGTTCGTATCGATGATGAACAGGATGTCCGGACGCCCGCCCATTTCCTTGATGCCGCCCAGCGCACGATCGAGCTTGTCGCGCTCGCGGGTGAGCTGGAGCAGTTCCTTCTTGGTGAAGCCGGTCTGCGAGCCGCCGAGCTTCTCCTCGAGATCCTTCAGCCGCTTGATCGAATTGGAAATGGTCTTCCAGTTCGAGAGCATGCCGCCGAGCCAGCGGTGATTGACGTAATACTGGCCGCAGCGCTTCGCCGCCTCGGCGATCTTGTCCGACGCCGGGCGCTTGGTGCCGACCAGCAGCACGCGGCCGCCGCCCGCGACCACGTCGCGGACCGCCTGCAGCGCCTGATAGAGCATCGGGACGGTCTGCTCGAGATCGAGGATATGGACGCCGTTGCGGACGCCGAAGATGTACGGGGCCATCTTCGGATTCCACCGGCGGGTGTGGTGGCCGAAATGCACGCCAGCTTCCAGAAGCTGGCGCATGGTGAAGGTCGGCATTGCCATGCGGGTCGTTCCTTTTCCGGTTATGCCTCCGCGGGACCTGGGAAATCCGGGAAACCCGGACACCGGAGCGACCGGCGGGATGTCTCCCCGCACGAAGCCGCAGTCTCGCGTGTGGATTTGGCAGTTGCGGGCGGGTTTGTAGCCCTCGAAGCCGGGAATGGCAAGGAGAAACCGGAACAGGGGCGCGCCGATCGCGACGCCCATGCCACGGAAAATACCGTTTACTATCAGCCTGTTATGCGATATCTCTCGCCCGGCTGTGCGTTCGCGACATCACGGGATTCGGTCGGCCGCGGATCCGGCCGGACGTGAACAGGCATGATCGCATTTCCGTATCGGAGAGGGGCATGAGACTGAAGGGACGTCGAATTCTGGTCACGGGCGCGGCGCAGGGCATCGGCCGCACCATCGCGGAAATGTTCCATCGCGAGGGCGCGCGCGTCGCCATGCTGGATCGGAACGAGAAAGGCCTCGCCGAAGCCGCGAAGCCGCTTCGCCCGCAAGCGATTCCTGTCGCCGCCGACGTAAGCAAGGAGGCGGAGGTGAATGCCGCCGTCCACGTCGCCTGCCGCGAACTCGGCGGCCTCGACGGGGTGGTGAATTGCGCCGGGGTGGATCTCGTCCGCCCCTTCGGCGAAACCTCGCTTGCCGACTGGTCCACCGTCTTCAACGTGGACCTGACCGGCCCCTTCCTGATCTGCAAGGCCGCGCTGCCGGCGCTGCGCAGGCAGGGCGGGACGATCGTCAACATCGCGTCCGCCGCGGGCTTGCGGCCGCTGGAGCACCGCACCGCCTACTGCGCCGCCAAGGCAGGGCTCGTCATGTTCAGCAAGACGCTCGCGGTCGATCTCGCGGCGGACAACATCCGCGTCAACGTGATCTGCCCCGGCATCACCGATACGCCGCAGTTCCGCGTGGAGTACGAGAACGCGCCGAACCCCGACGCAGCGCTCGCCGAGATCATGTCGCTCTATCTCATCAAGCGTGTGGCGGACCCGAGCGAAATCGGCGCGGCCGCCCTCTTCCTCACCAGCACCGAATCTTCCTACATGACCGGCGCGGCGATGGCCGTGGATGGAGGCCGCTCCTTCCACTGAGCGTCCGGCAACGGCCCCCGAGCGCCGCGTGCGACGGCGGCGCGGCTCAGATCTCCTGCACGTCCACGATGCCGGGGATGGCCTTGATCGCGGCGCGCGCCGGCGCGGAGAGCGCGTAGCTCTCTTTCAGCGACAGCTCGACCTCGCGCGCGGGCGCGAGCTCCAGCACCAGCGACACCTTGCTCCGCCCGCGGCCGTTGAGCTGCAGCAGCTTCTTCAGGCTGTCGATCGGCGCCGGGTCCTTGATGAAGACCCGAAGCCCGACAGCCGCCTGCGCCGCAGCCTGGTCCAGCGACTGGATCGATTGCAGCGTGACGCGCATGCCCTCGGCCTCCGAACGGAGATCCGCGGCGACCGACAGCAGGACCATCTTGCCCGGCTCCATCAGGTCGCGATGCGCCGCCAGCGCCTCGCTGAACACCATGACCTCGTACATGCCGCTCGCATCGGTGAGCTGCAGGAAGGCGAAGCGGTTGCCCTTGGCCGAGGTGCGTTCCTGCTTGCCGACGACGATGCCGGCGAGCTTCACCCGGTTGCTGCTGCGTCCCTGGAGCCAGCGCGCGATCTCGCCATAGGGGATCGCCTCGAGACGCTTCAGCGTCGTCTCGTAGGCGTCGAGCGGATGCGCCGAAAGATAGAATCCGATCGCGGCGTACTCGTGCTGCAGCCGCTCGATGGAGGGCCAGTCGGGAACCTCCGGAAGCTGCAGCCGCGCCGGTTCGGCGAGGCCGTTGCCGAACAGGCTCACCTGCTGGCTCGTCCGCTCTTCCGCGGCCACGCTGGCGTGGCGGATGAGCTGCTCGACGCCCTCGAAGACCCGGCGCCGGTTCGCCATCAGCCGGTCGAAGGCGCCGGCGGCCGCGAGGTTTTCGAGCTGCCGCTTGTTGAGATGCCGATGGTCGATGCGGCGCGCGATATCGCCCAGATCCTCGAACGGCCCGTTCGCCTCGCGCTCCGCGACGAGCGCGTCGATGGCCCCTGCCCCGACATTCCTGACCGCGGCGAGCGCGTACCGGATCGCGAGCTTGCCTTCGGCGTCCTTCTCGACTGTGAAACCCGACCGGGAGCGGTTGATATCCGGCGGCAGCAGCCGGATCTGCAGCCGCTCCAGCTCCTGTCGATACATGTTGAGCCGGTCGGTGTTGCCGAGGTCGTAGGTCATCGAGGCGGCGAAGAACTCGACCGGATGGTTCGCCTTGAACCATGCCGTCTGATAGGCGACCAGCGCGTAGGCGGCCGCGTGGCTCTTGTTGAAGCCGTAGCCGGCGAACTTGTCGACCTGCTCGAAGATCTGCTCGGCCTTGGCCGGCGGCACGCCCCGCGCCGCCGCACCGTCGATGAAGCTCTTCCGCTGCGCCTCCATCTCCGCCTTGATCTTCTTGCCCATCGCGCGGCGCAGCAGGTCCGCGCCGCCCAGCGTAAAGCCGGACAGCTCCTGCGCGATCTGCATCACCTGCTCCTGATAGACCATGATCCCGAAGGTCTCCTTCAGGATTCCCTCGAGCGCCGGATGCAGATAGTCCGGCTCCTCCTGCCCGTGCTTGCAGGCGATGTAGCGCGGGATATTGTCCATCGGGCCGGGACGGTAGAGCGCCACCACGGCGATGATGTCCTCGAACCGGTCGGGTTTCAGACGCCGCAGCACGTCGCGCATTCCCGAACCTTCGAGCTGGAACACGCCCATGGTCTCGGCACGGCCCATTTGCGCATAGGCCTTCGGGTCGTCGAGCGGCAGGCTCGAAAGATCGACCGCGATGCCGCGCTCGGCGAGCAGCTCGGCGGCGCGCACCAGCACGGTCAGCGTCTTCAGGCCGAGGAAGTCGAACTTCACCAGCCCCGCCTGCTCGACATATTTCATGTTGAACTGGGTAACCGGCATGTCGGATCGCGGATCGCGATAGAGCGGCACCAGCTCCGCCAGCGGCCGGTCGCCGATCACGACGCCGGCGGCGTGGGTCGAGGCGTGGCGATAGAGGCCTTCGAGGCTGGTCGCGACCTCGATCAGCCGCTTCACCTGCGGATCCTCGTCCTGCATGTGGCGCAGCATGGGCTCACCCGAGACGGCCTGCGAAATGGTGACCGGATTTGCCGGGTTGTTCGGCACCATCTTGCAGATCCGGTCGACCTGCCCGTAGGGCATCTGCAGCACGCGGCCGACGTCGCGAAGCGCGGCGCGCGCCTGCAGCTTTCCGAAGGTGATGATCTGCGCCACCCGATCGCGGCCGTAGCGCCCCTGCACGTAGCGGATCACCTCGTCGCGGCGGTCCTGGCAGAAGTCGATGTCGAAATCCGGCATCGAGACGCGTTCCGGATTGAGGAACCGCTCGAAGAGCAGACCCCAGCGCAAGGGGTCGAGATCGGTGATGGTGAGCGCCCAGGCGACGACGGAGCCGGCACCGGAGCCGCGACCCGGTCCGACCGGGATGCCCTCCCGCTTCGCCCACTGGATAAAGTCGGCGACGATGAGGAAATACCCGGCGAAGCCCATGGCGATGATGGTCTCGAGCTCGAAACCCAGACGCTGGCGGTAGGGCTTGGCGCGCGCCTCGCGGGCTTCCTCGTCGCCGAGCGGCGCGATCCGCTGCAGCGCCTCGAGACGGAGCTCCAGACCCTCGGTCGCCTGGCGCCGCAGCTCTTCCTCCGCCGGCTCGCCGTTCGGGCCGACGAAGGGCGGCAGGATGGGCTTGCGGGCTTCCGGCATATAGGCGCAGCGCTGCGCGATCACGAGCGTGTTGTCGATCGCCTCCGGAAGGTCGGCGAAGAGGGCCCGCATTTCCTCCGCCGACTTGAAGCGATGCTCCGGCGTCTCCCGCCGGCGCACTTCCTGGCTCACATAGGCGCCGCCGGCGATGCAGAGCAGCGCGTCATGCGCCTCGTACATCCCCGTGTCGGAGAAATAGACATCGTTCGTCGCGACCAGCGGCAGGTTGCGGCGATAGGCGAGATCCAGCAGCGGCTCCTCGATCCGTCGCTCCGCCGCGCCGCCGTGACGCATGAGTTCCACGTAGAGCCGGCCGGGAAACAGCGTCTCCAGCTCCCCGAGCGCGGCTTCCGCGGCCGACGCCTGGCCATCGGCCAGGAGGCGCCCGACAGTGCCCGAGGGGCCGCCGGCGAGCGCGATCAGGCCGTCCGTCGAGCCCGCAAGGGCCGCCAGGGGAAGCTGGGGGTCGTTGCCCGGCTCGCCCTCGAGAAAGGCCCGGCTCGAGAGCTCCATCAGGTTGCGATAACCGGTCTCGTCCTGGACCAGCAGAACGAGGTGGTCCGGCTTCGGCTTGACCCCCGGGCGCGCAACTGCCCCTTCGCCGCCGTCGCGCCGCGTGATGTTGAACTGGCAGCCGATGATCGGCTGGATGCCCGCGTCCCGGGCGGCGAGCGCGAATTCGAGGCCCCCGAAGAGATTGCCGCTGTCGGTGATGGCCAGCGCCGGCATGGCATGCCGCCGGCAAAGCTCGACGAGCTGCTTGATCTTGAGCGCGCCTTCCGAGAGCGAATAGGCGGAATGGACGCGGAGATGGACGAAATCGGCATGCGACATGGGGTTATCATTCCATAGCCCGCCCGCGGGAGCATCCCCGGGCTGCGGACGCGGCGCATTCGCTCGGCCCCGGTCCTGTGGAAAACTCGCCCACCCGCGACTCGAAGACGGCGGCCGTCGGCCCGCCCCGTTTCCGGGGGAACCGGGCTCTTCCGACGGTGTTCCTTCCCCAACCGGCGAGCACCAGGTCGAGGGAGGTGCGCCATCGCCCGGTTCCCGTTCGAGGATGATGCCGATGGCCCCACATCGCCCGGTCATGTCGCTCGCGGCATCGCTTTCCCCTGCCCTTCCCCTCGCGACCGGGCAGCGCCATGGCTGAGGCCGAGCGAAAACGCCCCGCGAACGAGCCGCCGGCGGAAGGTCGCGATCCCACGCCGCTGGCGCAGGACCTGCCCGACATGCCGCTGCCGAACGATCCGCGGCTCGTCGTGCAGTTCGGGCTGTTTATGCTCGCGCTGTTTGCGGCGATCTACGTGGCGTCGGACATCGTGCTGCCCGTCGTCATCGCCTTCATGCTGAAGCTCCTGCTGCAACCGGCCATGCGCGTTCTCGAGAAGCTTCACCTCCCGCGCAGCATCGCCGCCGCCCTCTTGCTTATCGCCTTCCTCGGCACCGTCTTCGGCTTCTTCGCCATCATCTATGTGCCGGCCGGCGACTGGATCGGGCGCATGCCCCAGATGATCCCGGAGCTGGGCGAGCGTCTGAAAGTGCTCCGCGAGCCGATCGAAGGCATTCGCAACTTCCTCAACTTCGCCGAAGAGATCACCAGGATCGATCCGACCACCACAACGGTCGTCGTGCCGACGCCGGTGCCCGCGACGACACCGGGACCGGATCAGACCACGTCGGCAATCTCGGTGGCGCTGGTCTCCAACACGGCGGCCTTTGCGGCGGGACTCTTCACGACGATCCTGCTGCTCTTCTTCCTGCTGATCTCGGGCGACACCTTCCTGCGCCGCCTCGTCGAGATCCTGCCGAACTTCAAGGACAAGCGGCAGGCCGTGGATATTTCGCAGCAGGTCGAGCGGGATATCTCCGGCTACCTTCTGACCATCACGATGATGAATGCCGCCGTCGGCATCGCGACCGGCCTCGTCATGTGGGCCTGCGGCATCGAGGATCCCATTCTCTGGGGCGCGATGGCCTTCCTCTTGAATTATGTGCCGATCGCCGGGCCGCTGGTCGGCATCGGCATCATCGTGCTGGTCGGCCTCGCGAGCTACGAGGATCTCTGGCAGGCCCTGATGCCTGCGGCAGGGTATCTGGTGATCCATCTGCTCGAGGGCGAGTATGTGACGCCGATGGTGCTGGCACGTCGCTTCACCCTCAACCCGGTGCTCGTGATCCTGACCCTGATCTTCTGGTACTGGATGTGGGGCATCCCGGGCGCGATCATCGGCGTGCCCATGCTGGCCATCACCAAGATCGTCTGTGATCGGGTGCGGCCGCTTGCCGCGCTGGGCCATTTCATCGGCGGCGAGCGAACGGCCGCGCCTGCCGGCCAGGCCGCCGGCTAGGCCGGCCGAACCACCCCTTCGGCGATCGACAGCACCCGGGTCATCCGCCTGGTGAGTTCGAGATTGTGCGTCGCGATCAAAGCCGCCAGCCCGATGTCGCGCACCAGCTCGGCCAGCATGGCGAAGACCTCGTCGGCGGTATGCGGATCGAGATTGCCGGTCGGTTCGTCGGCCAGCAGCAGGCGCGGGTTGTTGGCGAGCGCGCGGGCGATCGCCACGCGCTGCTGCTCGCCGCCCGAGAGCTCCGCAGGCCGATGCGTCTCACGGTTGGCGAGGCGGACGCGGGCCAGCAGCTCATGGGCCCGCTCGGTCGCCTGCCGGCGAGAGACGCCGGCGATGAGCTGGGGAATGATGACGTTCTCGAGCGCCGAGAATTCCGGCAGAAGATGATGGTACTGATAGACGAAACCGATGGTGGACCGGCGTAGCGCCGTCCGGCGCGCGTCGTCCAGCATGTCCGCGCGGGTGCCGTTGAGCCTTATCTCGCCGCCCTCCGCGGGCTCTAGCAGCCCGCACATATGCAGCAGCGTCGATTTGCCGGAACCGGAAGGGCCGATGAGCGCCACCGTCTCGGCCCTTTGAAGCGCGAGATTCGCCTCGCGGATCACCTCGATCCGGGTCTCGCCCTTGCCGAAGCCGCGGGTGACGCCGCGAAGCTCGATGACCGGGCCGTTCGGGGCGGCGTCATTCATAGCGAAGTGCTTCCACCGGATCGAGCCTGGCCGCGCGCCAGGACGGATAGAGCGTGGCCAGCAGCGAGAGTCCCAGCGCCATGCCGGTGACCGCGAGCACTTCGCCGGGATCGACGATCGCCGGCAGCTTCGAGAGGAAGTAGATCTCGGCGCTGAAGAGCTCGGTCCCGGTCAGGGCCTGCAGCCATTGCCGGATCGTCTCGATGTTGTCGCAGAAAAGCAGCCCGAGACCGAGCCCGGCGAGCGTGCCCACCACGCCGATGCTGGCGCCGGTCATGAGGAAGATGCGCATGATCATGCCGCGCGTCGCGCCCATGGTGCGCAGGATGGCGATCGCCCTCCCCTTGTCCTTCACCAGCATGATCTGGCCGGAAATGATGTTGAAGGCGGCCACCAGGATGATCAGGGTCAGGATCAGGAACATCACGTTCCGCTCGACTTCGATCGCCGTGAAGAAGCTCGAATTGGCGCCCTGCCAGTCGAACAGGCGGAAGCCCGGCCCCAGGGTCTTGAAGAGCTCGCCCATCGGGCGCGAGAGATTGTCGGGATTGTCGACCATCACCTCGAGCGCGTTCACCGCGTCGGGCAGCTTGAAGTAGAGCTGCGCCGCTTCCAGCGGGATGTAGGCGAAGCTGTTGTCGTACTCGTACATGCCGATCTCGAAGATGAGGACCACCTCGTAGGTCTTCATCCGCGGCAGCGAGCCCATGACCGTAGCCTGGCCCTGCGGCGTGATCAGCGTCACCTGTCCGCCGACGCCGACCCCGAGCCGCCGCGCGAGGCGGGAACCGAGCGCGATCACATCGGTGCCTTTGAATTTTTCGAAGCTGCCCTCGACGATATTGTCCGCGACCACGGAATGACGGTTCAGATCCTCGCCGCGCATGCCGCGCACGAGCGCGCCCGCGGCCTGCGCGCCGGCGGTGACCATCACCTGGCCCTCGATAAGCGGGGTGACGTTGCGGATCTCCGGCAGGCCGCGCAGCGCCATGGCGACATCGTCATAATCGGAGAGCGGGCCCTCAACCGACATCACGGAGATATGGCCGTTGAGCCCGAGGATGCGGGACATCAGCTCCTCGCGAAAACCGTTCATCACCGACATGACGATGATGAGCGTCGCGACGCCGAGCGCGATGCCGAGCAGCGAGAAACCCGCGATGACGTTGATGAAGCCCTCGCGCCGCCTCGCGCGCAGATAGCGCATGGCGACGAGACGCTCGAAGGCCGAAAACATGAGCGCCGGTTCCCCGCCCGGCTCAGGCGCCGAGCCGCGCAAGCGCGGATTCGAGCGAGAGCTCCTCGCGTTCGCCCGAGGCCCGGCGCTTTAGCTCGACCGTGCCTGCGGCCACGCCGCGAGGGCCTACCACGAGCTGCCAGGGCAGCCCGATCAGGTCCATGTCGGCGAACTTGGCGCCCGGCCGCTCGTCGCGGTCGTCATAGAGCGTCTCGATGCCGCGCAGCAGGAGATTGCGGTAGATCTCCTCGCAGAGCTTCGTGGTAGCCGCGTCGGATGTCTTGAGGTTGACGAGGCCGATGCGGAACGGCGCCACGCTCTCCGGCCAGATGATGCCGGATTCGTCATGGCTCGCCTCGATGATCGCGCCGACCAGCCGCGACACGCCGATGCCGTAGGACCCCATCTGCACGGCGACGCTTTCGCCGTTCGGGCCGTTCACCTTGGCGCCCAGCGGTTCCGAATATTTCGTGCCGAAATGGAAGATGTGCCCGACCTCGATGCCGCGCGCCTCGAGGAGCCGGTCCGCCGGCACCGGGCATTTGGCCGCATCGTGCTTCTCGTCGGTCGCGGCATAGAGCTTCGTCCATTGCGCCACGACCGGCTCGAGATCGCCGTCATAGTCCATGTCCTGGTTGAGCACGTCGAAGGCGAGGAAATCCCTGTGGCAATAGACCGCGCTTTCGCCGGTATCGGCGAGGATGATGAATTCGTGGCTGAGGTCGCCGCCGATGGGGCCCGTGTCGGCCGCCATCGGGATCGCCTTCAGCCCCATGCGCGCGAAGGTCCGCAGATAGGCCACGAACATCTTGTTGTAGGCCCGACGCGCTCCCGCGTAGTCGATATCGAAGGAGTAGGAGTCCTTCATGAGGAACTCGCGGCCGCGCATGACGCCGAAGCGCGGGCGCACCTCGTCGCGGAACT
>CADEFF010000015.1 GCA_902826565.1 uncultured Rhodospirillaceae bacterium | reverse complement strand
CGCCTTCTTCTGCGGCAGCAGGTAGTTGCGGGCGAAGCCGGGCTTCACCTTCACCACATCGCCGATCTGGCCGAGCGCCTCGACGCGCTCGAGCAGGATAACGTCCATGGCGCTCCTCCTACTTCAACAGATAGGGCAAGAGCCCGAGGAAGCGTGCGCGCTTGATCGCCTGGGCGAGCAACCGCTGCTTCTTCGTCGAAACCGCGGTGATGCGGCTCGGCACGATCTTGCCGCGCTCGGACAGGAAGCGCTGGAGCAGCTTCACGTCCTTGTAGTCGATCTTCGGCGAATGCTCCCCGGAGAAGGGGCAAGTCTTGCGCCGACGGAAGAAAGGCCGCCGCCCGGAGGCGCGGACAACGGTGGGTGCGCCGTCGCTCATGCGGGCTCTCCTTCGCTGCGCGGGCTGTCGCTGCGCGGGCTATCGGCGCGCGGGCCGTCGCTGCGCTCGCCCCGGTCGCGGTCGCCGCGGTCCGGACGGTCGCCGCGATCGCGGTCGCGGAAGAACCGGCCGCCGCCGCCGCGGCGGTCGTCGCGCCGGTCGCCGTCGCGGCCCTCGCGGCCGCGGTTCTGCAGGATTGCCGACGGGCCTTCCTCGAGCGCCTCGACGCGCACCGTCAGATAGCGCAGCACGTCTTCGTTGATCCGCATGTTGCGCTCCATCTCGATCACCGCCGCCGGCGGCGCGTCGATATTGAGCAGGGTGTAGTGACCCTTGCGGTTCTTCTTCAGGCGGAAGGAGAGGTTGCGCAGGCCCCACTGTTCCTTCTTGGAGACCTGGCCGCCATGGGCCTGGATGATCCCCGCAAAGGTTTCGCCCAGCGCTTCCACCTGTGCGGAGGAGGCGTCCTGGCGCGTGATGAAGATATTCTCGTAAAGAGGCATAAGCCGGTCGGCTCCTTCTGGCTGTTCCGCGGTCCGGCGCTGGAAGGGCAAGCCCTCGCATCAGCCGCCCGGACCTAGCCGGCTCCGCAGGAGGAAGCCGGCAAGGAGGTCTAAGAGGCGGCGCACTATACAGAAAACCCGCCCCCGCGCAAGGAAAGCCATGCCGCCTCCGGCTTGACAGAGCGGGGCCCCCGCCGCTAAGCCGGCCCCCTCCCGCCAACCATCGAGTTTCCCGAGGTTTTCCCATGTCTCGTGCCTTCCTGTTCCCGGGCCAGGGCTCCCAGGCCGTCGGCATGGGGCGCGCCCTCGCCGAAGCCTTCCCGGCCGCCCGGGAGGTGTTCGAGGAGGTGGACGATGCGCTGGGGCAGCGCCTCTCGACGCTCATGGCCGAGGGGCCGGAAGGCGAACTCATCCTGACCGAGAACGCGCAGCCGGCGCTGATGGCGGTCAGCATCGCCGCCCTGCGCGTTCTGATGAAGGAAGGCGGCTTCCGGCTCGTCGACAAGGCGGCCTGCGTCGCCGGCCATTCGCTCGGGGAATATTCGGCGCTCTGCGCGGCAGGCGCCTTCAGCCTCGCCGACACGGCGCGGCTCCTGAAGCGGCGCGGCCAGGCGATGCAGCGCGCGGTGCCGGTCGGCGAGGGGGCCATGGCGGCGCTGCTCGGGCTCGATCTCGACGGCGCCGAGGCGGTGGTCGCGACGGCGCGCGAGGGTGGGGCCAGGACCGAGGTGCTCGGCGTCGCCAACGACAATGCGCCGGGCCAGGTCGTGGTGAGCGGCCACAAGGCGGCGGTCGAGCGCGCCATCGCCGCGGCGGCCGAGAAGGGCGCCAGGCGGAGCGTGCTGCTGCCGGTGAGCGCACCCTTCCATTGCGCCCTGATGGCGCCCGCGGCCGACGCCATGGCCGAAGCCCTCGCCAATTCGGTGATCCAGATGCCGGCGGTGCCGGTCGTCGCCAATGTCACCGCCTCCGGCGTCAGCGACGTGGACACCATCCGCCGCCTGCTGGTCGAGCAGGTGACCTGCATGGTGCGGTGGCGCGAGAGTGTGCTCTACATGAAATCCTCCGGGGTCGAGCAGCTCGTCGAGGTCGGCGCCGGCAAGGTGCTGACCGGCCTCGTCAAACGTATCGATCGCGATCTCGCGGGAGCCGCCGCCGGCACGCCCGAGGAAATCGAAGCGCTGCTGAAGACGCTCTGAGGCGCGGCTGCACGGGGGCCGTGGGCGAACGGGTTCGAGGCGAAGGGAGACGATGATGTTCGATCTCAAGGGCAAGAAAGCGCTCGTGACCGGCGCGTCCGGCGGCATCGGCGGCGCCATTGCGCGGGCGCTTCACGCGCAGGGTGCCGAGGTCGGGCTATCCGGCACGAAGGTCGCGGCCCTGGAAGCGCTCCGGTCGGCGCTCGGCGAGCGGGCGCATGCGCTGCCGGCCGATCTCTCGGCGAACGGCGGCGCCGACGCGCTCGCCAAGGCAGCCGAGGCGGCGATGGGTCAAGTGGACATCCTGGTCAACAATGCCGGCCTCACGCGCGACATGCTCGCCGTGCGCATGAAGGACGAGGACTGGGCGACGGTGCTCGACGTCAACCTCGGCGCCGCCTTCCGCCTGAGCCGGGCGGTCCTCATGGGGATGATGCGTCGCCGCTGGGGGCGGATCATCGGCATCACCTCGATCGTCGGCGTGACGGGCAATCCCGGTCAGGCGAATTATGCCGCCTCCAAGGCCGGCATGATCGGCATGACCAAGGCGCTTGCGGCCGAGGTCGCGTCGCGCAGCATTACGGTGAACTGCGTGGCGCCAGGCTTCATCGCGACACCGATGACCGACGCCCTGACCGACGCCCAGAAGGCGCAATTGTTGCAGCGCGTCCCCATGGGGCGACTCGGCGAGAGCGCCGACGTCGCCGCCGCGGTGGTCTATCTGGCGAGCCCGGAGGCCACGTACGTGACCGGCCAGACCTTGCATGTGAATGGCGGAATGGCCATGATATAGCCCGCTTCGGCCGCGGGTTTCCTAGGGTGCTGGCAAAGCCGAACAGGATATGTTACTGGCACGACGCCAGCGCCGTCAGGAACCCGGCAACGGCGTACGATGTGGGGCGGCGTCGCGTCCGCGATGCTGCGGCAAATAGCGAACTCAACAAGACGATTGAGGGCCGAAGACAATGAGTGACATCGCCGATCGGGTGAAGAAGATTGTCGTGGAGCATCTGGGCGTGGATGAGACGAAGGTCACCGAAGGTGCCCATTTCATCGACGATCTCGGCGCCGACAGTCTCGACATCGTCGAGCTCGTTATGGCTTTCGAGGAAGAATTCGGCTGCGAGATCCCGGACGATGCGGCCGAGAAGGTGCTGACCGTGAAGGACGCGATCACCTTTATCGAGCAGCACGCCTCCTGATTACGGCCGATCAGCCGCCGGCGACGCCTGGTGGCCTCGTGACCCAGCTATATCGGTCCAAGCCTGAAGAGGCGCCATGCGACGTGTGGTAGTCACCGGCATCGGTTTGATCACGCCGCTTGCCTCGGGTGCGGAGCCGACATGGAAGCGCCTGATCGCAGGCGAGTCCGGCATCGGCGCCATCCAGGGGTTCGACGTGAGCGACATTCCCTGCCGTATCGCCGGCCAGGTGCCGCGCGGCGATGCCGCCAGCGACAAGTTCAATCCCGACGACTACATCCTGCCCAAGGACCAGCGCAAGATGGATACCTTCATCCATTTTGCCATGGGCGCGGCGACGCAGGCGGTCGAGGATTCGGGCTGGAAGCCGACGGCCGACTACGATCTGGAGCGCACGGGCGTGATGATCGGCTCCGGCATCGGCGGGCTCGAGGGGATCTACGACGCGTCCGTCACGCTGCATGAGCGCGGGCCACGTCGCGTCAGCCCGTTCTTCATCCCCGCCTGCCTCATCAACCTCGCCTCGGGCAACGTCTCGATCCGCTTCGGCTTCCGCGGACCGAACTCGGCGGTGGTGACCGCCTGCTCCACGGGTGCGCACGCCATCGGCGACGCCGCCCGGATGATCCAGTTCGACGATGCGGATGTGATGGTGGCGGGCGGCGCCGAAGCGTCGATCTGCCGCCTCGGCCTTGCCGGTTTCGCCTCGGCGCGCGCGCTTTCGACCGGCTTCAACGACGACCCGACCCGCGCCTCGCGGCCCTGGGACAAGGATCGCGACGGCTTCGTGATGGGCGAGGGTGCCGGCGTGGTGATCCTCGAGGAGCTCGAGCACGCCAGGGCGCGGGGCGCCAAGATCTACGCCGAGGTCATCGGCTACGGCCTTTCCGGGGATGCCTATCACATCACGGCACCGTCCGAGAACGGCACGGGCGCCTATGCGGCCATGCAGATGGCATTGAAGCGGGCGAAGCTCGACCCCGCCGACATCGACTATGTGAATGCGCACGGCACCTCGACGCCGCTCGGCGACGAGATCGAGCTCGGCGCGGTGAAGCGGCTCTTCGGCGAAGCGGCCTACAAGATCTCGATGTCCTCCACCAAATCGGCGATCGGGCATCTGCTCGGCGCCGCCGGCGCGGTCGAGGCGATCTTCTCGATTCTCGCCATCCGCGACCAGGTGGTGCCGCCGACCCTCAATCTCGACAATCCGTCGCCCGGCTGCGACATCGACCTGGTGCCGAAGCAGGCGAAGCGGCGCGAGGTCCGCAAGGCGCTCTCCAACTCCTTCGGCTTCGGCGGCACCAACGCCAGCTTGATCTTCACGGCCGTCGCCTGACGGCGGCATGAGGCTGCTGCTCCGCCTTTTCCTGGTCGCCGCCTTTCTGGCGCTCCTGCTGGCGGGCGGCATCGCCGCCTACGGCTATCGCGGCCTGACCGCGCCCGGTCCCTCGGCCGAGCCCACCACCGTCGTGGTGACGAGCGGGACCAGCGTCGCCCGCATCGCGCAGAAGCTCGCCGCGGCCTCGGTCATCGAGGATCCGCTGTTGTTTCGGGTGGGGGTGCGGCTCCTGTTCGAGAACCGCCCGCTGCAGGCCGGCGAGTACCTTTTCCCGGCCGGCATCAGCCCGCGCGGCGCCATCGAGCAGATGATCGAAGGCCGGCGGGTGCAGCGGAAGATCACCATCGCCGAGGGGCTGACCAATCGCGAAATCCTCGACCTGCTGGCCGCCGAGCCCGCGCTCGAGGGCGAGTTGCCGGACGCCGCGGCGCTCGGCGAGCAGGGCCAGTTCCTGCCGGAAACCTATTTCTTCATGCTGGGCGACGAGCGGGCCGGGATTCTCGAGCGCATGCGCAAGGCGATGACGGTCGCCCTCGACGAGCTCTGGCCCGGCCGCAGGTCGGATCTTTCCCTGGAAACGCCGCACGATGCAGTGATCCTCGCCTCGATCGTCGAGAAGGAAACCGCCATCGCCGCCGAGCAGCCACGGATCGCGGCCGTGTTCTTCAACCGGCTCAGGACCGGAATGCCGCTGCAATCCGACCCGACGGTGATCTATGCGCTGACCCAGGGCAAGGCGCCGCTCGGGCGGCTGCTGACGCGCGCCGACCTGACGACGGAGAGCCCCTACAACACTTACGTGGCGAACGGCCTGCCTCCTGCGCCGATCACCAATCCGGGCCGGTCGGCCATCGCCGCCGTGCTGCAGCCGGCGCAAAGCGACGAGTTCTACTTCGTCGCGGACGGCACCGGCGGCCATGTGTTCGCGAAGACGATGGAAGAGCATCTGAAGAACGTCGCCGCCTGGCGGCGGATCTCGGCCGAGCAAAAGAAGGAGACCGGGGAAACGACACCCTGAGGCCGAACCCGGCCGCGCGGGAAGGTTCCGTTCAGCCCTTCTTCGGCAGCCTCGTCATGATCCAGTCGGTGAGGCCGGGCGGCAGCAGCGATACGAGCCACACGGCCGCATAGATCGGCAAGGGAAAGGCGATCCGGGCGCGGTTGCGCTCGAGGCCGCGCCGAATCATGCGCGCCGCCCGGTCGACCGCCATGAGGAACGGCATCGGAAAGCGGTTCACGGCGGTCATGGGCGTGCGGATGTAGCCTGGGCAGATGACATTGATGGCGATCCCGCGCGCGGCGAACTCGCCCCTGAGCGCCTCGCCCCAGACCCGCACGGCGGCCTTAGAGCCGCAATAGGCCGGTGCGCCCGGAAAGCCGCGAAAGGCGGCGAGCGAGCTCATGATGGCGATCTGGCCGCGGCCACGCCGCGCCATCGCCGCGAGGGCCGGCAATACCGTGTTCAGTACCCCGTCGAGATTGATCGCATAGATGGCGCGCGCCTGGGCCGCGCTCTCGCCGTCGCCGCCCGTGCCGGCGGAAATCCCCGCATTGGCGATGACGAGGTCGATGGGGCGGGCATCGTCTGCCGCCTCGATCCACCCGCGCATCGCCGCCGCATCGGTCACGTCGATCGCCGCCGTCTCCGCCTCGGCGCCGCTGGCACGACATTCGGCCGCCACGGCCTCGAGTCGGCCGCGGTCGCGACCGGCAAGCAGCAGCGACCGGCCCGGCGCCGCGTAGAGCCGGGCCAGCGCCGCCCCGATGCCGCTCGAGGCGCCGGTGATGAGGATCCGCACGGGAGGCATCGTCATGGGCGAAAGGAAGCCGAGGGTCCCCTGATGCCTCGTCAGGCGCGAGCGATGACCGCGACGTCGCTGAACAGGCCCGGCAGGCGCTTCGCCGCCCAGTGACCGGGGCCGGCGGGAAGCGGGGCGACGGCGTAGGGCGCCGGCTCGACGGCCGAGAATCCGCAACGATCGATCAGCATGCGCGACAACGAGCTGTAGCTGAAATAATGCAGGTGGCCCTCATCATAGAGGTCGACGGGCCTGCCGTCATAGGTGATGAGGCCTTCGCTCGTCGAGGCGGTCGAGGGGAATTCGCCCCGCAGCAGCTTGAGGCGCCGGGTCCATTTCGCGATGTTGGGGGTGTCGATATAGACGAAGCCGCGCGGCTTCAGCAGCGACCGGATGCGGATCATCGCGCGCAGGGGATCGAGCAGATGCTCGATCAACGCCACCATCATGATGGCGTCGAACGATCCTTCCGCATAATCGACATGCTCCGCGTCGAGCTGCGCCACCTCGACGCGCGCGTCGTCCCGGAAGCTGCGGCGAAGTCCCCGCACCCTCGGCTCGGAAAAATCGGAGAGGACCAGGTGTGCAATGTCGGGACGTTCCGCCAGAAGCGAGTAGCCGATGCGCCCGTCGCCGGCGCCGAGCTCCAGCAGGCTCGCTTGCGCGGGGAGCCGCGGCGCGATGGCGGCAAGCGCGGCCGTGAAACGGTCGCGCGGCCGCGCGACCCGGCTTATCCGCCGGGGCAGACCGGCATGCGCCTCGGCGGCATATTTCGCCTCGTAGTGATCCTGCAGCGTCGTCATCGAGGTTCCGGGATTCCGATCTCGCGGGGAGGGCGTGTCGATTCCGCGGGCGAGGATTGCATCGGGTGCGGTGCCGGCGCTTGTGTCGAAGATGCGCGCGAGGCTTTCTGCGGCTTTCCCGGGCGGATCGCTTGTTGCCGGGCATCCCGCCGTATATAGTCGGTCGG
The DNA here is from genome assembly GCA_902826565.1 of uncultured Rhodospirillaceae bacterium. Lineage (GTDB taxonomy): Bacteria > Pseudomonadota > Alphaproteobacteria > Dongiales > Dongiaceae > CADEFF01. Next base: position 62,088 of record CADEFF010000015.1, on the reverse strand, counting down.
AGGGGGCGAACCACAATATCTCGGGGTATGCGATGGGCGCACGAAGCGCCATTGCCAGCATGACCGGCTTTGCGCGCGCCGAAGCGACGGAGGGCGAGCGGCACTGGAGCTGGGAGCTGAAGAGCGTCAACGGTCGCAGCCTCGATCTGCGCTGCCGCCTGCCGGCCGGGCTCGAGGCGCTCGAGCCGGCAGTGCGTCAGCTCGTGCCCGTCCATTGCAAGCGCGGCAACATCACCGTGCAGCTCGACGGGTCGCGGCAGGGCGCGGCCCAGCCGGTCTATCGCGTCAATCGCGCGACGCTGGAACAGGCCCTGGCGCTCGCCCGCAGCCTCGGCGCCGGCCCCGACATGGCGCCCGCCCGGCTCGACGGCCTGCTGGCGCTCCCCGGCGTCATCGAGCGCGTCGAGATCGAGGAGACGGAGGAGGAGCGGGCGGCGCGGCTTGCCCTGCTCACCCGCAGCCTTGAAACGGCGCTCGCGGCGCTGGTCCGCATGCGGGCGGAGGAAGGCGCGCGCCTCGGCGCGATCATCGGCGCGCAGATCGGCGAGATCGACGCGCTGGTCGCCCGGGCCCGCGTGCTTGCCGCCCTGCAGCCGGATGCGCAGAAGGCGCGCTTCCGCGCGCAGGTCGAGGAGCTGATGGGCGAGCTTCCGGCGCTCCCCGAGGAGCGGCTCGCACAGGAGCTGGCCCTGCTGATCGCCAAGGGCGATGTCCGCGAGGAGCTCGACCGGCTGGCGGCCCATGTGGCGGCGGTACGGACGCTTCTTGCCGAAGGCGGCGCGATCGGCCGCAAGCTCGATTTCCTTTGCCAGGAGCTCAATCGCGAGGCCAATACCATCTGCAGCAAGTCGCAGGATCTCGGATTGACGGCGATCGGCCTCGATCTCAAGGCCGCCGTCGAGCAGCTCCGCGAGCAGGTCCAGAACATCGAGTGACCGGATGAGCAAGGCGTCGACCAAGACCAGAAACGGCGAGCGACCCCGCCCGGGCGCCGCCGAGAACACCGGCTTCGTCACGCCGCAGCGGCGCGGCCTGATGCTGGTCCTCTCCTCGCCCTCGGGCGCGGGCAAGACCTCGATCTCGCGGATGCTGCTGGAGCGCGATCCCTTCCTGCAGATGTCGGTTTCGGCGACCACGAGGGCGAAGCGGCCGGGCGAGGTGCCGGGCGTCGATTACCACTTCACCGACGCGACCGAGTTCAACCTGATGATCAACCGTCAGGAGTTCCTCGAATATGCGAAGGTGTTCGACAATTATTACGGCACGCCGCGCGCGCCCGTCGATCGCGCCCTCGCCGAAGGACGCGACGTGCTCTTCGACATCGACTGGCAGGGCACGCAGCAGCTTGCCGATCGCGCGCGCGACGATCTCGTTACCGTCTTCATCCTGCCGCCTTCGACGCGCGAGCTCGAGGTGCGGCTGCGCAAGCGCGCCCAGGACAGCACCGAGGAAGTCGCCCGCCGCATGGCGAAAGCCGCGGACGAGCTCAGCCACTGGCCCGAATATCAGTATGTGCTGATCAACGAATCGCTCGAGGAGACGGTCCGGAAGATCGAGGCCATCCTGCTCGCCGAACGCCTCCGGCGCGAGCGGCAGATGGGGCTGCACGAGTTCGTCAAGGCGCTGCGCGAAGGTCAGTAGCGCCGCGGCCGTGCGACGACGCAAAAGCGCGGGCGAGCGCGGCGAAGGCTTCCACCGACAACTCTTCCGCCCGGGCCGTCCCGGCGATGCCGGCGGCGGCGAGGACCGGCAGCGGGTCCGGCATCAGGCGCCGCAGCGACTGCCGCAGCATCTTCCGGCGCTGGCCGAAGGCGGCCGCCGTCACCCGCTCCAGGATGTCGCCGTCGGCCGGGTAGCGCGGTGCGACAAGCGGACGGATATCGACCACGGTCGAGGTCACTTTCGGCGGCGGGGTGAAGGCCCGCGGCGGAATATCGAAGAGCCGCGTCACCTCGGCGCGCCACTGCACGGCGACCGACAGCCGGCCGTAATCCTTGCTCCGCGGCTTGGCCGCGAGGCGGTCGGCCACTTCCTTCTGGAACATGAGCACCAGCCGCTCGAAGCGCTCCAGCCCCGGCAGCCAGCGGGCGAGCAACGCTGTTCCGACATTGTAGGGCAGGTTGGCGACGATCCGCCGCGGCGCGGGGCCGAGCGCGCCGGGGTCGATCTCGAGCGCATCGCCGGCGCGGATCTCGAGCCGATCGGGATAGGCGAGGCGCAGTTCTTCCAGCGCCTCGATGCAGCGCGGATCGAGTTCGACCGCGACGAGCCTCGCGGCACCCTCGGCGAGCAGCGACCGCGTCAGCCCGCCCGGCCCGGGGCCGACCTCGATCACCGTGCCGCGGTCGAGCGGCGCTGCCGCGCGCGCGATGCGGCCGGTGAGGTTGGGATCGAGCAGGAAATGCTGGCCGAGCGACCGTCGCGCCGAAAGCCCGTAGCGCCTGATGACGTCGCTTAGCGGCGGAAGCGGGGGCGGCTCTGTCATGGCGCCGGGATGACCGTCCTCAAGGCGACTGCGGTATCTGCACCCGGATATCGATATAGGCGGCGTTGCGGAGATCGGTCAGGTAGCCGCGCGCGAGGCGATCGAGCCGCTGGCGGCGGAGCTGGTCGCGGATCTCCTCGCGGCTGGGCGGCTCGCCGCTGTTGTTGCGCACGTCACGCAGCGCGAGAATGCTGTAGCCGCCGGCCACCGGCAGCGGGCCGGTGACATTGCCGGGCGTCATCATCGCGACCGCGCCGGCGACCGCCGGATCGAGCTGATCCGCGCGGCTCCAGCCGATGAGGCCGCCGTTGCTTGCCGTCGCGGATTGGGAGAACTGCCGGGCCAGCGCCGGGAAATCCGCGCCGGCGCGCAGCTGCTGCATGAGCTGCTCGGCGTTCTGCTTCACGAGCGTGTCCTCGTCGGCCGCATAAACCGGCAGGAATATCTCCGCGATCGAGTATTCCGGCGTGCCCGTGTGTTTCTGCGATTCCGCGATCTGATCGTCGATATCCTTGTCGCTGACATCGGCCTGGCCGCGGAACCACACCTGCACGAACCTCACCCAGCCGAGCTCGGCGCGGATCTGGTCGGTGAAGTTGTCGACCAGGATGCCGCGGCTCATCAGCCCTTGCTTGAAATCATCGACCGACATGTTGTTTTGCGCCGCGAGCTGTCGCATGCGCTCTTCGACGTCCGCGTCGGAGATCTCGATCTCGGCGGCCCGGGCCACCTGCTGCTTCAGCCGCTCGTCGATCAGGTTGCGAAGGGCAGGAACGACGAGCCGCGCGCGGTTCTCGGGCGTATCCTGCTGATTGGAAGCCACCAGCGCGACACGGGTTCGCACGAGCAGGTCGATGACGGTGATGACATCGTCGTTGACCACTGCCGCGATCTGCATGGTGTCCTGCGCGGCGGCCGGCGAAGTCCACGCCAGAAAGCCGGCAAGCAAGGGGACGAGGCAACGTTTCAAGAGCAAATTCCGTTTGAACTCCGAGGGGTTAGGCTCAGGAGCGACACTATACGCGAACCGGGCCGAACCCGACAACGTTCGTCCGGACGGCGTCTTGTCGCGAAGCGAAGGGTCAGAAGGGAAGCTCGACCGCGCCGAGGTTCTTGAAGCCGACCGTCAGCATGAAGCGGGTGCCCGGGTCGATTTCGTCGTCCTTGAAATGCGTCTGGGTCACCGAGAGGCCGATGTCGAAGCATTCGTCCCGGTAGTTGGCGCCGCCGCCGATCGAGAGAATCTCGTTCTCTTCCAGGTCCGCGCGCGTCGACGCGAAGAGTGACCAGTAGTCTGTGACCTGCGAGGCGAGGCGGCCGTAGATTTCCTCGCGCGAGCCGAGGTCGCTCTCGTTGTTGTGCAGCCGGGCATAGGACGCGGTGAGATTGAGCGCCGGCGGGCCGACCCGCAAACCGACCTCGTTGCGCTCCAGATCCATCTCGTCGGTGTCGAAACGAAACCTGTAGAGCAAATCGAGATACTTGTTCGGCGAAACCTGGAGCCGGCCGACCACGTCGGAGAAATCGTCCTCGATGCCGCTGTCGAGACCGAACTCGTGGCCGCCGCCGATGCGGTAGCTCTGGCCGAGGAATATGCTGGAGAAGCCGCCGCCATCGCCATAGATGCTCCAGCGCAGGCCGTAGTCGATGCGCTGGCCGCTGTCGACGCGGTCGTACCCGGAAAAGCGGTTCGGATTGAAGAGGTTGGTGTCGTCGAAATCGAAGCCTTGGCTGTCTTCGTTGGGGATGGTGCCGGGATTGCCGCCGCCGATGCCGGCATAGGCGCCCACGATCGGCTCGATCACCTGATGGCTGGTGCCGCTGTGGCGCACGAAGGGATAGCGCCATTCGAAGCTCACCTGCGGGAATACCCGGCCCACCACGTCGTCGACGGTGTTGGTCGTCGGATCGACGTCGTCGCTGCCCGGCCGCACGTTGTTGACCCAGTAAAGGTCGCCACGCACGCCGACCTCGAACTTGTAGATGTCGCCGGCGGGCGCCGTGTAGGGCAGGGTCCAGGCCGCGCCGACCGAGACGCGGCGGCTGTCGCGCCCTTCGATGCGCGACAGCACCATGGTGCCCGCATCGAAGCTGTAATAGCCGCCGTAGTTGCCCGGCTCGCCGACATAGGAGTAGTTGATGAAAGGCGAGATATAGGGAACCTGATCGTTGTCGTCGATGTCGCGCATGCCCTGGAAGGCATAGTTCTCGATCGTCAGGTAGTTCCGCCCGTGGAACCCTTCCGCGAACAGCCGGCTGGTGAGCGTGCGATCGTCGCTGATGTTGTAGAGGCGCAGATAGGTCTTGTCCGTCGCCCGGTTGGCATCGATGCCCCAGCGCCAGTTGTCGTTGATGTCGAAACGGCTCCAGCTATCGATATGGCCGCGGAAATCGTTGTCGATCGTGTGGGTTTCGCCGCTTTCCTCGATCTCGCGATCAGCCACGGTGAAGCTGCCGCCGAGATTGATCTCGCCGTCGACCATGCGTCGCCGATACTCGACCATCGGCACGATGCTCTGCTGGGTCGTGAACAGGGGCGAAAAAGTGATGTCGTCCTGCGGGCTCAGCACCCAGAAATACGGCATCTGGAAGGACACGCCGAGGTCGTCGCTGCCGCCGATGCGGGGCGAGAGGAAGCCGCTCTGGCGCTTCACCGTCGGGTCGGGATGCGAGAAATAGGGCGTGTAGAAGATCGGCACGCCGTAGATCTCCATCCAGGCGTCCTTGTACTCGATGGTGTGCTCTTCCTGGTCGTGCACCACCCGCACCGCCTTTAGCTGCCAGAGCGGCGGCGCCGTGCGATCTTCGGGGCAGAGCTCGCAGGGCGAGTAGACGGCGTGACTCATCTCGGTATATCGCCCGCCGGTGCGCTGACCCGAGGCCGCCGCCATGCGCGAGCGGTCGGTCATCAGCAGCCGGATGTTCTCGATGGCCCCGTTGCGGAGGTCGTCCGTGAGATCGACGTGGTCGGCGAAGAGCACGTCGCCGCTCGGCTCGAGCAGGCTCACATTGCCTTCGGCCGTCACCACGAGGGTGCGCTCGTTGTAGATCACGCGGTCGGCGAGCACCATGCGGTCGCCTTGCGAGATCTCGACATTGCCTTCGGCGACGACCAGGCCGTTATCCTGGTCGTAGGTGACGCTGTCGGCGGAGAGGAGAACCGGGGTCTTGTTGTCGGGCGGCGGCGCTGCCATGGCCGGCATTGCGCCGTACAGCAGCAAGAGCCAGCCGAGCAGCCAGACCAGCCATCCCCCTCTCATGGCTCTCAGCCGTCCTCCAGATGCAGCAGCAGGGCAATCCCCAGCAGGCCAACGACCCCGGCTGGCGCCCAGGCGGCCAACTCGAGCGGTATGCTGGAATTGATCCCGAGAGCGTAGACGAGGTCCGAAAAGAAATAGAGCAGGAAACCGGTGAGGGCGCCAGCCCCGACGAGCATCACGCCGTCGCCCTTGCGATAGAGTCGAAGCGCGAACGCCGCAGCGATGAGTATGAGCGCGAGATAGAGGAACGGCATCGCCAGCAGCCGATGCCACAGCAGCTTGTGGGGCCTGCCGGAGAAGCCGGTCGCTTCCAGATTTGCGGCATAGGCCGGCAACTCCCAGAACGAGATCGAGTTGGTCTTGGCGAATCGGTCGACAATCTGGCTGAAGGCGAGTCGAGTCGGCAACTCGAGTCGATCGAGGCGGACCGCGCCGCGCCCCGCCTCGACCTGCCGGACCTCCTCCAGCTCCCAATGGCCGGCGCGCAACCGTCCGGTGAGCGCGTCATAGCGGATCTCGAACTGGTCGTTCCGATCGAGTTGAAGAATGGTGACCCGCGTGAGCGTTCCGGTTGCGGCATCGACGCCGAAGGCGTGGACGATCGACGTTCCCTTCTCGTCCTGCTCCCGGAGCCAGACGCCGCCGCTGATCGAGACGGAAAGCCCGTCGGTGCCCTCGAAATAGATGCTCCGCATGGTTTCGTACCGTGCCATGAGCGTGGTTGCGAAGGGATCGAGCGCGGTCACCCGAAAGACGCCGACGAGGAACGCCGCGACCAGCACCGGCAGGAGGAATTGCCACACGGAAAGCCCGCTCGCCCGCGCCACGATCAGCTCGCTCGACTGGGTGAGCTGCCGATAGGTGCCGAGGCCGGCGACCAGGATCGCGAACGGAATGGCCTGCTGCGCGGTCTGCGGCAGCTTGAGGAGCGCGATCACCAGGACGCGCCAGACGTTCTTGCCGATGCCCTCGTCCGTGAGGAACTGGAAGAGGTCGGCGACCAGGACGATCACGACGATCAGCGCCATGGTGCCGAGCAGCCATTTCAGAAAAAGCCGCGCCAGATAGAGCGAGAAGGTCGGTGGCAGGATGCGGGAGGAGATTGCAGTCGCGGCCATCGGCCCGTCACCTGGCCAGGCGGGGGCGGTGCCGCCGGAAACGCTGCGAGAGCAGCAGGAACGCCGCCGCCGCCGTCAGCAGAGGTATCAGATAAAGCAGCGACACCAGCCAGGGATGGACGAGCGCGATGCTGAGGCCGGCATAGCTGGCGGCGACGAGAAGACCTACCGCCAGCACCGCCACCACCGCATTGATGCGCTGCTGCCGTCGGCCGCGCGGGCCGAGCAACATGCAGGCGAGCCCGACCATGGTGTAGGCGAATATCTGCAGCGGCTCGGTCAGCCGCCGATGCGCCTGAACCCGCAGGCGGTCGCGACTCTCCTGATCGGCGATCTCCGGCCCCGGCTGCAGCAGCTCGGCGAGGGTCATCTCCTCGCTGCGCAGCGGCGCGGTGCGATCCGTGGTCAGATCGGAAAGCTCGACGATCGTCCGGTCGAAATAGAGGATGGACACGTCGCCGGCGCCGGATTGCTGCACCGTGCCGCGTTCCAGCACGACCCGGGGACCTTCATCGGAGCCGGCGATGAGACCGCTCGCGGCGGTGTAGATGCGGGTCGATTTCGGAATCCGCCGGTCATAGATCAGCACGCCATGAAGCACGCCTGCGCCGTCGCGTTCCCGGGCATAGAAGGTCAGGCCCGGGATGAGCTCGCTGAAGACCCCTTCCTGAAGCAGCGCCTGCGAGTAGTCGTTGCGCATGCGGAAGGCGAGATCGGTGAACACGCGCGCCGCCGCCGGCTGGAGCGAGATCGCAAGCCAGTAGCCGACGACGAGCACCACCAGCGCCACCAGCATACCGGCCCTTGCGAGTTGCAGCGGGCTCAGCCCGGCCGCCACCAGCACCACGAGCTCGCTGTCGCTGGCGAGGCGAAAATAGACGAACACCACGGAGATGAAGAGGGTGATGGGAATCATCACGCCGATCAGTTTCGGCAGGAGCAGACCGAGGAAGTAGAGCGCGGTGTCGAAGGGCAGGCCGCGATTCACGATGAGGTCGAGCAGCCGCACGGTCTGGGTCAGCCAGACGATGAGCGTCAGCCCGATCGAGACCAGGATGAACGTCGTCACCAGTTGCAGACCGATATAGCGCGTCGTCCCGTCGAGAATCCTGCGACCCTGCATGGCGCGCATGATAGAGGGGCCGGCCGCGGCGTTCCTAGCGGCATCTGGTCCGTGACCCTGCGCCGACTTTATCGCAGACCTCGCCTATGATAGACGAGACGCTGGCGCGGCCAGTTCCGCCGGCGCCGTCCCCGCGTCGACGCCCGCCCTCAGGAGTGCGCCCATGAAGATCCAGTTCGCCAAGCACGAGATGCCGACCGCGGGCGCGCTCGCCGTCGCGGTCGCCGATGAGCGCAAGCTCGCCGCGTCGGCCACGCTCGCCGACCGCCTGAGCAAGGGCGCCGTCGGCCGCGCGCTTGCGGTGAGCCGCTTCAAGGGCCGGGTGGACGAGCTGTTGCAAATTCTGGCGCCGGGCGAGCTGAAGCTCGACCGCGTGCTGCTCTATGGTGTCGGCGCGCCGGCGACCCTGGATCCGCTCGTCGCCGAAGCGATCGGCGGACGCCTCGTCGCGCATGCCAATGGCGTGGGCGAGACGTCGCTCTCGATCGCCATCGACCCGATCTCGGGCAGCAAGGTCGGCGCGGCGGAGTTCGCCGCGCGCGTCGCGCAAGGGGCGCGGCTCCGGAGCTACCGTTTCGACAAATACCGCACCAAGGAAAAGCCCGAGCAGAAGCCGAGCGTGAAGAAGCTCACCATCATGGTCGAGGATCCGGCGGCGGCGAAACGCGCCTATGAGCCGCTCGAACGGCTGGCGGACGGCATCGTCTTCACCCGCGACCTGGTGGCTGAGCCCGCCAACGTGATCTATCCGGAGAGCCTCGCGGCGGCGGCGAAGCAGCTCGCCAGGCTCGGCGTCGAGGTCGAGGTGCTGGGCGAGGCGCAGATGAAAAAGCTCGGCATGGGCGCGCTGCTCGGCGTGGGGCAGGGCAGCGAACGGGATTCGCGGCTCGTGGTCATGCAGTGGAACGGCCTGCCGGCCAGCCGGAAGAAGCCGCCGGTTGCCTTCATCGGCAAGGGCGTCACCTTCGATACCGGCGGCATCTCGATCAAGCCCGCCGCCGGCATGGAAGAGATGAAGTGGGACATGGGCGGGGCGGGCGCCGTGATCGGCGCGATGAAGGCGCTCGCCGGCCGCAAGGCGAAGGCGAATGTCGTCGGCGTGGTGGGGCTCGTCGAGAACATGCCCTCCGGCACGGCGCAGCGTCCCGGCGACGTGGTGCGTTCGATGTCGGGCCAGACGATCGAGGTGATCAACACCGACGCGGAAGGCCGGCTCGTGCTCGCCGACGCGCTCTGGTACACGCAGCAGCGCTTCAAGCCGCAGCTCATGATCGATCTTGCGACCCTGACGGGCGCCATCATGGTGGCGCTCGGCCAGGTGCAGGCCGGCCTCTTCTCGAACAACGACCAGCTTGCCGAGCGCCTACTGGGTGTCGGACGCGCCGAGGGCGAGCTGCTCTGGCGTATGCCGCTCGGCGACGCATACGACAAGCTCATCAATTCGGACATCGCCGACGTGAAGAATGTCGGCGGCCGGTATGGCGGCTCGATCACCGCCGCGCAGTTCCTGCAACGCTTCGTGAACAACACGCCCTGGGCGCATCTCGACATCGCCGGCATGGCCTGGAGCGACAAGGATGCGCCGACCGTGCCGAAGGGCGCGACGGGCTACGGCATCCGTATCCTCAACCGGCTGGTGGCGCAGCATTACGAGGAACGCTGAGCGGGAAGGCTCGATGACCGAGATCCGCTTCTACCATCTGCAGCGCAGCCCGCTCGAGGCGGCGCTGCCGACGATGCTGGAGCGGACTCTCGAGCGCGGACAGCGCGCCGTGGTGATGCTGGGCTCGGAGGAGCGGGTCGAGGCGCTCGCGGCGCATCTTTGGACCTACAAGGATCGCAACTTCCTGCCGCACGGCACGAAGCGCGACGGCCAGGCGGAACGTCAGCCGATCTGGCTCACCGAGACCGACGAAAATCCGAACGCGGCGGCGGTGCTGTTCCTTGCCGATGGCGCCCGGTCGCAGACGATCGACACCTACGCGCTCTGCGTCGAGCTGTTCGACGGCCAGGACACGAGCGCCGTCGCCGCTGCGCGCGAGCGGTGGACCTCCTACAAATCCGCCGGCCACAGCCTCGTCTATTACCAGCAGAACGAGGCCGGTCGCTGGGAAGAGAAGGCGCGGGGCTGATCACCCGTTCAGATCAGGCGCCGGCTTCTTCCATCGCGGCCTGGGCCGCGAGCCAGGTCTCCTCGGCGGCGGCGATCTCGCGCTTCAGCTCGCCGAACTTGACCTGGAGCGCCATCAGATCGCGTGTCGGACCGAGATAGATCTCGGGATCGGCGAGCTTCTTCTCCAGAACCGCGCGTTTGGCATTGAGCGCTTCGAGGCGCTTCTCCGCCGCCGTCGTGGCCTTCCGCAGGTCGGCCGTCCGCGCCCGTGCCTCGGCCTCCGCCTTGCGCCGCTCCTTGCGGCCGGCGGCGGTATGCGTGGCGCCGCCATTGCGGCCGTCGGCCTCGCCGCGATCGCCGCTGCCGCGCCGCTGCGCCATCAGATAGTCGCGATAATCCTCCATCGACCCGTCGAAGGGCCGGCAATGGCCATCGGCGACCAGCCAGAGCCGGTCCGCGCCGAGCTCGATCAGATGCGGATCGTGGCTGATCAGCACCACGGCGCCTTCATAGTCGTTGAGCGCGGCGATCAGCGCCTGGCGCGCATCGACGTCCAGATGGTTGGTCGGCTCGTCGAGGATCAGCACATGCGGCGCGTCGTGGGTGACGAGGGCGAAGAGGAGGCGCGCCTTCTCGCCGCCGGACAGCGCGCCGACCTGGGTGTTGACGCGCTGCTGGTCGAGCCCGAACCGGGCCAGATGCGCGCGGCGCTTCGGCTCGGCGAGCTGGGGTGCGGCGCGTTCCATGAGCATGAGCGGCGTCGATTCCAGCGCCAGCTCGTCGGCCTGATGCTGCGCGAAATAGCCGATCTTGAGCTTGGAGGAACGCCGCAGCTCGCCCGCCATCGGCTGCAGCCGGCCGACGAAGAGCTTGGCGAGCGTCGATTTGCCGTTGCCGTTGGCCCCGAGCAGCGCGATCCGGTCGTCCTGGTCGAGCCGCAGATCGAGGCCGCGCAGGATCGGCTTGCCGGCCTCGTACCCGACCGCGACGCCGTCCATGGTGACCAGCGGCGGCGGCATGGGGGCGGGGGCCGGGAAATCGAAGGCGACCGTGCGTGCCTCCACCACGGCGGCGATCGGCTCCATGCGCTCCAGCGCCTTGAGGCGCGACTGGGCCTGGCGCGCCTTGCTCGCCTTGTAGCGGAAGCGGTCGACGAAGGCCTGCATGTGGCGACGCTGGGCGAGCTGCTTCGCGTGCGCCGCCGACTGATGCGCGAGGCGCTCGCTCCGCGTGCGCTCGAAATTGTCGTAGCCGCCGTTATAGAGGACGAGCTTGCGGTTCTCGAGATGCACGATCTTCTCGACCGCGCGATTGAGCAGATCGCGGTCGTGGCTGACCAGCAGGATGGTTCGCGGATAGCTCTTGAGATAGCTCTCGAGCCAGATCGACGCCTCGAGGTCGAGATGGTTGGTCGGCTCGTCGAGCAGCAGCAGGTCCGGCTCGGAGAAGAGCAGGCCCGCGAGTGCCACGCGCATGCGCCAGCCGCCGGAGAACTCGCGGCAGGGGCGCGCCTGCTGCGCTTCGTCGAAGCCCAGCCCGGCGAGGATCGAGGCGGCGCGGGCGGGTGCGCTATGGGCTTCGATCTGCACCAGCCGGTCGTGGATCTCGGCGATGCGGTGCGGGTCGCTCGCATGCTCGGCCTCGTCGAGCAGCGCGCCACGCTCGACATCGAAGGCGAGCACGGTATCGATCAGGCTCTCGGGCCCGTCCGGCGCCTCCTGATGCAGCCGGCCGATGCGCCAGTTGTTCGGCACCGCCACCGTCCCCTGATCGGCCGCGAGATCGCCGGCAATGAGCTTCAGCAGCGTCGATTTGCCGCTGCCGTTCGGCCCGACGATGCCCGCCCGATGGCCGGGCGGCAGCGCGAGCGACGCCGCCTCCAGCAAGGGGCGGCCGGCGATCCGGTAGGTGAGGTCGGCGATCTGCAACATGGCGGGCGGCGTCTTAGCACGGTCCGGGGCCGCAGGCGAAGCCCGCGGATGCGCCCCGGCGCCAAGGCGGCGCGGGGGCGATTTGCCGGTCTGCGGCGGGTTGCGGTCGGGCCGGCGAGTCTCTATAAGCTCGCCGGTCTTTCGTCCCGGAGGAACCCCGCGCATGGCCGTCGAACGCACGCTCTCCATCATCAAGCCGGATGCCACCCGGCGCAACCTCACCGGCAAGATCAATGCCCGGTTCGAGGAGGCAGGGCTGCGCATCGTCGCGCAGAAGCGGCTGCGGCTCAGCCGCGAGATGGCCGAGGGCTTCTATGCCGTGCATCGCGAGCGTCCCTTCTTCAAGGACCTCTGCGCCTTCATGACGAGCGGGCCGGTGGTGGTCCAGGTGCTCGAAGGCGAGAACGCGGTCGCCCGCAATCGCGAGATCATGGGCGCGACCAATCCCGCCAACGCCGCGGCCGGCACGATCCGGAAGGACTTCGCGGAGTCGATCGAGGCCAATTCGGTGCATGGCTCGGATTCGGCCGAGAACGCGAAGACCGAGATCGCTTACTTCTTCAAGCCGGCCGAAATCGTCGGCTGAGGCGCGCCGCGCCTTCAAAATCCGGAACGATCGGGTTGAGGTCGGTTCGCACGGCTTACGCCGCGCGCGGGCCGAACAGGATGACGGCTGTGCCTGCGAGGCATAGCACGGCGCCCGCAAGATCCCAGCGGTCGGGCCGCGTGCCTTCGACAATCCAGAGCCAGACGAGCGCCGCGGCGATGTAGATGCCGCCATAGGCGGCATAGGCGCGCCCGGCGAAGTCGCTTTCGACCCGCGTCAGCAGATAGGCGAAGAGGGCGAGGGCGAGGCAGCCCGGGACCAGCCACCAGGCCGACGCGTCCTTGCGCAGCCACGCCCAGAAGGCGAAGCAGCCGGCGATCTCGGCGATGGCGGCGAAGACGAAAGCGAGGATGCTCTGCATGGGTCCCGCCTGCGGGGCTGGCCGGCTGCGCGCGCCGGGCCGCCCGTCGTCGCGAGCGGCTAGAGGAGGGTCAGCGCCATCAGCCCCAGCAGCACCATCACGCCGACCACGAGCACGGTCGTCAGGCGGCAGAAATTGCGCCAGGTGTCGCGGTGCTCTTGGGAAACTTCATCGATCCTTGCCATCGTTCGCCAAATCCCTGTCCCGTCAGCCCGAATTGCCCGTGGGCGCCGCGCCGCGGCCCCAGAATGCCCCTGTCATAGACCAGCCGGCGGGCCTCGGGCAACAGCCGGAAATCGCGTCGGGCCCGGCGCTCGGGGCGCTCCACGCAAGGACTAGATTCCGGGTTCGCTTCCGTTAGGATGGTCGGCAAGAGCGGGGATGCGTCAACCGGTTCGCGAGAGACCGGGCACGCCGGCGGAAAGAAGCGCTCGCAACGGAGGAACGTTCATGACCGGAATCAGCAAACTGCCGATCGGCCTCGCTTTCGCCGCCGCCCTTCTGGGCGGCATCGCGGCTGCCGGGGCGGAAACCTTCCTGATCGATCTGACGCACCCGATCCCGACCTTCAAACCCATGGAAGGCGATCCGCTGAAGGCGGACCTCAACCAGCCCTGGCTCGACAGCAAGCCGCATCCGACCTTCGATCAGCAGGCGATCCTGACGATCTCGGAATGGCCGACGAATCAAGGCTACTTCGACTCCGGAAAACTGATCGTCGATGAGCACCATGGCACGCATTTCGATACGCCGGCCCATTACCTGAATAATGAGGAGACGATGGAAGAGGGCGGCATCGCGGTTGCGGATCGCCATACCGCCGAACGCGTCACGGTCGAACAGCTCGTCGGGCCGGTTGTGCTGATCGATATCAGCAGCCGCGTCCAGGCCGAGCTTGACAAGAATGGCGGCAACCCCAACCCGGACAAGGCGATCACCGACTTCTCCGATGCGTCCGGCAACGTCGTCACCGCGGACGACATCGCCGCCATCGCCGACAAGCTGCAGGACGGCGCCTGGCTCGTCATGAATCTCGGCTGGTCGAAATTCTACTTCGACGGCGGACCCGAATGGGACAAGTCGGTCTATCTCAACGGCTTCAACCATCCCGGCATGAGCCACGAATCGGTGGACAAGCTGGTTCAGGTGCTGGACGAGAAGAATATCCAGCTCGCCGGCGTCGGCGCCGACAACCTTGCCATCGACTCCGGCGAGGGAAATGTCGGCGAGGGGCCGAACATGGACACCAACGTCTGGTACACCCACGTGAAATTCCTGCAGCGCAACATCCTGCTGCTGGAGAACATGGCCAATCTCGGCGAGCTCACCACGGCGATGAACGACGGCGCGAGCTGCACGCTCGTCGTGGGCGCGATGAAGCATACCCGCGGCACCGGCAGCCCGAGCCGCGTCATGGCGATGTGCGAGCGCTAGGGCAATGTGCGAACGCTAGGCGGTCCGCGCCTCTCGCGAGGTCTTCCCGATGTTCGCCGCCGCGACCCGCGCGGTCGCGGCGGGGAGGGGGCGCCCGCAGCCAGGGCCGTCGGGGGCGTCAGGGCGTCGCCTCGGCCTCGTCGATGAGCTGGAGAGCATAGGAAGCGGCTTCCCGCACCTGGCGGGAAGGGTCGCCCTCCGCCAGGGCGACGAGCTGCGCACGCTGCGAGGAATCCCCGAGATAGCCGAGCGCAAGCGTCGCCTCGCGACGGACGCGCGCATTCTCGTCGTCGAGCCCGCCGCCGAGCGCCGCCGCCGCCGCACGGTCGCCGAGGCGGCCGAGCGAGAGGGCCGCCATCCAGCGCACCTCGGCCGCCTGGTCGTCGAGATAGGGGGCGATCTGCGCCGCGGCCTCCGGCTCGCCCGATATGGCCAGCGAGCGGACCGCGACCGCGCGCAGCCGGTAGTCGGCTTCGCCCACGCCGGCCGGCCCGCGAAGGACCTCGGCGGCGGCGGCCGTCCTTGCCGAACCCAACCCGTGCAACGCGATGCGGCGGCTCTCGAACAGCTCCGTCTTCACGACGAGCAGCGGCGTCGAGGCCGCGTCGATCTCGGGCAAGGTGGCGGTCGCGATCATCGCCGCCGCGCCGGCCGCGGCATCGAGGTCGATGAGCGCGCGCAGCGCGGCCGAGAGCGTCCGGGCAAGCACGACGAGCCGCGCGGGGCTTCCCTCGGGGTCGCCGAGACCCTGCCTTATCTCTTCCGCCATGGCTGTCGCCGTCCGGTTGAGCGGGCCGGCGGCCTCCGGCTTGCCGAGCGCATGCAGGCTTTCGATGGCGAGATAGCGCAGCGCCGGCACCGGGTCGTCCAGCATGGCGAGGAGCGTCGGATAGCTGCTCCCGTCGCTGATCGCGCCGAGGGCGATCACGATCTCCGCCTTGATCCGCGGATCGCTCGTCTGCGCGAGCAGCGCCTCGAGCGGCTTCGCCGCCTCCTTCGCCCGGATCTCGCCCAGCGACCGCACCGTAGGGACGAGCTCGGCCGCGTCGACGGGATGGGCGAGTGTCGCGAGCAGCGGCGCGGCAGCCTCGGCCATCCCGGTCCGGCCGAGCGCCTGGACGGCGCGCTGGCGGAGCGCGGCGTCGGCATCCCCGTCGGTCGCCAGCGCCGCGAGCGGCGCGACCGCTGCGGCATCCGGGAAGCTGCCCAGCACGTCGACGGCGCGGCCGCGCACCAGCGGCGATGCCTCGTTGCGATAGGCGTCGAGCACCGGTGCCAGCGCATCGGGATCGTGGAGGTCGCCGAGCGCGGTGAGACAGTCTGCACGCAGCTCCGGCCGGTCCTCCGAGGTCACGCAGTCCTTGAGCACCGGAAGGGCGGACGGCTCGCCGATCTGCCCGAGGGCGAAATAGGCGGCGGAAAGGACGGCCGGATCCTCCTCCGGCCCCTGAACGACGGCGATCAGCGCCGGCACCGCGTCCCGCTCGGTACGCAGCCCGAGAAACTGCGCGGAGCGCGCCCGGGTCGTCGCGTCCGCGGCTCGCAAGCCCTCGATCAACGCCTCGTAGGGGATCGATTCCAGCTCCCAGCGGCAGGCGAGCGCCGTGTCGACGCCGAGCGGCACCAGGAGCGCGATTCCGGCCAGGAGCGCCGGACCGAGGCGGCGGGGCGAAGAGCGGATAACGGGCTTCATCGGCGCTCCCTTCGATGAACGGCATCCGAGCCTCGCACAGGCGGTCCGACGCCTCAATCGGCTCCTCGAGGCCGACGCTCCCGGTGCGGCGGCCTCAGCCGGAGGGGCGGGACGCCGCGGCGGCTGAGGCCGACGTCTCGACGCCGTCGATGAAGATCCGTTCTCCCTCGACCCGCACGCGGCCGGCGGCGATCAGGCGCAGCGCCGCCGGATAGGCGCGATGCTCGGCTTCCAGCACGCGCGCGGCGAGGCGCTCGGCCGTGTCGCCCGGCAGCACGGGCACCTTCTCCTGCAGAATGATCGGCCCCGTATCGAGCTCGCGGCGCACATAGTGAACCGTGCAGCCGGCAAGTTTCGCCCCGGCGGCGAGCGCGCGGGCATGAGTGTCGAGGCCCCGGAACGCCGGCAGGAGGGAGGGATGGATATTGATCATGCGGTCGCGCCAGCGATCGACGAATTCGTCGGTCAGGATGCGCATGAAGCCCGCGAGGCAGACGAGCTCGATCCCCTTCTCGCGGAGCCGCCGGTCGATCTCGGCATCGAAGCGCGCGCGGTCGGGAAAATTCCGATGATCGACGACAGCGGTTTCGATCCCGGCGGCCGCGGCGCGGGCGAGCCCCTGCGCATCGGCTTTGTTCGAGAGCACCAGACGGATCCCGGCCTTCGTCGCCGGATCGCGGCAGGCCTCGATCAGCGCCTGCAAGTTGCTGCCCCGCCCGGAGATCAGCACGCCGACAGCGAGGGGTTTCATCCGTCGCGGC
This sequence comes from uncultured Rhodospirillaceae bacterium, assembly GCA_902826565.1. Taxonomy (GTDB): domain Bacteria; phylum Pseudomonadota; class Alphaproteobacteria; order Dongiales; family Dongiaceae; genus CADEFF01. The sequence continues at coordinate 45,202 of CADEFF010000015.1, read as the reverse complement.
GTCCCGGCACGCGCCTCAGCGCCATGCCTCGTCCATGCCGATCACGGCGGCGGCGGGCATGCCCGGCTGCCGTTCCTGGATGCGGCCGATCCGGAACACGCGCTCGCCCTGATCGATCAGAAGCTGCGTGACGGGCTCGGCGTCGGCATGGGCGACCACGGCCACCATGCCGATGCCGCAATTGAAGACGCGCGCCATCTCGCCGCGCGCCACCACGCCCTCGCGCATCAGCCAGGCGAATACCGGCGGCAGGGTCCAGCTCCGCGCGTCGATTTCGACGGCGAGATGTCCCGGCACGACGCGCGGCGGATTCTCGACCAGCCCGCCCCCGGTGATATGGGCCAGCGCCTTGACGCGGCCCGAGCGCACCGCGGCGAGGCAGCTCTTCACATAGATCCGCGTCGGCTCGAGCAGCGCCGAGGCGAGGTCGCGCTTCGCGGCGAAGGGCGCCTTGTCGCGATAATCGACGCCGGCCTTCTCGACGATGCGGCGAACGAGCGAGAAGCCGTTGGAGTGGACGCCGGTCGAGGCGAGGCCGAGCACGATGTCGCCGGCCGCAACCTTGTCGCCCGTCAGCGCCTGATCGCGTTCCACGGCGCCGACCGCGAAGCCCGCGAGGTCGTAATCGCCCTTGCCGTACAGGCCCGGCATCTCGGCCGTCTCGCCGCCGACCAGCGCGCAGCCGGCGATACGGCAGCCTTCCGCGATGCCGGCGATCACCGTCCGTGCCGTCTCCAGATCGAGCCGGGCGGTCGCGAAATAGTCGAGGAAGAGAAGCGGCTCCGCCCCCTGAACCACGAGGTCGTTCACGCACATCGCCACCAGATCGATGCCGATGCGTTCGTGACGGCCCGTCTCGATCGCGATCTTGAGCTTGGTGCCGACGCCGTCGGTGGTGGTGACGAGGATCGGATCGCGATAGCCAGCGGCCTTGAGATCGAAGAAGGCGCCGAAGCCGCCGAGTCCCGCGTCGCTGCCGCTTCGCGCGGTCGCGCGCGCCAGCGGCTTGATCGCTTCGACGAGCGCATTCCCGGTGTCGATGTCGACGCCGGCATCCTTGTAGCTCTCGCTGTTTCGGTCGTTTATGGCGTCCTCCCTGGCGATGAGCTATAAATCGCCACGCCTCCGAGCGCGGCGGAACAATAGTTGATCCGGGGTGGTTTGCAATGGCCGACGGGCTTCGGCGGATCTGGCGAAAGGCCTGTTTTCTCGCGGTTCTGGCCCTGGCGGCGGGCGTCACCGCCGGCCCCGCGCCGGCCCTTGCGCAAGCCGTTCTTTACACCGTCAGCGACGTGCAGGCCGACGTTACGGCCGCGAGCGCGGTCGAGGCGCGCGACGCCGCGATCCTCCTCGCGCAGCGCAGCGCCTTCGAGAAGCTGCTGCGTCAGCTTGCGGACGAGAACGCGATCGGCTCGGTGCCGAATCTCAGCAACGACCAGATCTCCGACCTGGTCGAGGATTTCGACGTCGTGTCCGAGCGGACCTCCACGGTGCGCTATATCGGCAAGTTCAATTTCCGTTTCCGCGGCGAGCCCGTCCGCCGCCTGCTCGAGCAGAGCGGTGTGCGCTACGCCGTGCTGCAGAGCCCGCCGGTGCTCGTTATTCCCGTCTACACGGTCGGGAACGAGGCGCGGCTCTGGGGCGAGCAGAATCCCTGGCTGACGGCATGGCAGAACCATCCGACCACCGGATCGCTGGTGCCGATGCGACTGCCGCTCGGCGACCTTGCGGACATGGGCGCCATCGATGCGGCCGACGCGCTCGGGGGCAATATCCAGAAGCTGATGCCGCTCGCGCAGCGCTACAGCGCCGAAAGCGTGGTGGTGGCGGAAGCGAAGCCGGTGCTGGATGCGGCAGGCACGCCGACCGGCCTCGCGATCTCGGTGCAGCGCTTCGACGCGACGGGCGAGATCGGCCGCTTCACCGACGAGGTCCCGGCCGGAGCGGGCGGGGCGGACGCCCTCTATGACGGGGCGATCGAGAAGGTGAGCGGCGCGTTGCAGGCCGGCTGGAAGCAGCAGAACCTCCTCAGCTCCAGCGTGGCGCAGCGGCTTCCCGTGCTGGTGCCCATCCAGGGCTATCGCGACTGGATCGAGCTACGCCATCGATTGGGATCGATCAACACGATCCAGCAGGTCGAGGTGCGGTCGCTGCGGGTCGATCAGGCGGCTCTCGATCTCGTCTATGTCGGGGACCGGATGCAGCTCGAGCAGGCGCTGCGCGCGCGGTCGCTGGCGCTCCTCGATCAAGGCGGCGCCACGATGCTGCTGCCGAGCGGCGCGTCGACGACGCCCTAGGCGCGAAGGTGATTTCCCAGCTTCCCAATCTGGTGACCCTTGCGAGACTGCTCGCGGTGCCGCTTGCGGTCTGGCTCATGCTGACGGATCACTATACCGCGGCCTTCTGGCTCTTCCTGAGCGCCGGGCTCTCCGACGCGGTCGACGGCTATCTCGCGCGGCGGCTCAAGAGCCGCAGCGAGATCGGCGCCTATCTCGACCCGCTGGCGGACAAATGTCTGCTGGTGGGCGCCTATGTGACGCTCGGCCACCAGGAGCATCTCGAAGTCTGGCTCGTGATCCTGGTGGTGTTTCGCGATCTGCTGATCATCGGAGGCGCCATCCTCTATCACACCTTGACGCACTCCCTCACCATGCAGCCGCTCTTCGTGAGCAAGCTCAATACTGCCATCCAGATCGTGCTGATCGGCGTGGTGCTGGCGGAGCTCGGCCTCGGTCTCGAAGATTATGGCGCGCGCGAAGTGCTGAGCTATACGGTGGCCGTCACGACCCTGCTGTCGGGCGCCGCCTACATCGCGATCTGGGGCCGGCGGCTGCTCGGCTACGGCGGAGGAGCCTGAAAGATGGATCGGCGGGTGCGCTTCTGGCTTATCGGCATCGCGATCTTCGTGGTGGCGCTCTATCTGCTGCGCGGCATCCTGCTGCCTTTCGTCGCCGGCATGGCGCTCGCCTATTTTCTCGACCCGGTCTGCGACTGGCTGGAGCGGCGCGGCCTGTCGCGGAGCTGGGCGACCGCGATCGTCGCCTTCTGCTTCCTGCTGGTGCTTGCGACCGTGCTGCTGATCGTGATCCCGCCGCTGCAGCGCCAGATCGTGGCGCTCGCGACCGAGCTGCCGAACTACATCCGGGAACTGGCCGAGCGGCTGCAGCCCTTCCTCGACCGCATCCGCGACCGCCTGCCCTCGAGCGACACCCCGCTTCCCTCGAACGTCGGCGAACAGGCGGGCGCGGTGATCGGCTGGGTGGTCGGGGCCCTGGGCAACGTCCTCAGCGGCGGCCTCGCCTTTTTCAACCTGATCTCGCTTCTCGTCATCACGCCGATCGTCGCCATCTATCTGCTGCGCGACTGGGACCGGCTCACCCAGCGGCTCGATGCCTGGCTGCCGCGCGATCAGGCCGATACCATCAGGGCGCAGCTTCGCGAGGTGGACCGCACGCTCGCGGGCTTCGCGCGCGGCCAGGCGACGGTCTGTCTCTGCCTCGCGACGATCTATGGCGGCGGCTTCAGCCTCGTCGGGCTCGATTTCGGCCTTGCGCTCGGGCTTTTCGCCGGCGTGCTCTCCTTCATCCCCTTCGTCGGCAGCGGCGTTGCCTTCATCGGCTCCGTCATCCTCGCCCTGCTGCAGTTTCCCGACTGGACGCATATCCTGCTCGTGGTCGCCGTCTGCGTCGTCGGGCAGGTGCTTGAAGGTTACGTACTGACGCCAAAACTGGTCGGCGATCGCGTGGGTCTGCATCCGGTCTGGGTCATCTTCGCGCTGCTCGCGGGCGGCGCGCTGTTCGGCTTCGTCGGCGTCCTGATCGCGCTCCCTGTTGCCGCGGTCTGCGGCGTGCTCGCGCGCTTCGCGCTCCTGCAGTATCTCGGCAGCAGCTACTACCGCGGCCGGCATGCGCCGCCGACGGCGCCGTCCGATCCTGTCTGAGCGCGATGCCGCAACTCCCCTTCGAGTTCCTCCATCCGCCCTCGCTCGCGCCGGAGGATTACATCGCGAGCCAGAGCAACGCCGCCGCATTTGGCTGGATCGAGCGTTGGCCCGACTGGCCGGGGCCGTTGCTCTGCCTCTCGGGGCCCGTCGGTTCGGGGAAAACCCATCTCGCCAATCTGTGGCGCCTGCGCAGCGGCGCGCAGCTTCTTGCACCGGAGGACCTCGCGGATCCGGCGCGCATCCCCCTGCTGCTCGGTGCCGCCCATGCTTTCGTGATCGACGAGATTGCGCAGGAGATCGGATCCCAGGTCGAGCGCGGGTTGCTGCATTTCCATAACGCCATCGCCGAGCGCAAAGGCTATCTGTTGCTGGTGGCGCGGACGCCACCGGCCCGCTGGCGCATCGGCCTTGCCGACCTGCATTCGCGTCTCGCTGCCGCGCCCGCCATCGGCCTCGGCCAGCCGGACGATCTGCTGCTGCGGGCGGTCCTGACGAAGCTCTTCGCCGACCGCCAGCTCGCCGTTTCAGCGGAGGTCGTCGGATTCCTCGCGACCCGGATCGAGCGGTCGCTCGCCTCTGCCGCCGCGGTGGTGGCGGCGCTCGACAGGGAAACCCTGGCGCGCGGCCGCGGCGTCACCTTGCCGCAGGTGCGGGAAACGCTGGAACGTTTAGGCGCGCGTACGGCGGGGGATTTGCCCTAAGATCGACCGTCGCCATTCTGTCTCCGATTTGTAACTTGGCGATCTCAGTACCCGGCGGATAGGCATAGCAGCCACTCTGGGGGTGCCGTCGCGCAGCGATGGACGAGGAAATCGAACTAAAGCTCGCTGTCGCGCCGAACAAGGGCGCGACGTTGCGGCGCGATCCGCTGCTTGCCGGCGCCGAGGGCGGCGGCACGCGGCGCCTTCTCAGCGTCTATTACGACACGCCGGACCATGCGCTGAGAAAGCTCGGCGTCGGCTTGCGTGTGCGGAAGGTCGGACGCCGCTACCTGCAAACCATCAAGCTGCCGAGCGGGCACGGCGCGGCGCTGCAGCGCCATCACGAAGTCGAGACGGCCCTGCCGGACGAGCGGTTCGATCTCGAGGGCATTCCCGATGCCGGGCTGCGCCGGGTCTTCGCCAAGCATCACATCGCGCCCAAGCTTGTGCCGATCTTCACGACGGAAATCCGGCGCACGCTCTGGACGCTCCGCCATGCGGGCGCCGTCATCGAGCTTGTCCTCGATCGCGGCGAGATCCGGGCCGATGGGCGCATGTTGCCGGTGTCCGAGATCGAGCTCGAGCTGAAGGGCGGCAAAGCGGCCGGACTCTACCGGGCGGCGCTTGCGCTCGCGGAACGGCTGCCCGTCCGGATCGAATGGCGCACCAAATCGGCGCGCGGCTATGCGCTGGGAGCCGACGCGTCGCCCGCCGCGACGCGTGGCCAGCCGATTCTTCTCGATCCGGCTTTGACGCCGACCGAGGCTTTCGGCGCGATCGCCCGCGTCTGCATCTCGCAGCTCGGGCAGAACGAGGCGGCCGCCCTCGACGGGCACGACATCGAGGGCGTGCATCAGATGCGGGTGGCGCTTCGACGCCTGCGCTCGCTGGTCGGCGCCTATCGGCATCAGATGAGCGACGCATGCCATGGCGGACTGGCGCGCGACTTGCGATGGCTGCAGCAGAGCCTGAGCCCGGCGCGGGACTGGGACGTGCTGCTGGCCTATACCTTGCCGCCGCTGCGCCGGCGCCTTCCCGAGGAGGCGGCGCTGTTCCGGCTCGAAGCGCTCGCCGAGGCGCGGCGTGCCGCCGCCTATGACGTCGTGCGCGAGACCGTCGGCTCGCCGCGATATACGGCGCTGTTGCTCAATACGGGGTTGCTGCTCGAGACCGGCCGCTGGGTCGGCGAGGGCGAGGGCGCCGCGACATTGACGCGGCCGGTGCGGCGGTTTGCCGACGGCCTGCTCGACAAACGCCATCGCCGCCTCCGCAAGCTCGGGCGGCGGAGGGATCTGAGCGAGAACGAGCTGCATCGTCTCCGGCTCTTCGGCAAGAAGATGCGTTACGTCGCGGATTTCTTCCGCTCGCTCTATCCGCCGAAAGCGACGCAGGCCTATATCGCCGCGCTTTCCGAATTGCAGGAGCGGCTGGGATCGCTGAACGACGCGGTCGTGACAGACATGCTGCTCGCGGATCTGCCCGGCGACGAGGATGAGCGTCTGCTGCTCGGTCACGCGCGCACCCTGCTGCGCGGATGGCAGGCCCACGCGATCGAGATGGAGCACAAGGCATTCGCCGAGGTCTGGAAGCGGTTCGATCGCCGGAAGCCGTTCTGGCGGAAGGGCTGAGTTCCCGTACCCCGATCAGACGAGATCGCGCGGCGTGAGGAAGCTCACGAGATGCCCCGACCTGGTCGCGATGTCCGACCATTTGTCGATGTCGAACTCGTAAATCGCAAGCCCGCCGGTCGGGAACTTCGCGTCGAGGCGGTTGAAGTCGTCCGTTTCCTCGCCTTCGTGAAGCGCGACGGCGAGCTCCTGGATGCCGGGGTTGTGTCCGACCACCAGCAAGGTCTCGACCGTCGCAGGGACCTTGCCGATCCGCGCAAGGATCTCGTCGGCGTCGGCGAGATAGAGCTTGTCGTCGTATCGGACCAGCGGCTCGCCGCCCAACATGAGCGAGACCATGTTCCAGGTCTCGCGGGTCCGTTGGGCGGTCGAGACGAGGACCTGCTGCGGCGCCAGGCCGTGATCGCGGAGATAGACGCCGATCGGGGGCGCGGCGCGGCGGCCGCGCGGCCCGAGCGGTCGCTCGATATCGGGCAGGGAGCCGTCCCGCCAGCTCGATTTGGTGTGGCGCAACAGCAGCAATCGACGCATCGTCGCCCTCCCGTTTCGGCCGGTCCTTCGGCCCAAGACATTGATCTGGATCGAGTTCGGCCGAGCGCAACCTATGCGGCCGTCATGACATTTTCATGAAGCCCCGTTAGACTCAACGACGTCCCGATGGCGAGGCCCGTCGCCTTGGTATCATCGCGACAAGGGAGGGTGCGCCCGTGGACGATTCGCCGATTCTGGAACGCACGCCGGTCACGTCCGACTCCGAGTCGCGCTTCATCAACCGGGAGCTTTCCTGGCTTGCCTTCAACGAGCGCGTGCTCGAGGAAGCGACCAACATCACCCACCCGCTTCTCGAGCGGCTGCGGTTCCTCTCCATCTCGGCGAACAACCTCGACGAGTTCTACATGGTCCGGGTGGCGGGTCTGCGCGGCCAGATGGCCGCAGGCGTGTCCACTCCGAGCCAGGACGGGTTGACGCCGGCGCAGCAGCTCATCGCCATCAATCAGCGCTCGGGCGAGCTGATGCGCCGCCAGCAGGCCTGCTGGCGGCAGATCCGCCAGGAGATGCGGGCGGCCGGAATCTCGGTGATCGAGGCATCGGAGCTGACGGACGAGGAGCGCGTCTGGCTCGATGCGCATTTCCTCGATCAGATCTTCCCGGTGCTGACGCCGATGGCGATAGACCCGGCGCATCCGTTCCCCTTCATCCCGAACCTCGGCTTCGGCATCGCGCTCGAGCTCACCGGCACGACGGCGCCGACCACGCTGCACGCCCTGCTGCCGCTGCCGGCACAGCTCGCCCGCTTCGTGCGGCTGCCGGGAAAGGCGATCCGGTTCATCCCGCTGGAGGACCTGATGGTCCTCTATCTCGGCCGGCTGTTCCCCGGCTTCACGGTCGCCGGGATTGGCTACTTCCGGATGATCCGCGACAGCGAGATCGAGATCGAGGAGGAGGCGGAAGATCTCGTTCGGCTGTTCGAGAGCGCGCTCAAGCGCCGACGGCGCGGCAACGTGATCCGGCTCAAGGTCAATGCCGCGATGCCCGAGAGCCTGCGCGAGTTCCTCGTCTCCGAGCTCGACGTGATGCCGGGCGATGTGTTCGTGCTGGACGGGCTGCTTGGGCTCGCCTCGACCTCGAAGCTCATCGTCGATGACCGCCCGGAGCTGAAGTTCTCGCCCTATCACGCGCGCTTCCCGGAGCGGATCCGCGATATGGGCGGCGATTGCTTCGCCGCGATCCGCCAGAAGGACATCGTCGTTCATCACCCCTATGAGAGCTTCGACGTGGTGGTGCAGTTCGTGCGCCAGGCCGCGCGCGACCCGTCCGTGGTCGCCATCAAGCAGACGCTTTACCGCACCTCGGACGACTCGCCGATCGTCAAGGCGCTGATCGAGGCGGCCGAGGCCGGGAAGTCGGTCACGGCGCTCGTCGAGCTCAAGGCGCGCTTCGACGAGGAGGCGAACATCCGCTGGGCGCGCGATCTCGAGCGCGCGGGCGTGCAGGTGGTGTTCGGCTTCATCCACCTCAAGACCCACGCCAAGATCTCGATGGTGATCCGGCGCGAAGGGCAGGGCTTGCGCGGCTACGTCCATTTCGGCACCGGCAACTATCATCCGATCACCGCCAAGATCTACACCGACCTTTCCTTTTTCACCTGCGACCCGGCGCTCTGCCACGACGCGGCGCGCACCTTCAACTACATGACGGGCTACGCGAAGCCGGAGAAGCTGGAGAAGATCGCGATCGCGCCGATCACGCTCCGGCCGACGCTGATGCAGCTCATCGAGGACGAAATCGCCCATGTGCGGGCCGGGCGGCCGGGCACGATCTGGGCGAAGATGAACTCGCTCGTCGATTCGGACCTCATCGACGAGCTCTATCGGGCGTCCCAGGCGGGCGTGCAGATCAAGCTCATCGTGCGCGGCATCTGCTGCCTCAGGCCCGGGGTGCCGGGGATTTCCGAGAACATCCAGGTCAAGAGCATCGTGGGCCGCTTCCTCGAACATTCGCGGATCGTCTGCTTCGGCGGCGGTCAGCGCTTGCCCTCGCGCGGTGCAAAGGTCTATCTCTCTTCGGCGGACTGGATGCCGCGCAACTTCGACTGGCGTCTGGAAACGCTGATTCCGATCGAGAACCCGACCGTGCATCAACAGATCCTCGATCAGATCATGGTGGCGAACCTGAAGGACGAAGCGCAGAGCTGGGTGCTCGGGCCGGATGGCATCTACACGCGGGTCGCGGCTGCCGCCGACGCCTTCAGCTGCCATACCTATTTCATGACGAACCCCAGCCTCTCCGGCCGCGGCAGCGCGCTCAAGCGCGCCCGCAAGGCGCCGTCGCTGGATCTGAAGAAAGCCTGACGGTGGGAGATGCCTGACCGCGGCGCCGCAGCATCCTCCAAAAGCTTTGGCGTCGTCGATATCGGGTCGAACTCGATCCGTCTGGTGGTGTTCGACCGTCTGTGCCGGGCGCCGTGGGTCGTCTTCAACGAAAAGGTCCTCTGCGGGCTCGGCCGCGGCCTCGAGAAGTCCGGGCGGCTCAACGAGGACGGCGCGACCATGGCCGTCGCCAATCTCACGCGTTTCGTGCGTCTCGCGGACGCCATGGGCGTCGGCGTGCTGGACATGGTCGCGACGGCGGCCGTGCGCGATGCCGACAACGGCCGCGAGTTCGTCCGCATGGTCGAGCGCCGCTGCGGCCGCTCGATCCGGATCATCAGCGGCGAGGAGGAAGCACGGCTTTCCGCGCTCGGCGTGCTCTCGGGCATGCCCGACGCCAACGGCGCGATGGGCGATCTCGGCGGCGGCAGCCTCGAGCTGGTGGTCCTCGAGAAGGGCGTGATCGGCGATCACGTGACCATGCCGATCGGCCCGTTGCGGCTCATGGATACGACCGAAGGCGATCGCGACAAGGCGCGAAAGATCGTGGATCAGCATCTCGAGGAGCTGGGCTGGCTCGCCGACCTCAAGGGCCGCGTGTTCTTCCCGGTGGGCGGCGCCTGGCGATCGCTCGCCCGCATCCATATGGAGCAGTCGCGCTATCCGCTGCATGTCATTCACAACTACGAGCTCGGCCGGCGCGAGGTCGAGGAGATGGCCCGCGTGATCGGTCGGCTGGGGCGGCGCTCGCTCGCCACCATCCGCGGCGTGCCGCGTCGCCGCCTCGACAGCCTGCCGCTCGCGGCGCTCGTGCTGGAGCGCGTGTTGCGGATCGCCAAGCCGGACCGGGTGGTGTTCTCCGCCTACGGCCTTCGCGATGGGCTGATGCACAGCCGGCTCACGCCCGCCGAGCAACGCAAGGATCCGCTCATCGAGGCGGCCGCCGACCTCGCCGGGCGCGAGGCGCGCTTCGGCAGCCAGGGCGCCGAGCTGATGGGATGGACGGCGCCGCTCTTTCCCGACGAGAAGCCCGCCCATCAGCGTTTGCGGCGGGCGGTAGCCGAGCTCAGCGACATCGCTTGGCGTGACCACCCGGACTATCGCGCCGAACAGGCCTTCACCCGCATCCTGCGGCTTCCGGTGGCGGGGCTCGATCATGCGGAGCGCGTCTTCGCGGCGACCGCCGTCGCCTGCCGCTATGGCGCGGAGTTCGACGCCCCTTACATCGCGAGCCTGGGAAGCCTGCTGGACGACACGGCGCGTCAGCGTGCGCGGCTGCTGGGGCTGGGGTTGCGTCTTGCCTATTCGCTGACGGCCGGCGCCCCCGGGCTGCTCGCCCGCGCCGCCCTCGATCGCAGCGGCGGCAAGCTCACCCTGAAGCTCGTCAAGGGCGACGAGGCGATGTTCGGCGAAGCGGTGCAGCGGCGCTTCGAGGCGCTCGGCCGGGCGGTCGATCTCCCGATCGGCACCGGGGCCCTGCCGATGCGTCGCTCGGCCTGAAGCCGGCGCGCGGCGCTCCGCCTCAGCGCAGCTCGATCCGCTTCTCGATATTGATGAGCTCGGTCGGAACGCCGTCGATCTCGCGCGTCAGAACCAGCGTGCCGCGATAGGTGCCGGGCGGAAACCCGGCCTGCGAGCGGTCGCCGACGAAGCGGAGGAGATAGATCTTGTCGGCCTCCGCGATCGCCTCATCGCGCGCCAGCACCGTGCCGTCCGGGCCGATGAGCGAGATCACCCGCTTGTCGCCCTTGAGCTGGCCGTAGAAATCGACCCAGAAGGCGAGAAGCTTCGCCGCAGCCGGCAGCTCGGCCGCGTCGTAATCGCCGTTGCGCGCCGCCTCGGAGTCCGGCTTCACCGTCGAGAAGCCGGCAGTGAGGAATCCGGTCGGGCGATAGGCGAGCGCGGCGAGTGTCGCCGGCGCCCAGAGGCTGCGGCTCGTGTCGCCGCAGGCCGTATCCTCGGCAACGCCGGTAAAGGGATCGACGTTCTTCCTGTCGTGCTGCACCATGAAATGGACATGCGGGTAGGAGGTGAGGCCGGAGAGCCCCACTAGCCCGAGAGGCTGGCCCGTTTCGACATGAACGCCCGGCTTCACCTTCACGCTGCCCTTCAGCATATGTCCGTAGATGCTGACCCAGCCGTCGCCGTGATCGATCAGCACCGTGTTGCCGAGACCGTATTTGTCGACCACGTCGGCGCCGATCTTGTTGACGTCTATATCCTCGATCCCGTCGCGCGTCTTGAGCACCGTGCCCGCCGCGGCCGCAATCACCGTCACGCCCTTGCGCATCGATACGTAGTTCGGCACGCGGATATCGATGCCGGTGTGCTTGTCGCGGGTCAGCACGCCGCAGGCGTGATCGCGAACGCCCGGGCCCGGATCGTGGTCGAAATAGGTCTGGACGAAGCAATCGACATTGATCTTGCAATCGAGCGGGAGGGCGAACTGCGGCGGCGCGGATTCGGCGCGCGCAATCGCGGGTCCCACGCCGATGCATCCGAGGAATAGTCCGAAGAGACGGGCGGAAAGCCAGAGTCGGGAAGGCTGCATGCGTGCTGATTGCGGCCCTGCCAGGGAGCCGCCCCCTATTGCGCCGCCACCGGCAGCTCGACGATCTTGATGTGGCGGCCGGCCGCGGTCAGCGCAAGCCGGCCGTTCTTGAGCGCGAGCGCGTCCGCGCCGAAGAGCTCGCGCCGCCAGCCGGCGAGGGCGGGCACCTCGGCCTTGTCGTTCGCGGCGATCTGCTCCAGATCTTCCGCGCTCGCGACCAGCTTGGTGGCCACCTCGTGCGCCTCGCAGCGCATCTTCAGCAGCACCCGCATGAGATCGACGATCGGCCCGAGGCCGGGCGGCGTGTCGCGCCGCGGCGGCACCCGCGGGCATTCGGAATCCGGCAGCTCCGCCCCGCGGCGTATGGCGGCGAGCAGGGTCTCGCCCTGCCGGCCTTCAGCGAAGCCGCGGCCGAGGCCGCGGCTGCGGGCGAGGTCTTCCACGGTGGCAGGCGCGTGCGCGGCGATCTCGATCAGCGATTCGTCCTTCAGGATGCGGCCGCGCGGCAGATCGCGACGCTGCGCTTCCTCTTCCCGCCAGGCCGCGATCTCGCGCAGGATCGCGAGGAACCGCGGCTTGTCGCTGCGCAGCTTGAGACGACGCCAGGCCTCGCGCGGCGCGATGCGGTAGGTGGCGGGATCGGTCAGCACCGCCATCTCCTCCTTCACCCAGTCGGCGCGGCCGCTCTTCTCGATGCGGCGCCGGAGCTTCTCGTAGGCTGGGCGAAGATGGGTAACGTCGCTCAGCGCATATTGCAGTTGCCGCTCGGTCAACGGCCGATGCGCCCAGTCCGTGAAGCGCGAGGATTTGTCGATGCGGGCGCCGGAAAGCTTGCCGGCCAGCGTCTCGTAGCTGACCGCGTCGCCGAAGCCGCAGACCATCGCCGCGACCTGGGTATCGACGATCGGGGTCGGGATCTTGCCGGACTGATGAAAGAAGATTTCGATGTCCTGCCGCGCGGCATGGAACACCTTGAGGATCGTCGGATCGACCATCAGCCCGTAGAGCGGCGCAAGGTCGATGCCGGGCGCCATGGCGTCGATCACCGCCGCCTCTTCGGGACCCGCCACCTGCACGAGGCAGAGAATCGGCCAGAAGGTGCGATCGCGCATGAACTCGGTATCGACCGTGACGAACCTGGCGCCAGCCTGCCGGGCCACGAACGCCGCGAGCGCGGCGGTATCGGAAATGAGCGACATGGGTGCCCTGCTATACACGGTTTTGGAGGGGGGCGAAAGCAACCCGCCCGCGGCAGCGACGAATGGGGTTAAGCGCTTGACAAAACGCCCACTTTCATGCGACTGCCGCCCCGCCACTGACACGGGAGCCGAGCCGGCCCGATGCATCCCTACAGGACCCATAATTGCGGCGAGCTGAGACCCGGCGACGCCGGCAAGACGGTGCGCCTTTCCGGCTGGATGCATCGCAAGCGCGACCACGGCCAGCTCCTGTTCGTCGATCTGCGGGACCATTACGGGCTCACCCAGTGCGTGATCGACACCTCGAGCCCGATTTTCGCGCAGCTCGAGGCGACGCGGCCGGAAAGCGTCGCGACGATCACCGGGACCGTCGTGGCGCGCACGCCCGACACGGTGAACCCGAAGCTGCCGACCGGCCAGATCGAGGTGCAGGTCAAGGCGTTCGCGCTGCAATCCGCGGCCGACCTGCTGCCGCTTCAGGTCAATAGCGACGAGGACACCAGCGAGGAGATCCGCCTCCGCTACCGCTTCCTCGATCTCCGGCGCGAGCGCATTCACCGCAACATCCAGCTTCGCTCGCAGGTGATCGCCTCGATCCGCCGCCGCATGGTCGAGTCCGGCTTCACCGAGTTCCAGACGCCGATTCTGACCTCGAGCTCGCCCGAGGGCGCGCGCGACTTCCTGGTGCCGAGCCGCCTGCATCCCGGCAAGTTCTACGCGCTGCCGCAGGCCCCGCAGCAGTTCAAGCAGCTTCTGATGATCGCGGGCTTCGATCGCTACTTCCAGATCGCGCCCTGCTTCCGCGACGAGGACAGCCGTGCCGACCGCTCGCCGGGCGAGTTCTACCAGCTCGATTTCGAGATGAGCTTCGTCACGCAGGAAGACGTGTTCGCCGCGATCGAGCCGGTGCTGCATGGCGTGTTCGAGGAATTCGCCAATGGCCGCCGCGTCAGCCCCGCGCCGTTCCCGCGGATCGCGTTCGAGGAGGCGATGCTCAAATACGGCACGGACAAGCCGGACCTCCGCAATCCGATCGCCGTCGCCGACGTGACCGAGGCATTCCGCGATTCGAGCTTCGGCATCTTCGCGAAGGCGGTGGCGGGCGGCGCCGTGGTGCGTGCCATCCCCGCGCCGGGCGCCGCGGCGAAGCCGCGCAGCTTCTTCGACAAGCTCAATGAATGGGCGCGCGAGCAGGGCGCCGCCGGCCTCGGCTACGTCATCTATGCCGATGGCGGCGCCAAGGGGCCGATCGCCAAGAACCTCGACGAGGCGCGGCTCGCGCAGATTCGCGCGGCGACCGGGGTGAAGGACGGCGATGCCGTGTTCTTCGCCTGCGACAAGAAGCAGGTCGCGGCGAAGTTCGCGGGTCAGGTCCGCACGCGGCTCGGCGACGAGCTCGAGGTTTCCGAGAAGAGCGGCTTCAGGTTCTGCTGGATCGTCGATTTCCCGATGTTTGAGCGCAACGAGGATACCGGCCAGATCGAATTCAGCCACAATCCCTTCTCGATGCCGCAGGGCGGCCTCGAAGCGCTGGAGACGAAGGACCCGCTGGAGATCGACGCCTACCAGTACGACATCGTCTGCAACGGCGTGGAGCTGTCGAGCGGCGCCATCCGGAACCATCTGCCGGAGATCATGTACAAGGCCTTCGCCATCGCCGGCTATGGCGCGGAGGAGGTGGAGCGGCGGTTCGGCGGCATGCTGAACGCGCTCAAGTTCGGCGCGCCGCCGCACGGCGGCTCCGCGCCCGGCATCGACCGCATCGTCATGCTGCTGGCCGACGAGCCCAATATTCGCGAAGTGGTGGCCTTCCCGCTGAATCAGCGCGCGGAAGACCTGCTCATGCAGGCGCCAGCCGAGGTCCCCGAGGCCCGGTTGCGCGAGCTCCACATCCGGCTCGCGCCGCCGAAGAAATGAGCGCGGCGGCCCTCGCGTTGCCAAAGCGATTCAAGCTGATAAAGTCGGGCGCGCTTGCTGCCGATCGGGGGAAGCTCGCATGACGCGCCCAGCCGATGACGGGTTCCGCCTCGCTCCCGATTGGGCGCCGCATGCGCGTTGCTGGATGGCGTGGCCGGTGCGCGCCGAGAGCTGGGGCGAGCGGCTCGGCGAGGCGCGGGACGGCTATTCGGAGCTCGCCGCCGCGATCGCGCGGTTCGAGCCCGTCACCATCATCGCCAAGCCGACCAAGGTCGCCGAGGTTTCCCTGAAGACGGCACAGGGCGTGGCCAGCTTCCCGCTGCCGCACGACGATTCCTGGCTGCGCGACAACGGCCCGAGCTTCCTGCTGAACGAGGCGGGCCATGTCGCGGGGGTGCAATGGCGCTGGAACGCCTGGGGCGGCCGCTACGCGGAGCACGAGGCGGATTCGCAGGTGCCGGAGAAGCTGCTCGCCCATCTCGAGATGCGGCGTTATCTGGCGCCCCTTGTGCTGGAGGGCGGGGAGGTGGCGACCGATGGCGAAGGGACGTTGCTCGCGAGCGAGGCCGCCATCCTCGACCCGAAGCGGAATCCCGGCCTCGACAAGCGCACGGCCGACGAGCTGCTGACGAGGTTCCTCGGCGCCGAGAAGATCATCTGGATCGGCGCCGGCATCGCCGGCGACATCGGCAGCCGGATCGACAGCCTCGCCTGCTTCGTGCGGCCGGGCGTGGTGCTGGCGCTGGCCACGGGCGACGGCGCCGACAGCAACCGGCCGGTGCTCGAGGATTGCGTCGCGCGGCTCAAGGCGGCGACCGATGCCAGGGCCCGCAGCTTCGAGATCGTCACGGTCGAGCAGCCGCGTGCGCGCCATGCCGAAGACGGCACGCGCCTGCCGCTCTCCTATACGAGCTTCCACATCGCCAATGGCGGCCTGATCGTCCCCGCCTTCGAGGATCCGGCGGACAAGCGCGCCTTCGAGACGATCAACAAGCTCTTCCCCGGCCGCGACACCGTGCAGGTGGTGGCGACGGAGATCGCCTATGGCGGCGGCGGCATTCACGCCGCCGTCCTGCCGCAGCCGACCGGCCTCGCGGCGAGCTAGAACCGCCTAGGCAACCCGCGCCGGGAGCGGCTTTCCGGCGAAGAAGGCGTCGAGATTGTCGAGCGCCTTGAAGCCCATGGCGTTGCGCGTCTCGGTGGTGGCGCTGCCGAGATGCGGCAGCAGGAACGCGTTGTCGAGCGTGCGGTAGCCGGGGTTGATGTCGGGCTCGCCGGTAAAGACGTCGAGCCCCGCCGCGGCGAGCTTGCCGGATTTGAGGGCGGCGATCAGCGCCTCGTCGTCGACCAGCGGCCCGCGCGCCGTATTCACCACGACGGCCCCGTCCGGCAGCATCCCGATCCGTGCGGCGTTGAGGAAGCCGGTCGTCTCGGCCGTCGCCGGCGCATTGAGCGAAAGGAAATCGCAATGCGGCAGCATCGCCTCCGCATTGGCGTGGAAGCGGGCGCCCTGCTCGCGGTCGGGCGAAAGCCGTGCGCGGTTGTGATAGTGGATTTCCATGTCGAAGGCGCGGGCGCGCCTGGCGACCGCCTGGCCGATACGGCCCATGCCGTAGATGCCGAGCCGCTTGCCTGTCATGTGACGGCCCAGCATGCCGGTCGGCGCCCAGGCGCCCCAGCGCGCTTCGCGCACCGTCCGTTCGCCGTTGTAGGCGCCGCGCGCCGCGGCCAACATGAGGAGCAGCGCGATGTCGGCTGTGGCATCGGTGAGCACGTCCGGCGTGTTGCCCACGACAATGCCCCGCGCCTTGCAGGCCGCGACGTCGATATGATCGCAGCCGACGGAGAAGGTGGCGATGATCTTCACCCGTTCCGGCAACGCCGCGACGGTTTCCGCGTTTATCTTGTCCGTGGGGCAGGGGAGGAGCGCGTCGCAGTCCTTCACCCCGGCGAGAAGCTCGGCCGTGCTGTAGAGCTTGTCGGCGAGGTTGAGCCGTGCGTCATAATTGCGCAGGAGGCGCTCATGGACGGCGTCGGGCAGTTTGCGCGTGACGAACACGGCGGGCTTGGCGGACATGGGGGAGTCTCCGGCGACGGCGGGGAAGGGGTTGGGGCCGCTATGGTTTTTCGTGCCGGCATGACATAATCCGCCGAGGCCCGAATGTCATCGATTATTGCACTCAGCCATCCCAAGCCCCGCATCATGCGCAGCGCCGGCCGTGTGCTGATTTTGTTCCTCTGCCTGGCCGTCGCCCGAACGGCGGTCGGCGCCGAGGTGCTGCCGCATCGTGCGCTCTACGAGCTCTCCATGCTCAAGAACCGCGACGCCAGCCTGATGGCGCTGGACGGGACGATGGCCTTCGAGTGGCAGGATTCCTGCGACGGCTGGAGCATCAACCAGCGCTCGATCATGGGCTTCTATTACGAGGGCGGCGAGAGCACCGACCTCAACTGGAGCATGGTCTCCTGGGAAGCGAAGGACGGCCTCTCCTACCGCTTCATCGTCCGCCAGACGACCGATGGCCAGCATACCGACGAGTTCCGGGGCGATGCGACGCTGCGCGCCGACGGCAGCGGCGGCGAGGCGACCTACTCGGCGCCAGACCGCCACAAGGTCGAGCTGCCCGCCGGCAGCTTCTTCCCCACGGCGCACAGCCTCAAGGTGGTCGAACGGGCGATGGAGAGCGATCCGATGCTCTGGGCGCAGGTGTTCGACGGCTCGGATGCGGAGGGCCTCTTCAGCGTCAATGTGGTGGTCACGCCGCTCACGCCGGAGGCGCGCAAGCAGGCCGACGAGCAGCCGGCCCTCAAGGGCGTGCCGGGCTGGCACATCTCCACCGCCTTCTACGCGCTGGAGGGGCAGGCGGCGGAGCCGGAGCACGAGCAGCAGCTCGATCTCTTCGCGAACGGCGTCGTCGAGCGCATGGTGCTGGATTATGGCGACTTCACCGTGCTCGGCACGCTGAAGCGCCTCGAGGCGCTGCCCAAACCCCGCTGCTGAAGCGCCAGAGCATTTTCCCGCGAAATGGGCACCGGTTCGCGGCAGAAAATGCGACCGGACTAAGGATTCCGGAGCGCGTTCCGGTTCAACCTCGAGGAAACGCGCTCTAGGAAGCGCGCGGCGGCTTCGCCTTGGGCGGGGCCGGCTGAAAGCCGCGGCCCTTTGCGATGGCGCCGGTGCCCAGCTTGTCGCGCACCGCATCGATCGCCCGCTCGATCTGCTTTCGCCGCGTAGCCGTCGGATCGGCGAGATCGATCGGGTCGGCATCTGCGGAATCGCCGAGATCCGAGGCGCCGACCCCGATCAGGCGGAAGAGCCTGCCGTCCGCCTCACGCTTGAGGAGCGGCCGCGCCGCCTGATAGAGCCGTTCGGCGAGCTGGGTCGGGTCGGGCAAGGTGGTGCGCCGCGTGACGATCTGGAAATCCGCGGTCTTCAGCTTCAGCGTCACCGTACGGCCGGAAAAGCCGTTGCGCTTCAACCGGCGCGACACACGCTCGCAGAGCGGCCATAGCTCCTCGGCGAGCTTCTCGGCCGAACGGGTGTCGGTTTCGAAGGTGGTCTCCGCCGATACGCTCTTGGTCGGTGCTTCCGGATCGACTTTGCGGCTGTCCTCGCCGCGCGCGAAGCGATAAAGCCGCCGGCCCATGGCGCCATAGCGCAGCATGAGATCGGCTTCCTCCTTCTGCTGGAGCTGCGCGATGCTGGCGATGCCATCCGCGGCGAGACGCTCCTGCAGGCTCTTGCCCACCCCCCAGATGAGGCTGACCGGCCGGGCGGCGAGAAACCCGGCCGCCTCCGCGCGCCCGAGGACGGCAAAACCGCGCGGCTTGTCGAGATCGGAGGCGACCTTGGCGAGGAACTTGTTGTAGCTGAGGCCGATCGAGACGGTGATGGCGAGCTGCCGTTCGATCTCGAGCGCGAGCGCCGCCATGGTCCTCGCCGGCGAGCCGTGATGCAGCGCCGCGGTGCCGGAGAGATCGAGAAACGCCTCGTCGATCGAGAGCGGTTCGACGAGCGGCGTCCTGGCGCGCATCAGCGCCACCACCTCGGCGCCCGCCTTCGCGTATTTCGCCATATTCGGCCGGATCACCACCGCATCGGGGCAGAGCTTCAGCGCCTTGAACATCGGCATGGCGGAGCGCACGCCGTAGAGCCGTGCGACGTAGCAGGCGGTGGAGGCGACGCCGCGCCGCCCGCCGCCGACGATCACCGGCCTGTCCCGCAGGCTCGGATCATCGCGCTTCTCGATCGCCGCGTAGAAGGCGTCGCAATCGAGATGCGCGATGGAAAGCCGGCCCAGCTCCGGATGGGAGAGGACGCGCGGCGAGCCGCAATCGGGGCAGCGCTTCGCGACTGCCCCGAACTCCTGCAGGCAGTCGCGGCAGAGCGAGCTCACGGGGCGCCCCCTTCCGCATCGGACCAGAGCCAGGCGGCGCCGCGCACGCCGCTCGCATCGCCATGCTTCGGCGGCAGCAGGCGCGTATCGACCCGGTCGGAGAAGATGTAAGGCGCCCAGCGCTCGGGCACGCCGCGATAGAGCCGCGCCAGGCCGGAAAGCCCGCCGCCGAGCACGATCACGTCCGGATCGAGCAGATTGATCACGTGGCCGAGGGCGCGGGCGAGCCGCTCCTCATAGAGGACAAGCGCCTGCTCCGCCGCTTCCTCGCCGGCGCGGGCCGCCTCTGCGATCTCCGTCGCCGTGCGAAGCCGGCCCGTCGCTGCCTGATACTGCGCCTCGAGCGCGGGACCCGACAGCCAGGTCTCGACGCAGCCGCGCCTTCCGCAATAGCAGCCGGGGCCGGGCCGCTCCTCCGGCCGCGGCGCGGGCAGGGGGTTGTGGCCCCACTCGCCGGCGATGGCGTTCGCGCCGCGCAACGGCCGGCCGTCGATCGCGATGCCGCCGCCGACGCCCGTGCCCAGAATGACGCCGAAGACGACCGTGGCGCCCATGCCGGCGCCATCCACCGCTTCCGAAACGGCGAAGCAATTGGCGTCGTTGGCGAGCCGCACCGGCTGGCCGAGCCTTGCCTCGAGGTCGCAGTCGAGCGGGCGCCCGATGAGCCAGGTGGAGTTGGCATTCTTGACAAGGCCGGTCGCGGGGGAGAGGGCGCCCGGGATGGCGACGCCGACCGTCGGCGGCGCCGCCCCCGCGGCTGCCGGTGCGGCCTTCATGCTCTCGACAAGCCGGGCTACAGCGGCGAGAGTCCCGTCATAGTCGCCGCGCGGCGTGGCGACCCGCTCCCGCGCCAGGAGCCGGCCGTCCGGACCCAGCAGAACGGCCTCGATCTTGGTCCCGCCCAGGTCGATCCCGATACGAAACAAAGGCTTCTGCGAAGGTTTAAACATTAAAGGGCATACTGGTTTAGGAACCGGCGCTAAGATTTTGTTAAGGATACAGGCCTAAAGGTTAAGTGAGGTACCGCAGCCACAAAAGCGGCGCCGGCCGTTGCGCCTGAGCTCCAGCGGCAGCAGGTCAAGGGGAAGCGATGACTGACATGGCCAAGGAAGCGTCCTCCGAGTCGGCCTTCGACCGCAAGCGCGGCTCGGGCAAGACCGTGCTGATCGTGGAAGACAACGAGCTCAACATGAAGCTCTTCCATGACCTCATGGAGGCACACGGCTACAACATCCTGCAGACCCGCGACGGCATGGAAGCGCTGAAACTCGCCCGCGCCCACCGCCCGGACCTGATCCTGATGGATATCCAGTTGCCGGAGGTTTCCGGCCTCGAAGTGACGAAATGGATCAAGGAGGACGACGATCTGCGGTCGATCCCCGTGATCGCCGTTACGGCTTTCGCCATGAAGGGCGACGAGGAAAAAATCCTGCAGGGCGGTTGCGAAGCCTATATCGCGAAGCCCATCTCCGTAACGAACTTCCTGAAGACCGTCGAACGCTTCTTGGCTTAGTAGTGCAATGACCGGGCGTGTTCTCGTCGTCGACGATGTGCCGATCAATCGGCGCCTGCTCCAGGCGAAGCTGGAAGCGGAATATTTCGAGGTCGCGCAGGCCGAGAGCGGTCCCGACGCGCTCAAGCAGATCGCGGAGAACCTGCCCGATCTGATCCTGCTCGATGTGATGATGCCCGACATGGACGGGTTCGAGGTCTGCCGGCGGATCAAGGCGGATCCGCGCAGCACCCATATCCCGGTCGTGATGGTGACGGCGCTCTCGCATGTCGTCGACCGCGTGAAGGCGCTGGAGGCCGGCGCCGACGACTTCCTCACGAAGCCGGTCAACGATCTCGCGCTCTTCGCGCGCGCGCGTTCGCTGATGCGCCTCAAGATGATGATGGACGAATGGCGGGTCCGCGAATCCGCCACCAACCGGTTCGAGCTCGGCACGGCCGGCACGGCCGCCGCGGTGGATTGCGGCAAGGCCGCCGTCCTCCTCGTGGCCTCGCCTGGCGAAAGCAGCCGTCGCATCAGCGAGGTGCTCGCGAAGGACGAGGACCAGGTAACCTTGGTGCTGAACGCGGCGGAGGCGCAGGTCGCCATCCGCATGCAGCGCTACGACCTCGCGGTCGTGGATTTCGCCATCGGCGCCACGGAATCGCTCCGGCTCTGCTCGCAGCTCCGCGCCCAGGAGCAGACCCGCCAGCTACCGATCCTGGCGATCGTCGGTTCCTTCGAATCGCCGGAGCTCGCCAAGGCGCTCGATATCGGCGCCACCGACTACATCGTCGAGCCGATCGAGGGCAGCGAGGTGCTGGCCCGCGCCCGCACCCAGGTGCGCCGCTCGCGCTATTACGAGCTGCTCCGCGCCAACTACGAACGCGGCCTCTCGCTCGCCCTGACCGATGCGCTCACCGGCCTCTATAACCGCCGGTACATGGAGCAGCATCTGCACGAACTGTTTGCGCGCATGCGCGTGAGCGGCAAGCCGCTCTGCGTGGTGCTCGGCGACATCGATCATTTCAAGGTGGTCAACGACGTTCACGGCCATGCCGCCGGCGACGAAGTCCTGAAGGCCGTCGCCAAGCGCCTCGCAGACAGCCTCCGCAGCTTCGACATGGTGGTGCGGCTGGGCGGCGAGGAGTTCGTCTGCGTGCTGCCGGATCTCGATCTCGCCGCCGCCGCCTCGGTGGCCGAACGTCTCCGCCAATCGATCTGCTCGCAGCCGGTGCCGATCGACGAGGACGGCAAGGCGATCAACGTGTCGATCAGCCTCGGCATCGCCGAGGCGGGCCCCCAGGAAGCCGCCATGGCGGTGATCGAGAGGGCTGACCAGGCGATGTATCGCGCGAAGCAGGGCGGGCGTAACCGCCTCGAGATTGCGGGCAATGAGCGCCGCGAAAGGCTCGCCGCCGGCGCCTGAGCAAGACCGTCGGCGCGAATTCCGTAAACGCCCGCGCCAGACGCTTCGCGGTCTTGTCGGACTGGAAATCTCGGGAAAAATCGGGAAAGCAGCCGGGCCTTCGGGACCGGCGACGGCGGGGAGGCCCTGCCGACAACTACTTGATCTTGCTTTCCTTGAACGGCACGTGCTTGCGCACGACCGGGTCGTATTTGTTCATCTCGATCTTCTCGGTCGAGGTCCGCGGATTCTTCTTCGTGACGTAGTAGAAGCCGGTGTCGGCCGAGCTCACCAGCTTGATCAGAATCGTGTTGGATTTGGCCATGGGCGGACATCCTCGGCAGATCGGGATTGGAGGCGGCGGAAGATAGCGATTTGGCCCGTTCTGTCAAGCATTTGGGTCGGCCGGGCTCAGTCGCGGCGGATGCGCGCGCTCTCCCCGACATAGCTGAACAGAGGCGGTGGCCGATCGCGCCAAATATTGCCGTCCCGCCAGACCGTTAGCGCCTCGGCCAGGACGAACTCGGTGACGTCCACCAGGTTGAATCGCGCCATGTCGGCGGCGGGCCGCCAGGCCAGATCTTCGAGCTCCCCGTCCCCCGTGAGCTCCCCCGCCGCATAGCTTCCGTCGGCGAGGAAAAAGCGCGTATTGAAGCGCCGGTGCGAGCCGCGCGGCGTGATGGCGCGGGCGACGAAGCCGATTTCCTCGAACCGAGGCCGGAGCCCTCGGCCATGGAAATCCCGCCAGACGCCCGTCGGTTCCGCCGGCTCGTCCTCGAGCCCCGCCGCCAGCATGAGGCCGGTTTCCTCGTAGGTCTCCCGGATCGCGGCCCGGAGCAGCGCCGTGGGGTCGGTGCGCAAGCCGCCCCGCCTCAGACCCTGGAGGAATTGCGGTTCGAGCCGTTCGCGGAATCCGGTGGGCGTGCGGTCGTCGGGTTCGACGCGACCGCCGGGAAAGACATAGATATCGGGCAGGAACTTGGCGCGGCCGTGGCGCCGTCCCATCAGCACCTCCGGCCCCTTGCGCGATTGTCGCAGGAGCACGAGGCCGGCCGCATCCACAGGCCGGACGAAGGGCGGTGCCTTGTCGGTCAGGGCGTGACCTCGCCGGGCGCGGAATCGCTGGAAACGGTAAGGGTCGGCTGGCCGGCAAGCGCGATGGCGCGCTCGTAGAGCGGCAGCGCGTGAATAAGCCTGAGCGCGAGATCGAGATCGACCGGCGGCTCGTCCTTCACCTGTGGGCATTCGGCGCGAAGCCGATCCATCGCCTCGATGTCGGTCGGGGCGACGGCGTTGCGCTGCGCCACCGGCACCGGCTTCAGCCGGTCATGACGAAGGTCGGTAAATAGCTGCTCGGCCTTGTGCCCGCTCGTGCAGATGGTCGGCAGGACGCCGAGCTTGTTGAGCGTATAGCCGGAAGGCGCGTGGAAACGCGCCCAGGTGAGGGTGAGCTCGCCGCTGTTGGGCAGGCGCAGCACCGTCTGTACCGTGCCCTTGCCGAAGGAGTTGCTGCCGATCACCACGGCACGGCCGGTATCCTGCAGTGCGGCGGCGACGATCTCCGATGCCGAGGCCGAATTGCCGTTGACCAGCACGATCAGCGGCCTGCCGTCGAGCACATCGCCTTCGGTCGCCTCGAAGAACTGATGGCTGTCGGGATGACGGCCATGGGTCGAGACGATGCGGCCGTCGTCGAGGAAGAGGTCGGAGACCTCGACCGCCTGGTCGAGCAGCCCGCCCGGATTGTTGCGCAGATCGAGGACCAGCCCGGCGAACTCGAGGCCGATCTCGTCCTCCGCCTCGTCGATCTCGCGGCGCAGGCTTTCGACCGTGTCGGCGTTGAAGCCGTAGAGATGGATGTAGGCGGCATCGCCCTCGCGCTCATAAACGACCGTCTCCGGCACGATATGGGCGCGCGTCATGCGGATCTCGATCGGCTGCGGCTGGGTGTCGCGGCTGACCGTGAGCAACACCGGGCTGTCGACCGGCCCGCGCAGCCGCTCCACCACCTGCTCCTGGACGAGCCCGGCGACGGGTTCGCCATCGATCGTCAGGATCTCGTCGTCGGGTCGCATGCCGGCACGCTGCGCCGGGGTGTATTTCATGACCGACACGACGCGGACCTTGCCGTCGGCGACGGCAATTCGCACGCCGATGCCGCCGAACCCTTCGCGCGAGGCGCGGTTCTCGGCTGCGGTCGCGGCCCCGGCATAGCGCGAGAAGCCGTCGAGCTCGGCCACCATGCCGTTGAAGACCGTCTCGTAGAGCTGCTCCGGCGTGGCCTTCGCCACAGCGGGCGAGGCGCGTTCGGCGGCGGCGAGATAGCCCGCGGTAAGAACGCCCCAGTCCGTGGCCGCGTCCTCCTCGGGCGCGTCGAAGAGCGCTTCCGTTTTGCCGGCGACGCGGAGCTCGACCGTGGAGCCGACGCGTTCGAGCTGCATCGAGGGGTCGAGCGTCGAGAGCTTGTCGAGGCCGGACACCGCAAGGCCGCCAAGATCGACGCGATCGATATAGACCGCATCGATGTCGTTCATGCCCGCGACGAACATGTCGCGTGCGCTGTCATCCTGATCCGAACGGGCCGACGAGTCCCCCGGCGAGCCGCAAGCGGCAAGGGTCAAGCCGAGGGCGAGGGCGGATAGGCCAACGGCCCGCCGCCAGGAGAGAATGTCGAGGCGCATGGGGCCCGAGCAGGTTGCAGCCGCGGCGCAGCCTCCGGCTGCGCGTCGTGCGGATCATAGCAGAATTACTGTCGGCGAATGCCAGCGACGCGGCGTGCGGCGACGTGATCGTGACCTCCCGCCCGTCGGCCCCTTTACGGCTGTGGTGTCACCGGCGCCGGCGCGGCGGTGTTCTGCCGTCTCTCGATTTATATTTTATCTTATTGTTTTTGTTATTTCTTTTTCGACTCGGCCGAGCCGGCTGCGGTTTGCGCACCGGACTGTCCGCTACCGGGCGATCTGCGTTCGCCGCCTCTCCTTCGATGAGGTGGAAGAGGAGCCCGCCGGTAACGGGTTCGGCTTCGACGAGCCGTAGAAGCGCCGACTCGCCGAGGCGGTAGCGGCGGCCCCAGCGGCGCCCGATCAGGGCATGGGCCCGCTCGTCATGCTCGTAATAGTCGCTCGGCAGGCTCGAGATCGGCACGAGGCCGCTGGCGCCGGTTTCCTTCAGCATCACGAAGAGGCCGAAGCGCGTGACGCCGGTGACGACGCCCTCGAAAAGCTGTCCGGTGCGCTCCGCAAGGAAGGCTGCGCAATAGCGATCGACCGCATCGCGTTCCGCGGCGGCGGCGCGCCGTTCGGTCGCGGAGATGTGCTGGCCGGCCGTCTCGAATTCCGCGGCCGCGCCGGACGGCAGGCCGTCATCGCCGAATCGATAGGCGGCGATGATGCCGCGATGGACGAGCAGATCCGAATATCGGCGGATCGGCGAGGTGAAATGCGCGTAGCGGGCAAGCGCGAGGCCGAAATGGCCGATATTGGCCGGCGCATAGACCGCCTGCGACTGGGTGCGCAGCACCAGCTCGTGGATCATCTGCGCGTAGGGCGTGCGGCTTGCGCGCGCAAGAAGATCGGTGAAGAGCTTGGGCCGGATCACCTGGCCCTTGGCGAGCGGCAGGCCGAATCCGGAGAGGCTCTCGCGCAACGCTTCCAGCTTCACCGGATCCGGCTGGTCGTGCACGCGATACATTGCCGGCTGGCGGTGGCGCTCGAGCGCCTCGGCCGCTGCAACGTTGGCGGCGATCATGAACTCCTCGATGAGCCGGTGGCTGTCGAGCCGCGTTCGCGGCGCGATACGCGCGATGCGGCCGTTCTCGTCGAGCAGGATGCGCCGCTCGGGAATATCGAGCTCGAGCGTGCCGCGACGTTCGCGCGCCTTGAGCAGCGAGCGGAAGGCGCCATAGAGCGGCCGGATCACGGAGTCCGCGAGCGGCCCCGTCAGCGCGTCGGGATGGCCGTCGGCCGCGTCCTGCATCTGCTCGTAGGTCAGTCGCGCCACGGAGCGCATCAGGCCGCGATGGAAGCGGTAGGCGGTGCGGGTGCCCTCGGCGTCGATCGTCATCTCGACGGCCATGCAGGGCCGCTCCTCGTCCGGCTTCAGCGAGCAGAGCCCGTTCGAAAGCGCCTCGGGCAGCATCGGCACGACGCGGTCGGGGAAATAGACCGAGTTGCCGCGCTGGCGTGCCGCGCGGTCGAGTGCGCTGCCCGGCCGGACATAGTGGGCGACGTCGGCGATCGCCACGCAGATCTTCCAGCCGCCCGGATTCTTCGGATCGGGATCGGGCGCTGCCCAGACCGCGTCGTCGAAATCCCGCGCATCCGAGCCGTCGATGGTGACGAGCGGCATCGGGCGGAAATCGGTGCGATTGCCGAGCGCGACGGGCTTCGCCGCTTCCGCCTCGGTGATCGCCTCCGGCGCGAACTCGACCGGGATGCCATGCTCGGTAATCGAGATCATGCTGATCGTGCGCGGCTCGCCGAACTGGCCGAGCCGCTCCACAACGCGCCCCTGCAGCTTGCCGAGCCGGTGGGTGTGCAGCGTCTCGACGACCACCAGATCGCCGGGCATCGCGCCGTTCGCATGGGGCGGAAGAATTCGATACTCGGCCTTCACGCGGCGGTCGGTCGGGCGCAGCCAGCCGCCGCCTTCGGGATGGGCGGCGTAGACGCCGACCACCCGGTCCGCGCTGCCGGCAAGCTGGCGGATGACGCGCGCCTTGTAGCTCCGCGCGTCGATGCGTTCGAGCCGCGCCAGCACGCGATCGCCCTCGCCGAGCGCCGGCGCGCCCTTGCGATCCGGCGCGAGCTCGATGCGCGGCGGCGGTGCGTCGCCGGTCCAGGTCGCCGGTCGCGCCAGCAGGTCGCCGTCCGCATCGGGACCGATCACGTCCAGCACCGCCACTTCCGGCAGCGCCCCCGGGGGCGCCATGCGCCGTTTCTTGCCGCGATCGACGACGCCTTCCTCCGCCAGCTCCTTGAGAAGCGCCTTCAGCGGGATGCGGTCGCTGCCCTTGACCTGGAAGGCGCGCGCGATCTCCCGCTTGCCGACGGGTGTCGGGCTGTTGCGGACGAAATCCAGGATCTGCTGCCGCGTCGGCAGCGCCGGAGGGTTCTTCGCGCGCGCCATCGCCGAGGGACGGTCAGGCGGGCGTCTTGAACTCGACCTCGACGAAGGCGAATTCGTAGGCGTTGGCGTTCGTCACGTTGTGTTCGACGCCCTTCGGCCGGTAATAGGATTTGCCCGCCTGCAGCTCGGCGAAGCGATCCTCCTTGCCGTCGAACAGCTTGAGGCGCCCGGTCACGACCGGCACGATCACATAGTCATACTCGTGACGGTGCCATCCGGTTTCCGCGCCGGGTTCGAAGCGCCACTCGATGACGCGAACCCGGTCGTTCTCGACCTGCAGCGTCGGCTGCGCCTTCCGGGTACCGCCCTGATCCGTTGCACACATGCTGTTCGATCCTTGTCCCATCGGCCTCGTATCGCGGCAGCATAGCAGAAGAGCCGGGGATCAGTCGGCCTTGTCCTCGCCGTCCGACACCTGGCCGCCATCGGGCGCAGCCTCGGCCTTCGCCTTGCCTTTGGATTTTGCTTTGGCCTTGGCTTTCGTCTTGGCTTTGGCTTTGGTCTTTCCCTTGGCCCTGGCTTTCGGCGCGGCCTTCGGCTTCGGCTCGGCCAAAGCCTTGGCCTTGCCTTTGCCGCCCTTCGCGGCGCGCTCCGCAAGAAGGGCGACCGCCTTCTCCAGCGTGTATTGCTCCGGCTCCTCGTCGTTCGGCAGGGTCGCGTTGAGGCGGCCATGCTTCACGTAATGACCGTAGCGCCCGGCATGGATGGTGACGGGCTGGCTGTCGGACGGATGCTCGCCGAGCTTGCGGCCGGCGGGTCCGCGCGAGCGGCCCGGCGCCTCGGCGAGGAGGGCGACGGCGCGGTTGATGCCGACATCGAGCACGTTGTCGTCCTTCGGAAGCGACTTGAAGCGCCCCGCATGCTTCAGATAGGGCCCGAAGCGGCCGATGCCGGCGACGATCATCTCGCCGGTTTCCGGATGCGGGCCGACCTCGCGCGGCAGCGACAGCAGCTTCAGCGCGCTGCCTTGATCGACATCGGCGGGCGAGAGGCCGCGCGGCAGCGACACGCGCTTCGGCTTCTCCGCCTTCTTGCCTTCGCCCGTTTGCTCGCCGAGCTGCACGTAATGCCCGTAGGGTCCCTTGCGCAGCGTGACCGGCAAGCCGGTAACCGGATCGCTGCCGAGCAGCTTCGGCCCCGCATCGGCCTCCGAGCCTTCGTCCTCGCCCGGCACGCCGAGGCGCCGGGTGTAGCGGCATTCCGGATAGTTGGCGCAGCCGATGAAGGCGCCGAACTTGCCGAGCTTGAGGCTGAGGCGCCCGGCCTTGCAGGCGGGGCAGATCCGCGGGTCGGTGCCGTCGGCGCGCGGCGGGAAGAAATGCTCGCCGAGCGCCTTGTCGAGCTCGTCGATCACCTGCGTGATCGACAGCTCCTTGGTCCCGGCGATGGCGCCGCTGAAATCGGTCCAGAAATCGCGCAGCACCTGCTTCCAGTCGATGCGGCCGTCGGAGATCTCGTCGAGCCGGTTCTCCAGATCGGCGGTGAAGTTGTACTCGACATAGCGCTGGAAGAAGCCCGTCAGGAATGCCGTGACGACGCGGCCGCGGTCCTCGGGGATGAAGCGTTTCTTGTCGAGCCGCACATAGTTGCGGTCCTGCAGCACCTGGATGATCGAGGCGTAGGTCGAGGGGCGGCCGATGCCGAGCTCCTCGAGCCGCTTCACCAGGCTTGCCTCGCTGTAGCGCGGCGGCGGCTGGGTGAAATGCTGCTCCGGCTTGACTTCGGTCGGCTTCAGGCTGTCGTTCTCGGCGAGCGGCGGCAGGCGTCCGCCGCCTTCCTCGTCTTCCGCCGGGTCGTCGTCGCGGGCTTCCTGATAGAGGGCGAGGAAGCCGTCGAACAGAAGCACCGATCCGGTGGCGCGCAGTACGGTGCGACCGTCGCTGCCGACGATATCGGCGCCGACCTGGTCGAATTCGGCGCTCGCCATCTGGCTCGCCATGGTGCGCTTCCAGATCAGCTCGTAGAGCCTGGCCTCGTCGGGCTGCAGGACATGGGCGACCTGGCGCGGATGGCGGCCGAGATCGCTCGGGCGGATCGCCTCGTGCGCTTCCTGCGCGTTCTTCGCCGGCGACTTGTACTGTCGGGGTTGGGCGGGCAGGTAGCGGTCGCCATGCTCGGATTTGATGAGCTGGCGCGCCGCCGCCACCGCCTCGTTCGCGATCTGCACGCCGTCGGTGCGCATATAGGTGATGAGCCCGACCGTTTCGCCGTCGAGATCGACGCCTTCATAGAGCTTCTGCGCGATCCGCATGGTGCGGCTCGCCCCGAGCCCGAGCTTCCGCGACGCTTCCTGCTGCAGCGTGGAGGTGGTGAAGGGCGGAAAAGGGTTGCGCCGTACCGTCTTGCGCTCGACCGAGCGCACGCGGAAGGGCTCGCCGGCCCGTAGCTTCGCAACGGCCGCCTCGGCATCGGTCGCGGTCGGAAGGTCGAACTTGTCGAGCTTCCTGCCGTCGAGCTCCGTCAGACGCGCGGTGAAGGTCTGGCCGCCGGCCGTCTGGAGCACGGCCTCGACGGTCCAGAACTCGCGCGGGCGGAAGGCCTCGATCTCGGCCTCGCGCTCGCAGATGAGGCGGAGCGCCACCGACTGGACGCGCCCCGCCGAACGGCTGCCGGGCAGCTTCCGCCATAGCACCGGCGAGAGGGTGAAGCCCACGAGATAGTCGAGGGCGCGGCGCGCGAGATAGGCGTCGACCAGCTCGCGATTGATGACGCGCGGATGCTGCATCGCGTCGAGCACGGCGGATTTGGTGATCTCGTTGAAGACCACGCGCTCCACCTGGACGCCGTCGAGCGCCTTGCGCCGGGCCAGCTCCTCGGTGATGTGCCAGGAGATGGCCTCGCCCTCGCGATCGGGGTCGGTCGCGAGGATCAGCCGGTCGGCGCCCTTGAGGGCCTTGGCGATGTCCTTGAGACGGATGTCGGCCTTGCCCTCGACCTGCCAGCTCATCTCGAAATCTTCGTCGGGGCGCACCGACCCGTCCTTGGGCGGCAGGTCGCGCACATGGCCAAAGCTCGCCAGCACCCGATAGCTGGAGCCAAGATACTTATTGATGGTTTTCGCCTTGGCAGGCGATTCCACGACGACGACGTTCATCGGCCTCTTGTTGCTTGAGCGGACGCGCCTCGGAGAGACGACGCCGCGGCCTTCAGGGGTCGCAGCCTCAGGGCAGGAGCGAAACGCGGTCGCCCGGGTGACGCTCAAGCCGGCCGGCAAGCTCGATGTCGAGCAGCGCCGCCCGCACGACGGGGGGTGACATTTGGCATTGCCGGACCAGTTCGTCAACTGCCACCGGCGTCGGGCCCAGCCGCTCCGCCACCTGAAGATGGGGCTCGAGATCGCCGGAAAGCGCCGCTTCGGGCGGGGATGCGAGGGCCGGCGGCGGAGCCTCCGCTGTCATTGGCGACGGGTCCGCGAGGGCGATCGATCCGCCGAGCGCGGTTAAGATATCGTCAATTCCCTCGACGAGCCGGGCCCCCTCACGCAGCAGATGATTGGAGCCGCGGCAGCGCGGATCGAGCGGGGAGCCGGGCACCGCCATGACCTCGCGCCCCTGCTCCAGCGCGAAGCGCGCCGTGGAGAGCGAGCCGGAACGCAGGGCGGCCTCGACCACCACGACGCCCGAGGAGAGGCCGGATATCAGCCGGTTGCGGCGCGGGAAATGTCGGGCGTGCGGTTCCGTACCGAGCGGAAGCTCGCTTAGGATCAGCCCTTGCGCGGCAACGCTGCGATGAAGCGCCGCATGCTCGGGCGGGTAGATCACGTCCGCCCCGCCGGCGAAGACCGCGACGGTGCCGGTCGACAGGCTTCCGGCGTGGGCCGCCGCATCGATGCCGCGCGCGAATCCCGAAGCGACCGCGAAGCCTGCTGCGCCGAGTTCGCGCGCGAGGTCCTGCGCGATGCGGCAGGCGCCGGCGGAGGCGTTGCGGGCGCCCACGATGGCGACCGTGGGCCGCGCGGGAAGTTCCGCCCGCCCCAGCAGCGTAAGAACCGGCGGCGCGTCCTCGATCGCGGCGACGGCGGACGGATAGGCTGCTTCGCCGAGGGTGACGAGCGTCGCCCCCGCCTGCGCCGCGCGGTCGAGCTCCGCATCGGCCGCCGACTTGCTCGCGACCCGCGGCGCCCGGCCGCCGGCGCGGCGCGCGAGCTCGGGCACTGCCTCGAGGGCGGCCGCCGCGTTAGCGAACCGCGCCATGAGCTGGCGATAGGTGATCGGGCCAATGCCGCCCGTGCGGGCGAGGCGAAGCCGGGCGATCCGTTCCGTCGGGGAAATCGGCGCGCATGTGTCTGTCATGGCCCGACGCTGGCACCGGCGGGCGGTTATGTCAATATCTACAACTATAAAGAGTGTTGTATCGAGGGATCCCCAGCGATTCCGAACCAGGCTCGAGTGTGACAGGAACGACCGGCGGGCCGCGGAGGTGCGATTCCCTCAGCGAGACCGGTTCGACGATGCGCCGCTAGACGCCATCCGCCTTCTTCTTCGCGCCGATCCTGGATTCCTCGCCGCGCAGCAGCCGGCCGATGTTTTCGTGGTGCCGGACCCAGACCAGAATGGCGAGGCCCAGCGCGAAAATCGCGGCGGTGCTGCCGGCGAGGAAATAGCCATAGATCGGCGCGGCGGCGAGCGCCAACAGGGCGGCGAGCGACGAGTAGCGGAACAGCAGCGCAACGGCGAGCCAGGTGAGGCAGGCGAGCGCGCCGACCTGCCAATCGAGCGCGAGCAGGATGCCGAGCGCGGTCGCGACGCCCTTGCCGCCCTTGAATTTGAGCCAGACCGGGAAGAGGTGGCCGAGCATCGCCCCGCCGCCGGCCGCGAGGGCCATCGCCGACCCCCCTTGCGCGCCGATGAGGAGCGCCGCCGCCCCCTTGGCGCCGTCGAGCAGCAGCGTCAGCAGCGCCAGCCGCTTGTTCCCGGTACGCAGCACATTGGTGGCGCCGATATTGCCCGAGCCGATCGCGCGGATGTCGCCGAGCCCGGCCCATTTCGTCAGCAGGAACCCGAAGGGGATCGAGCCCAGCAAATAGCCGCCGAGCGCCGCGAGCAGCAGCGGCCCGAGATCGGTCATGGCTCGGCCTCGAACACGGTGCGGCCATCGACCACCGTGCGCAGCACGCGCCCCTGGACGGGGCGGCCGTCATAGGGCGAGTTTTTCGACTTGCTCCGGAACCGGTCCACCTCGATGCGGCCGGCGCGCTCGAGGTCGAACAGCACGAGATCCGCGGGTGCGCCCCGGCCGAAGCGTCCCTGCGGCAAGGCGAGAATATCGGCGGGCGACCGGGCAAGGCGCTTGAACAGCTCGAGCAATCCGATCTGGCCGTTATGGAAAAGCCCGAGCGAGAGCGGCAGCAGCGTCTCGAGCCCCACGATGCCGGGGGCGGCGAGTGCGAAGGGCACGCGCTTCGACTCCTGATCGTGCGGGGCGTGGTCGCTCGCGATGCAGTCGATGGTGCCGTCCGCGACGGCGGCGGCGACGGCGGCGCGGTCCGCCTCGGCGCGCAAGGGCGGCGAAAGCTTCGCGAAGGTGCGGTAGTCGCCGACCTCGGTCTCGTTGAGGGTGAAGTAGGGCGGCGCCGTATCGCAGGTGACCTTGAGGCCGCGCTCTTTGGCCGCGCGGATCGCGTCGATCGCCGCCGCGGTCGATATATGCGCGACGTGATAGCGGGCGCCGGTCATGGCGACGAGATGGAGATCGCGCTCGATCATCATGACCTCGGCGGCCCGCGGAATGCCGGCGAGACCGAGGCGGGTGGCGAGCTCGCCCGAGTTCATCGCGCCGCCGTCGGCGAGCTGCGGCTCCTCGGGATGCTGGACGATGAGAAGGCCGTAGGTGCTGCCATAGCTCAAGGCGCGGCGCATCACGCGCGCGTCGGCGATGGCCGCGAGACCGTCGGTGAAGGCGACGGCCCCGCTCTCGGCCAGCAGGCCGAGCTCCGCCAGATCCTTGCCCGCAAGGCCGCGGGTGACCGCGCCATAGCTGTAGATCTTGGTGCCCTTGGCCTCGCGGGCGCGGCGCGCGATGAACTCGAGGCCGGCCATGTCGTCGACGACGGGCGTGGTGTTGGGCAGGGCTACCATGCTGGTGACGCCGCCGGCCGCGGCCGCGAGGCTGGCGCTGGCGATGGTTTCCTTGTGCTCCTCGCCGGGCTCGCGGAGCTGCACCCGCATGTCGACGAGACCGGGTGCCAGGCAATGGCCGCCGCATTCGACGATCTCGAAGCTTTCGGCGAGGCCGTCGCGCCCGATCGCCGGGCCCACATCGGCGATCAGCCCGTCGACGACGAGGAGCCCGCCGACGGCGTCGAGACCCGAAGCGGGATCGATCAGCCGCGCATTGCGGAAGGCCGTCGGTCGAGGCGGCAGCTTGGCGACGCGCCCTGCCATGAGCTCAGGCCTCCGCATTGCTGCGCAACGGTCGCGTAAGCACATCGAGGCAGGCCATGCGGACCGCGACGCCCATCTCGACCTGCTCGCGGATCGCGCTGCGGTCGATGTCGTCCGCCACCTCGCTGTCGATCTCGACGCCGCGGTTCATCGGGCCCGGATGCATGATGAGCGCATCGGGCTTGGCCGCGTCGAGCTTCCCGTAGTCGAGGCCGAAGAAATGGAAATACTCCCGCGTCGAGGGCACGTGCGAGCCGTGCATGCGCTCGCTCTGCAGCCGCAGCATCATGACGATGTCGCAGTCCTTGAGCCCCTTGCGCATGTCGGTGAAAGCCTCGACGCCCAGCCGCTCGATGGCGGCCGGCAGCAGCGTCGGCGGCGCGATCACGCGGACCCGCGCGCCCATCGTCGTGAGCAGGTGGATGTTGGAGCGCGCGACGCGGCTATGCAGCACGTCGCCGCAGATCGCCACGAGCTGGCCTTCGAGGCGCCCTCGCCGGCGGCGGATCGTGACGGCGTCGAGCAACGCCTGGGTCGGATGCTCGTGGCTCCCGTCGCCGGCATTGATGACCGCGCCGTCGACCTTCTGCGACAGCAGGTTGACCGCGCCCGAGTCCGGATGGCGCACCACCAGCACGTCGGGATGCATGGCGTTGAGGGTCATTGCCGTGTCGAGCAGGGTCTCGCCCTTCTTTATCGAGCTCGCCTGCACCTGCATGTTGATCACGTCGGCGCCGAGCCGCTTCGCCGCCAGCTCGAAGGAGGTGCGGGTGCGCGTCGAATTCTCGAAGAAAAGGTTGATGACCGTCCGCCCCACCAGGAGGGCGCTCTTGGTCTTGCTGCGGATCGGCTCGATATAGGATTCGGACAGGTCGAGCAGGCTGCCGATCTCGGGCCGCGTCAGGCCTTCGATTCCAAGCAGATGACGATGACGATAGAGGAGCGGGGCGGGCGAGGAGGGGGTCGGGCTCATTAAAGCCGGACTATATGCAGAGCCCGCCGCGGCGGGCAAGCGCGGGCGGCAAAGGCGCGGAGAGTGCGGCGGCTAAGCCGCGCGGGCCGATCGGAAAAGCGCGCGAATCGGCATCGGCAGGAAAACCAGGATGGCGCCCGCCATCGCGACGATCAGGCCCGACGGGCCGAGCTGGTCCATGAGGAATCCCGCGACCGGCGGCCCGAAGAAAGTGCCGCCCGACCACATCATGGTGAACATCGCGCTCGCCATGGCAAGGTCGGCGCCGCGGAAACGCTCGCCGAGCAACACGACGCCGAAGCTGTAAAGCGACGACATGATGCCGCCGAAGAGAAAGAAGAGGGCATAGCCGACCACGCCCGCGCCGAGCATCAGGGGGATGCAGAGGATGCCGGCGAGGCTCGCGCCGAGGCAGATCAGGAGCAGCAGGAGCCGGTTCATATGGTCGGCGAGCCAGCCCATCGGATATTGCAGCAGGATCCCGCCGAGTCCGATGAGCGTCATGATGAAGAAGGCGTCAGACTCGAGATAGGCGAGACCCTTCGCGTAAATCGGGAAGAAGGTGTGGAACGCCTCCATGATGGAGGCATAGGCGAAATTGAGCAGGATCGGCAGCGGCGCCAGCAGCAGGTAACGCAGCACCCCGCCGCTCGGCGTGCCGGGAAAAGCCGGCCGTACCGTGCCGGCCAGCAGGATGCAGATCGATCCGGCGAAAGAGACCGAGGCGATGACGATGAAGGGCGCGAACCCCTCGCTGCCGGTAAGGAGCAGGATGCCGGGGCCGAGCGCGCTGCCCACGGCGGCTGCCGTCGAGTAGATGCCGATGACGCGGCCGCGGCTGGCATTGTCGGTCAGCGCGTTGATCCAGGCTTCGCTCGCGACCCACAGGAATGAACCGAGCCCGCCCAGCAGGAAGCGCAGCGGCAGCCACAGCAGATAGTCCGGAAAGGCGCCGAGCAGCAGATAGATGGCGGCGATGGTCGCGAGCGAGACCGCCATGATCGGGCCGGGTCCATAGCGGCCGATGAGATTGCCGGCGAAGAACGCGAAGACCAGACCTGCGAAAGCCTGAACGGCGGTCGAGATTCCGATGAGGCTCGACGAGATGCCGTGGCGCTCGAGCACGAGGGCGAGCAGGGGATAGGAAAGCCCGTGATTCATCGTGACCATCGCCATGGCGATGATCACGGCCGCGAGGCTGCGCGCACGCCCGAGCTGCGCGGGCACCGGCTCCGTCATTCCGGGTCCCTTTGCCCTTCAGATCGCGACAGCAGGGCCATCGGCAGAAACGCGACCAGCAGTCCCGCCGTGATCCAGACGAGACCCGACGGGCCCATGACGTCCATGGCGACGCCGGTAAGGGACGGGCCGACGATGGTGCCGACGCCCCACATCATGCTGAAGCCGGCGCTGGCGGCGACCAGGTCCGGCCCGCGGAAACGTTCGCCGAGCAGTACGAGCCCGAGGCTGTAAAGCATGAAGAAGACACCGCCGAAGAGAAAGTAGACGGCGAGGCCGATCCAGCCAGCGCCGATGATGTACGGCAGAGCGAGAAAGCCGAGCGTGCTGATCGCGACGCACAGCACCAGAAGCCAACGCCGGTTCATATGATCGGCAAGCCAGCCGAGCGGATACTGGAACAGGATGCCGCCGATCGCCATGGCGCTCAGCAGCGCGAAGGCATGGTGTTCCGCAATCCCTCGATCGAGTCCGTAGACGGCGAGGAAATTCCGAAGCGATTCCGACGTGGCGGAGAAAGCCGAGCACAGCAGGAGCGGCAGGGGCGCGATCCAGAGGAAGCGCCATGGCTGCCTGCTGGGCTCACCGGCAAGCGCCGGCGTCGCACCGCCGACGAACCGGATCACCAGAATACCCAGAATCGCGATCGAGGCCGGCACCATGAAGGGGACCCAGCCGCTCGTGCCGACCACCGTCAGGATGAGCGGACCCATCGCCGCACCCGCCGCCGCCGCGACGCTGTAGATTCCGATGATGCGTCCCCGGTTGTGGGTTTCCGCGAGCGCATTGATCCAGGCCTCGCTCGCGACCCAGACGATCGCGCCGCTTGCGCCGAGGATGAAGCGGAAGACGAACCAGGCAGAGACATCGTCGATCACCGCGAAGAGCACGTAAACGCAGGCCGTGCTCACCAGCCACCGGTCAACAACCCCGTCGCTCCGAGGCGACGGAGCAGAAGTCCGGTCAGCGGTGAGGTAATGACGACGGCGACCGCCTGAAAACTGGCGTTGAGGCCGATCAGGCTCTTGTCGATCCCCCGCCGCTCCATCAGCACGGCGATAAGCGGCGCGATGAAGCCGTAGTTCAGCCCGGCGATGGTGACGGCCGCGATGGCCGCGATCAGGCCGCGTGTTCGCATGGCGGAGGAAGGCGCCGATGCCCGCATGACAGCGCCGCCTTTTCTAGATCGCGCCGCGCGCTTTCAGGCTCGCGATCTCGCTCGGCTCGAGGCCGAGCAGACCCGTCAGCACCTCGTCCGTATGCTCGCCGAGCACCGGCGGCGGCAGCCGGTAGTCGATCGCCGTTTCGGAGAAGCGGATCGGGTTCGCGATCAGGTCCACCTTGCCGCCGGCGGCCCCCGGGTAGGGCATGGTCAGCTTCATCTCGCGCGCCTGGACTTGCGGGTCCTGGAAAACCTGCGCGACGTCGTTCACCGGGCTCGCCGGGACGCCGGCCTTCGCGAGGCCTTCGATCCACTGCTGTTGCGTCTTGCGCCGCGTCACCTCGGGAAGGATGTCGTAGAGCGTCCGGCGGTTCCTGAGCCGCGCCTCGTTGGTCGCGAAGCGCGGATCCCGGGCGAGCTCGGGCGCGCCCGCGAAGTCGCAGAACTTTCCGAACTGGCCGTCATTGCCGACCGCGAGGATGAAATAGCCGTCGGAGCTGGGCATGACGTTGTAGGGCACGATGTTCGGATGCTCGTTGCCGACGCGCTGCGGCACCTCGCCCGAGGTCAGGTAGTTGAGCCCGATTGTGGTCAGCCAGGCGACTTGCGTGTCGAGCAGGGCAAGATCGATGTACTGGCCCTTGCCCGTCTCGCGCCTGTGGTGAAGCGCCGCCAGGATCGCGACGGTCGCATACATGCCGCACATGATGTCGGCGATGCCGACCCCGACCTTCATCGGCGGGCGGTCCGGCTCGCCGGTCACGCTCATGATACCGCCGATGCCCTGGGCGAGCAGGTCGTAGCCCGCTCGCGGCGCATAGGGGCCGGTCTGGCCGAACCCGGTGATCGAGCAATAGATCAGGCCGGGGGATCCGGCCCTGAGGTCGGCATAGGACAGGCCGTAGCGCGCCATGTCGCCGACCTTGAAGTTCTCCAGCATGATGTCGCACTTGGCGATGAGACGCTTCGCGAGAGCCTGTCCCTCCGGCTTCGCGATATCGATCGAGACCGACCGCTTGTTGCGGTTCGAGGCCATGTAATAGGCGCTCTCGGTCGTGTTCGTGCCGGCCGCATCCTTCACATAAGGCGGCCCCCATTTGCGCGTATCGTCGCCGGCGCCGGGCCGCTCGATCTTGATGATTTCGGCGCCGAGATCGCCAAGGAGCTGCGAGCAGGTGGGGCCGGCCAGGATGCGGCTCAGATCGAAGACGCGAAGGCCAGCGAGCGGACCGGACATGGATCGAAACCTCGAGAAGCGATGCGAATTTGGGCGGCACTCTGGCGAGGGGAGGAGGCGGGGTCAACTGGCGGCCTGCGGAAGTCGGCGCCTGTTCGGGGACCCGCTGCGAAGGGCGTCAGACCTCGGCCCGCGCGAGCGC
Organism: uncultured Rhodospirillaceae bacterium; assembly: GCA_902826565.1. Classification (GTDB taxonomy): domain Bacteria; phylum Pseudomonadota; class Alphaproteobacteria; order Dongiales; family Dongiaceae; genus CADEFF01. Next base: position 6,833 of record CADEFF010000015.1, on the reverse strand, counting down.
GTCGAGCGCGCCTTGCAGGATGTAGGCTGCCGCCATCTTGTCCACCACTTCGCCGCGCCGCTTGCGGCTCATATCGGCCTCGTCGATGAGGAAGCGGTTGACGGCCGCGGTCGAGAAGCGCTCGTCCCAGAACAGGATCGGCATCTCCTTCCGCGCGAGAAAATTCTGCGCGAATTGCCGGACCGACTGGCAGGCCGGTCCTTCGCGGCCGTCGAGGCCCACCGGCAGGCCGATCACCAGCCCGCCGACCTTGCGATCCACGATCAGCGCCTCGATCGCCGCCGCGTCCGCGGCGAACTTGCCGCGCCGCAGCGTGCTCAGGGGAGAGGCCACGAGAAGGCCGGGATCGGACAGCGCAAGCCCGATGGTCTTGCTGCCGAGATCGATCCCCAGCAGCGCGCTGCGCTGCGGCAGCGCCGCCTTCAGGGTCTCGAGGGAAAGGACGGTCATCGGGGCTGGATAGCCGGTTACCGAGCGTACTGGCAAGCCTGTACTAATTCTTGCTAAAATCGAAAATCTGAAAAAAAATGCAGCATATATAAGATAGTTATGTATTTTATACGGTATGGATGCCATAGACAGAGAAATACTGCAGCTCCTACAGATCGACGCGACTCGGTCCTACAGCGCGATCGGGAAAGCGGTCGGTCTCTCCGTGTCCGGCGTGAACGAGCGGCTCAAGAAGCTCAAAAGCCGCGGCGTGCTGCGGTCGATCGAAGCGCGGCTCGATCCGGCGACCCTCGGACTCGACATCCTCGCCTTCGTCCAGATACTCGTGGACCGGGCGGGGGCCGAGGGGGAGCTCGTGCGACGCATCCGTCAAATGCCGGAAGTGCAGGAATGTCACCACATGACCGGCGACTATTCCTACCTGATCAAGCTTCGCGCGCGCGACACCCGCCATCTGGAGCATCTCATCGGCGATCGGATCAAATCCCTTCCGGGCATCGCACGGACGTTCACGCTGATCGTGCTTTCCACGGCGAAGGAAACCGCTGCCGTCGATTGCCGGAACGCGGCCGATGCCTAGCGTCTTCTCCACGGAATTCTTCTTCAAGGGAATCCTGGTCGGGCTCGCGATCGCGGCACCCGTCGGGCCGACCGCGCTCATCATCGTGCGGCGGACCCTTACCCGCGGCTGGCGTTCCGGTTATGCGACCGGGCTCGGCGCCGGCACGGCCGACGCCTTTTATGGCTTCGTCGCCGCCTTCGGCCTGACGCTGGTCGGCAGCTTCCTCTACGACCATCGCAACTGGCTCGCTTTCGTCGGTGGCGCGCTGCTCTGTTTCCTCGGCATCCAGAGCTGGCTTGCACATCCGACGGAGAAAACCGTGCGCGAACCGAGCCGCGCCATCGGCATCGGCGGCCTGGTCCGCGAGTTCGTCACCATTCTGATGCTGACGCTCGCCAACCCGATGACGATCCTCTCCTTCGCGGCCGTCATCGTCGCGATCGGCGCGACCCCGGGGGACACCGAGCAGATCAACGATCCGCTCGTGGACTATCCGAAGATGATGGCGCTCGTCGGGGGCGTTTTCGTGGGTTCGGTCGCCTGGTGGTTCATGCTCGTTGTCATGTCCGGCCTTGCCCGCCGGCGGTTGAGCGACGCCTGGCTGCATCATTTCAACCGGATCTCGGCCGTGGGATTGCTCGCCTTCGGCGCCTACGTGTTCTACACGGCGCTGGAGTGGACCTTCCGATAGGGCAGGTTCCGCGGTGACGATCGATCTCTGGCTCCGCGGCTTCGTCATCGGCCTCGCGATCGCGGCCCCCGTGGGCCCGATCGGCGTGCTCTGCATGCGGCGCACCCTCAATACCGGCCGTCTCGCCGGCTTCGTGACCGGCCTCGGCGCGGCCGTTGCCGACGGGGTCTATGGCGCGATCGGCGCCTTTGGCACGGCGCTCGCGGCCCTGCTCATCGACCGGCAGGAATGGATCGCCACCGTGGGCGGCATCTTTCTGCTGTGGCTCGGCATTGCCGGGATGCGGCGTCCGCCGGCAGAGATCAACGCCGCGCCGTCCCGAGGTGCCGTCGATCTCGCCGGATATTTCGGCAGCACGTTCCTGCTGACCCTCGCCAATCCCGCGACCATCCTGTCCTTCGCGGCGATCTTCGCGAGCGTGGGGCTCGGCTCGACGCCCGACGCCGGATCGGCGCTGCAGCTCGTGGCGGGCGTGCTGCTCGGCTCGGCGGCCTGGTGGCTCTTTCTCAGCCTCGCCGTGGGGGCGGTGCGGCACCGCCTCAGAGCGACCGCGACGGCCTGGATCAACCGGATCTCCGGCCTCGTGCTGGTCGGGTTCGGCCTCTGGGCTCTCTGGATCGCCTGGGGCTGACCCCGCGCTCTCCTCAGCGGGCGATGAAATTCGCCAGCGCGTCCGCGAAGGCGGCAGCCGACACGACCATGTCCGCGCCCTTCAGGTTGCGGAAATCGACCTCGGCGGATTCGATTCCGACGATCGAGTATTCGCCGTTCAGCAGGATCAGGTCGGGCGACCCGGAATCGCCCGGTACCGTGCCGCAGTGATGCGCATAGGTATTGTCGTCCCACCATTGCTCGATGCGGCAGTTGCGCCGTACCACGGGATGGTCGCTGTCCTCGTTGCCGTAGCCGATCTGGGTAAAGCTGGTGCCGCCTACCTCCATCATGGCATCGAGCTCGCCGCTGCTCAGCACGCGCACCGGCAGGATGCCGGTATCCTCGCCGATCTCGCGGTAGAGCCGGAGAAACGCGTAGTCGTAGCCGTCGATGTCGTTGGTGGAGAGAAACTTCTTGTGGTCGTACTCCGGCGGCAGATAGACGTCGCGGATCTTCGAGGTGGCGACGGTGTCGCCACGGTCGTAGCCGGCGCTGAACAGGGCCGGCGAGACGCGGTCGTGATCCTCGTCGAACAGGCAGTGCGCCGCCGTCAGGATCACATCCATGGCGACCACGCTCGCGGAGCAGACCGTGCCATCCGACATCTCCAGCAACCCGATGGCGCGGGCCGGCGGATCGCTCGCCACGATGGGCTCGCCCGGATTGTCTCCCGGATCCGCCACCGGCTCGTCGCCGGCCCCGACCGCGCCGGCGCCCATATCCTCGAGCACGCGCCCGACGCCTTCGATGAAGACCTGATAGCCGTTCTCGGCGAACTCCTTCGGATTGAGCCCGAACTGCACCGGGAAGTTCTGCTCGGCAACCAGCCCCTCCTCGTCATTGACGAAGAGCTTCACCGTGACTTCGTCGCGATTCCAGCCGTTGGCGTATTCGTGATACTGATCGCGCCGCTCGTGGTCGGTCGGCAGGTTCGCCGTGAAGCGGAGATTCCAGATCGTCCCGTCGTCGAGGCGGTCAAAGATCAGCCAGCCCGGGACCGTCACGCCATCGACGGTGAAGGTCACCTCGAGGTCGCCCTCGTCGTCGACTTTGCTGCGGAGCCCCTGATCCACCAGCAGGGCGGCCACGAACTTCTCGGTCGGCTTGTAGAGCTGCCCGTCGACCGTCTGCCCCAGGGAAGGATCGAAGGCCGCGGCGGGAACGGCGAAGGCGAGAAAGAGCGCGACCCACGCGACAAGCGCGAGGCCGGGAGCGGGCAGGGTCATGGCGGGGCGCATCGAGGGCCACCTATGCGGGACGGGCGCGGCCCAAGTCTGCCTTCGCGCGGCATTTCCGGCAATATCAGCCGCAAAGCTTCCCCGGCGACGGCCCGGCACTCCGGCGCGACGCCGGGCGATCGGGGACGCGCCGTCAGCGCATCATCGTGTCGACCACCAGGGTCTGGAAGCCGCGGATGGCGCCTTCCCATTCCGGCGAGAACCGGTTGTCGATGCCGATCTTGTCGCGGGTCCGGTGGTTCTCGTGCAGCGGCTCGACGATGCTCTGGTCCTGATCGTTGATCTGCAGCCAGCCGCTCGTGACGGTCTTCCGGGCCTCCTCGAAGGCGGGATCGGTCGCGGCATCGCCGATGAAGTAATAGTCCTTGCGGTAATAGGTCAGGCCGGCGCTCTTCGGGACATAGTGCGTGATCGCCATGTGATCCGGCCCGATCGAGAGCCCGGCATTTGGGAAGAGCACCATGAAGTTCCCCGTCTGCCGATGGTCGTCGTTGAGGCCCGGGAAGCAGGGCAGCTCGCGCTTGGCGCCGTAGAGATCGACGTCCGACTTGCCGAACCAGCTCTCGGTGCCGACCAGGCTGCGATCGAGGATCGCGCGACCGTGCCAGGCCGGCACGCCCTCGAAGAACTGCGGGTGTACCCAGGGCAGGTGGTAATCCTCGATGCCGCCCTCGATGCAGAGCTTCCAGTTCGCCTTGAACTCGCGGTCGGTGTAGCCGCTGTGCCGGAGCAGCGAGAGATCGAACGCCGAGTAATATTCCTCGTAGGGCGCGACATGCTCGGAAAGCGGCGGCGCCTTGCCGTCCAGATTGACGAAGACGGTGTTCAGCCATACCCCGGCGCGGACGGGCTTCAGCCCGAGCTCGCTTTTCTCGAAACCCTTGGCCTCGTTCACGCCGACGCCGCCGATGTTCGGTGTCGCCATGCAGCGCCCGTCGAGCGCGTAGGACCAGCTATGCCAGGGGCAGCGCAGGGTCGTCTGGCCCTTGCAGGGCCCGGTCAGAAGCCGCATGCCGCGATGGCGGCAGACGTTGTGGAACGCGCGGATCTGGCCCTCGCGGTCGCGCACCAGCATCAGCGGCAGGCCCGATACGGTGACCGGCTTCGCATCGCCCGGCTTGGGGATGTCGCTCGCCACGCCCGCCACAGCCCAGGTGCGCGGAAAGAGCGCTTCCTTCTCCAGATCGAAGAAAGCGTCGCTGGTGAAGGCGGCGCCCGGCAATCCGAAGGCCTGCCCGATCGGCCGCTTCAGCGCCTCGATGGCCGGTTTGCCCAGGAGCTCTTGCACCGGGTTGGTCATGCGGGTCTCTCCCTTGATACCGCGTTGCCGCCGGCCGGCAGAGTAAGCGCGCCGTCCTCCTTGGGCAAGCGAGCGGCCTATGGCGGAAAGCCGCGGCCGGCCTCCGGTTGCGGCGGCCGGAAGCGGATGATAATTTCGCCGCCCTCCGAAGGCGTGCACCTGCCTCCGCCCGGGGATCGGCTCCCTTCGGAGATATCCGGGATCCGGCGACGGGGTCGTCCCGCCCGGTTTTCCATTTGCGAAGGATCGTCATGTCGCTCGACCGCAAGACCGTTGCCCATATCGCAACGCTCGCCCGCATCCGGCTGGAGCCGAAGGAGGCCGACGCGCTGGCCGGCGAGCTCGAAGGCATCCTGCGCTGGGTCGAGCAGCTCAACGAGGTGGACGTTTCGGGCGTCGCGCCCATGTCCGGCGTCGAGCAGTTCAAGCTGCCGCAGCGCAAGGACGCGGTGACGGACGGCGGCGATCGCGATCGCATCCTCGCCAATGCGCCGGAAGCCGCCGCCGGCTTTTTCGCCGTGCCGAAGGTGGTCGAGTAATGACCGTCCTCACCGACCTCACCCTCGCCGGTGCGCTCGACGGGCTCGCCAGCGGCAAGTTCTCGTCGCGCGAGCTGACCGACGCGCATATCGCGGCGATGGAGAAGCATCGCCATCTCAACGCCTTCATCACCGAGACGCCCGACCGGGCGCGGGCCATGGCCGATGCCTCGGACAAGCGCCGCCGCGAGGGCAAGGCGGGCGCGATGGAAGGGCTGCCGATCGGGATCAAGGATCTCTTCTGTACCGAAGGCGTGCTGACCACGGCGGGCTCGCACATCCTGGACGGCTTCAAGCCGACCTACGAATCGACGGTGACGACGAATCTCTGGCGCGCCGGGGCGGTGATGCTGGGCAAGCTCAATCTCGACGAGTTCGCCATGGGCTCGTCCAACCTGACGAGCTATTACGGCGCCGTCGAGAACCCATGGAAGCGGAACGGCGATGCGGCGACGCTCGTGCCGGGCGGCTCCTCGGGCGGTTCGGCCGCGTCGGTTTCCGCGCGCCTCGCGCTCGCGGCCACGGGCACCGACACCGGCGGCTCGATCCGCCAGCCGGCCGCCTTCTGCGGCATCGTCGGGCTGAAACCGACCTATGGGCGCTGCTCGCGCTGGGGCATCGTCGCCTTCGCCTCCTCGCTCGATCAGGCCGGTCCCATGACCCGCTCGGTCGAGGATGCGGCGATCATGCTGGGCGCCATGGCCGGCCACGATCCGAAGGATTCGACCTCGGCGGACCTGCCCGTGCCGGATTATCGCGCCGCGCTCACGGGCGACGTGCGCGGCCTCAGGATCGGCGTGCCGAAGGAATACCGGATGGACGGCATGCCGGCCGAGATCGAGACGCTATGGGCCGAAGGCGCCAAATGGTTGAAGGCGGCGGGGGCCGAGATCGTCGATATCTCGCTGCCCCATTCGAGATATGCGCTGCCAACCTATTACATCATCGCGCCGGCAGAGGCCTCCTCCAACCTCGCGCGCTATGACGGGGTGCGGTTCGGGCTACGGGTGCCGGCGGAAAGCCTCGATGCGATGTATGAGCTGACCCGCGCGGCCGGCTTCGGCGCGGAAGTGAAGCGGCGCGTCCTGATCGGCACCTATGTTCTCTCGGCCGGCTACTACGATGCCTATTACCTGCGCGCACAGCGGCTGCGCAGCCTGATCCTCCGCGATTTCACGCTAGCCTTCGAGAAGGTCGATGCGATCCTCGCCCCGGCGACGCCGAGCGCCGCCTTCGGGCCGAACGACAAGACGGACGATCCGGTCGCGATGTATCTGAACGACATCTTCACCGTGCCGGTGAACCTCGCCGGACTGCCGGGCATCTCGGTGCCGGCCGGCCTGTCGGCGGAAGGCCTGCCGCTCGGCCTCCAGCTCATCGGCCGCGCCTTCGACGAGGC
>CADEFF010000014.1:43617-74081 GCA_902826565.1 uncultured Rhodospirillaceae bacterium | reverse complement strand
GGGCGGGCGAGGTCCGGTGCGCCGGGTGCCGCATAGCGCAAGCGGTAGAGCTCCGGCGGAAAGCCATAGAAGTCGTGGATCGTTTCCGGCGATTTCGCGGTGCTTGCCGTGGGCGCGGGCGTTTCCCAATGGGCCGAAACGCAGAGGATGGATGCCGGCCGGGGCAGCCGGGCCCCCAGCCCCGCCATGAAGTCGCGCGCCGGGATGTCCTCGAAGGGCAGCATCGGCGAGCCGTGGGAGAGGAACAGGGTCGGGAGCGATGGATCGGACATGCCCTTATGAATAGGCATTTGCCGGCCGGCCCGCCAGCCCACGGCGCGAAGCCTCGGTTACCGTCGCCTCACCATTCGGAAGAGTGCCGTCGGGAACGGAAACCCGCCACCTGTCGCGCCGACCGCGCCTCGGAAAACGAAAGAGGCCGGCGCGCCCTGCGGCGGCCGGCCTCTCGAAATCCCTTGTGGACCCGATCAGCGCGAGTAGAACTCGACCACGAGATGCGGCTCCATGGAGACCGGATAGGGCACGTCGGCGAGCGCGGGGATGCGCAGCAGCTTCGCCTTCATCTCCTTGTGGTCGGCCTCGACATAGTCGGGCACGTCGCGCTCCGGGAGGCCGACAGCCTCGAGCACGAGCGCCATCTGCTTCGACTTCTCCTTCAGCTCGACCACATCGCCTTCCTTGAGGAGGTAGGACGGGATGTTCACGCGGCGACCGTTCACCTTCACATGCCCGTGGTTGACGAGCTGGCGCGCGGCGAACACGGTCGGCACGAACTTGGCGCGATAGACGAGCGCATCGAGACGGCGCTCGAGCAGCCCGATCAGGTTCTCGCCGGTGTCGCCGCGGCGGCGCGCCGCCTCCTCATAGAGACCCCGGAACTGGCGCTCGCCGATATTGCCGTAATAGCCCTTGAGGCGCTGCTTCGCCATGAGCTGGATGCCGAAATCGGACGGCTTCTTGCGCCGCTGGCCATGCTGGCCGGGGCCGTATTCGCGCTTGTTGAGCGGGCTCTTGGGCCGGCCCCAGAGATTGACGTTGAGGCGGCGATCGATCTTGTATTTGGATTCGGCGCGCTTGGTCATCGCGGGAAATATCCCTCTTTCTTGGTTGTTGTCCCGATAGTTCCCCGCTCGCGCGGCGACGGGATGACGGACTTTGCCGGCACCCGCTTTCTCGGGAATGCGGGCGGCTTTTAGGGCAAAAACCAAGACCAGTCAATGGCTTGGACCGCCCCGCCGGCGCGGCCCGCAAGCCCTTCTAATCCAAGGCCGATTTCCGGCTCATTTCTCCGTCTTCGGGCGCCGTTTCGAGCCTTTGACCCTGAGGGTCGAGAGATCCTTCACGATCCCGTGCAGGGTGCGGATCTCCTGCCTGGTCAGATCGGCGCGCAGGAAGATGTTGCGGATGTTGCGCACCATGCTCGGCCGCTTGTCCGCGATGCGCAGGAAACCGCATTCGACGAGCTGCGCCTCGAGGTGGTCGAAGAAATTCATGAGTTCGGCCCGCTCGGCCGGCCGCGTGCCGTTCAGAACCAGGCGCCGCGGCGGCGTCTCGTCGGCGCCCTGGAACCACTCATAACCCAGCACGAGCACGGCCTGCGCAAGATTGAGCGAGGCGAAGCCCGGATTGAGCGGCACGGAGAGCAGCCGGTCGGCAAGCGTGAGCTCGTCATTTTCGAGCCCGGTCCGCTCCGGCCCGAAAAGGATGCCGACACGGCCGCCCGCGGCGATATCGGCGCGGATCGAGGCGACGGCGGCGCGCGGCGTCTCCACCGGCTTGATCATCTGCCGATGCCGGGCGGTCGTCGCATAGACGCGCGTCAGATCGGCCGTCGCCGCCCGCGCGGACGGATAGACTCTCGCATTGTCGATCACCTCGAAGGCGCCGGAGGAGACCTCGCGCGCCCGCTCGTTGGGCCAGGCCTCGCGCGGCTGCACGAGACGCAGCTCGGTCAGGCCGCAATTGAGCATGGCGCGCGCCGCCGCCCCGATGTTCTCGGGAAGCTGCGGCCGCACCAGGACGATGGCCGGCGCGTTCAGGGGTCGGGCGGGCGGGCGGCCGGTCCTGGCCATTGTCGGGCGGCTCAGCGCACCGCGGCCGCGCCGACGGTCGCGCCCGCGCGGTAGAGCTTCCAGCTAATTGCGTCGTGCAGCGCGTTGAAGGAAGCGTCGATCACGTTCGCCGAGACGCCGACCGTGCTCCAGCGCTCACCAAGCGAATCGAGGCTTTCGATCATCACGCGCGTCACGGCGCCGGTGCCGCCGCCCGGCGTCAGGATGCGCACCTTGTAGTCGACCAGCTTCACGTCCTCGAGCTGCGGGTAGAAGGGCAGCAGCGCCTTGCGGAGCGCGCTGTCGAGCGCATTCACCGGACCGTTGCCGGTCGAGACGGTCATCAGCCGGTCGCCCGCCACCTCCAGCGTGATCGTGGCCTCGGATTCCGTCACCAGCTCGTTGCGCGCGTTCCAGCGGCGATCGTCCATGACGCGGAAGCGGTTCACCCTGAAATACTCGGGCACGCCGCCGAGCTCGCGCCGCGCCAGCAGCTCGAAGCTGGCTTCGGCGCCGTCATAGGCATAGCCGTCATACTCCCGCGCCTTCACCAGCTCGACGAGGGCCGCCACCTTCCCGTGGTCGGCATCGATCTCGAGCCCGATGTCGCGGAAGCGCGCGATGATGTTGGCGCGGCCCGACTGGTCCGACACCACGATGTGGCGGCTGTTGCCGACGATCGAGGGCTCGATATGTTCGTAGGTGCGCGGGTCCTTCTCGACCGCCGAGACATGCAGCCCGCCCTTGTGCGCGAAGGCGGATTCGCCGACATAGGCCGCGTTGCGGGCCGGCGCGCGGTTCAGCCGCTCGTCCAGCAGCCGCGACACATGGGTGAGGCCGCGCAAATCCTCGAGACCGATGCCGAGCTCGAACTCGGTCTTCAGCACCAGCGAGGGAATGAGCGACACGAGGTTCGCGTTGCCGCAGCGCTCGCCGAGGCCGTTGAGCGTGCCCTGGATCTGGCGTGCACCGGCGCGGACCCCCGCGAGGCTGTTGGCGACCGCGTTGCCGGTATCGTCATGGCAGTGGAGGCCGAGGCTGGTGCCGGGGACGATCTTCGCCGCTTCGGCGACGATCCGCTCGATCTCGTCCGGCAGCGTGCCGCCATTGGTATCGCAGAGCACGACCCAGCGCGCGCCCGCCCGATGGGCGGCCTTGATGCAGTCGATGGCGTAGTTGCGGTTCGCCTTGTAGCCGTCGAAAAAATGCTCGGCGTCGAACATCACCTCGTCGGCCCGCGTCTTCGCATGGGCGACGCTCTCGGCGATCATGTCGATATTCTCGGCGCGGGGAATCCCGAGCGCCACATCGACCTGGAAATCCCAGCTCTTTCCGACCATGCAGAGGACCGGCGCCTTGCTGCCGATCAGCGCCGCCAGCCCCGGATCGTTGCCCGCGCTGCGCCCGGGGCGCCGGGTCATGCCGAAGGCGACGAGCCGGGCGCGCCTGAGCCCGGGCGGGGCGCGGAAGAAATTGTCGTCCGTCGGGTTGGCGCCCGGCCAGCCTCCCTCGATGTAGTCGACCCCCAACCGGTCCAGCGCCGCGGCGATGGCGAGCTTGTCGGCGACGCTGAAATCGACGCCCTGCGTCTGGGCGCCGTCGCGCAGCGTGGTGTCGAAAATATGGATGCGCTTGTCGTCCATGAGCGGGAACAGGCCGGTTTCCTGGGGGGTTCGGCCGCCTTTCTGCCCCGCCCTGCCCGGCCCCGTCAACCGTTGGCGGGGCGAGACGGCTGACGGGCGGCGAAACCGCCCTTATGCTCCGAACGCCTTGCCGCTTCGGAGCTGCCGCCATGCCGGGGTTTCTGCCCGATCCTGCCTATCTTCTGCCGTTCCTCGCCGCGGCCCTTGCGCTCAATCTGACGCCGGGCGCGGACATGACCTATGTCATGACCCGCAGCGTCGCCCAGGGACGCGCGGCAGGGCTCGCCTCGGCCTTCGGGATTTTCGGCGGGTCGGCGATCCATTGCGTGCTGGCGGCGGCCGGCGTTTCGGCGCTGCTCGCGACCTCCGAGATCGGGTTCCTGATCCTCAAATATGCCGGCGCCGCCTACCTGCTCTATCTCGCCTTGCGCAGCTTCCTCAAGCGCGAGGCCCCGATGGAGGACACGGCACCGCCGCCGCACGGGCTTCGCCGCGTCTTCCTCGAAGGCGTGCTGGTCAATCTGCTCAATCCGAAGGTGGCGCTCTTCATTCTCGCCTTCCTGCCGCAATTCGTACAGCCGGAGAAAGGCCCGGTCTGGGCGCAGATCCTCTTCCTCGGCACCTGCTTCAATGTCAGCGGAACGATCGTGAATGCGACCGTCGCAATCGCCGCGGCAAGGCTTTCGCAGCGGCTGCGGCGCTCGGTCGGCCTCCGGGTCTGGATGAACCGGATCACCGCCACGATCCTGGGGGCGCTCGCCCTCAAGCTGATGCTGAGCGGCCGTCACAGCTGAGGAGCGGCAGGTCCGAAACGCGCGGCTTCAGGCGCGACGCCAGGTGGTCCCGGCCGCGCTATCTTCCAGAATTACGCCCGCTTGCAAGAGTTCTGATCGAATGCGGTCCGCTTCTGCGAAGTCGCGGTTCTTCCGTGCAACCGTGCGCGCCTCGATCAATTGATCAATCTTTCCATCAGAAAGCACGATCACAGCATCTACGCCGGCGCTCAGTGTCCTCGTCCCGCGCAGCCAACCGGCGGGATCCTGCTGAAGCAGCCCGAGCAACGCGCCACCCCGCTTCAGGGCGGCCGCGGCTACTCCCCGGGCGCCCGCATCGCCGGCCTTGTTCAGCCGCGCCAGCAATTCATGCAAATGCGAGAGCGCGAGCGGCGTGTTGAGGTCGTCCTCCAGCGCGGCCAGATGATCGAAGGGCGGTTCGGCGGATTCGGCGGCGGTGGCCGCTCCGGTTCCCGCCTTGTCCAGGGCCGCATAGAAGCGGTCGAGCATCGCCTTGGCCTCGCCGAGCCCGTCGCGGGTGATGTCGAGCGGCTGACGGTAATGGGCCGAGAGCAGCGCCAGCCGGATCGCCTCGCCGCGATGGCCCTGCTCGAGCAGCTCGCGCACGGTGAAGAAATTGCCGAGCGACTTCGACATCTTCTCGCCATTCACCTGCACGAAGCCGTTATGCATCCAGTAGCGGGCGAGCGGCGCGCCGTCATGCGCGCAACGGCTCTGCGCGATCTCGTTCTCGTGATGCGGAAAGATGAGGTCGATGCCGCCGCCATGGATGTCGAAGGTCTCGCCGAGCAACGCCTTGCTCATGGCGGAGCATTCGATATGCCAGCCCGGCCGGCCGCGCCCCCAGGGGCTGTCCCACCCCGGCTCGCCGGTCCTGGCGGGCTTCCAGAGCACGAAATCGGCCGGGTGCTTCTTGTAGGGCGCCACCTCGACGCGCGCGCCCGCGATCATCTCGTCGAGCGACCGGCCGGAAAGCCTGCCGTACTCGGCCATGGACGGAACGTTGAAGAGGACATGGCCTTCGGCCGCATAGGCGAAGCCGCGCTCGATAAGCGTGGCGATCATCGCGACCATGCCGTCGATATGCTCGGTCGCACGCGGCTCGAAGGTCGGCGGCAGCGCGTTCAGCGCCGCCATATCCTCGTGATAGGCGACCGCCGTCCGTCGGGTCAGCGCGTCGATCGGCTCGCCGTTCGCGGCGGCGGCGGCGATGATCTTGTCCTCGACGTCCGTGATGTTGCGGACATAGGTGACGTGGCGGTCGCCATAGACATGGCGCAGCAGCCGGTAAAGCGTGTCGAACACCACCACCGGCCGCGCATTGCCGATATGGGCGAGGTCGTAGACCGTGGGCCCGCAGACATAGAGCCGGACATTCGCCGGGTCGATCGGCGCGAAAGCCTCCTTGCGACGGCTCAGCGTGTTGTGCAGATGGATCGACACGAGAAGAGAATTTCCCTTGAGGATCAACCGTTTCCGGTCGCGAGCCGGGCATGGGCCCGATGGCGGCCGAGAAGGGGTAGCAAAAGCCGCAATTCCGGTCCATCGCCGCGTCCCGTGAGCGCCAGCCGGAGCGGATGGAAGAGCGCCTTGCCCTTTCGGCCGGTCGCCGCCCCGACGGCCCTGGTCCAGAGCGACCAGGTCTCCTCGTTCCAGGGTTCGGGCGGCAGGAGCGCAGCGGCCGCCTCGAGCAAAGGCGGGTCTTCGCGAGGCACCTCGATCCGCTCGCTGCAGATGCGCTTCCAGGCGGCGGCATCGGCCAGCGTCGCGACATTGCCGCGCACGGCCTCCCAAAGCGGCTGCTCCACACCGAACGCCGCCAGGCGATCGGCAACGGCGTCATAAGGCGTCTCATGCAGATGCTTTGCATTGAGCTGCGCCAGCTCGGCCGGATCGAAGCGCGGCGAGGAGGCGCCGAAGCGGCTCAGATCATGCGTGGCGACGAGCGTTCCGGGATCGTGAACGGGACGCATCGGCTCGCCCGTGCCGATGCGCGCCAGATAGGCGAGGAGCGCCAGCGGCTCGGTCCCCGCTTCGCGCAGCTCCGCCAGGGAAAGCGATCCGGTCCGCTTCGAGAGCCCCTCGCCTGTCGCGTCGATCAGCAGGGGCAGGTGGCCAAATCTCGGCACGGCGGCGCCGAGCGCCTCGAAGATCTGCACCTGCGCGCCGGTATTGGTGACGTGGTCATTGCCGCGGATCACATGGGTCACGCCGAGATCGGCATCGTCCGCGACCGAGGGCAGCGTATAGAGATAGCTTCCGTCCTCGCGCACCAGGACCGGATCGCTCTGGCTCGCCTCGTCGATATGCTGCGGGCCGCGCACGAGGTCGTCCCAGCGGGTCTCGCGGCGATCCAGCAGGAAGCGCAAATGGGGCTTGCGGCCGGACGCCTCGAGCGCGGCCCGGTCCGCGGCGCCGAGCCCGAGGGCAGCGCGATCATAGACGGGTGCCTGGTGGCGCTGAAGCTGCGCCTTCCGCTTCAAGGCGAGCTCCTCCGGCGTCTCGTAGCAGGGATAGAGTCGCCCGGCGCGCTTCAGCCGCTCGGCAGCCGCGTCATAGACGGCGCCGCGCGCGGACTGCGCGACCTGTTCGTCCCAGGCGAGCCCCAGCCAGCGGAGATCCTCGCCGATGCCCTCGGCGAAGGCGGCGGTCGAGCGCTGCCGGTCGGTATCGTCGAGCCGCAGCAGGAATTTCCCCTCATGCGCCTTCGCAAACAGCCAGTTCTGCAGCGCGACGAAGAGATTGCCGACATGGAGGCGGCCGGTCGGACTCGGCGCGAAGCGGACGCGAACGGCCATCGACCTAGCGACCGGGGCGAAAGGCGTTGGTGATGGGGTAGCGCCGATCGCGGCCGAAGGCGCGGCGCGTGATCTTCACGCCCGGCGGCGCCTGACGCCGCTTATATTCCGCGAGATCGAGCAAGCGCCAGACGCGCTCGACGGTCGCCCGGTCGAAGCCCTTGGCGACGATGGCCTCGACCGGAAGCTCGCCTTCGACGAGCCCTTCGAGGATGGCGTCGAGGACCTCATAGGGCGGCAGCGAATCCTGGTCCGTCTGATTCGGCTTCAGCTCCGCGGTCGGCGGCTTGGTCAGGACGCGATCCGGCATGACGCGGCCCGCCGGCCCCCGCGCGCCCGGTGGCGGTTCGCGGTTGCGCCAGTCCGAGAGTCGAAACACGGTGGTCTTGTAGACGTCCTTCAGCACCGAATAGCCGCCGCACATATCGCCATAGAGCGTGGCGTAGCCGACCGACATCTCGGATTTGTTGCCGGTCGAAAGCACCATATGGCCGAGCTTGTTGGACAGCGCCATCAGGGTAATGCCCCGGGCGCGGCTCTGGATATTCTCTTCGGTGGTGTCGGCCGCGAGGCCGGCGAAGGCCGGCGCCAGCATCCCCTCGAAGGCGCGCATCGCCGGCTCGATCGAGATCGTGTCGAGCCGGATCCCCAGCAGCCGCGCGCATTCCGCGGCATCCTCGAGGCTGTCCCGGCCGGTATAGGGCGACGGCATCATCACGGCGCGCACGCGATCGGCGCCGAGCGCATCGACCGCGACCGCGGCCGACAATGCGGAATCGATCCCGCCGGAGAGGCCCAGGATCACGCCGGGGAAGCCGTTCTTCTCCACATAGTCGCCGAGGCCCCGCATCATCGCGGAATAGATGCCGGCAAGCCCGTCCGCCACGGGAACGATCTCGCCGCCGCCGAGGGAGCGCCAGCCGTCGTTGCGCCGCTCCCAGCGCGTGATGCCGAGCCTGGTTTCCCAGGCCGGGAGCTGGGCGGCCAGCGTCGCGTCCGCGTCGAGCGCGAAGGATGCGCCGTCGAACACGACCTCGTCCTGCCCGCCCATCTGGTTCACATAGATGAGCGGCAAGCGGGATTCCTGCACGCGGCAGGCTGCGAGCTGAATCCGCTGATCGTGCTTGTCATGCTCGTAGGGGCTTCCGTTCGGCACGAGCAGCATCTCGGCGCCGGATTCGACCAATGTTTCCGTCGTCTCCGGCGACCACATATCCTCGCAGATCATGAGGCCGAGCCGCATGTCGCGGAAACTCACCGGCCCCTGCGGGGTCGCGGCGGCGAAGACCCGCTTCTCGTCGAAGACGCTGTAGTTGGGCAGGTCGATCTTGTAGCGCGCGGCGGCGATCGCGCCGTCGCTGAGCAGCAGAGCCGCATTGTAGAGCTTGCCGTCCTCGACCCAGGGAGTACCGACGACGATGGCGGGACCGCCATCGCCGGTTTCCGCCGCGAACGCCTCGACCGCGGCACGGCATTTCTGCTGGAAAGCCGGCTTCAGCACGAGATCCTCGGGCGGGTATCCGCTTACCGAAAGCTCCGTGCTCAACACGAGATCGGCGCCCTTCTGCGCGGCTTCGACGCGCACGCGGCGCAGTTTCTCGATATTGCCGGGAATGTCGCCCATCACCGGATTGAGCTGGGCGAGCGCGATGGTGATCCGGTCGGTCATGGCCACGCACTTATAGCGGGACCGCGGTCGATTGACCATCGGTGCCAAACTGGCAATATCGACGCGGTCCTCGTCCCCCTCTCTCCCTCCGGAGTTCCGCCATGGCCGATGCCGCGATTGCCCGAAAGCTGCTCAAGGCCGTGGATGACGGATTCGAGGATCAGGTCCGCTTCACCGCCGACCTCACCCGGCTTCCCTCGCTCCGCGGCCAGGAGGCGACGGCGCAGGATTTCATGGCGCGGGCCTTCCGCGAGCGCGGGCTCGGCGTCGACCGCTGGCTGGTGAAGCTCGAGGACATCAAGGACCTGCCCGGCTTCTCGCCGATCGCCGTCTCCTACGAAAATGCCTGGAACGTGGTCGGCATCCACCGGCCGGAAACCGTCAAGGGCCGCTCGCTGATCCTGAACGGCCATATCGACGTGGTGCCGACGGGCCCGGCCGAGATGTGGAAGAGTCCGCCCTTCGAGCCGCGCATCGAGGGCAACTGGATGTATGGCCGCGGCGCCGGCGACATGAAGGCCGGGCTCGCAGCCGGGCTGCATGCCTTCGACGCGATCCAACGGGCGGGCTATCGGCCGGCGGGCGAGGTCTATCTCCAGTCGGTGGTCGAGGAGGAATGCACCGGCAACGGCGCGCTCGCCTGCCTGCAGCGCGGCTATCGCGCCGACGCCGCGATCATCCCCGAACCTTCCGGCACGGAGCTCTCCATGGCGCAGGTCGGCGTCATGTGGTTTCAGGTCCATGTACAGGGACGGCCGGTCCATGTATTGCGCGCGGGTTCCGGCGCCAACGCGATCGAAGCCTGCTTCCCGATCATCCGCGCGCTGCACGAGCTCGAAGAGGAATGGAACCGGCAGAAGCACGAGGCATTCCGCGAGCACGCCCACCCGATCAACTTCGTGGTGAGCAAGATCCAGGGCGGAGACTGGACCTCGAGCGTGCCGGCCTGGTGCGTCTTCGACATGCGCATCGCGCTCTATCCGGGCATGGAGCTCGCCGCCGTGCGCCGTCAGGTCGAGGCGACCGTGGCGAAGGCGGCGCTCGCCGACCCCTTCCTCTCCAACACTCCGCCGAAAGTCGTCTATCACGGCTTCCAGGCGGAAGGGTATGTGATGACCGGCGGAGAGGACGCGCAGGCCGTGCTGGCCGGGGCGCATCAGACCGTCTTCGGCGACGCCCTGCAGCGCATGGTCCTGACCGGCACGACCGACGCCCGTTTCTTCGGGCTCTATGCCGGCATCCCCGGCATGGTCTATGGCCCGCGCGCCGAGGACATCCACGGCTTCGACGAGCGCGTGGACATCGAATCGATCCGTCAGGTCACGCAGGCGATCGCGCTCTTCATCGCCGACTGGTGCGGGCTGGAAGCGGCCTGACGGGAGCGCCGGTTCGACAGGCGCGCCCGACCCCAGCGGCGCGGCCGCGGCACCGTTCAGACCTTCATCGGCAGGATGATGACAGGGATGCCGCGCATATGCAGCTCGCGCTGCATGGTGAGGGCGGTCTGGTTATGCAGCAGCCGCGTCAGCACGCTCTCGTTCTCGAACAGCAGCCGCGAGGTCATGAAGACGCAGTCGGGATATTTCTCGATGATCTTGTCGGCGAGCTGGATCAACTCCGCCGCCGCGTCGGCGGCAAGCCGGTGATAGGCTTCGGCGGCGAGACCGCGGCGATGGCAGTAGTTCACGAAGTAGGAAAGCTCTTCCTGCACATCGGAATCGAGCTTGCTCAACGCCGCCTCGCCCTTGTAGCTCGATGAATCGATCTCACCCACGCGAACGAAGATGTAGTTGCGGAAGCGGTCCGCGAAGAGCTTGCGCGCGGCGAGCAGCGTGTGCATCCCGGCGCCGAGGCTGTTGCTGACGAGGAAGACGGCGGTCGGCTTCTTCGGATCGAGGGACGGCGGCGTCTCGACCTCGGGGGCGGGCGTCGCCGTGGCGAAGAGCGCGTCCACCTTCGCCATCTCGCGCCCGTGCTCTTCGTAATGCTGTCGCGTGAGCGCGCAAACCGCGATGACCAGGCCGGTGATGAGCACGGTCATCCAGGCGCCGTCGGCGAACTTCTCCACCACGGTCACGGTGAGGATGCCGCCGGTGACGGCGGTGCCGAGGATCGCCAGCGCGAGCTTCGGCAGGTGGCGCCGCCCGGCCCTTATCTCGTCGAGCCAATGCACCACCAGTCCGATGAAGCTCAAGGTGAAGCTGATGAAGACGTTGATACTGTAGAGCACCACCAGCACGCTGACGCGCCCGCCCGTCAGCAGCAGTGCCGCCACCGCCGCGAGGCCCATCATCATCACGCCGTTCTGCGTCACGAGACGGTTCGAGAATTGCGCGAACTGGTGCGGAACCCACCGGTCGTTCGCCATGTTGGCGAGGACGGCCGGGCCGCCGAGGAAGCCCGTATTGGCGGCCACGAAGAGCAGGCCGGCCGCGAGCACAAGGGTGGCGATCAGGATCACGTTACCCAAGGGCGACCCGCCCATCACCTCCTCGAGGATGAGACGGAAGGTGACGGCGTTCAGCGTGCGGCCGGCCTCCGGCGAGGCCGACCAGAGGAGATAGACCAGGATGAGGCCGCCGGCGGTGAAGGAGAGCGACAGGGCCATGTAGAACATGGTCCAGCGGCCGCTGCGGATCCGCGGCTCCTTCAGCATATGGACGTTGTTGGAAACCGCCTCGATGCCGGTATAGGTGCCGCCGCCGAGCGCGAAGGCCTGCATCAGCAGCGCCAGCATCCCGCCGAGGCCGATGGTGGTGATCATCTGCCGGCTTTCGGCGATGGTTTCCGGCACGAGCCCGGGCAACCGTTCGAAATGGGCGAAGATGCCGGCGAGGATGAGACCGCCATGGGTGACGAGGAAGCCGATGAAGATCGGCATCAGCACCATGACGACTTCCTTCACGCCGCGAAGGTTCGCGACGAGAAGCACGAGCGTCAGGCTTATCTCCACCGGCAGCTTCCAGGCCTGCCAGTAGAGCGGCATGAAGCTGAAGAGCGCATCGACACCGCTCGCGACCGAGATCGCGATGGTGAAGATGAAATTGACGATGAGCGCCGAGCCTGAAACCAAGCCTGCGCGGGGGCCGAGCAGCACCGAGGCGACACGGTAGCCGCCGCCGCCCGACGGAAACAGCTCGATGACCTGGATATAGCCGAGGCAGATCACCACCACCGTGATTGCGGTGGCGATGGCGAGATAAAGCGCCAGATGGTCATAGCCGCCGAGCGCGAGGAAGGTCTCTTCCGGGCCGTAGTTCGCCGAGGAAAGGCCATCGGCGCCGAGGCCGATCCAGGCGAGGAAGGCCACCAGCAGCATGCGTTCGCGATGCTGCGAGGCGAGCGGGTTCCGCGGCGCTCCGATGACCAGTCGCTTCAGCAGCCGAAAGAGATCGCTGAACATCCTGGCTTCAGCCCCGGATCGTCATTTGCGGAGCAGGAACTCGCGCCCGACTTTCACCAGCGGCTTGCCGTCATATTCGATGATGTCGGCCGTGGCGTAGGTCTCGGTCCAGCGCTGCGGCAGGAACGATCCCGTGCCGATCACGTCGATCGGCGCCTTGGCCTCGGCCATCACCTTGCATTTCGCCGGATCGAAGCCCGAGGAAGCCACGAGCTTGACCTTGTGGAAGCCCTCGCGATCGAGCGCGTCGCGCATGTGCCAGCAAGCGGCGGCCGTCACGCCGGGGCCGACGAGGTAGCGGAGCTCGGCCTCGCTCCTGTAGCCGCGCACCGCGTCCGGTACGTGGCGCTCCAGCACCGCATAGGAGGCCGGCGGGTCCAGCCCTTCGACATAGCGGCTGCCGGGGGTGTCGATGCGGACGCCGAGGCGCCCCTCGGCGGCGAGGCCGGGAAACCGCCGGCAAACGGTGAGCGCATCGGTGACCTCGCGACCGAAATAATCGACCAGCACGGTCATGTCGTCCTGCGGGAAGGTCAGGTGGAACATCTCGGCCGCCCGCAGCGTCGAGCCCGCATAGCCGATGAAGGCGTGCGGCATGGTGCCGAGCCCGTCCTGCTGACCGAAGAAATGCGCGGTCGCCCGGGTGGCGTTGCCGACGAAGCCCTTGGCGTCGATCTTGCGCCGTGCGCGGGCCGAGCCGACGCTCGCGGCATAGGCCATGATCTCCGCCATCTCGAGACCGGCGCAATGGCGCGCATCCATGGCAAGGAAGGCGACGCTCGGCAGGTCCGAGCACATGGTGAAGGCGTTGAAGGCGGCGACGCAGGCCGGCCCCAGCTTCTGCAGGAAAATCGTCTCGAGGTCGACGAGATTGGCGAGCGAGCCGCCGAGATAGAGCAGCGGCTCGCCGGCGCCGACCCAGCGCCCCTCGGCGTAGTTGACCTCGATATCGAAGACCGTATTCCGCGCGGCGGCGACTTCCTTCAGCCAGTCCACCGCGAGACGCGGCGCGGAGACCACCGGGCGGCGCATGAAGACGGCGTAAGTGACGCGGCGGTCGCCGAAGCGCTCCACCGCCTGCCTGGTGCGCAGGAAGTAATGGTCCGTCCAGGCCGGAAGCTGGGTCAGATCGGGTTGCATCGGGGTTCCCGAGAAGCCGAGATGATGCCCGTCAGGAAGCCTGAGCGATCCGCCTTGCCGTCGCCGAGCGCTCCTTCTTGAGCGATTCGGCGATGAGGAACGCGAGTTCTAGCGACTGGCTCGCATTCAGCCGCGGGTCGCAATGGGTGTGGTAGCGATCCGCCAGCCGTTCCTCGGTGATCGCCTGGGCGCCGCCGATGCACTCGGTCACGTCCTGGCCGGTCATCTCGAAATGGACGCCGCCGCCATAGGTGCCTTCCGCCTGATGCACGGCGAAGAAGCCGCGCACTTCGGCGAGGATGCGATCGAAGGGCCGCGTCTTGTAGCCGCTCGGCGACTTGATCGTGTTGCCATGCATCGGATCGCAGGACCAGACGACCTTCGCGCCCGCGCGCTCGACGGCGCGGATCAGCGGCGGCAGCTTCTGCTCGACCCGCTCATGGCCCATCCGCACGATGAGCGTGAGCCGGCCCGGAACATTGGCGGGATTAAGCGTGTCGATGAGGCGCAACAGCTCGTCCGGTTCCAGCGACGGGCCGCATTTCAGGCCGAGCGGGTTCTGCACGCCGCGCAGGAACTCGATATGGGCGCTGCCGGGCTGGCGCGTGCGGTCGCCGATCCAGAGCATATGGGCCGAGCAGTCGTACCACTGGCCGGTGAGACTGTCGACGCGGGTGAGAGCCTGCTCATAGACCAGCAGGAGCGCCTCGTGACTCGTATAGAAGTCGGTCTCGCGGATCTCACGATGGGTGTCGCCGGTCAGGCCGCAGGCCGACATGAAGTCGAGCGTCTCGGTGAGACGGTCCGCGAGCTCCGCATAGCGGTGACCCTGCGGGCTGTCGGCGAGGAAGTCGAGATTCCAGCGATGCACCTTGTGCAGGTCGGCGAACCCGCCCTGCGCGAAGGCGCGCAGGAGGTTGAGGGTCGCGGCCGCCTGGTTGTAGCCCTGCACCAGGCGTTCCGGATCCGGTCGCCGGGCCGCCGCCGTGAACTCGATGCCGTTGACGATGTCGCCGCGATAGGCCGGCAGCTCGTTGCCCTCGATCGTCTCGGTCGGCGCCGAGCGCGGCTTCGCGAACTGGCCGGCCATGCGGCCGACCTTGATCACCGGACAGGCGGCGCCGAAGGTCAGCACGACCGCCATCTGCAGCAGCACGCGGAAAGTGTCGCGGATATTGTCGGCGCGGAACTCGGCGAAGCTCTCGGCGCAATCCCCGCCCTGGAGCAGGAAAGCACGGCCTTCGGCGACCTCGGCCAGCCTTTGGGTCAGGCGACGCGCCTCGCCCGCGAAAACCAGCGGCGGAAAGGCGCGCAGACGGCCCTCGACAGCCTCGAGCGCCCCCTGGTCCGGATAGTCCGGGACCTGGGAGATCGGCTTGCCGCGCCAGCTATCCGGGCTCCATTTCACGGTCATCGCAGTTCCTTTCCGCCCGCCCATCCCGAGCGAGGCCCACGCATATACGCCCAGCCGCCTGCCAATTCAACTGAAGCGGCGGATTCCGGTCCGTTCCGGGCCGGTTCGCGACGATCCCGGAATCCTGCCCCGGCGCGCTACCCAAGTCATTGAGGACAAAGCAAAGCCTGGCGAAGCGATGGGAACGCCGGCCGGTCAGGCCGCGCCCGCCCGCTCGGGCCGCGAGGAGGGGCTGCGCATGGTCACGAACTCCTCCGCCGCGGTCGGGTGGAGCGCCACGGTTTCGTCGAGCTCAGCCTTGGTCGCCCCCATCTTCACGGCGATCGCCAGCATCTGGATGATCTCCGCGGCGTTTGGCCCCACCATATGGCCCCCCACCACGCGCTGGCTCGCGCGATCCACCACCAGCTTCATCAGGGTGCGCTCCTCCCGGCCGGTCAGGGTATGGCGGAGCGGCCGGAAGCTCGTCTTGTAGATATCGAGCTGCCCGAAGCGTGCGAGTGCATCCGCTTCCGACAGCCCGACCGTGCCCACGACGGGGGCGCTGAACACCGCGGCCGGCACATCCTCATGGTTCATTCGCCAGGGCTTCTTGCCGAAGACGCTGTCGGCGAAGGCGTGCCCCTCGCGGATCGCGACCGGCGTCAGGTTGATCCTGTCCGTGCAGTCGCCGATCGCATAGATGTGCGGAACGCTGCTGCGGGATTCGGCATCGACCTTGACGACGCCCGAGGGAGCGAGGACCACGCCCGCTTCCTTCAACCCCATCCCGCTCGTGTTCGCCTTGCGGCCTGTCGCATAGAGGACCGCGTCGACCTCGACGGCGCTGCCATCGGGAAAGAGGGCGGCGATGGCTTCGGCGCGGCGCTCCAGCCGCTGCGGCATGGCGCGCAGGCGAAGCTCGACGCCCTTTTTCACGATCTCGTCGGCGAGGAAATTCCGGACGTCGTCGTCGAAGCCGCGCAGGATCTGCTCGCCGCGATAGGCGAGCGTGACCTTTGCCCCGAGGCCGTTGAAGATTCCGGCGAACTCGAGCGCAATGTAGCCGCCGCCGACGATCAGCACCCGCCTCGGGAAGCGTTCGAGATGGAAGGCCTCGTTCGAGGTGATGCCGAGCTCCGCCCCCGGCTGTTCGGGGACGACCGGGTGACCGCCGGTCGCGATGAGGACGGTGCCGGCGGTGATGGTGCGGCCGCCGATCTCGATGCTGTGCGGATCGGCGAGAACGGCGCGGCCATCCAGGATCTCGGCGCCGGCGCCGGTCAGCGCCTTTCGGTAAAGGCCGGAGAGCCGCTCGATCTCCCTGTCCTTGTTCGTAATCAGGGTCGCCCAGTCGAAGACCGGCTCGGCGGGCAGCCGCCAGCCATAGGCGGCGGCGTCCTCGAAGTCCTCGGCATAATGCGACGCGTAGGTGAAGAGCTTCTTGGGGATGCAGCCGCGGATGACGCAGGTCCCGCCATAGCGATATTCCTCGGCGACGATCACCCGCGCGCCGTGCCCCGCCGCGATACGTCCCGCGCGCACCCCGCCGGAGCCGCCGCCGATCACGAAGAGATCGCAGTCGAACTTCGCCATCCCCAGCTCCTAAGCCTGCCGCGGGGCAAGGCTCCGCCATCGCCACCAGGCGAAGCCGCCCATCGCCGCCGCCTGCAGGGCCGGTGCCAGAACCGCGATCCAGCCGAGCCCGGCAGTCCAGGGCAGCACCAGCCCCAGCGCCCAGACGCCGACGGTCATCGCCACCAGGCTGGGCAGCACATGATAGAGCACCCAGAGATAGAGGAATGCCGCGAGATCGGGCATGCGGGCGCGCGGCGAGAAATTGGCCCAGAGCACGATCATCAGGTCGCGCAGCAGGAAGAACAGCACCGCGAGCGCCCAGCGGCCGGGGGAACCGGCGAACTCTTCCATCTCGCCGGCGATATCGGCCGACATGCTCCCCATGCCATGCAGCAGGTTCAGGAAAGGATAGGCCGCGTCCGGCGCTAAGCGGACGAAGCCGGCAACCAGACCGAGCGCCACGGCCGCGATCGCGAGGCCCGGCAGCCAGATCGGCGTCAGGCGAAGGGCGCGCGCATGATCGCCCGATTTGAGCGACGCGACGAGCCAGTGATAGCGAATGCCGTCCTTGCGGTCGGCAAAAAGGCCCACATAGAAGCAGAACAGGGCGGTTGCCGCCGTCGCCAGCGGCCAGAGTCCGGTGCTGTCGGGCGCCGCAAGCGGATCCGCCGCGACGACGAAGCCGGTGACATAGGCGCATAGATAGAGGGTGAAGGCCGTCCAGGCCCACGGCCAGGTCGGCTTCTGCAACTCGGCCCGCATGGTGCGGTAGACGCCGAGCAGGAGCCACAGGGTGAAGAGAAGCTGCGAGACGAGCACGAACCGGTCGGCCGCGAAGCTCATGCCGTACCAGGCGACCCGCAAGCCGGGCTCGGTGAAGGCCGTGCCGGCGACATCGACGCCGACGGGCGAGATCAGGAACCCGATCAGCGTGCCGACGACAGCCCCGGTCCAGCTCCTGAGCCGCGTGCGGCTCCGGCGCCGGCGCAGCTGCAGCAGCGTCACCAGGAACGCGGCCAGCATGGCCGCGACGCCGCCGAGCAGATGCCGCCCCAGCTCGACCGGGCGCATCGGCTCCATCACGGCCCAGATCACCAGCGCGATGCCGGCGCAGAACCAGACGAAGCTGGTGCCGCCCGCGAGCTTGCCCCAGGCCATCTGCCAGGGCCCGAGCGCCGACATGCGCTGCGTGTCCCAGGTGCGGTCCGCGACTTCGTCGGCCAGCGTCAGCGCCGCCTGGCGCGGCCCCCAGAGCAGCACGATCAGGTAATAGGCCCAGAGCGCGGCCCGCGCGAGGGCGCGGTCGTCGGCCTGCATGCTCGCCCAGGCGAGCGCGAAGACCGAGCCCAGCACGAAGAGCGCCGCGAGGATGCGCCGCGGGGTGAGCTCCACCCAGAGATTGCGGACGAGTTCGGGGTTCATCGGGTCAGCCCTTGCGGCTCTCCTTCAGCAGGGCGAGATAGGCGTCCTGCAGGTCGGTTCTGACGGGCATGAAGCTCGCGACCGGCGCGCCTTCGCCCACGAGGCGACGCAGCAGCGCCGCCTGCGCCCCGATGCCGCCCGGCAGCGAGAAGCGCGCCGTCCTGCCCTCGACCCGGATATCGCCGGCGCCGGCCGCCGCGAGGATCGCGGGGAGATTCCCGTCGTCGGCGGCGAGCTCAAGCTCGATGCGGATCGAGGCGGCATCCGCGCCCTCCCCCGCCGCCCCGCCCAGGGCACGATGCTCCAGAATGCGCCCGCCCTCGAGCACGAGAAGATCGGTCGAATAATCCTCGAGCTCGGCGAGGATGTGGGAGGAGACGATGAGCGTCATGCCGGCGCCGCTCAGGTTGCGCAGCACCGCGGCAAGGCCGAAGCGCGCTTCGGGATCGAGGCCGGAGGCCGGCTCGTCCATGAGCACCACCGCCGGCTCATGCACGATCGCCTGGGCGATCGCCAGCCGCTGCCGGAGCCCGCGCGAGAGCTCGCCTGCGCGCTGCTGCAGCCGGTCGGCGATCTCCAGCCTCGCCGCCGCCCGCTCGACCGCCGCCTTGCGGCCTGCGGTCGCGATTCCCTGCGCCCGCGCCCAATAATCGAGGCAACGTTCGACGGTGAGCTCGCCATAGACGCCGAAGCTGTCGGCGAGATAGCCCATCCGGGCATGCGCCTCGCGCGGCGCGCGGTTGACGTCGATGCCGTCCACGATGACGCGGCCCGCGCCCGGGAGCACGAGACCCGCGATGCAGTTGAGCAGCGTGGTCTTGCCGGCGCCGTTGGGGCCGACGAGCGCCGTGATGGTGCCGCGCCGGATCGAAAACGACACGCCGTCGAGCGCGCGCAGTCCGGGATAGTCGAACAGCAGCGCCTCGACGGCGATGACGGGATCGGCGGCGGCCAAGGCCACCGCCGATCGGGCTGCGCTCAGATCCCACCCATGCAGAGATATTTGATCACCAGAAAGTCATCCATGCCGTATTTCGATCCTTCGCGGCCGAAGCCGGATTCCTTCACCCCGCCGAACGGCACCACCTCGCTCGAGATGATCCCGGTGTTGATGCCGATGATCCCGCTCTCGAGCCCTTCGGCCGCCCGCCAGACGCGTCCCAGATCCCGCGCATAGAAATAATTGGCGAGGCCGAATTCAGTGTCGTTGGCGAGCGCGATCGCTTCCTCGTCCGTCTTGAAGCGGAAGAGCGGCGCGACGGGCCCGAAGGTCTCCTCGCGCGCGACGGCCATCTGGGTCGTCACGTTGGCAATGACCGTCGGCTCGAAGAAGGAACCGCCCAGCGCGTGCCGCTTGCCGCCGATCACGACCTTGGCGCCCTTCTTGACGGCGTCGGCGATATGCTCCTCGACCTTCTCGACGGCCTTCATGTTGATCAGCGGACCCTGGTTGGTCTCGCCCTTCAGGCCATCGCCGACCTTGAGCTTGCCGACCGCCGCCGCGAGCTTCTGCGCGAAGGCATCATAGACCTTGTCCTGCACCAGGATGCGGTTGGCGCAGACGCAGGTCTGGCCGGTGTTGCGGTACTTCGACATCATCGCGCCTTCGACCGCCGCATCGAGGTCGGCATCGTCGAACACGATGAAGGCCGCATTGCCGCCGAGCTCCATCGACATCTTCTTGACGGTGCTCGCCGACTGCTGGAGCAGGATCTTGCCGACCTCGGTCGAGCCGGTGAAGGAGATCTTGCGCACGATCGGGTTGGAGGTGATCTCGCCGCCGATCTCGCGGGCCGACCCGGAGATGATGTTGATCGTGCCGGCCGGGAACCCGGCCCGCTCCGCGAGCTCGGCGAGCGCGAAGGCCGAATAGGGCGTCTCGGTCGCGGGCTTGATCACGACGGGGCAGCCGGCGGCGAGCGCCGGAGCGCATTTGCGGGTGATCATCGCGTTCGGGAAATTCCAGGGCGTGATCGCGCCGACGACGCCGATCGGCTCCTTGATCACCACGACGCGCTTGTCCGGCTGGTGGCCCGGAATCACGTCGCCATAGACGCGCTTCGCTTCCTCCGCGAACCACTCCACGAAAGAGGCGCCATAGGCGATCTCGCCCTTGGCTTCGGCGAGCGGCTTTCCCTGCTCGGCGGTGAGGATGACGGCGAGATCGTCCTGGTTCTCCATCATCAGGTTGAACCATTTGCGCAGGATCGTCGCACGCTCCTTCGCCGTCTTCTTCCGCCAGGGACCCCAGGCGGCATTGGCCGCCTCGATCGCGCGGCGGGTCTCGGCGGCGACCATCTTCGGGATGGTGCCGAGCGTTTCGCCGGTGGCGGGATTGGTGACGTCGATGGTGGCGCCGGAATCGGCGTCCGTCCATTTGCCGTTGATGTAGCCCTGCTGCCGGAACAGCTTGGGATCCTTCAACGCCAATTGCGCCGCAACTTTCTTGGCGACCTGTTGCATGTCCTGTCCTCGAAATTCTTTGGGTGGAGTTGGTCGCAGTATAGCGACCGCCTGCCCCCCCGCAACCGCGAGATAGGCCGGTTCGCCGCAGCCGAAACAAAGCTGCAACGCCGGCAGGGCATGACAGCCTCGGCCGGTTTCGGGGTGGCGTTTGCGCTCGATTTCATGTTATCGCCAAGGTCGGATTTCGCAGGAAAAACAGACCGTGCCGCGGCGTCCCGCCGCCGCCGTCCCCGATGCCAGGAGCAAAACCCATGACCTCGAACCAGGCCATCCAGCAGCGCCGCAACAATGCCGTCCCGCGGGGCGTCGCGACGGCGATGCCGTTCGCCGCCGCCAAGGCGGAAAACGCCGAGCTTTGGGACGTCGAGGGCAAGCGCTACATCGACTTCGCCGGCGGTATCGCCGTGCTCAATACCGGCCACCGTCATCCGAAAGTGATGGCCGCCGTCGCGAAGCAGATGGAGAAGTTTACGCACACGGCGTTCCAGGTCGTGGGCTACGAGCCTTATGTCGAGCTCGCGGAGCGGCTCAACAAGCTGGCGCCTGGCAATTTCGCGAAGAAGACGATCTTCTTCACCACCGGCGCCGAGGCGCTCGAGAACGCGGTGAAGATCTCGCGTCATTACACCGGCCGCAGCGGGGTGGTTGCCTTCTCCGGCGCCTTCCATGGCCGCACCAGCCTCACCATGGCGATGACCGGCAAGGTGCAGCCCTACAAGGTGGGCGGTCCCTTCCCCGGCGAAGTGTTCCACGTTCCCTTCCCGAACGATCTGCATGGCGTCACCGTCGCGGATTCGCTCCGGGCGCTCACCACCCTCTTCAAGGCGGATGTCGATCCGGCGCGCGTCGCCTGCATCGTGATCGAGCCGGTTCAGGGCGAAGGCGGCTTTTATGTCGCTTCGAAGGAGTTCCTGCAGTCGCTCCGCAAGATCTGCGACGAGCACAAGATCATGCTGGTTTCGGACGAGGTGCAGTCCGGCATCGCGCGCACCGGCAAGATGTTCGCGATCGAGCATAGCGGTGTCGCACCCGACCTCATCACCACGGCGAAGAGCCTCGCCGGCGGCTTCCCGCTTTCGGCCGTGATCGGTCGCGCGGAAGTCATGGACTCCGTGCCGCCCGGCGGCCTCGGCGGCACCTATGCCGGCAGCCCGATCGGCGTCGCGGCGGGCGTCGCGGTGCTCGACGTGATCGCCGAGGAAAAGCTCCTGGAGCGCGCCGATCAGATGGGCAAGCGCATCATGGACCGGCTCTCCGGCCTCGCGAAGAAGAACCGCTTCTCCTGCATCGGCGAGGTGCGCGGGCTCGGCGCCATGATCGCGGTCGAGCTGGTAAAGGACCGCCAGACCAACGAGCCGGATGCGGATCTCACCAAGAAGGTGACCGCGAAGGCGCAGGAAAACGGCCTCGTACTGCTCTCCTGCGGCATCTACAGCAACGTGCTGCGCATCCTGGTGCCGCTGACGGCGAGCGATAAGATCGTCGATGAAGGCCTCGATCTCATCGAGAAGTCGATCGACCAGTCGCTGAATTAGTCAGCGCGTTCGAACCGGAACCGAAAGGGCGGCGTCCCGAAGGCGCCGCCCTTTTCGTTGGTCGCTTCGCCGGCAGGCCACGCCCCTGCGTCACCGTCCCCGATCTTCCATCACGCGGCGAGAGCCCCTCGCCCTGTGGCGCCGCTTCGCCGGTCCGACGGCCGCGACCTTCAGCCAGGAGGGTGCCGACCCCGGGAAGCTGTGCGATTGGGGCACGAAGGCGTCGGCATCGTCGAAGGTCGCGAGCGTCATGCTGACCGTCTCGACCCCGTCGTCCATCGCGCAGATGGCGCTGCCGCAACGCGGGCAGAAACCGCGCCGGGTCGCCTCGGAGGAACGATAGAACGCAGGGTCGCCGCCGGGCCCCTCGAACCGCAGCGCGCTCCGCGGGAAATCGACCCAGGCCATGACGGGCGCGCCGGACGCGCGCTGGCACATCCGGCAACTGCAGAAATGCGGGAAGGTCGCCTTCCCGCTCAGGCGATAGCGGATGTTCCCGCAGAGGCAGCCACCGACATAGTCCTGCATGGTCCCCCCGGCCGTCCTCACTCGACGGTGACGCTCTTGGCGAGGTTGCGGGGCTGGTCCACGTCGGTGCCTTTCGCGACGGCGGCGTGATAGGCGATGAGCTGGACCGGGATCGCGAACAGGATCGGCGCAACGAAGGGATCGGTTTCGGGCAGGGCGATGGCGGTCGCCGTCTTGCCGCCGAGCTTCTTCACGCCGGGGGCATCGGAAAGGAAGATGACCCGCCCGCCGCGCGCCATGGCCTCCTCGAGGTTGGAGGCGGTCTTCTCGAAAAGCGGGCCGGACGGCGCCAAAACGATCACCGGCACCTTCTCGTCGATGAGCGCGATCGGCCCATGCTTCATCTCGCCCGCGGCATAGCCTTCGGCGTGAATGTAGGAGATTTCCTTGAGCTTCAGGGCGCCCTCGAGCGCCAGCGGATAGCTGGTGCCGCGGCCGAGGAAGAGCACGTCGCGGCATTCGGCGATCTCGAGCGCGATGTCCCGCAGCGCCCCGTCGTGATTGAGCACCTCGGACGCCTGCGCCGGCAACTGCATCAGCGCCTGCGAGAGGGCTTCCTCGCGCGCCGCATCGATGGCGCCGCGCGCTCTCGCCGCCGCGATCGCGAGGCAGCCGAGAACGACGAGCTGCGTGGTGAAGGCCTTGGTCGAGGCGACGCCGATCTCGGGTCCGGCGAGCGTCGGCAGCACGGCATCCGCCTCGCGCGCCATCGTGCTCTCGGTCGAGTTCAGAACGGCGAGGATCGTCTGGCCCTGCTGCTTCGCGTAGCGAAGCGCCGCGAGGGTGTCGATCGTTTCGCCCGATTGCGAGATCACCAGGCAGGCGCCGCCCTTGGGAAGCGGCGCTTCGCGGTACCGGAACTCCGAGGCGATATCAATTTCGACCGGCAGCCGCGCCACCTGCTCGAACCAGTATTTCGCGACGAAGCCCGCCAGATAGGCGGTGCCGCAGGCGACGATGGTGAGGCGCGGAAGGGTCGCGAAATCCACCGGCAGGGCCGGCATCTCGATGCGCCGCTTGAGGGGGTTGAGGTAGGTCTGGAGCGTATCGCCGATCACGGCGGGCTGCTCGTGGATCTCCTTCTGCATGAAGTGGCGGAAATTGCCCTTGCCGACCGAGGCGCCCGTGAGCGCGGTCTGCTTGATCTCGCGCGTGACCTTGTTGCCGCCGTTGAAGACTTCGCTGCCGGACGGCGTGAGGATCGCCCAGTCGTCCTCCTCGAGATAGCAGATGCGGGAGGTGAAGGGCGCCAGCGCCAGCGCATCCGACCCCATATACATCTCGCCCTCGCCATAGCCGATGGCGAGCGGGCTGCCGCGCCGCGCGCCGATCATGAGGTCGGAGCGGCCGGCGAAGATGAAGGCGAGCGAGAAGGCGCCGCGGACCCGGCCGAGCGTCGTCTCGACCGCCTGCTGGGGCGTCATCTGCTGATCGAGATAGTGGGTCACGAGATGCGCGACGACCTCGGTGTCCGTCTCCGTCTCGAAACGGCGTCCGCCGCGCTCGAG
Organism: uncultured Rhodospirillaceae bacterium; assembly: GCA_902826565.1. Taxonomy (GTDB): domain Bacteria; phylum Pseudomonadota; class Alphaproteobacteria; order Dongiales; family Dongiaceae; genus CADEFF01. Next base: position 50,153 of record CADEFF010000014.1, on the reverse strand, counting down.
CTCCTCACGGAGCTCCTGGAAATTCTCGATGATGCCGTTATGCACGACGGCGACGCGATCGGTCGCATGCGGATGGGCGTTCGATTCGGAAGGCCGTCCGTGGGTCGCCCAGCGCGTATGGCCGATGCCGATGCGGCCCGCGAGCGGCGCGCTCTTCAGCATCGCCGCGAGATTGCCGAGCTTGCCTTCGGCGCGGCGGCGCTCGATATGGCCGTTCACCAGCGTGGCGACGCCGGCCGAATCATAGCCGCGATATTCGAGGCGCTTCAGCCCGTCCAGCAGCAGAGGGGCGACCACCGCCTTGCCGATAATGCCGATGATGCCGCACATGGTGGGTCCTCCCGGTAGGCTCAGCCACGCTTCGGCTTGGATTTCGACTTCAGGCCCCTGGTCCGCTCGGCGCGGAACTTCCGCGCCCTGCCCTTGAGGTTGGTCTGCCGGCCGCGCGCGAGCACGAGCGCGTCGGCCGGCACCGTCTCGGTCACGACGCTCCCGGCGCCGATGATGGCGCCCTTGCCCACGGTCACCGGCGCCACCAGCACGCTGTTCGAGCCGACCGAAACCCCGGCGCCGATCCGCGTGCGCGATTTGCGGAAGCCGTCATAGTTCGCCGTGATCGTACCGGCGCCGATATTGGCGGCGGCGCCAATCTCCGCATCGCCGAGATAAGTCAGGTGGTTCGCCTTGGCGCCCGCGGCAAGCCGCGCATTCTTGACCTCGACGAAATTCCCGACATGCGCCCCGGTCCCCAGAACCGCGCCCGGCCGCAGCCGGGCGAAGGGCCCGACGACGGCGCCCGCCCCGATCCGGGCGCCCTCGATATGACAGAAGGCGCGGATCTCGACATTGTCGCCGACCGCGACGCCGGGGCCGAACACGACGTTGGGACCGATCACCACATCGCGACCGAGCCTGGTATCGGCGCTGAAGAAGACGCTCGCGGGGTCGATCAGCGTCGCGCCCTGCGCCATGGCCCGGCGCCGGAGCCGCGCCTGCAGCAGCGCCTCGGCGGCGGCCAGGTCCGCCCGGCTGTTGACCCCGACCAGCTCCTCGGCCGGCGCTTCGACGATGGCGGCGCGCCAGCCCTGCGCCCGCGCAAGGCCGACGAGATCGGTCAAGTAATACTCGCCTTTGGCGTTGTCGTTCCTGAGAGCTTTCAGCAGCGGAAGCACGCGCGGCGCATCCAGCGCCATGACCCCGGAATTGCAGAGGCCGATCGCGCGCTCGTCCGACGTGGCGTCCCGTGCCTCGACGATCGCCTCGAGACCGCCGTCCCGGCCGAGGACGAGCCGGCCATACTCGCCGGGGTCGGTCGGCCGCATGCCGAGCACGACGATCGCCGGATCGTCGCCCGCGCGCCGGCGGCGCAACATCGCCTGGAGCGTCGCCGTCGAGATGAACGGCGTATCGCCATAGAGCACGAGAAGATCGCCCTTGATGCCGCGGAGCCTGGAGGCCGCGGCGGTCACCGCGTGACCGGTGCCGAGTTGCTTCCGCTGATAGGCGACCGCGGCGGGAGCGACCGCCTTCGCGACATCCTCCATGCCGGGCGCGATCACGGCGATCACGGGATCGCATCGCAACGGCCGGAGGCTCTCCACGACATGGCCGATCATGGGCCGCCCGGCGAGCCGGTGCATGACTTTCGGCCAACGGGATTTCATTCGCGTGCCTTTCCCGGCGGCGAGAATCACGGCGGCGGTTCTGGATGGCTTCATGCAGGCTTGCGGATCACGACGGGAATGGGCATTGAGACGCGCGAAACGGGAACGCCGATGCCTTGCTCACCCTGCCACAGCGTTCCCTGCAATCCAAGACAACATGGCTCTGTGGCGAAACCATGGCTCGGGACGATTCTCTGACGATGCGGCGGCGCTTTCTGGTCTTCGACCTCGACGGCACGCTGGTCGACAGCCTTGCCGATCTGAGGACCGCCGCGAATCGGCTGCTGGGCGAGCTCGGCTGCCCGCCGATCTCGCTGGCCGAGGCCCGACTCATGGTCGGCGACGGCGCGCCGGCCTTCGTCCGCCACGCTGTGGAATCTCGCGGGCTGCGGCCGGCCGCGGCCGAGCTCGCGCGCATGACGGCACGTTACCTCGACCATTATATGGCGGCGCCGGCCGGGCTGACGCGCGCCTATGAAAACGTGCCAGAAACGCTCGAGCGGCTGCGGACGGCCGGCTTCATCTGCGGCGTCTGCACCAACAAGCCAAGGGTTCCCACGCTCGCGGTTCTCGATGCGCTCGGGCTTGCTCCTTACTTCGGCGCCGTCATCTGCCCGGAAGATGTCGGGAATCGAAAGCCGCATCCCGACCATCTCCGCGCGACCGTGACGGCGCTCGGCGGCGAGATTCGAGCGGCGATCATGATCGGCGACAGCAGCAACGATGTGGTGCCGGCCCTCGAGCTCGGCATGCCGGTGGCGGTGATGCGCTATGGCTACAGCCGCAAGCCGCACGCATCGCTCGGAGCGACGCTGCTGCTGGATCGCTTCGAGCTGCTGGCCACGGCCCTGGTACGGGCGCCCTTCCAGGACGCTTAGGGCGTGGCCGCGGCCAGGGCGCGCACTTCGATCAGATCGATGCGCATGATACCGGCCGGGCTGCGGGCGAGGATTCGGACCGGCACCGGCGGCGCGTTCTCCATCACGGGCGCAAGCCAGACATCGGTCTGTTCCGGATAGAACCCGGACCGCATGGCGTCATCGCGAAAGCCGGCAATCAGTTTCACATCGACGCTGCAGCGCGTCGCCGGTCCTTCGTAGGTCGAAAAGTAGGTCCGCTGCACCATGTCCTGGCCTTCGGGCGACAGCCGGAGATCGAACCGGCGCGCACCATCGAAGACCGGAAGGTTCGCGGCGCAGCTTCCCGTCCGCACCAGGCTGTCGACAATGGCGACCGTCGCGCTCAGCGGATCGATCGTGTTCCGACCCAGCCCGGCCTCGGCGGCATAGTTGCTCTGAATGGTCGGCGGCTCGCTCACCACATCGACCGTGCCATTGGGGCGATAGGCCACGGTGACCTGCTCATGCTTGCCGAGCAGATCCATGGCGCTCCGATAGCGGCTGGGCTCGACGCCGTCGCTGCCGGCCCCGCCCTGCGCCTCGCCCTGCCAGCGGAAGGGCAGGAGCTTCGCATAGGCATCCGCGAGGCGAAGGTCGGCGCGGATATTGTAGGGCTGCGCGATCCCGGCGCCGTTCGGCAGGAAGAAGGATACGTCGAGGTTTCCTACCTGCACATCGCCCAGATAGCCGTAGTAAGTGAGGTGGAACTGGCGCGGCTCGCCCGCCTGCGTCGAGGCTGGTGCCAGGCTCAGAAATCCCGCCGCCACGCCCGCCGCCACGATCGTCAATGCTCGACGCACCCGCGCCTCCACGGCCCTGACCCCGTTCCGCTGCAAGCCTATCTTTACCAGAATCGCGGTGATTTGGTGGCAATTCCGGCATCGCGCTCCGGGATCGGCACCCGCGCGGGCGGCCCGGTTGACAGCCAAGGGGCGGTTGCCCTAATCCTGCCGCCGCTTCGCGGCCCGGGACGCTCGCTCCCGGCTCGACGGGCGGGCGCGTAGCTCAGCGGGAGAGCACTCCCTTCACACGGGAGGGGTCACAAGTTCAATCCTTGTCGCGCCCACCACTTCTCTCAAGCCATCGCATGACGGACGAGGTGCTGTCCCTGCCGTGACAAATTCGGCCAGGGTCACTCGCTGACGGGCGGCGGTGGCAGCGGCTGCGCCGGATGTTGCGCAAGGGGAGCCGCAGGCCGCCGTCTCAGACCGCAAGCGAGCAAGGCGACGAACCCCACGATCAGCACGCCGAGCAGGCTGCCGATCCCGGCCTGCCATTCCCGGGCAAGCGCGAACAGCCGTTCGTTTCGCGTCGGGACCGGCGGCGCCGGCGGTTCCGCGAAATCGATCCAGGCACCCTTGCCGAGCTGCCGCGCGGCGGCTTCCGCGGCGTCATAGCGTTGCGCAACCTCCGGCTCGCCCTCGACAGCGTGCGTCTGCGCGCGATCCACGATTGCGATCCCTTCCATCAGCAGCGCTTCCGCGAAATCTGTCTCGCCCGACTTGCAGATCGCGTGTTTGCGCACTGGCGCATCGCGCGGCGCTTCGAGGCAGGCGATATCGCTGCGGCCGGCGATCAGGCGATCCAGCGCCAGCCGCGCGCGGAGACCCTCCGTCCGCGAAAGATCGGGCACGAGAATCCCATAGAGCGCCACGCGCTCCTTGCCGATCTGCAAGGTCATGCCGTCGAGCGCCACGGCGGCGCCGCGGAACTCGCGCGGCGGCTGCGGCGGCAGGGCCTCCGTCTGGACGGGCGGCACGGGGACGGCATCCGGCGCCGGCGCTTCCTGCGCCGAGGCGAGGCGCGGCGCCGATGACGCGAGGAAGAGCGTCAGAAGCAGAACGCGGAAGAGAATCGGTTGCATGGCGCGCAGTGTGGACGAGGCCACCCGGCGCGGCAAGGAAAGGCGGGCGAACGCCTGTCGGGCATTCGCGTGGCGCTTCGGAAAGCGAAAGGCCGGCCCCTACCTGGGTCCGGCCCGACGCCGTAGCGGAATGAACCGCTTCCTAGGTCGTGACGACTTCCGCGTCGGTGAAGACCGAGACGGTGGCGCTGCCGTTGGTGAAGCTGTGGACCTGGAGGTGCGTCAGATCGACGCCGAGATCCACGCCCGCGGATTCGGGGCCGGGGGTCGCCGTCGGTGTCACGGCCGTCCAGCCGCCGCTGGTATCGATGCGCAGCGTATCGCTGCCGCCGCCCAGCACGGCGAAGAACTGGTTGTCCGAGGTCTCGTTCAGCACGTCGGAGAGCGAGATCCGGACCGTGTCGTTGCCGTTGCCGGTCTGGACCGCCTCGATGTTGGTCTGATTGCGCAGATCGATCGTGCCGCCGCTCGAACCTCGCGCATCGACGATGTCGAAGCCGCTGCCGCCGTCGAGCCTGTCCTGGCTGTCCCAGACCAGCCGGTCGTTGCCGGCTTCGCCATAGAGATTGTCGACCCCGCCGCCGCCGGTCAGGACGTCGTCGCCGTCGCCGCCGCGAAGGTCGTTGTTGGAGGAATTGCCGGTCAAGCGGTCGGCATGGGCGGAACCGATCAGATTCTCGATCGACGAAAGCACGTCGCCCTGCGCGTCGCCGCCCGAGCCCGTGCCGGTCGCAAGATTGACCGTGACACCGGCGCTCGAGCTCGCATAGGACGCCGTGTCCGTGCCCGTCCCGCCGTCGATGCTATCGGCGCCCGCGCCGCCTTCGATCAGGTCGGCGCCGGTATGACCATTCAGCGTATCGGCACCGTCGCCGCCGAGAAGCGTGTCGTCGCCCTCGCCGCCATGGGCATAGTCGTCACCGAAGCCGCCATCGAGGGTGTCGGCTCCCGAACCGCCGTCGAGCACGTCGTCGCCGGCTTCGCCACGCAGGAGATCCCGACCGGATTCGCCTTCGAGGGAGTCGTCGCCGCCGCCGCCGAGCAGCGTGTCGTCGCCCGCGCCGCCGCTGATCTCGTCATCGCCGCCAGCGCCGTCGGAAGCGACCGGGACGTTCAAGCTCACGGTCTGCGAAACCGTATCCGTCTCGCTGCCGAACTTGTCCGTGACGGTGGCCGTGACCGCAAGGGTGAAGTCCGAGGTGCCTGACGGAACCGACATCGTCAGGCCGCTGAGCTGCGCCGAGGTAAGCAGCCACGAACCACCGCCCAGGTTGGTGCCGGCGGAGAGGCTGGCGCCGTTCGGCACGCCGGAAAGGGTGACGGTGACGGTTTCCGAACCGTCCGTATCGGTGAGCGCAGCAGAGATATTGAGTTCGACCGTCGCGCCGTAATCGCCAATGATGAGATCGTCGCTGGAATCGCCGACCAGCTTGTCGCCCCCGATACCGCCTGCGAGTGCGTCTTTCTGCGAGCCGTTATTGTCGGTGCTGACGATGGTCCCGTCGCCGCCTTCCGACGGCTGGAGAGCGGCGGATGCCGCAAGGACGACAGCATCGGCGTCCGGCGAGACGTGGACCTGGAAATTGGAGGTAGCGCTCGCCGTGCCGCCGTTCGCGCTTTCGGTCGCTGTTGCGGTCAGGCCGAGATTGATATTGCCGCTGAAATTCGCCGGCGGCTTCAGGCTGAGGCCCGAAAGCTGATCGCCGGTGAGACTCCAGCTTTCGTCGAGGTTTTTCACGCCGGCCGACAGGGTCGCGCCGCTGGGCACGCCGGTGATCTTCACCGTCAGGCTCTCGGACCCATCCGTATCGGCAAGGGCCGCGGAAAGATCGAGCGCGATCGAATTGTCCTCGATGCCGCTGACATTCGACGACCTGACGACGGGCGTATCGGCGACCGCGGCGACCGCGACCGAGAAGCTCGTGCTGGTCGTCGCGTGGTCGCCATTGCTGGCTTCGGTCGAGGTCGCCGAGACGCCGAGCTGGATCGAGCCGCTGAAATCGGCCGGCGGCGTGAACGAGAGGCCCGCGAGCTGGCCTGCGGTCAGGCTCCAGCTCCCGTCCGGATTATGCGTGCCCGCGCTGAGGCTGGCACCGTTCGGCACGCCGG
>CADEFF010000014.1:4156-43517 GCA_902826565.1 uncultured Rhodospirillaceae bacterium | reverse complement strand
CTCCCGTCCGGATTATGCGTGCCCGCGCTGAGGCTGGCACCGTTCGGCACGCCGGTGATCGTGACCGCCAGGCTCTCCGATCCGTCCGTATCGGCAAGGGCTGCGGAAAGATCGAGCGCGATCGAATGATCCTCGGTTCCGCCGATATTGGCGGCCTGAAGCGTCGGCGCATCGGCCACCGCGGCGACCGCGACCGAGAAGCTCGTGCTGGTCGTCGCGTGGTCGCCATTGCTGGCTTCGGTCGAGGTCGCCGAGACGCCGAGCTGGATCGAGCCGCTGAAATCGGCCGGCGGCGTGAACGAGAGGCCCGCGAGCTGGCCTGCGGTCAGGCTCCAGCTCCCGTCCGGATTATGCGTGCCCGCGCTGAGGCTGGCGCTGCTCGGAACGCCGGTGATCGTGACCGCCAGGCTCTCCGATCCGTCCGTGTCGGTAAGGGCCGCGGAAAGATCGAGCGCGATCGAATTGTCCTCGATGCCGCCGACATTGGCGGCCTGAAGCGTCGGCGCATCGGCCACCGCAGCGACCGCGATCGAGAAGCTCGTGTCGGTCGTGGCGGTGTCGCCATTGGCATCGGTCGATGTCGCCGAGATGGAGAGCGGGATCGAGCCGCTGAAATTGGCCGGCGGATCGAGGGTAAGACCGGAAAGCTGGTCGGCCGTCAGTGTCCAGGTGCCGTCGAGATTGTCGGTGCCCGCACTGAGCGTGGCGCCGCTCGGCAGGCCGGAGACGGTGACAGCGAGGCTTTCCGAGCCGTCCGTGTCGGCGAGCGCCGCCGAGAGATCGAGCGCAATCGCATTGTCTTCGCTGCCGGTCGCATTATCGGCCTCGAGCGAGGGCGCATCGGCCACGGCCGCGACGGTGACCGAGAAGCTCGCGGTCGTGGTCGCCGCATCCGCGTTGCTGGCTTCGGTCGAGGTGGCGGAGATATCGAGGGCGATCGTCCCGCTGAAATCGGCCGGCGGATTGAGGGCAAGGCCGGAAAGCTGGTCGGCCGTCAGTGTCCAGGTGCCGTCGAGATTGTCGGTGCCCGCGCTGAGTGTGGCGCCCTTCGGCAGGCCGGAGATGGTGACAGCGAGGCTTTCGGAGCCGTCCGTGTCGGCGAGCGCTGCCGACAGATCGAGCGCGATCGCGTTGTCTTCGCTGCCGGCCGCATTGCCCGCATTGAGCGAGGGCGCATCGGCCACGGCCGCGACGATGACCGAGAAGCTGGCCGTCGTGGCTACGGTATCCCCGCTACCGATCTCGGTCGAGGTCGCCGAGATGCTGAGCGGGATGGTGCCGCTGAAGTTCGCCGGGGGTATGAGGGCAAGGCCGGCGAGCTGGTCCGCCGTCAGGCTCCAGGTCCCGTCGAGATTGTCCGTGCCGGCGTTGAGGCTGGCGCCGCCGGGCAAGCCGGCGATGGTGACGATGAGGCTTTCCGAACCGTCGAGATCCGTCAGAACGGCCGAAAGGTCGAGCGCAACCGACTGATCCTCGCTGCCCGTCGCATCGGCGGCCGTGACGTCCGGCGCCGAAGCGGTGAGATCGGGCGCAAGGTCGTTGTCGTTGGCACCGAACGTCATGAAGGCCCGCGCGGCCGGAGCGTCGCCGGGTCCCTCGCCCAGCGCCAGCTCGGTACCAGCAAGCGGGGTCGCGGGGCTACCTGCCCCGCCGCCGATGCCCCGATCGGCGAATTGCGTGAAGCTCCCGCCGCTATTGGGCGCGCTCCCGCCGCCTTCGCCGCCGGCGGCCGGCTCGATCATGTCTTCGGGGGATACCCCTTCGTCGAGAAGCTGTGCGATCGCGACGGCCTCGCCGGCGAAAGTGAGCTGAATCGGATGCTCGCCGAAGGCCTGCTCCGCAAAGCCGGAAAGTCGGACATCGCCGCTCGATCCGTCTGCGGCGCGAAGCACCAGATCGCCGTCGACCCACTCACGCACCAGAGCGGCCAGGGCAGCGTCGACGGCAAGGGTCTGTCCCGGCTGCAGATGGAAGACGACGACCTCGCCGGGATGCGGCAGCTCGATCGCGGTGTCGGGCGTCAGAGCGGCCTGCTGCACATCGCCGACCGACGCATCCTCGCCATGGCTCGAGGCAGCCTCGATCGCCGCGGCATGCGCATCCTGCGCTGCAGTCTGTTCGGTCATTTCCGGCACCCTTAAATACAAACCCCGATCTACTGAAAATTCTATGGGCCAAACTGTGAATACGATGTTAATATCTCGAAATTGCAAAAGATATTGCGGAGATTTATTTCAAAAGTATTTGATTTATATTTTTGTAAAACATCCAGAAAATTTTAGACGAAGTTCTTTCTTCGCCGCCCCCGGATCGGTCCCCGCGCAGGATTCCCTTGGTCGGGATGAGGTCGATCACTATGATCCGCCACGAAATTTCAGCTTCCACGCAGGATCGACCGCATGACGCCCGATGACGCCCCGAAACCGGCCGCCGGCCGGCCCGGTTCTCGCCCGACGGGCGTCCCCTGATGGCCGGGACCGCCATCGCCGAGGGCCAATTGCTCGAGAGGCTTGCCCGCATCGCGGAGGAAGCAGGCCGGGCGATCCTGCGCTATTACGCGACGGACCTGGCCGTGCGAACCAAGTCGGACGCGACGCCGGTCACCGATGCCGACCAGGCCGCGGAAGCCGTCATTCTCGAAGCCCTGGCACCCCTGCTGCCGGGGGTCCCCGTGGTGGCCGAGGAGGCCATGAGCGGGGGCAGCGAGCCGGCGCTCGGCGAGATTGCGACGGCACGGTTCTGGCTGGTCGATCCACTGGACGGAACGAAGGAGTTTCTCAGCCGCAACGGCGAGTTCACCGTCAATATCGCGCTCATCGAATCGGCCCGCCCGCGGCTCGGCGTCGTGCATCTGCCGGCACTCGGCATCACCTATGCCGGCGGCGCGCCGGGTACGGCGACCATGGCGCAGAGCGGCGAAGCGCCGAAACCGATCGCCGCCCGCCAGACGCCGGCCGATGGCGCCATCGTGCTCGCCAGCCGCTCCCACGGCGATCAGGCGGCACTGGACAGCTTCCTCGCAGACGAGCATGTCGCCGCGCGGCTTGCCGCCGGCAGCTCGCTGAAATTCTGCCGGATCGCGGAAGGCATCGCCGACCTCTACCCGCGCCTCGGCCGAACCATGGAATGGGATACCGCCGCCGGCCATGCCGTGCTGGCGGCCGCCGGGGGCAGCGTCTCGACCCTAGACGGCGAAATGCTGCGCTATGGCAAGCCCGGCTTCGAGAATCCGTATTTCGTCGCGCGCGGGCGACCGCGCTGATGGCGGCGCGAGGCCGCATCGAAAAGCCCTCGGACGCGACGATCGAGGCCGCCTCCGCTGCGCTCCGCGCCGGCGACCTGGTCGCCCTGCCGACCGAGACCGTCTACGGGCTGGCCGGCGATGCCACCAACGACCGGGCCGTCGCGGCGATCTTCGCCGCCAAGGACCGCCCCCGCTTCAATCCGCTGATTGCGCATTTTCCGCATGCGGCCGGCGCCGCCTCCGCGGTGCAGTTCGACGAACGCGCGGAACGGCTGGCAGCGCGCTTCTGGCCCGGGCCGCTCACCCTCGTACTGCCTCGACGTGCGGATTGCGGCGTATCGCTGCTGGCCTCGGCGGGGCTCGACAGCCTCGCGGTGCGGGTGCCGGCCCATCCGGTGGCGCAAGCGCTCCTAGCGGCCCTCGGCCGTCCCGTGGCGGCGCCCAGCGCGAACCGGTCCGGCCGCGTCAGCCCGACCGAAGCCGCGCATGTCGTGGCGGAGCTCGGCGACCGGGTCGCCATGATCCTCGACGGCGGGCCCTGCCGGCTCGGCATCGAATCCACCATCATCGACCTTTCCCGCCGGAAGCCCCTCCTGCTCCGGCAGGGCGCCATCGCACAGGAGACGCTGGCCGGCGCACTCGACGACCTCGAGGTTGCAGCCCCGCCGGCGCAGGGCGAACGGCCGGCGGCACCCGGCATGCTGGAGAGCCACTATGCGCCCGATCTCCCGATCCGGCTCGAGGCCGCCGATGCGGCGACGGATGAAGCCCTGCTCGCCTTCGGCCCGGACGCACCCCGCGCCGCGGGGGCCGTCTTCAATCTCAGCGAGAGAAGCGACCTCGTGGAGGCCGCCGCCAATCTCTTCGCGATGCTGCGGCAGGCCGATGTGAGCGGGCGACGCGCGATCGCCGTCATGCCGATCCCGGAGCGCGATCTCGGCCGCGCGATCAACGATCGGCTGCGGCGCGCGGCGGCGCCGCGACGCTGAGCCGCCCTGTTGCCGGCCCTCCAAGGCGGGCTAAGCTCGCAGCCGATGGTCGCCCTCGCCCCGGAACTGCAGCGGAACTTCGCCGAGATCCTCGGGCCCGACGGGGTACTGCAGGACGCCGCCGCCACGGCGCCCTATCTCACCGACTGGCGGAAGCTCTATCGCGGCGCGGCCATCGCGGTGCTTCGCCCGCGCAATGCAGCAGAGGTGTCGAAGATCGTCCGCCTCTGTGCGGAACATTCGATCGGCATCGTCCCTCAGGGCGGCAATACGGGCCTTGTCGGCGGCGCGACGCCCTCCGCTGCCGGCACGGAAATCGTCCTGTCGCTCGCCCGCATGAATCGCATCCGGGCGGTGGACGCCGAGAACTTCACCGCCACGGTCGAGGCCGGCGCCATTCTCCAGCATGTCCAGGAAGCGGCCGCGGCGGCCGACCGGCTCTTTCCGCTGAGCCTCGGGGCGGAGGGGCAATGTCAGATCGGCGGCAATATCTCCACCAATGCCGGCGGCATCGCCGTGCTTCGCTACGGCAACATGCGCGAGCTGGTGCTGGGGCTGGAGGTGGTGCTGCCTTCGGGCGAGATTTGGAACGGGCTGCGCGCGCTGCGCAAGGACAATACAGGATACGACCTGAAGCAGCTCTTCATCGGCGCCGAAGGGACGCTCGGCATCGTAACCGCGGCCGTGCTCAAGCTCTTCCCGAAGCCGGTCGAGAAGGCGACGGCGTTCGTTGCCACCCCCGACCCCGCGCGGGCGCTCGAACTGCTCGCGGCCTGCCGGGCGGCGAGCGGCGACAATGTCACGAGCTTCGAGCTGCTGCCGCGTTTGGCGATCGACCTCGCCCTCAAGCATGTGCCCGGCTCGGTCGATCCTCTGCGGACGCCGAGCCCCTGGTATCTCCTCATCGAGATGACGGCGACGGCGCCGAATGCGGGGCTGCGCGAGGCGCTGGAGAAGGCGCTCGAAGCGGCCTTGACCAACGGGCTCATCGCCGATGCGACGATCGCCGAAAGCGAAGCGGCGACGCGGCGCCTCTGGCATCTGCGGGAAGCCGTGGTCGAGGGGCAGCGGCTGGAAGGCGCCAGCATCAAGCACGATATCGCCGTGCCGGTCGCCACGGTCGCGCGCTTCCTCGAGGAAGCCGTCCGCGAGATGATCGCCGCGATGCCGGCCGTGCGCCCGGTGCCGTTCGGACATCTCGGCGACGGCAATATCCATTTCAACCTGATGCAGCCGGTCGGAATATCCGGCGAGGCGTTCCTCGAGCGCGGCCGGGCGCTCACCACCCTCGTCCATGATCGGGTCATGGCGCTCGGCGGATCGATCAGCGCGGAGCACGGCCTCGGTCAGCTTCGCCGCGGCGAGATCGCGCGCTACAAATCCGCGACGGAACTTGCGCTCATGCGCAGCCTGAAGGCGGCGCTCGATCCTCGCGGGATCATGAATCCCGGTAAGGTCGTCTAAGAGAGAGGACTGAGATGCCCGATTTCGCGGCGCCGCTTGCGGATATCCGCTTCGCTCTCGATGCCGTGGCCGGGATCGAGAGTCTGGCCGCGCTGCCGGCCTTCGGCGAGGCGACGCCGGAACTGGTGGAGCAGGTGCTGGCGGAGGCCGGCCGCTTCGCCGGCGAGGTGCTGGCGCCGCTGAACCGTTCCGGCGACATCGAAGGCGCCCGTCTCGAGAACGGCGCCGTCCACACGCCCGTCGGGTTCGGCGACGCGCATCGCCAGTTTGCGGCCGGCGGATGGACCAGCCTCCCCTTCGATCCCGCCTGGGGCGGCCAGGGCCTGCCCTGGGCGCTCGCGACGGCGACACAGGAGCTCTGGGCTGCCGCCAACCTCTCCTTCTCCCTTTGCGGCTTGCTGACCCAGGGCGCGGTCGAGGCCTTGCAGATCCACGGCAGTCCCGAGCAGCAGGCGACCTATCTGCCGAAGCTCATTTCGGGCGCCTGGAGCGGCACGATGAACCTGACCGAGCCGCAGGCCGGATCGGATGTCGGCGCCCTCCGCACGAAGGCGCAGCCCGCCGGCGATCACTACCGCATCACCGGGCAGAAGATCTTCATCACCTATGGCGAGCAGGATTTCACCGAGAACATCATTCATCTCGTGCTGGCGCGGACACCGGGCTCTCCTGAGGGAACCAAGGGCATCTCGCTCTTTATCGTGCCGAAATTCCTGGTGCAGCCGGACGGGTCGCCGGGCGCACGCAACGACCTGCGCTGCCTGTCGCTCGAGCACAAGCTCGGCATCCGTGCGACACCCACCTGCGTCATGGCCTATGGCGAGAAGGAAGGCGCCATCGGCTATCTCGTCGGCGAGGAGCGCCGCGGCATGGAATACATGTTCACCATGATGAACAACGCACGGCTCGCGGTCGGGATCGAGGGTCTCGCCATCGGCGAGCGCGCGTTGCAGCAGGCGCGCGACTATGCGCGCGCGCGCATCCAGGGTCGCGACGTCGCCGCGCGCGACGGCGGCCCGGTTCCGATCATCCGTCATCCGGACGTGCGGCGCATGCTGATGACGATGCGCGCGACCGTCGCGGCAATGCGAGGAATCATCTATTTCACCGCCGCCACGCTCGATCGCGCGAAGCACGACCCCGATCCGGAACGGCGGAAGAGCGAGCAGTCGCTCGCCGAGCTGATGACGCCGATCGCGAAGGCATGGTGCACCGATCGCGGGGTCGAGGTCGCGTCGCTCGGCATCCAGGTTCATGGCGGGGTGGGTTTCATCGAATCGACCGGCGCCGCCCAGCATCTGCGCGATTCCCGCATCGCCCCGATCTATGAAGGCACCAACGGCATCCAGGCCATGGACCTCGTCGCCCGCAAGCTCATCCGCGATCGTGGCGTGACGATGCGCGACCTCTCCGCACGCATCGAGGCGACCTGCGCCGAGCTCGCACAGGACAAGGCGGGCGAACCGATCGCACACCGCTTGCGAAGCGGGCTCGACCATCTCCGGAAGGCCAGCAGCGCCTTGCTGGCGGTCAATGCCAACACGCCGGCCCTGGCCTTTGCGGGCGCCGCGCCCTATCTGCAACTCGCCGGCACGGTCATCGGGGGATGGCTGCTCGGTCGCGAAGCGATGGCGGCGGGCCGGGCGCTTGCGCGGAAGGACGGGGATCCGGGATTCCTCGAAGCGAGAACCGCCACCGCGCTCTTCTATGCGGAGAATATCATGCCGCAGGCTGCCGGACTGGCCGCGGCGGCGACGAGCGGTGCCGCGAGCGTGCTTGCCGTTCCCGAAGAACGACTCTAGGCCCCGGAAACGGCGCGAATTCCCGTATCCCGCCGCGAAAATTGGTCCGGGATTGGCACAGCGGCGGCCAATCCGCCCCAACGGGCTTGAAAAAGGTCTGGCAACGGGCGTTTCATAAGCGGGAATGCTGTATGGCCAGAGGGGGAAAGACCGTCGGCATCGCGCAGAACAAACAAAAAAAGCGCCTGCTCCAACAATCAAGCCTTAGGGAGGCAAAGTTCATGGTGCGTAACTTCAAGCGGACCGCCGCGATCGCTGCCATAAGTTGTGGCATCGTGGCGGGCGTGGCCCTCACGCCGAAAGCCATGGCGGAAGTGCCGGAATCGACCGACCCGATCAAGATCGCCCTGTTCGACTGGACCAGCGTCAACATCAACGCGAAGATCCTCGGCGGAATTCTCGAACGGCTGGGCTACACGGTCGAGTATCCGACGGCCGACTATCTCTCCAGCCTGACGACCGGGCTGACCAACGGCGACATCACCATCGGCGTCGAATATTGGGACACGACCGCCGGCGAAGCGATGGCGGCCGCCGATGCGACCGGTCAGACGGAACGCCTCGGGCAGCTCGGGCCGAAGGCCAAGGAAGAGTGGTGGTATCCGCTCTACATGAAGGAGAAGTGCCCGGGCTTGCCGAACTGGGAAGCCCTCAAGGATCCGGCCTGCGCCGAAGCGTTCTCGACGCCGGAGACGGCGCCCAACGGCCGCTATCTCGGCGGGCCCGTGACATGGGAAGGCTTCGACGACGAACGGGTCGAGGCGCTGGGGCTGCCTTTCGTGGTCGTCCATGCCGGCACCGACGCGGCGATGTTCGCCGAGCTCGATTCCGCCTATCAGCGCAAAGCGCCGATCATGCTCTGGATCTATTCGCCGCACTGGGCTCCGGCCAAATATCAGGGCGAGTGGATCGAGTTCCCGGAATATAGCGTCGAGTGCTACACCGACCCGGCGGTCGGCGTGAATCCCGACATGGCTTATGACTGCGGCAAACCGCATGGCGAGATCTGGAAATATGCCTGGGGCGGCATGAAGGACAAATGGCCGGTCGCCTATCAGGTCGCCAAGGGCTACCAGCTTTCGGCGGACGAGCTGAACGCGCTCAGCGGCCAAGTCGATCTCGACGGCCAGTCGATCGACGATGTCGCGAAAGCCTGGATCGACGCCAACGAGTCGAAGTGGCGCGGCTGGGCCGGACAAGGTAGCTGATCCCGCTCGCGGGGCGTCCTTCGGGGCGCCGCCCTCGTGCGGCTTCATCGCAGTGACGGCAAGCGAGCGGGCATCCGGCCCGCTCGCTTCGCCTTTCCATCCGGGCGGCCGGCATGGCGAGTCGACAACGCCCGTGCGGCGATCCCGGGAGCCGGGCTCCAAGGTTCGAGCTGAAGCCATCATGATCGCACACCAGTCTGCATCCCCCGGAGCCGGATCTGTCGCCTCGGGCGCGGCCGACGTGAAGCTCGCCTGCCGCGGAGTCTGGAAGCTGTTCGGCCCTGGCGCCGAGAGCTATCTCGCAAGCCAGCCGAAGCCGAACGCCGCGGCCCTCGCCGAGGCCGGCCTCATCGGCGCCGTGCGCGACGCCAGCGTCGAGGTCGGCGAAGGCGAGATCTTCATCATCATGGGACTCTCGGGGTCTGGCAAATCCACCCTCCTTCGCTGCCTCTCGCGCCTCATCGAGCCGACAGCGGGGGAGATCATCTTCGAAGGGCGCAACCTGCTGCAGGCGAGCGAGCGGGAGCTGATCGAGATCCGGCGGCACAAGATGGGGATGGTGTTCCAGCATTTCGCCCTCCTGCCGCATCTGACCGTGATCGAGAACGTGGCCTTCCCGCTCTCGGTGCAGGGCGTGCCGCGCGAGAAGCGTCAGGCGCGCGCGCAGGAGATGGTCGACCTGGTGGGTCTCAAGGGGCGCGAGAAATACTATCCGCGGGAGCTTTCGGGCGGGCAGCAGCAGCGCGTCGGCATCGCCCGCAGCCTCGCCGTCGAGCCGCGGATCTGGTTCCTCGACGAACCCTTCTCGGCGCTCGATCCGCTGATCCGGCGGGAGATGCAATCGGAGCTGATGCGGCTGCAGAGCGTGCTGCACAAGACCATCGTCTTCATCACCCACGATTTCGACGAGGCTATCCGCCTCGCCGACCGCATCGCGATCATGAAGGATGGCGAGATCATCCAGATCGGCACGCCGGAAGATCTCGTGACGAGGCCCGCGACGGACTATGTCGCCGAGTTTACTCGCGACGTGCAGCGCGCCAAGGTGATCTCGGCGCGAGGCCTCATGCAGCCGCTCGGCGCCGATTGCGACGGGCGCGCGGTCGACGGGCGCGTGAAGATCGCGAGCTTCGCGGCCGAAATCGTGGCGACCGGTCGCCCCTTCGCCGTCACCGACGAGAACGGCAAGCCCATCGGCCAGGTGTCGCCGCAATCGGTGATCGACCTTCTGGCCGGGCGCGAGGCCGCGCGGTGAGCGTATCCGCCGCCATCGAGCCGCTCCGCCTGCCCCGCAGCTCGGTCTGGCCGGCGATCTGGATAGCGGCGCTGGCGGCGACAGCCCTTCTCTATCTCTTCCCCCAGCTGGCACCCTGGGCGGTCGAATATCCGAAAGACTGGATCGTCCCGGTCGCCAAATGGACCGGCGCGGCGATGCTCTGGATCCGCACCGAGTTCACCTGGCTCACCCGGGCGCTTTCCGCGATCGGCCAGGTGCCGCTCGATTTCGCCCTCGATACGCTCGCGAGGGGCTTCAAGATCGGCCAGGGCCCGGAGGCGATCGAGCTGCCGCGGCTGTCCTGGCTCGGCGTCGTCATCGCGATGGGGATGATCGGCTGGGTGCTGGGCGGGCGCGGGCTTGCGGCGCTCGCGGGCGGCTGCTTCCTCTATATCGCGCTCTTCGGCCAGTGGGACAGCGCCATGCTGACGCTCGGCCTCATCGTGATCTGCGTGCCGCTTTGCGTCATCACCGGCCTCCTGATCGGCATCTGGGGCTATCGCAACCCGCGGATCGAGAAATTCTTCATCACGCCCATGCTGGACGTGATGCAGACCATGCCGACCTTCGCCTATCTCGTGCCGATGCTACTCCTGTTCGGCAACAAGCCGGTCTCGGCCATGATGGCGACGGGCATCTTCGCCGTGCCGCCGATGGTTCGCGCGACCATGCTGGCGCTGCAGCGCGTGCCGCAGGAGATCGACGATTTCGGCGTGATGGCCGGCTGCACCCGGGCCCAGAAGCTCTGGCGCGTGCTGCTGCCGGCGGCGCGACCGACGCTGCTGGTCGGTTTGAACCAGGTCATCATGCTGGCCCTCAACATGGTGATCATCTCCTCCATGATCGGGGCCGGCGGTCTCGGCTACGACGTGCTGCTGGCACTGCGCTCCCTCAATGTCGGCGCGGCGCTCGAGGCGGGGCTCGCCATCGTGGCGCTCGCCATCGCGCTCGACCGGCTGAGCCAGGCGGCGGCGCGCCAACGCCCCGTTCCGCAGACCGGCGCCCGGTTCTGGGAGCGCCATCCCTTTCTGACGGCGGGCGTTGCGATCCTCGCGGTCACGACGCTTGCGAGCCTTGCTGTGCCCGGCCTCGCCAAGATTCCGGAATCGCTGACGATCAGCTCGGGTCCGATCTGGAAGTCCATGATCGACTGGGTGACGCAGAATTTTTTCGACGTCATAGAGGCCTTCCGGACCTGGATGCTGCTCAACATCCTCAACCCGATCCGCGACCTGATGGCAGGCATGCCCTGGCTCGCGGCCGCGGGCCTGATCGGTCTTGCGGGATTTCAGCTCGGCGGCCTGCGGCTGATGCTGCTGGTGGTGCCGCTGACGCTCTTCTGCGCCATGACGGGGCTCTGGGACAAGACCATGGCCACGATCTATCTCTGCGGCATCTCGACGGTCGTCGCGGCGCTGATCGGCATCCCGCTGGGCGTGCTCGCCTCGCGGAGCGACCGGGCGGATCGCATCATCACGCCCATCATCGACACGCTGCAGACCATGCCCTCCTTCGTCTTCATCATCCCGACCGTCATGCTGTTCCGGGTCGGCGACGTGACGGCGATGATCGCGATCGTCTCCTTCGCGGTGGTGCCGGCGATCCGCTACACGAACCTCGGGCTGCGGCAGGTTTCGCCAGCGCTGATCGAGGCGGCGAAGGTCTCCGGCTGCACGCGGCAACAGATGTTCTGGCGCGTGCAGCTCCCCCTTGCGCTTCCCGAGATCATGCTCGGCATCAACCAGACGATTCTGCTTGCGCTCTCGATGCTCATCATCACGGCAATGATCGGGACGCGCGATCTCGGCCAGGAGGTTTTCATCGCGCTCGCCAAGGCGGACGCCGGCCGCGGCCTGATCGCGGGCCTGACGGTCGCCTTCATCGGCATCACGGCGGATCGTCTCATCGGCGCCTGGAGCCGGCGCGCGCGGCAACGGCTGGGCCTCGCCTGATTTCATGACGACGCAAGATCCCCGCCTGCGGGCCGCGCGCCTCGCCTGCTGGTCCGGCCCGGTCGATCCGGTGCCGCTCGCCGGCGGCATCACCAACGCGAACTTCCTGGTGGCCGACAAGGGCATCCGCTACTTCGTGCGGATCGGCGACGACATCCCGATTCACGGGGTAATGCGCTTCGCCGAGCTCGCCGCGAGCCAGGCCGCCTTCGCCGTCGGCATCTCGCCCGAGCTTCTGCATCACGAACCGGGGGCATTGGTCTTCCGCTTCATCGACGGCACGACCCTCGCGCCCGAAATGGTACGCCCGCGCGCGATGCTGGCGCGCATCCTGCCCTTGATCCTGCGCTGCCATCGCGAGATGCCGAACCATGTTCGCGGGCCCGTGCTGATGTTCTGGCCGTTCCACATCTTCCGCAGCTACGCGACGGCGTTGCGCGAGATGAAGAGCCGGATGGTGCCGGAGCTGCCGCGTCTCGCGCGCGTCGCCGCGGACCTCGAGGCCATGGTCGGTCCCATCGAGCCGGTCTTCGGCCATAACGACCTGCTCGCGGCGAATTTCCTCGACGCCGGCGACCGGCTCTGGCTGCTCGACTGGGACTATGGCGGCTATGGCAGCCCGCTTTTCGATCTCGCCAATCTCAGCTCGAACAACGACGTGACGCCGGCGGACGAACGCTGGCTGCTGGAATCCTACTTCGAGCGCCCGGCGACGGACGAGCTGCTGCGCCGGTTCCATGCCATGAAGAGCGCGTCGCTGATGCGCGAGGCGATGTGGAGCATGATCTCCGAACATGTCTCCCGGATCGACTTCGACTATGTCGCCTATACGACCGACTACCTGTCGCGTTTCGAGCGCGCCTATGCCGATCTGAAACGGATGTGAGGCCGAACCCATGACGGCGCTACCGTCCCATGCGCGAGCGATCATCATCGGCGGCGGCATCGTGGGCTGCAGCACGGCCTATCATCTGGCGACACTCGGCTGGCGGGAGGTGCTGCTGCTGGAGCGGCAGAAGCTGACCAGCGGCTCGACCTGGCACGCGGCCGGGCTGGTCGGACAGCTCCGCACCTCGGCCAACATCACCCAGATCCTCAAATACAGCGTAGAGCTCTATGGCAAGCTCGAGGCCGAGACCGGGCTCGCGACCGGCTGGAAGAGGAATGGCGGACTCCGCCTCGCCTGCAATCCGGAACGGCTCATCGAGATCAAGCGGCAGGCGACGACCGCCCACAGCTTCGGCCTCGAGATGCATCTCCTGACCCCGAGCGAGGCGCAGAAGCTCTGGCCGCCGATGCAGGTCGGGGACGTGATCGGCGCGGCCTTCCTGCCGACCGACGGGCAGGCCAATCCCGCGGACATCACTCAGGCTCTGGCCAAGGGCGCGAGGGCGGGCGGCGTCACGATCGTCGAGAACTGCCCCGTCACCGGAATCCTGATCGAGCGGGGGCGCGCGACGGGCGTTCGCACGGCGGCGGGCGACATCGAGGCGGAGATCGTCGTGAATTGCGCAGGCCAGTGGGCGCGCGAGGTGGGCGCGCTCGCCGGCGTCAACGTCGCGCTGCAATCGATCCAGCATCAATACATCGTCACCGAGCCGATCGCCGGCGTGCCGCGCGACCTGCCCACCTTGCGCGACCCCGACCGGCTCATCTATGCCAAGGAAGAGGTCGGCGGCCTGGTGCTGGGCGGCTACGAGCCGAACCCGATTCCCTGGGCGCTGAAAGGCATTCCCGACGGGTTCCATTTCACCCTGCTCGACTCCGACTGGGAGCATTTCGAGCCGATGATGGGACAACTGCTCGGTCGCATCCCGGCGCTCGAGAAAGCCGGCATCAAGCAGCTCATCAACGGCCCCGAATCCTTCACCCCCGACGGCAACTTCATCCTCGGCGAGGCGCCGGAGCTCAGAAACTTCTACGTCGGCGCCGGCTTCAACGCCTTCGGCATCGCGTCGGGCGGCGGCGCCGGCCGCGCGCTCGCCGAATGGATCGTCGGCGGCGAGCCGCCGATGGATCTCTGGCCCGTGGACATCCGGCGCTTCGGCAGCGTGCACGAGGATCGACGCTGGGTGCTGGCGCGGACCGTCGAAGCCTATGCCCATCACTACAGCATGGCCTGGCCGCATGAGGAGCTCGAGAGCGGTCGCCCCGTCCGCGTCTCGCCGCTCTACCAGCGGCTCAAGGATCGGGGCGCCTGCTTTGGCTGGAAGCTCGGCTGGGAGCGGCCTAACTGGTTCGCGCCCGCCGGCGTCGCGGCGAAGGACGAATACAGCTACGGCCGTCAGAACTGGTTCGATCATGTGGGCGCGGAGCATCGCGCCATCCGCGAGCGGGTCGGCCTCATCGACCAGACCTCCTTCGCGAAATTCCTGCTGATGGGGCGCGATGCCGAGGCGGCGATGAGCTGGATCGCGGCCAACGATATGGCGAAGCCTGCCGGCCGGCTCATCTATACCCAGATGCTGAACCGGCGCGGCGGCATCGAATGCGACCTGACGGTGTCGCGGCTCGACGCCGAAACCTACTACATCGTCACCGGCACCGGCTTCGCGACGCATGACTTCGCCTGGATCGGGAACAACATCCCCGACGGCCTCGACGCGCGGCTGGTCGACGTGACATCGGCCTATGCCGTGCTGTCGCTGATGGGCCCGAAGGCGCGCCAGGTGCTGTCGGCCGTGACCGATGCGGATGTCTCGAACGATGCCTTTCCCTTCGGCACCTGGCAGACCGTCGCCATCGCCGGCAGTTCGCTGCGGGCGCTGCGTGTGACCTATGTCGGCGAGCTCGGCTGGGAGCTGCATATGCCGGTCGAGGCTGCGGCGGCCGTCTATGACGCGCTCATGACGGCGGGAAATCCGCATGGCATCGCCAATGCCGGCTATCGCGCCATCGAATCGCTGCGCCTCGAAAAGGGATATCGCGCCTGGGGCTCGGATATCGGCCCCGATCACAGCCCGCTGGAGGCCGGCCTGCGCTGGGCCGTGAAGCTCAGGCAGAACACGCCGTTCCTCGGCCGCGCGGCGCTGGCCGAGCAGGCGCAAGCGCCGCTGAAGAAGCAGCTCGCCTGCTTCACGATCGCCGATCCCGAGGTGACGCTGCTCGGGCGGGAGACCATCTTCCGCGACGGCAAGCAGGTCGGATGGCTCACCAGCGCCGGCTGGGGCTACACCATCGAGCGCAATATCGGTTATGGCTATGTCCGCAACGCCGAGGGCGTCGGCACCGACTATCTGAGGAGCGGGCGCTATGAGCTCGAGGTCGCGACGGAGCGGCTGCCGGCCGAGATCCATCTCGAGCCGCTCTATGATCCGCAGATGGCCCGCATCAAGGCGTGAGCCGATGCGGCCGCAACGCGCGTGACCCCCATGGCCGATCCGAAGCAGCGGAACGTCCTCTTCATCTCCGCCGATCAGTGGCGGGGCGACTGCCTGTCGGCGGTCGGCCATCCCTGCCTTCGCACGCCGCACCTCGATCGGCTTGCGGCGGAAGGTACCCTTTTCCGCCGGCACTATGCGCAAGCCTCGCCCTGCGGCCCGTCGCGGGCGAGCCTGCTGACCGGGCTCTATCTGATGAACCACCGGTCCGGCCGCAACGGCACGCCGCTCGACCGGCGCCATACCAACATCGCGCTCGAGACACGCAAGGCGGGGTACGATCCCACGCTCTTCGGCTATACCGACAGCAGCGCCGATCCGCGCGACTATCCGCCCGACGATCCCGCGCTCAGGACCTATGAAGGCGTCCTGCCCGGCATGACGGTCGGGCTGCAACTGCCGGACCACATGCAGCCCTGGATCGCCGACCTCAAGGCGAAGGGCTACCGGTTCGAGGGACGCGAGGACGTGTTTCGCCCGCGCGACGGCGGGGCGAGGCCGCCCGACCGCGGCTTCAGCTTCACGCCGCCGATTTTCTCCGCAGCCGACAGCGAAACCGCCTTCATGGCCAATGCCTTTCTCGATTGGCTCGACAAGAGAGGCAAGAAACCCTGGTTCGCGCATCTGGTGTTCCTGCGCCCGCACCCGCCCCTCATCGCGCCGGAACCCTATAACGCGCTCTACGATCCTGCGGCGGTGCCGATGGCGCACCGCACCGTATCGGCCGACGCGGAAGCGACGCAGCATCCCTTCCTGCGCATGATGCTGGACGCGCTTCGCCAGCGCGGCGTTTACAACGAGCATTATCCCTACGATCTCACCGCGATCGACGAGGCGGAGCTGCGCCAGCTCCGCGCCACCTATTTCGGCATGATCAACCAAGTGGACGACCAGATCGGGCGGATTCTCGCGCATCTGAAGAAGAGCGGGCATGAAGCGGACACGCTCGTCATCTTCACCTGCGACCATGGCGAGATGCTGGGCGACCACTGGATGTGGGGGAAGAGCGGCTATTTCGATCAGGCGTACCACATCCCCCTCATCGTCCGCGATCCGCGCAGCCAGGCGGCCGGAGGATGCGGCCGGCAGGTCGACGCCTTCACGGAATCGGTCGATATCATGCCGACGATCCTCGAATGGCTCGGTCTCGAGGTGCCGCAGCAATGCGACGGGCGCTCGCTGATGCGCTTTCTCGAAGGCGGCACCCCGCAAGGCTGGCGTCGCGAGGCGCACTGGGAGTTCGACTTCCGCGACATCGAGCATGGCACTGCGGAAGCGGCGCTGGGATTACGCAGCGATCAATGCGGCCTCGCCGTGCTCCGCGACGACGCATACAAATACGTGCATTTCACGGGTCTGCCGCCGCTGCTCTTCGACATGCGACGCGATCCCTTCGAGGCGACCAACCTCGCCGCCGATCCCGCCTGTGCGCCCGTGCTGCTCGACTTCGCGCAGCGCATGCTGTCCTGGCGCATGGAACATGCCGAGCATGTGCTGAGCCGGATGCATCTGACGCCGCAGGGCGTCAAGGAACTGCCGAGGGCAGAGCCGTGACCTATAGCTTGCGCCGCGAGGCCCGGCCGGCGCACACTTTGTTACAGTTTCGTGACAACGCCTTCTGCGCCCATTGGCGGTAGTTGCGGTCGCTGACCGGCCCGCCGACGGCGCCGGGCGGAAAGTTTCGAACCGACTTCGTCCCCGACAATGGGGCGCCGGCCGACCGGCAAGGAGGCTTCGATACACGGATCCGGAGAACTGCTGAGCCTGCTGGGCGCCGGCGCGCTGCTGGTCTGGGGTCTTCGCATGGTGCGCACCGGGGTGCTGCGCGCCTTCGGCGGCGATCTCCGGCGCAGCATGGGACGCAGCCTGCGCAACCGCTTCGCGGCCTTCGCCGCCGGCCTCGGGATCACCCTCCTGCTCCAAAGCAGCACCGCCACGGCGCTCATCGCCGCCTCCTTCGCGTCGCACGGGCTGGTCGGCACTGGCGCTGCGCTCGCGGTCATGCTGGGTGCCGATGTCGGCACCAGCCTCGTCGCGCAGATCTTCACCTTCCTGCCGCACGGGCTCTCGCCGTTCCTGATCCTGGTCGGTGTCGCCGTCTTTCTGGGCAGCACGGCGACGCGCGTGCGCGATCTCGGCCGCACGGTGGTTGGACTCGGGATCATGCTGCTTGCCCTGCGGCTCATCTCGGCCGCCGCCGAGCCGATGCGCGAATCCCCGCTGCTGCCGCAGATCCTGGATGCAATGCAGGACGCACCGATCTTCGCCGTGCTGTTCGCCGCCCTGCTCACCTTCCTCTGCACCTCGAGCCTCGCCATGATCCTGCTGGTGATCACGCTGGTGACGGCAGGCACCGTGTCGGTCCCGCTGGCGCTTGCCATGGTGCTCGGGATCAACCTGGGCGCGACCTTCACCCCGCTTCTCGGCACGGCCAACTTCGCGCCCGAGGCCAGACGGGTTCCCGTCGCCAACCTGATCTTCAGGCTGGTCGGCGTCGCCATCGCCTTGCCGCTCCTGCCCTGGATCGAGCCGGGACTGGCCGTGATCGAGTCTACGCCCTGGCGCGAGGTCGCCAATTTCCACACGCTCTTCAATGTCGGCGTCGCACTCATCTTCCTGCCGCTGATCGGGCCGGTTGCGGCTCTCTGCACGCGCCTCATCCCCGCGGCGGAGCGCGGCAGCGATCCCGGAAAGCCGCAATATCTCGACCCCGCCGCCGTGGAATCGCCGGCCGTCGCCGTCGCCAACGCGGCGCGCGAGACGCTTCGCATGGGCGACATCGTGGAGAAGATGCTGCGCCAGAGCCTCGAAGTCTTCCGCAACGACGACCGGAAGCTGCTGCGCGAGGTCGAGACCCTGGACGACGAGGTGGACCGGCTGCACGAGGCGATCAAACTTTACCTCACCGAGGTCAGCCGCGAGGCGCTCGACAAGGAAGGGCAAGGTCGCTCGATCGACGTCATCACCTTCACGACCAATCTCGAGCATATCGGCGACATCATCGACAAGAACCTGATGGAGCTCGCCGCCAAGAAGATCAAGAACCGGCTCCGGTTCTCGGACGAAGGCTTCGCCGAGATCAGCACCATGCATCAGCGGGTGCGCAACAACCTGGAGCTCGCCCTCAACGTCTTCGTCTCCGGCGACGTGAACCTCGCCCGGAAGCTGCTGGAGGAGAAAGTCGTCTTCCGCGAGCTGGAACGCACCGCGTCCCAGGGGCATTTCGCGCGGCTGCGATCCGGCAAGCTCGAAAGCATCGAGACCAGCAGCCTTCACATGGACGTGCTGCGCGATCTCAAACGCATCAATTCTCACCTCACCTCGGTTGCTTATCCCATTCTGGATGCGGCCGGAGAGTTGCGGCAAAGCCGGCTCGTGGAGAACCGCGCCGACCTCGATGATCCGGAAAAAATATCCTGATATCGCAACAGCTTATCATCGGCCTGGCGACGCTCGTGAGCAGGTCCACGACTTCATTCCGATTGATCGGCGCTCGTTCCGGCGACTATGGTATTTCCGGTGCGACGTGCGGGGTCTCGAGGGGGAGTGGGCGCCGCATCGTCGATCGGATCGCTCGGGCGAGCTCAAGGTGACCGCATTGGCATCGGTCGTCCGCGGTTCCGCAATCGAAGAGGCAGTGAGGAGGCACACGTCATGAATCGATTCATCGGCTCGCGATTTCCGCGGCGCAACTTTCTCGCCGGCGCGGGCATCGCGGCGATCGGCGTCAGCTTCAGCCGCAAGGCATGGAGCGAAGAAGAGAAAAAGCTGAACGTCTACAACTGGGACACCTATATCGGCGAAACGACGCTTCAGACCTTTACCGACAAGACCGGCATCGAGGTCCAGTACGACCTCTACGCCAACAACGAAGAGCTGTTCGCCAAGCTCAAGGCCGGCAATCCCGGATACGATGTGATCTTCCCCAGCGACTACATGATCGAGACCATGATCGCGCTCAACATGCTGGAGCCGGTCGATCACGCGAAGATCCCGAACCTGGTCAATATCAACCCGGCAAAGCCGTTCTCCGACCCGACCTACAATCCCGGCCTGAAATATGGCGTGCCCTATATGTGGGGCACGGTCGGCATCGGCTACCGCAAGTCCAAGGTGCCGGAGCCGACGAGCTGGGGCGTCCTGCTCGACAGCAGCGAGTATGCCGGCCGCATCGCGCTTCTCGCCGATGCGCGCATGGTGATGGGTCTCGCGCTGAAGTATCTCGGCTACAGCATGAACTCGAAGAGCGAGGCCGAGATCAACCAGGCGCGCGACCTGCTGATCAAGCAGAAACCGAACATCAAGGCCTTCGCACCCGACAACGGCCAGGACCTGCTACTGTCCGGCGAGGTCGACCTGGTGATGGAATGGAACGGCGACATCATCTCGGTGGAGGAAGAGGACGACGACATCGCCTATGCCGTGCCGAAGGAAGGCACCAATGTCTGGACCGACAATGTGTGCATTCCGGTGGGTGCGCCGCATCCCGAAAACGCGCACGCCTTCCTCAATCACCTGCTGGACAAGGACGTCGCCCTCGAGATCGCGACGACGATCCATTACGCGACTTCGAACAAGGCCGCGCAGGCGGAGCTTCCTGCCGAGCTGCTCAACGATCCGGCGATCTATCCGCCGGAAGAGGTGATCGCGAACAGCGAGTCCTTGACCGACGTCGGCGATTTCACGCCGGTCTACGACAAGGCCTGGACGGAAGTGCAGGCCGCCTGACGACGGCGGCGCGGCAAGGGGGGCGGGTCGGGAAATGGAAGATTGGCGAAAGAACAAGCTGGTCTTCTGGATTCTGTATCTGCCCCCGACCGCCTGGCTCGTCCTCTTCTTTACGATCCCGCTCGCGATCGTATGGGTCTACAGCTTCGGCGAGCGTGGCCCGCTCGGCCAGACTGAGATCGCGATCTCGTTCGCCAACTACATCCGGTCCATGGAATGGACCAATCTCTACATCATCCTGAAGTCGATCTGGATCGCGACGGTCACCACGGCGATTTGCCTTCTGATCGGGTTCCCGCTCGCCATGGGCATCGCCTTCGCCTCCGCGCGCTATCGCAACGTTCTGCTGCTGCTGGTGATCCTGCCCTTCTGGACGAACCTGCTGGTTCGCACCTATGCCTGGATTGCCATCCTGCGCACCAACGGGCATGTGAACTGGTTTCTCGAATGGGTGCATGGCCTGCTCGCCGGCGTCTTTGGGCTTCTGGGCATGCCGGACGTGCTCGGCACCTTCGAACCGCTCCAGCTTCTCTATAATCAGAAGGCCGTCATCATCGGCCTCGTCTATGTAAACCTGCCCTTTGTCGTGCTGCCGCTCTATGCAACGCTCGAGAAGCTCGACAAGTCCTTCCTCGAGGCAAGCCTCGATCTCGGCGCCGGTCAGTGGCGCACGCTCTTCTCGGTCACCGCACCGCTCGCCTGGCCCGGCATCGTGACCGCGGCCATGCTCTGCTTCATCCTCTCCCTCGGGACCTATCTGACGCCCGACCTGCTCGGCGGGCCGGACAGCGTGATGATCGGCAATCTGATCGCGCAGCAATTCGGACCCTCTCGCGATTGGCCGTTCGGATCGGCGCTCTCCTTCCTGCTGATGTATGTCACCTTTATTCTGCTCTGGATCAGGGCCTTCGCGGCGCGGGGCGAGAAAGGCAAGTTGCACTGATGGCGAGCACTACCCTTCCGGATGTTTCGACTCGCCGCCAGAAGGCGGGCATCGCGCCGCTCGAATATACCCGCCGGCTCTGGCTGCAGCTCATCCTGGCCGGCAGCTTCGTCTTTCTCTATTTCCCGATCTTTGCGCTCATCGCCTTCAGCTTCAACGATAGCAAGCGCAACATCACCTGGCAGGGCTTCACCTTCGACTACTACGTGAAAGCCTTCACCAACAGCTCGCTGCATGAGGCCGCGCTCAACACCCTGATCATCGCTTCGATCTCGACTGTGGTCTCGACCGTGCTCGGCGCGATGATCGGGCTCGTCCTGCAGCGCTACCGCTTCCCCGGCAAGGGCGGCTATGACGGCCTCATCCATCTGCCGATCGTCATTCCGGAGGTCTGCCTCGGCGTCGCGATGCTCGCCTTCTTCAGCGCGATCTCCATGCCGCTCGGCATCGCCACGGTGACCATCAGCCATATCGCCTTCAGCTTCCCCTTCGTGGCCGTCGTGGTCCGGGCACGCATGGAAGGCTTCGATCTGGCGCTGGAAGAAGCCTCGCGCGACCTCGGCGCCAGCGAGTGGCAGACGTTCTGGAATGTGACGTTTCCCTATATGGTGCCGGGCGTCGTCGCCGGGGCGCTCCTCGCCATGACCCTGTCGCTCGACGATTTCGTCATCACCTTCTTCACCTCGGGCCCGGGCTCCACGACCTTCCCGGTGAAGATCTATTCGATGGTGCGCTTCAGCGTCACCCCCGAGGTCAACGCCGCGTCCACCATATTGATCGTTCTCACCCTCGCGCTCACCGTCGCGGCGATGATGATCCAGTCGCGCTCCGACAAGAAGACGAAGAAAGCCAATGGTTGACAGGACCTCCATGGTGCAAACCCGAAAAGTGAAGGCGTTCGGCCCAGACGTCGGCACGGATAGACGCAAGCCGATCATAGAAATCCGCAATGTCGTCAAGGCGTTCGGCGCCGGAGTCCGGGCCGTCGATGACGTCTCGCTGGATATCGGCGAGGGCGAGTTCTTCGCCCTGCTGGGGCCCTCGGGATGCGGCAAGACCACGCTGCTGCGCATGCTGGCGGGATTCGAGGTGCCGACCTCGGGCGACATCATGATCGCCGGCGAGCGCATGGAAGGCGTCAACCCGAACAGGCGTCCGGTTAACATGGTGTTCCAGTCCTATGCGGTGTTTCCGCATATGAATGTGGAGCGCAATGTCGGTTATGGCCTGAGGGTGACGGGTGTCGCCGAGGCGGAAATCAAGACGCGCGTTGCCGAGGCGCTGTCGCTGGTGAAGCTGGGTGAATTCGGCAAGCGCATGCCGAACCAGCTCTCCGGCGGCCAGCGACAGCGCGTCGCGCT
Organism: uncultured Rhodospirillaceae bacterium; assembly: GCA_902826565.1. Lineage (GTDB taxonomy): Bacteria > Pseudomonadota > Alphaproteobacteria > Dongiales > Dongiaceae > CADEFF01. The sequence continues at coordinate 21,170 of CADEFF010000014.1, read as the reverse complement.
TGCCCGGGCCCTGGTGAAGCATCCCAAGGTCCTGCTGCTCGACGAGCCGCTCTCGGCTCTCGACGCCAAGCTTCGCGAAGCGATGCAGCTCGAGCTCGTACGGCTGCAGAAGACCGTCGGCATCACCTTCGTGATCGTGACCCACGACCAGGACGAGGCGCTCTCCATGGCGAACCGCATCGCGGTGATGGAGAAAGGCAAGGTGCGGCAGGTGGCGCCGCCGGCCGATCTCTACGAGTTTCCAAACTCGCGCTTCGTCGCGGACTTCATCGGCAAGATGAACCTGTTCGAGGGACGCGTGTCGGGCGTTCAGAACGGTAACCTGCAGATCGACATCAAGGGTCTCGACCGCGTCGCGGTGCCCTTCACGGGCTCCGCCTCCGGCAACATCGCCATCGCGATCCGGCCCGAGAAGGTGAAGCTCGGCCAGACCGATCCGGGCGGCGACAATGTGCGGCTCCGCGGCCGGGTAACCGAGCTCGCCTATTACGGCAACGAAAGCCACGTCTATCTCGAGAATCAGACGGGCATGCCGATCAGCGTCAATCTCAAGAACGCGACCCGCACGACGCTCCCCTCGATCAGCATCGGCGACGAGCTCTGGATGTCCTGGGCACCGACCGACACGTTGGTTCTGACCGAGTAGCTGCCCGCTCAGGCGCGCGCCACCCGCGGTCGCCCGAAGGCCGTAACGGCGACGCGGCTCTCGACGAAGAGGCGGGCACCCGACCCTTCCACGATGCTGTCCCGGCGCTCGCTCGAAAGCTCGGGCTGCTCCGCGCCGGCGGCCAGGGCTTGAGCGGCGGCGATCCTCCCCGCTTCGACCGTGGCATGGGCGGCGGCGGCTTCGAGGTCGGTGAAATCGCGATTGCCGGTCGGCAGATGCACACGGAACAGCCCTTCGGCGGGCGGGGTAATGAGCGCCTCGACGCGCTGCATGACGCCGCCCGCGACCGCGCCCACGGCATTGCAGACCGCCGCGTGGGGCGGAATGATGAGGGCGGTGCCGAGGCGCTCGGCAATGGCGGCGTAGTAGGTGCCGACCGGCGCGCCGATCGCCACGAGCGGCAGCTTGAGCGGCAGGTCGAGGGCGACGAAGCGCGGGCTCGATGCGCTCCCCTCGGCCATCATCCTCTCGATCAGCCGCCCGATCGCGCCGAAATCCTCGGGCGCGATGCCGGTTTCCTCCTGCAGGGCCGTATCGAGGATCGCCGCCACCGACTGCCGGATCGCCTGCTCGATGACCCGCCGGCAAAAGTCCGGCACGGTCTTGATCGGTTCGCCGCCGAGCGCATCGAGCCGCCGCAGCCAGATCCGGGCGCCGAGTTCCGCCGCCTCGCGGGACCAGTCTTCCTGCAAGCCGAGCCCATGCGCCGCGTCGCTCGGCGTAAAGGCCGAAAGCGCCACGAGGCCGCGACCGAGCAGCCGGTTGAGCGCCCGTTGCGTCGTCGCCCCCTGGAGCAGCGTGGAAAGCTCCACGGGACCGCGCTCGAGCGCTTCCCAGAGCCGCGCCTGATCCGGATTGAGGCCGGATTCTTTCGTGTCCAGCACGCGCAGGCGGAGCACGAACTGGCCGTCATACCCGATCCGCATCGCCGCCTCGGCCTGGCTGCGCAGCACCGGCAGCACCTGCGGATGGTCTCTCGCCAGTAGCGCCAGCGGCACCGCGCGGCGCGGTCCGAGCAGGAGCGCCCCGCCCTCGCCCGGATGCAGCTCGCTGTCGCCGCCGAGTCCATAGCTATGCACGGCTACCGCCTCGACCATGGTGCGCCAGCCGCCGACGATGGCGCCCTCGTGATTGAGCAACGGCCGGCCGTCCTTCAGCATCGCGACATCCGTCGTGGTGCCGCCCATGTCGGACACCACGACGTCGCCCATGCGGGAGAGATGATAGGCGCCGACAACGCTCGCCGCCGGGCCGGAGAGAATGGTTTCCACCGGACAGCCGAGCGCCAGGTCGGCGGCGATGAGGGAGCCGTCGCCCTTGACCACCATCAGCGGCGCCGCGACGCCGCGGCGCTTCAGGATGCCGCGGACCGCCTCGATGAGCTGCTGGAGCTGCGGGATGAGACGGGCATTGAGGGCGGCGGTGAGCGCCCGCCGCGGGGCGTCCAGCTTCGAGGTGAGCTCATGGCCGCAGGTGACCGGAAGTCCGCTCAGCTCGCGCACCATGGCGCGGAGCCGGTTCTCGTGCGCCGGGTTCCGAACCGAGAAATAGCCCGATACCGCGAAGGCCGCGACCTTCGGGGCGTGGAGACGGATCGCCTGCTCCGCGGCCAGGAGGTCGAGCGGCGCCTGCTCGTCGCCGAGCGAATTGTGACCGCCGCCAACGAAGACGACGGGATCCGTCCCCATCGCTTGGCGCAGGCCCGCCCGCTCGAGCTGGGAAGGCTCGTAGCCGATCAGCAGCAGGCCGATCGGGCTTCCCTGCCCCTCGACGATGGCGTTGGTGGCGAGCGTCGTCGAGAGAGAGACGAGCGCAATCGCCTCGTCGTTCGCCGCAAGCACGGCCTCGATCGCCTCGCCGAGACCGATCGAAAGATCGTGTTTCGTCGTCAGCGCCTTGGCCGCCGCGACGACGCCGCGCACGGGGTCGAACAGCACCGCATCGGTGTAGGTGCCGCCGGTGTCGAGACCGAGCAGCATCACGGGCGCTTTGCGGAAAAGGGGGGGTAGGTTACGGGCAAGTTCGGGCAGCGCCGCCGGGCGGATCGGAAAGTTGCGTGAAGGCGAGCCACACTACGCGCTTCGGCCGCCGCTTCCTACCCCTGCATCATCCGCTCCCTCCGCTTCCGGCGATGCGTAAGGGCCCTCACCCGGCTTTGCCCGCCGGGGAAACCCCCATATCCTGCCCATGACATGACTGACGACAGACTGCCGACGGAAGTCTGGGTGATGGCGCAGATCCGAAGCGGCCATAGCCAGGGCATCCCCGCCTATGTGCTGCGGCGCGGCGAGCGCATGGGCGGCACCATCCTGCTCAAGCTCAATCTGCTGGGGAGCGGATTCCGGATCCTGACGCAGGTGCGCGGCCTCGACGGCGCGCTCGGCTGGATGAGTGCGCTCGGCGCCGAACCTCGCCCGGAGACGGAGGCCGACGCCTATGTCGAGAAAGCCGTTCGGCGCGATCCGGATCTCTGGGTGATCGAGGTCGAGCATCGCGAAGGGAAGCATCCCTTCGAGGGACGCGAGCTCTGATCGGTCAGGCCGCCGGCCTGCCGTCGCGGCTCTCCGCCGCCACGCGCTCGATCAGTGCCGCCGCGACCTCGGTCCCGCTATAGAGATCCTCGCTCTGGCCATAGCGAACCCCCTGCCGCGACCAATGATCGAGGCGGCCGCGATCCAGCATCCCGGTCAGCAGCGCGGCGTAAGCCGCGGGATCGAATGGCTCCGGCAGAACCATCCCCGCATCGGCCATGCGCACATGGTCGCTGAAGCCGCAATTCGCCGTGCAGAGGACCGGCAGGCCGGCGACGATCGCCTCGAGGATCGCCATGCCTGCGCATTCGTCGCGCGCAGGATGCAGAAGCAGATCGGCGCCGAGCAGGAGGCGCCCCACCTCGTCGTGCGCGCCGAGGAACTCGACCCGGTCCGCAATCCCGCGTCGCTTCGCAAGCCGCCGATACCTGTCCGGCCGGCCGCGCCCGACGACGAGCAGTTTCACGCGATCCCGCAATGGACGCGGCAGGGCCGCGATGGCCTCGATGCTTCGATCGAGACCCTTGGTGCGGAAGGCCGAGCTCAGGGCGAAAAGCCCGAACGCGTCGGGCTCGAGGTCGAGCCTGGCGCGGGTCTCGGCGCGGACGGCGTCGGCACCGGCAGGCCGCATGCGATCCCGCGAGATCGAGGGCGGCAGAAGGTGTAACCGGCGATCCTCGATCTTGTAATGGCGCCGGTAGGTTTCGATCTGCCGCCGCGACAGCATCATCAGCACGGTCTCGGTGCCCGGCCCCACGATCCCCGCCTCGAGGCGGCTGAAGCCATGGAATCGCGGCAGCCATCGGTAGAAGACCGGACGCTCCTCTTCCGCCTTCACCCGGAAGCAGTTCTCCGCGGCGTAGCAGAGATCGAGCCCCGGCATCCGGTTGAAGCCGACGATCGCATCGGCTTGCCGCGAGCGCGCCAGCGCGACCGCATCGCGCGCGAGACGTGTCGCAATGCCATGGTTGGTCAGGCCATGCCGCTTCAACACGGTGATTTCGATCGCCGCGGGACGTGGGCCTTGCCACTCGCCGCAGATGATCTCGACATCATGGCCACGCTTGACGAGCGCCTCGGCAATGCGGCGGCAGTCCCGTTGCAGACCGCCATGCGGGAAGTAGCGAAAGAGGATGAAGATCAGCCGCACGGGCTTGCCGGCCGGCGGCGCTTCGAACCGGGACGCTTGCAGAGGGCGGCGCCGGACGAGGGCGCGCAGAAGCGAGGGCGGATATCCGGGGAGAAAATGGTGCCCAGGGCCGGAATCGAACCAGCGACACGCGGATTTTCAATCCGCTGCTCTACCATCTGAGCTACCTGGGCACGGGCGCGGAAAGGCGCCGGAACGGGGCGCTTATAGTGAAATTCGCCCAGCCTGTCCAGTCGCGGCGGCGGTCGGAATTGGGCCGCCGGACGCTCAAGAAGACTCGTCCGGATCGGCATCCCCGGGCTTCTCCTCGACGGGGACCCGATAGCTCTCCTTCAGCCAGCGACCGAGATCGACCTCGGCGCAACGCGCGGAACAGAAGGGACGATGGGCATCGCTGCGCGGCTTGCCGCAGATGGGGCAGCGCCCGCCCGCCCGTTTGCCTTCGGACGGATGGGGTGCGTCGTCTTTCGCGGCCCCGCGCGGCTCTTCGGGCCCCGACCGGTCCGCCTTGCGCTGTGCGCGCCGCGCCGCGAGATCTTCGATCCTTGCCGACATGCGGATCCGCTCTAACCCGTCCGTGCCGATGATGCCGCGCCGCGCCGCTGCTCCGCAAGGGTGGGGCCGAAGGGCTGACGGATCATCTCCACCAGCCCGAGCGCAGACATTTCCAGGATCTGGCAGGGCTGCGGATCGGCGAGGCAGGCCTCGCGCAGCGACGCGACGAGGGCGCGCCGATGCTCGGGCCGCCGCAAGCCGATAAAGTCGATCACGATCGGACCGCCGAGGTTGCGCAGCCGAAGCTGCCGCGCGATTTCCCGCGCGGCCGCGCGATTGATGACGAACCGCCGATCTTCGGCGCTTCCCGCCTTCCCTGCGCGGGCCGCAGCGTCCGCGGCATCGACGTCGATGGCCGTCAGCGCCTGGCCTTTGTCGAAATGCAGAACGCCGCCGCCCGGGATTTCGATCGACGGCTCCAGGGCCTCGAGCAGGGCCTCTTCGATTTCGGCAATGGAGGGCAGCCAGTCGGGGACGGACTTGATGTCGACTTCGACCCTCGCCTCGGCATATGCGGCGCGCTGCTCAACCTGCGTCGCGGTCGTCCGATCGATACAGAGAATGGAGGTGCCATCCGAGGGCGCTCGATCGCGCAGGAAGAGGTCGAGCGCATCGAGACCGCTCGTCAGAAGTCGCGGCGCCGGACCGTCGGCGGCATCGCGCAGGATCGCCTCCCACTGCCGGATCAGGGCGGCGGCTTCCGCTCGAAGCGTGGCGTCATCGGCGTCCGCCGCCGCCGGGCGGGCGGCGAAGCCATGAGACGGCGTCTCGTCTCGCACCAGCAGGCGCTCGAGCCGTTGCGCAAGAACCTTCCCCGCCACTTGCGGATAGCTCGTCATGCCCGGGCGCCCGGGGCGAAGCTCGAGATGGCGGCCGGTGAGGACGACGGCCCGCGAGAGCTTCGCCAGCTTGTCGCCCCTTGCCTCGCGCCGCAATTGCGCCACGATGTTTCGGCCCTCGGTCAGCTTCAGGCTCCCGCCGAGCGGCACCATCCCCGTCTCGGTGTCGGTGAACTGGACGAAGGCGGCGCCCAGGGCGCGGTCGATCCTGGCGACGCGCGCGAGATAGACCGCGCCCGCCCGGGCGGCTCCGCGGGACAGCAGCGTGCCGTAGGCGGTGAGCCGGTCCCTCTCCCACTCCGCGCAACGGAGCGCGCCGTCCTGTCGATAGATGAGAAGGCGCGGCGACATCGGCGCTACCAGCGCAGGCCCGATGCTCGAAGCATCGCCGCCGCTTCGAACAGCGGCAGCCCGACGACATTCGAATAGGAGCCCCTTATCCAGGCGATGAACGTCGCCGCAGAACCCTGAATTGCATAGCCGCCGGCCTTGCCGTCCCATTCGCCGCCGGCGAGATAGCCCTCCATCTCTTCCTGCGAAAGCCGCTTGAACGCCACCACCGTCTCGACGAGCCGCTCGCGCAACCGGCCGTCGGGAAGGATCAGCGCGACGGCCCCGATGACGCGATGCCGCCGGCCGGACAGCAGCGTGAGGCACTCTCGCGCGACAGCCCTGTCGAAAGGCTTGGGCAGGATGCGCCGCCCGCAGGCGACGACGGTATCGGCTGCCAGTATCCGACGGCCCGGAAGGCGTTCCGCCACAACCGTCGCTTTCGCCCGTGCAATGCGCCGCGCATAGGGCACCGGCAGCTCGCGGGGCAGCGGCGTCTCGTCGATCGCAGCGGGCTCGACCTGCGAGGGAACGACGCCGATCTGCGCCAGGAGCGCGATGCGCCGTGGCGAGGCGGATGCCAGGACCAGATCGTCGGCGACGCCGCGAGGGAGAGTCGGCGGCAACGGCGCGAGCTGCGTCACTTGAAGCGGAAGGTGATGCGACCTTTGGTGAGATCGTAGGGCGTCATCTCGACATTGACGCGGTCGCCGGCAAGAACGCGAATGCGGTTCTTTCGCATCTTTCCCGATGTATGGGCGAGCACCACATGCTCGTTATCGAGCTTCACGCGGAACATGGCATTCGGCAGCAGCTCCATGACCGTTCCGGAGAACTCGATCAAATCCTCTTTAGCCATCCACACTCCTTTGGGGCGCACGACGGGGCCGCCGCGGCGGCGCGGATCATAGCGCCATCGTTCGATCAGGACAAATGCGTAAAGGGCCGTTTTCCGCGCTTTCTTCTATAGCCGCGGCGCCGACGGGAGGGGGAAGCGGGCCTTTATCCGCTGCAGGAGCGTGTCGCGGACCTGGCGATAGGCCTCCAGCACGGTCTCGCGCCCGCCCTCGACCAGGCTCGGATCGAAGGTGTTCCAGAACTCGACGTCGCAGGCCATGGTCCGGGTCAGCTCGACCGCGCTGTGCTGCGCCTCCGGCGACAGGGAGATGATGAGGTCGAAGGAGGTGTCCTCGAGACTGTCGAAGGTCTTGGCGCGATGCCGCGAGATATCGATCCCGATCTCGTCCATCACGGCGACCGCGAACGGATCGACAGCATCGGAGCGAACGCCCGCCGAATCGACGTAGATCTGATGGCCGTGGAGGTGCTTGAGCAGGCCTTCGGCCATCGGCGAACGAATGGCGTTCATCGTGCAGCAGAACAGGACGCTTCCCGGCAAACCGTTCATCGCTCGGGCATCATCCGCGAATATGCAGGACGCAGATCAGGGTGAAGAGGCGACGCGCGGTGTTGGGGTCGAACTCGACCTTGCCGGCAAGCCGCTCGGTGAGCAGCTCGGCGCCTTCGTTATGCAGCCCCCGCCGTCCCATATCGATCGCCTCGATCTGCGAAGGCGAGGATTTGCGGATCGCCTCGAAATAGCTTTCGCAGATGGCGAAATAGTCGCGCACGATCTTGCGGAACGGCGTGAGCGAGAGGATCAGCTTGAAGATCGGCGTGTCCGCCTCGTCCTGGATGTCGAAGACGAGACGTCCCTCCTCGATCCCGAGCCTAAGGCCATAGGGACCGGGCGGGCCTTCGACGAGGCAGAACCGGTTCTCCTCGATGAGATCGTAGATCGCGACCGCGCGCTCATGCTCGATCTCGGCGCTGCGCCGCACCACCGATTTCTCGTCGAGGGTGACACGGACGATCCGGGCGGTCGGGCGCGGGTCCGAATCCTCCACCGGCAGCGACCTCAGGCGTCGCTTCTCGGGTTGAGCCGGATGGCAATCGACCGGGCATGGGCATCGAGCCCTTCGGCCTCCGCAAGAGCGATCGCGGTCGGCCCGAGCCTGCCGAGGGACTCGGCGTCGCAGGCGATCAGCGACATTCGCTTCAGGAAATCGTGGACGCCGAGCCCGGACGCGTAGCGCGCGCTGCGCCCGGTCGGGAGCACATGGCTCGGCCCGGCGATATAGTCGCCGATCGCTTCCGGCGTATGGCGGCCGAGGAAGACTGCGCCGGCATTGCGGATCGCCGGCAGCAGGGCGTCCGGATCGGCGATGGCGAGCTCGAGATGTTCCGGCGCCAGGCGGTTGGCGAGCGCCGCCGCCTCCGCAAGCCGCTCGACCCGGATGATCGCGCCATACCGCTCCCAGCTCGCCGTGGCGATGTCCCGGCGCTTCAGTCCCTTGAGGGCCGATGCGACCGCCTGCGCGACGGCATCGGCGAAACCGGCATCGTCCGTGATCAGGATGGACTGCGCCGTTTCGTCATGTTCGGCTTGCGACAGCAAATCCATGGCAACCCAGGCAGGATCGTTTCCGGCATCGGCGATCACCAGGATCTCCGACGGCCCGGCGATCATATCGATACCGACATTGCCGAAGACTTGACGCTTGGCCGCCGCCACATAGGCGTTGCCGGGTCCGACGATCTTGTCCACCGGCGCGATCGATGCGGTGCCGAAAGCGAGCGCCGCCACCGCCTGGGCGCCGCCGACGCGATAGATCTCCGTCACGCCGGCGATTTGCGCCGCCTTCATGACCGCCGGGTTGAGCGCGCCGTCCGGCGTCGGCACCACCATGGCGAGCCGTTCGACGCCCGCCACCGCCGCCGGCACCGCGTTCATCAGCACCGAGCTCGGATAGGCGGCGGCACCCCCCGGAACATAGATCCCTGCAGCGGCCAGCGGGCGCCACAGGGCGCCGAGGCGAAGTCCGGCCGCATCGCGGTAGTCGAGATCGGCCGGCATCAGCCGGGCGTAATAGTCCCTGATGCGCGTCGCCGCCGTCTCGAGGGAGGAAACGACGGTCGCCGGACAGCGCCGCGCCGCCTCCGCGATCTCGCCTTCGGTAAGCCGCAGCCGATCCGCCGACAGGCGGCAACGATCGAACTTCGTAGTGTAGTCGAGAAGCGCCGCATCGCCGCGCGTGCGAACGTCGTCGATGATGGCGGCGACGGCTTCGTCGACGCGAAGCTGAAGCTCGCGCTTGACGCCGAGCAGAGCCGCGAACTCTGCGTCGAACCGCGGCGAGGCATGGTCGAGCCTAACGGCCATTGGCTGCCTTGCCGATCGCGTCGACGAATCGCCCGATGGCATCCGGCTGCAGCTTGAGGGCGGTGCGGTTGACGATCAGCCGGGAGGTCACGTCGGCGATCCGTTCGACTTCGGTCAGACCGTTCGCTTTCAGGGTTTCGCCCGTCGCCACCAGATCGACGATGCGGCGGCAGAGGCCGAGCCGCGGCGCCAGCTCCATCGCCCCGCTCAGCACGAGACACTCGGCATGCACGCCGCGCGCCGCGAAATGCTGCGTCGTCAGGCGAGGATACTTCGTCGCCACGCGCACATGGCTCCAGCGGCCGGGGTCGTCCTGCTCCGCCAGCTCCGCCGGCTCGGCGACCGAGAGACGGCACCGCCCGATGGTCAGATCGACCGGCGCATAGACATCCGGATAGTCGAACTCGGCAATCACGTCGCTGCCCGCCACGCCGAGATGTGCGGCGCCGAAAGCGACATAGGTCGCAACGTCGAAGCTGCGGACGCGCACCACCGAAAGCTCCGGCAGGTTCGTCGAGAAGCTCAGCTTGCGCGACGTCTCGTCGGCCAGGTCGGAATCGACCTCGATGCCCGCCGCCCGGAGAACGGGAAGCGCCTCGACGAGGATTCGGCCTTTCGGCAGCGCCAGGACGAGACCGCCAGCCTTACCGTTTCGCGAAGACGACCTCCGGCTCATGGGGCGTCATCCGCCGTCTCGCCGACCTTGTGCGTTGGCCGCCATGCCGTCGGCCAGGCATTGCCGAGATCCTCCAGATAGCAACGGATCGCATCGACCTCGAGGCGCATCGTGGTGCCGCCGGCAAAGACCAGGTCGATCGTTCCCGGCGCGGTGCGGATCGTGAGAAGCTCGAGGAAGCGCGGCTTCAGCGGGCCCTGCAGCCCTCCGGTCTTGACGCCCCGCACCTGTTCGAAGCAGACGCCGCAATGCGTCCGCTCATAATTGGCATGCGGCCCGTCGTCGCCGCTGAATGTCGCGTCGCCGGAGGCGGCGTCCTCGACCCGTTCGCGGGCGCTGTCGGCGGCGCCCTGGGTTTCCCAGCGGAAGCGATTGGCGATGAAGATGAAGCGGCGCTCGCCCGCCACGAAGGTCATCTCGCGCAGATTGACCAGCGCATCCTGCAGGACCGCCGCGACGACCTGAAGGTCCTCGGTGTCGCGGGCGCGAAGCTTCAAGGGCGCTGTCATGTCTTCAACCGCTCGATATCGGCGCCGCAGGCCAGCAATTTCTCCGTCAACCGCTCGTAGCCGCGGTCGAGATGGTAGACGCGGTTGAGGATCGTGTCGCCTTCGGCCACGAGCCCGGCGAGCACCAGCGAGACGGAGGCGCGGAGATCGGTCGCCATGACCGGGGCGCCGATCAGGCTGCCGACGCCGCGAACCATCGCCGAGCTTCCATGGACGGTGATGTTCGCACCCATGCGCGATAGCTCGGGCACATGCATGAACCGGTTCTCGAAGATGGTCTCGGTGATCATCGCGGCGCCCTCGGCGACCGTCATCATCGCCATGATCTGGGCCTGGAGATCGGTCGGGAATCCGGGATAGGGCTCGGTGATGATGTCGACGCCGCGGATGACGCCGTCCTTGCGCGAGGCCCGGACCCCGCGATTGGTCGGTTCCAGCCTGACCTGGGCGCGGTCCAGAACCTCGGCGACCGCGCCGATGAGCCCGGGATCGGCGCCGATCAGCTCGATATCTCCGTGGGTAATGGCTGCCGCCATCGCATAGGTGCCGGTCTCGATCCGGTCGGGAACGATGGCATGGCGCGCGCCATGCAGCCGTTCGACGCCGTCGATGACGATGGTTTCGGTGCCGATGCCCGCAATCGACGCGCCCATGGCGACGAGGCAGCGCGCCAGGTCGCCGATCTCGGGCTCGCGCTCGGCGTTAACGAGTTCGGTGCGGCCCCTCGCGAGCGATGCCGCCATCAGCAGGTTCTCCGTGGCGCCGACCGACGCGGTCGGGAAAATGATCCGCGCGCCCTGCAGGCCGCGCGGCGCCGTGGCGTGAATGTAGCCTTCGCGAAGGTCGATTTCGGCACCGAGCTGGGTGAGCCCCTTGAGATGCAGATCGACGGGGCGCGTCCCGATGGCGCAGCCGCCCGGCAGCGAGACCTGCGCCTGGCCGCATCGAGCGAGCAGCGGCCCCAGCACGAGGATGGAGGCGCGCATCTTGCGGACGAGATCGTAGTCGGCGCGCGTGCTGCCGATATCGCGGCAGCGAAGATCCAGCACACGCCCGATATGGCCGTCGTCGGTCGACTGACCGTTCAGATTGATGACGACGCCGAGCTGCGCGAGCAGCGTGGCCATGGTCGTGATGTCGGCAAGATGCGGCAGGTTGCTGAGACAGAGCGTGTCGTCCGTCAGCAGCGCCGCCGCCATGAGCGGCAGGGCCGCATTCTTGGCGCCGCTGATCTGTATCTCGCCCTGCAGCGGTCGGCCGCCGCGAATTCGAATCTTGTCCATGGTGCCTGCAACTGCCAGCGATATGGCCGCACTCTGCATGAGGCAGAGCGACCCTGACTACGGGCTTCGAACGCCTCGCCAGGCGCCGGGCGCAGAAAAAGGGCCGAACGGCGCCTCTTTTAGTGTATCGGGGGACCGGCCTCAAGCCGCAACTGGGGCCGGCGAGCGGTGCCTTAATCCTTCCCCAATTCGGAGTCGGACTCCGGGGGCGAGGGAGCGGCTTCGGTCGCCGCCCGGGCGCGTTGCTGCAGCTTCCGGCGCAGGAGATTCTGCCGTAGCTGATCGGCAAGGCGTCGCTCCTGAAGGGAGCGACGGTTGAGACCGTCTTCGCTGGAACTCGGCAAGGGGCGGTCGCGATCGGACATGGAAACCTGAACGGTAGCGCGAGACGACCTCAGCTACGCGTGTCATTGCCGGCCGTCAAGTCCTGGCAGGGTCGATGGCCGGCGCAATGGTCGCCCTTGGCCGAAGCGATGAAGCAGGGGTTCTGTCAGATGGGGGTCGAAGGCGGGATCGAGCGGACCCGATGGGAGGAGGCATCAAAGGCGGGAGCGAAGGGTCGCATCGGCGAGACGCGATCCGTAAAGATCGCGTCTCGCCAATGGATTATCGGGGAGGGAGCAGGCGGGACGATGCCGGCCGGGAGACGGCGGCCAGCCTTGCTTTGCGCGACGGCCCTGTGGCATGTTTCGCCGCCTTCGACGGCCGCCGCCGTAGCTCAGTGGTAGAGCGCACCCTTGGTAAGGGTGAGGTCCGCAGTTCAATCCTGCGCGGCGGCACCAGCACTCGCCCCTGCCGGCATCTCGCCGGATGATCGAGGCGAAGGCCGGTCGGCCGCGGGACAATCCCGATCGCAGACGCAGGCGAATTTCGCGTTTTCGCGCGCGATCTGGCGTACGGTTTCCGGCGTGTCCGCCGGGTGCCAATAGATCGGCTCGAAGATCCTGCAGTAGTCAGTCGTCGGTGCGCCGATATCGTTCGCGCACCCGACGAGCATAGTCGTCATCGCCAGCGCTTTCGGGATGCTCGATCGCATCGCTCGATCTCCTCGCCTTGTCGATATTGTCGAGAATCGTCGCAAGGCCGCTCGCGATCGACACGGCTTCCCCCGCTCGAATCAGCCGGCGCCGGCCGAGATAGTCGGCCAGCTGTCCGAGCAGCGCGACCAGGCCCGAAAGCAGGGCAATCCAGGACATGGGGCGCTATGCCGCCCCGCGATTCGGAACGAGCCAGATCAGCAGCGGCGTCATCACGGCGGCGATCGCGTTGACGGCGTCCTCGCCAAGTCCGAGGTTCCAGCCGAGCAGATTGTTCGCGAGGAATATGAGCGCCATCAGGACTGCGGCGATGGCCTTATCGATGCTGGTGAACATCCGTCTCTCCATGGGTTGAAAGGGCAAAGCGATGGCACCGGAGGACGCGACGGGTCCATCCGAGGCCGTAAATCGCGAAGGTCGGCAATTCGGTGTAGCGTTTGAGGCGGCGCGCGAGGAACTCGTCGATGAGGGTGGTGTCGGCGGTTGCGGCGCGGGCCATCGTTTTTCGGCCCAGCACCCCGTCGTCGGCGAGGGCGAGCGATCGCTGCAGCAGCTTTATGCTCGTGCCGACGCCCATATTGACCGCCGTGTCGAAGACCGAGACCGCCAGGGCGGGCGGTAGACGGTCGCCCTGCAGCTTTGTCCAGAATTCGCGGTGATAGATCGCGATGGCGTCGTCGCGAGAGAGATCGCCGATATCGAGGTTCGGAAAGCTTCTTTTCGAGATGCCGAACTTCGTCTCGCCGCCCGGATCGCGCGCATCGTCGACATGACCGCCTTCCTCCGCCAGCAGGAACTCGACGGCAGCCAGGAACAGGTCGGAATGACTCATTGGCCGCTTCCGAAGATGATCTTCCAGAGATGCGAGCCGATCCCGCCGCCGGTGAAGCTGAAAGCGCCGAGCAGCCCGAGCCCGATCCATCGTTCCCGTTTCAGCCGCTCCACGTCCGGTTTCAGCTCGTCGAGGGTCGCCTTCATCTGGGGAACGATAGAGAGGCCGGCCTCCAGGCTGTCGAGTTTCGTCAGTATCTCCTTGCGGTCGCGCTGCGCGCTTTCGGTCGCTTCCTGCAGCCGACCGATCACGGCCGAGAGCTCATGGATATCGCCGGTCATGTCTCCCCTCCGATCGCTGTCAGGCAACCTTCCAGAGCTCGACGATCCGATAGACCTCGTTCTCGCCCAGCGAATTGGCGAGACCGAGGCCGTTGGTCACGTTGTCCGTCGATCGGTACTGAAGCTGGAAGGTTTTCGAGCCGGCGATCGTGAGCTCGCCGCCGAGATAGGAATGGTTCGGATCAACGCCGTTCCAGCTCGCTTCGCTCGCGCTGCCGACGATGGTCGTCGTCGAGTCCGTCATATTGCGAAGCCGGGTGGAGACCTTGTTGCCGGAGCCGCCGCCCCAGAGGGTCATGTGGGCGCCGATGCGATAGGTGCCTGCGCCGAGCGTGAACTGGTTGGAGGCCAGCGTGACGATGCCGCCGGCATCGTGGTCCTTCGTGTTGAGCGTCAGCGTCTGCCAGGAGCCGGAAGTCATGTTGCCGCCGTTGACACCGCTCGCGACCGTGTAGCTGAGCTTGGCGTAGCTGACCGCAAGCGACAGCGGGACGCCGTTCACATAGATCGCCTGCGCATTGATCGTGCCGGCGCCCCGGTCGGCGCCCGTGGGGCTTCCCACCACGACGCCGGCGCCGACATAGGCGCGCGTCGCGAGCGTTCCGGCGATCGTCACCTGGAGCGACAGCCGGCCATCCTCGCTGGTGTCGGCGGGATCGATGATCTCCGCCGCAAGCTTCGCATAGCTCAGGAGATTACCGCCGCTGTCGCGCCCGCGAAGCGCCAGGGCGCCGAGGAAATCGTTGGCGGCGGGCGTGGCGCTCAGCCGGTCCAGCGCGGCGACCGGCCCCTCGCCGGCGCCCGCGTCCGTGCTTTCGATCGAGAAAGCGCCGCGGAAACCGTTGTCGCCCGTGAACTGGTTGTTGTCGGCGATACCGGCGGCGGCGAGCGCGCCTCGCGCCGCGGCCGCATTGGAGGCCCCGGTACCGCCATCGCCGATCGACACCGGCAGCGAGAGCACGCCGATGGTCACATCCTGCGCGACGACCGGGTTGCCGGATGCGTCGAACTTCAGATAGCGATTGGCTCGGTCCACGCTCGAGGGCAGCGTCGTCGTGAGGCTCGGGCTGTCGGTCGCGGGAAGCTGCAGCGCCCGCGCCAGCTCCTCGGTCATCTCCTGGTCGCGCATCGCCGTTCGGTCGAGCCCCTTTTCGTGGCTCTCGGCCGGGAAGCTGTCGTTCGACGTATAGTCGATAAGCTGCGTGCGCGGGGTCTGCCGGCGGATGATCCATTCGACCGTTCCGCCCGGCGGCGACGAGGCGGTGACGGTTCCCGTCGAGCCGCCGCCACCGGCGACCGTGTAGTGAGTGCCGGGAAGCTTCGCGGTTTCCTGTCCCGTGGCGACCACGCGCTCGAGGACCTGGATGTCGCCCGCCTCGAAGAACGGGAAGGTGATCGGGAAGGATGTCGTGCTGCCGTCGCCCATATAGGCGACGCGCGTGATGGTCGTGGATACCGTCATGGCTGTCCTCTATGTCTTCCGGCGATGCGGCGATGGCGGGATCAGCCGGGGAGCTTCCGGCCCCTGGCGCTGGCGCTGGCGCTGGCCCCGGCGGCTTTCGAGCCGCTGCCGCCGACTGCGCCGAGAAGCTGGCTGCCCGCCGCCGTCAGCCCGGTCAGGAGATCGACGCCGGCGTTGTATCGGTGCAGCCGCGACGCCGCCTCGTTTTGCACGGCGCCGATCTCGCCCTCATAGAGCGTCTGTCGCTCGGCGATCCGGCCCTCCTGCCCGAAATCGAAACCGAGATCGAGCGGCGAGCCGCTATTGCCGATCCCCGAGGCGGCGAGCGCCACGCGCTGGCGCGCAAGCATTCGCCCCGTGTCGCTTGCTTGCCGCGCCGCAAGGAATCCTGCCTGCTGCCGCTGGGTCTTCGCCGCATTGTCCGCGACGCGGGCCTGGTATCGCTGGCTGTTCGCGCTCGCCATGGTGCCGAGCAGGGTCGAGGCCACGCTCAGCCCGACCGCGATCATGGGATTGCACATGGAAATCACCCGTCGTTGGTGGTGAGCCGCGGCGCGATCGCGACCACGGTCAAGGGAAGCGGCTGGCGTTGCCGGACGAGCACATGGGCCGCCCGGTCCCAGCCCTTCGGAAAATTGACGAGCTTGTCCCCGGTGAAGAGCGCGGGGCTGCTGCCCATCGGTGTGGTGGCGCCGCGGAACGGGACTTCCTCGAGCAGGCCGGGCTCATAGCCGATCTCGCAGCCGAGGCTGCCGAAGAGCCGCACCGCCGCCCGATGGATCCGGCGCGGCCTGGCCATCGCCGTGCCATCCGCGGCACCGGCCTCGAGGTCCAGCGTCTCGAGCCGGCTCTCATAGGCGAGCCCTGCCTGCACCACGACCGAGGGCCGATCGAGCGCAACGGTTCCGTCGAGGACGGTTCGGTCCGGATGCGTCGCGCCATCGGCAAGAAGCTGGACCGTCTCGCCCTCGAGATGCTGGAGCCCGCCGACCTCGGTGACCGCCCTGCCCCACCATGCGACGGCCGTGCCCTGCAGGCTCGCGGGAATGTCGTCGAGCAGCGTGACCAGCGCGGTCGCCGCATCCTGCACGAACTGGACCATGACCGAGACGGCCGGCCAGACCTCGCCTTCGCGCCGGAAGCGGTAGACGCGGCCGACATCCTGCACACCGAACGGCGTGTGACCGGCCGCCGCCAGGGTCTTGCTCTGCCCCACCGTCCAGGGCGGGCCGCCGGCGAGCGCCAGGGTTTTCCCGGGATCGCCGTTCCAGCCGTCATAGGCGAGCCCGCAATCGACGAAGAAGGCGGCGTCCTTGGCGCTCGCCGGCTCCGGCCAGAACTCGTCCGCGAGATATTCGATATGCCGCTTCGACGATCCGCCGATGCGCCTTTCGATGGCGAGCCACAGCCGGTCATGTTCCGCCGCCGGGATCGCGGTCGCAGAGATTGCCTTCACATCCGCCCCGCCGAAGCTGTGACGGTGCCAGCCGATGACGTCCTGGTCGCGCAGATAAGTGAGCGCGACGCAGGAGCCGTCCTTGCACACGACCCAGAGCGCCGCCCAGGGCTGCTGCTGCCAGACGATCTCCTTCATGCCGCTTCGCGTCAGATGCTGCGCGAGCAGCGTCATTTCCGGCGC
>CADEFF010000014.1:0-4056 GCA_902826565.1 uncultured Rhodospirillaceae bacterium | reverse complement strand
TCTCCTTCATGCCGCTTCGCGTCAGATGCTGCGCGAGCAGCGTCATTTCCGGCGCGCCATAGCTGTCGGTGTCGAAGCGGTAGGCGATCTCGTAGAGCCGCCGGCCCGCGCGCTGGACGAACAGCACCGCATTGCCGATGCGCAGCGGCGAGCTGTCCGCGGCGCCGATGGTGGATTGGCCGCGTACCGTCACATTGGTCGGCGTCAGCGCCTCGTTGAGGTTCGAGGCCTGCACCGTGAACTCGCCGCCGATCGTGCCGAGCGTCAGAACCTTGCCCGGCGCCAGCCATCGGATCGCGTTCACCTGGTTGTCGGCGATGGTGAAGGTCATCGCCGTGTCGTCGAGCACCTGGCTCGCATTGTCGGTCGGCGCGAAGGTTTCGTAGGCGCCGCTCGCGGAGAGCCAGCAAGTCTGCGGCTGAAACCGCGAATTGGCGAAGCCGAGCCGCTCCTCGTAGAAGGCGATCGCCGCCGGATAGCCGCGCACCGCCGACCAGGCGCCTTCGCGCCATCGGGTGGTCGCGACCGTGGCCGGCAGCGTGCCGATCACGTCGGCCGTCACCTGGGTGGCGCTGCTATAGCCGGTGATCTTCGCCCAGCCATGGCCGTTATGGAGATAGGTCCAGGTAACGCCGCCGTCGCTCTCCGTGCCGCTGCTATGGAGCGGCGGCCGCTTGCCGGAATTTCCGGTGCTTGCCGCGACGAAGACGCGGTTCGCATGGGTGACCTTGCTGCTGCCGGAGGTATAGCCGACCCCCTCGCTCCAGGTGTCGTAATTGAGATGGCCCGCCTTCTCGGCGATGCGCCAGAGCGATCCGACATGGCCCGGCTGAAAGAGATCGGCGGACGCGGTGAGGGTGATGCCGTTTCCGGAGGTGGCGCTCGGCGTGATCGTCGTCGCCGTCAGGTTCTCGTCGAGATAGGGACCGTCGACGAAAGGAATCTCGGCGAGCGTCCAGCTCACATGGCTGGTCCGGCTGAGCTTCTGCGGCGGATGATCGGGATGCACCAAGAACAGCACATCCGCCGACTGCGCCAATTTCAGCGCGGCCAGATCCGCGGCGCCATAAGGTGTCGCGATCTCGACCGGCGTGCCGGGTGGATCTTCGATCCGTCCCTCGTCCATATAGAACCGGAAATAGAGGTCGCCCGCCTCGATGACATAGGCCTGCTCGGTCGAGAACTGGAACGGGATCAGCCTGACCTCGCCGCCGGTCTTCGCTTCGGCGACGAAGCGGGTGCCGGGACGTCGCACCGCCGGTCCCTGCGATGTCGCGATCATGTTCTCGAGCCGGCGGCAGGCACTCGCATATTTCGCGAGATCGGGTCGGCCATGCAGCAGCGGCGACCATTCGCCGGCATTGAAGCTGGTCAGCAGCGGAGCGGATCGGGGCATGGAGACTCTTCCTCCTCCGGGACCCGCGCGAGCGGGGTTGGCGGGGCGGCCGCGAGCGCGGGGTAATCCTAAAGCGACCCGCGCGAGCGGGGTTGGCGGGGCGGCCGCAAGCGCGGGACGATCACATCCTGCTCTCGAGCCATTCCGTTGCCGTGAAGCGGTCGGGCGTGCCTTCCTGGGCGTCGATCGCACGCGCCTCGGCGAGCTTGTCGCGATAGCTGCGGGCGAGCGTCTCGGCGAGGCTCGCGGAACCGGCGAGCGCATAGCTGAGCTCGGCCGCGAGCCGCGCCGAGATCGTGTCGGCGAGCAGCGGCCCGAATTCGTTCGGATCGCTCGCCCGGCCCACATAGAGAAGGCTGAGCGGCGGCCCGTCATTGGTGAGAATGCGCCGGCCTTCGATCCGATAAGGCAGGCTACGCCCGTCGATCTCGCCTTCGAGCTGCAGCACCCTGAGGCAATAGGGCGGCTCCGGCCCTTCCGGCAGCGCGTAGTGGAAGAGGAATCCCCAGGCGGGCGCGTCGCTGAGCGCCGGCAGGCTGGCGCGCCGGATCGCCGGGTTCCAGGGATAGGCGCGCAGCACCGCGTCGCGGCAGCGCTCGTAATTGCGCCGGCAGAGCCGCCCCGCCCGCGTATCGTCGTCGATCGAGAGGATCGGATCCGCGCCGATCAGGTCGAGCGCATGGTTGCAGATGGAGACATCGGAAATCGTCATGCATCGGGCTCCGAAGAACGGGTCGGCAGGGATAGGAACGGCGGCGGACGTTTCCCGTCAGCCGCCGGCCGCAGGGGCGAAACGGGAGAGCGCGTCGGCCGAACGCCAAAAGATCGAACGCCGCTGGCTCTCCCGCCCGCGCCTCAGTCGAGCGTGTAGAACAGCATCACCCGGAGCGTGCCCGATCCGGGAAGGCTGGCCGCGCCGATCGTGATGAAGACGATCTCCTCCGCTGTCAGCGGCTCGCCGACATTCGCCGCCACGCCGAAGAGCGTCGGCGTGTCGGTCGCGGTGAAGGTGGCCGCCGCGCGGTATTTGCCGGTGGTGCCGGCGATGCCGATCGCGACGGTCGAGGAGCCGAGCGTGACGCTCGTGGTGAGCGTCCCGTAGAGCAGACGCGCACCCTTCGGCAGCCGCGCCACCTCGATCGTGTCGGACGTGGTCTGGGTCGCGAGCGTGATCTTCTCGTTGAAGACCCGCACGCGGCCATGGACGTCGGCAACCGCGGGCAGGTCCTGCGGCACCGTGTTGCGCAGCTTGGTCATCTGCGCGCCATAGAAGACGGTCATGGGAATGACTCCTGTAAAAAACGGCGAGGGGCGCGACGGCGGCGGCAACAGGGGACTTGCCCCGCCGCGCGCCCCTGCCCTGCGGCCGGGGCGACGGCAAGATCCGTCGGCCCGCGGACGCATAATGGCGATGATCGGAAGCATCGAGCGACCGGAGGCGAGGTCCCCGCGCTTGGCCCCCCGGCCCTTGCCTCCGGCCCTGGCGGCTAGGCCTGCGTCGCGATCTCCACGACGCCCTCCTCCTCCATCCGGGTCGCGCCCACGCTCATGCTGTAATAGACCTGCGTGGCGTAGGACTTGTCGGACCGCTCGGTGATGCGCGCCGTCGGCGCCTGGCCGATGGCGAGCGTGATCGCCGACTGCCGCCAGGCGAGGCAGGCCCGGTCGCTGCCGCCGACCACGAGGCCCGTCCGCTGGCTGCGGATGAAGCGGAAGCCGAGGAAGCTGTCGATCTGCCCGGCCACCAGCGCCTTCACCGTGTTGTAGTCGGCCGATTTCACCTCGGTGGTGTTGAGCAGCACCGTGATGTCCTTGGCCGGACAGGCGAGGAAGCGCGGCTCGTCCGGATCGTTCTCCGCCGCGTCGAGGATCTCTTTCGTCGCGAGCAGCTTGGCGAGCGTCAGCCCCGAGGCGTTGACCGGCACCTTCTGCCCGCCCGGCAGCGCGACAGGGCTCTGCCCGCTCTTGCCGGTTTTCGCGGTGCCGTTGGCCGCCGCCACGATGACGTCGTCCGTCGCGCGCCCCATCGCGAAGGCCGCGGCCTGCGCGTAGAAGCTGGTCGGGTCGCTGAGGGTGCGCACCCGGTCCTGCCGGTCGATCAGGTCGGAATATTCGTAATCCTCGAGCGTCACCTGGCGCCGGCTGTGCGGCGTCTCGGTGAAGGGCGTATCGGCATGGCGCGAGCTGCGCTTCACCGCCGTGGCGGCGCCGATCTGGTCGAAATAGGCGGTATCGCCCGTGACCGCTTCGCTGCGCACCGCCTCGCGGAAGCGCGAGCCTTTCTGCTGCACGAGCATCTGGACGTTCGAGCTGAAGTTCTGCACGAACGCCGTGGTGATCTGAAAGGACATGCTGTCCCTCCTCCAGTGGCTGGTTTCTGCGACTGATCGGAGGGTTGCCCGCGCGCTTCAGGCCCCGGCGCGGGTGCGCGGGGGTCGAGGCGTCGGACCCGGTTCCTCGGAGCCTTCACGCGGGGCCCCGTCTTCGCGGCCTGCTTCCAGGCTGACGACCGGAGCCCTGCCGGCGGGCGAGGATCGCCGCCGGCGGGGTTCTTCCGGGTTTGCGCTGCCTCCGCCCGGGCGCCATCGCCGCCGATGCCGCCGCCGCGAACGCAGCCTTGCTCGAATTTCTGGACGATCGGCCCGCCCGACCGAGAGCGG
>CADEFF010000013.1:73598-83752 GCA_902826565.1 uncultured Rhodospirillaceae bacterium | reverse complement strand
TGTCGAGGCCCTCGCGCAGCAGGTTGATGCCGATCAGCACGTCGAAGGCGCCGAGCCGGAGGTCGCGGATGATCTCGATGCGCTCCAGCGTCTCGACGTCGGAATGGATGTAGCGCACGCGGATGCCGGCCTCGTGCATGTATTCGGTCAGGTCCTCCGCCATCCGCTTGGTGAGGGTCGTGATCAGCACCCGCTCGCCCTTCGCGGCGGCTGCGCGGCATTCGGCGATCACGTCGTCCACCTGGGTTTCGGTCGGGCGGATATGGCAGACCGGATCGATGAGGCCGGTCGGGCGGATCACCTGCTCGGCGAAGACGCCGCTCGTGCGTTCCATCTCCCACGGTCCCGGGGTCGCCGAGACATAGACCGATTGCGGCCGCATCTCGTCCCATTCCTCGAATTTGAGGGGCCGGTTGTCGCGGCAGGAGGGGAGGCGGAAGCCGAACTCCGACAGCGTCGATTTGCGGTGAAAGTCGCCGCGGAACATGCCGCCGAGCTGCGGCACCGTGACATGGCTCTCGTCGACGATGAGCAGCGCGTCCGATGGCAGATATTCGTAGAGCGTCGGCGGCGGCTCGCCCTCGCGACGGCCTGTCAGATAGCGCGAATAGTTCTCGATGCCGGCGCAGGAGCCGGTCGCCGCCATCATCTCGAGATCGAACTGGGTGCGCTGCTCCAGCCGCTGCGCCTCCAGGAGCTTGCCGTCGCGCGCGAATTCCTCGAGCCGCCCCTTGAGGTCGATCTTGATCTGCTCGATCTCCTGATGGAGCGTCGGCTTCGGCGTCACATAGTGGCTGTTGGCGTAGATCTTGATCTCGTCGAGCTTCGCCGTCTTCTCGCCGGTCAGCGGGTCGATTTCCTGGATCGATTCGATCTCGTCGCCGAAGAGGGACAGCCGCCAGGCGCGGTCTTCCAGATGGGCCGGGAAGATCTCCAGCGAATCGCCGCGCACCCGGAACATGCCGCGATAGAAATTCACGTCGTTGCGCTTGTACTGGATCTCGACCAGGCGGCGCAGCAGCTCCTGGCGCTGCACCTGGTCGCCGGTCTTGAGCGTGATGGTCATGGTCGAGTAGGTCTCGGGCGCGCCGATGCCGTAGATGCAGGAGACGCTGGCGACGATGATCACGTCGCGCCGCTCGAAGAGGGCGCGCGTCGCCGAGTGACGCATCCGGTCGATCTGCTCGTTGATCGAGCTTTCCTTCTCGATATAGGTGTCGGTGCGCGGGACGTAGGCCTCCGGCTGGTAGTAGTCGTAATAGGAGACGAAATACTCGACCGCGTTCTCCGGGAAGAAACTCTTCATCTCGCCATAGAGCTGCGCGGCGAGCGTCTTGTTGGGGGCGAGGATCAGGCTCGGGCGCTGCAGGTTCTGGATCACATGCGCCATGGTGAAGGTCTTGCCCGAGCCGGTGACGCCGAGCAGCACCTGGTCGCGGGAGCCCTGGGCGAGCCCTTCCGTCAGCTCGACGATCGCCTGCGGCTGGTCGCCCGCCGGGCGGTAGTCGGAGACGAGCCTGAAGGGCTGCCCGCCGGTGGCGAGCGCGCGTTCGGTGACGACCGGTTCGGCGAATTTCAGCGGCATGAGGCTCCCGGATCGAGGCCCCCAGATATAGTCGCTGCCTTCGGCATTGAGTAGGGCGCCGGGGCCGAAAAATGCCGCCGCAGGACGCTCCCGGAGACGGCGCTCTTGGGGAAGGCCGGCCCGGAGAAGGCCGGCGGCGGCCTAGCTGCCGCTGGCCGACCGGGCGGGATTGGCCGCCTGGCAGCGCGGCTCGAGATCGCTCGTCGCCTGGTGCAGCCGCAGCAGCAGCGCTTCGCGCCCGGCGACCTCCGCGGCCGTCATGGGACGATCGGCGCCCGGGAGCTGGATCGTCTCGTCCATCGCCGGTCCGCCGGCGGTGATCACCGAATCGATGAAGCTTTTCAGCGCCCCGGTGTCCTCGTCGAGCAGGATGTGGAAGGTTTCGTTCGCCGACTGCCGTTCCAGCAGCTCGCGGCCATTCTGCGGCGCGCCCTCGACGGCGAGAAAGGTCGGCCGGTCCGCGAGGGTCTCGGTCCGGGCATAGAGCCGCCAGACGAAGGTCGAGGTATCGATCACCACCTGGACGCGGGCGGCAAGCTCGTTGCACACCACGTCCCAGCTCGTGGCCCGCACCTTGAGGAGCGCCGCGCGGTCATCGTCGAGCTCGACCTGCAGCCGCGCGTTCTCCTCGGTCAGCTTCTTGTTCTGAAAGATCGGCGCGGCTTCGGTCAGGCCATAGATCGCGGCGCTGACGCCGACCACCGTCGCCGTGGCGCCGATCCATTGCGGCAGCGTTCCCTTGTCCGGGCAATGCGTCCTGACCCAGCCCCAGAATCCAGCCATGCGCGCTCCCCCATCCGGCCGCGCAAGATAGCGCGAGTCGGGGGCGGGAGCGGAAGCCGGCGATTGCGGGCTTCAGGCGCAGGGCGGCAAAAAAAGCGCCGGCCCCCGAGACCGCCCGGAGGCGGGAAGGGACCGGCGAAGATAGGAGACCGACTGTCAATCCATCGATGTCGAGGTCGGACCCGGCGGCGGCTGCAGGCCGAGGGACTGGGCGACCCGTGGCACCGACAACATGAGGAGGGCCAGGAGCAGCGCACCCGAAATCAGGCCCAGTCGCAGCCACGATCTGAGCCTTTTGGCACGAGCTCCGCGCGGACCGTCGGCAATCGGGCCTACATGCGCGCGCAATTTCACCCTCCCCTTCAGGCTCGGCGCCATGCCCGGTGGACATGACGCCTTTGCAATCCCTGATATCTGGGCGGGATTCGCGGCAATTCCCGCGGTCGAAAACGGCTTTCCGATGATTCTTTGCGGCGGAATCATGGCCGTTCCGCTGGTGGGTGGAACGCGCGACGGAAGAACGGCGTCGCCGCAGGACTTGTAGAGGGGCGCTCCCGTTACCGCAAAGGCTGGCGGTCTGCATCCGCGCCCGGCACGACTTGGGTGCGTGCGCGGACCTCGCGCGCGATGAAAAGCCCCATCGGCAGCCAGAACTCGATCCAGGTCGCATCCGCATTGCCGATATAGAGGCGGTTGCCGACGAGCCCCTTGACGGCGACGGAAACCGCGATCGCGAGCGGCAGGAGGCCGACTGCGCTTTGCCTGTTCCGCAACCCCATCAGCGCCATCGCCGCCAGCAGGACGAGCAGCAGCAGGAGCCCCCCGACCCCGCCATGGAGGAGGTGCTCGAAATACATGTTGTGGGGATGCTGGAAGACGAGCCCCGTCGGGATCGGAAACTGCAGATCGGCGGTGGTGCCGTAGCCGAGGAACGGCCGCGCCCCGATGAGCTCGATCGCGCGGTCCCAGATCTCGCTCCGGTAGGAATCGCCGCGCGCGATCATGGTCCGGGCGGGACCCAGCCGGGCGAGGACGATCGCGCCGATGCCGGCGAGCGCGAGACCGCAGATCACGAGCAGGCGCTTGTGACGCAGCAGCACGACGAAGACCAGCAGCGCCGCCGCCAGCGCGACCAGCGAGCCGCGGCTGCCGCCCGCCACCAGAAAGGCCAGCAGCACCAGCGCCACGCCCGACCAGAGCAAGGCGCGGCGCCGGTCGGGGTTGCCGAGGATGCCGTGCACCAGCAGCCCGAGCAGCACCGTGGTGAACATGGGTGCGGCCACGTTCGCGTTGGCCGACGCGCCGAGATTGACGTCGAACACCCGGATGCCGGTGAGCCGCATGGAGGGCGGGTGCGTTCCATAGAACTGGATCGCGGACGCCAGGGCGGCGACGGCGGCGACGAGGGCCAGCAGCTTGAAAAGCCGGGCCTCGAACTTCGGATCGGCGAGCGCGAGGCCGGCGGCGAGAACGAGGAAGACGGCGACGAGCAGGCCGCGGCGGGTCACGTCGATGAAGGCCTGGAGCGAATGGTCGGGACTCCAGGCGACCGCGACCACGAAGAAGGCGAGATAGGCGACCGAGATCCGCCAGAGCTGCGTCCGCAGCACCGATCCCGGTTGCAGCGAGGGGAGCAGCAGCAGTCCCAGCGGCAGCACCGCGACATAGAAGAAATCGCGATTTACGCGCAGGTTGGTGAAGAGGAAGAGCGACGCGAGGAAGAGGAGGAAGACGATCGGCAGCAGGGCATAGCGGGTCGCGAAGCCGCGAATCGCCTGCAGATCCCGAACGGCGCGGCGCCTCGCGGCGGTGGCAAGCTCCTGCATGGCGCGCGTTTCGCCCTCGACCCCGCTCGTGCTGCCCCGGTGCGGAGGGCGGCGCGCCGCTCCGACCGAGATCGTCGGGGAACCTGACATGCCGCGCGGCCCCGCACCAGAGGCGAGGGCGGGGCACGTTTCTCGTCGGGACGATGCCGACTATCGGCGCCCGCTATCGGCACCCGGACCGCCATGGCCGCGTTCGGCGACTCCGCCTAGGATGCGGGAGCTACCGGAGTCGGGGGCCGTCGGCTTCCGGCGCGGATTTCCGATGCAGCGCGAGCCCCCGCGAGCGACATGACGGCACCCAAGATCTCGGTCCTGCTGCCGGTGCGCGACGGAGAACGCTTTCTTGCGGAGACGCTGGAGAGCCTCCGGGCCCAGTCGCTCGGCGATTTCGAGCTCCTCGCCATCGATGACGGGTCGGGAGACCGCACCGCAGAGATCCTGCGCGAGGCGGCGGCGCGCGATCCCCGGCTGCAGGTCGTCGGGCAGGGCCGCGAGGGGATTTCGGCGGCGCTCAATCGCGGTCTCGCGCTCGCGAAGGGCGAGCTCGTGGCGCGGATCGATGCGGACGATATCGCGCGGCCGTCGCGCTTCGCGACGCAGCTCGCTTTCCTTGCGGCCCATCCCGAGGTCGCGGCGGTGGGCAGCGACTATGAGGAGATCGATGCGGCAGGCCGAACCTTGCGCCGGGTGTCGCTGCCGACCGCCCCCGCCGAGGTCCGCGCCTGGTTGCCGCACAGCAACTGTCTCGCCCATCCGGCGGTGACGATGCGCCGCGCGGCCGTGCTCGCCCTCGGCGGCTATCGCCGGGCCTTCGGCCGCGCCCAGGACTACGACCTCTGGCTGCGGCTGCTCGATCGCTGGGAGCTGGCGAACATCGCCGAGCCGCTGCTCGCCTATCGGCGGCACGCAACCGCGGCGTCCGCGCTCGGTGTGGCCGAACAGGCCTTCGCCGAGCTTGCGGCGCGGCGGGCCTGGGAGCGGCGCGCCGCCGGCCTGCCCGAGGGCATCGACGAGGCGCGCGCCATCGACCGGGAAACCCTGCTGGCGATGGGGGTGAGCCCTGCCGCGGTCGATCGCCAGCTCGTGAAGCGGTTCATGGCGGCCGCGCGCATCGCCCACCGGATCGGCGATCGTGCGCGCGCCGAGGCGCTTTCCCGGGAAGCGGCGGCCTTCGTCCCGCGCGGGAACCTCGCCGCCCGGCTCGATTATGGCTGGCGCCGCTTCAAGATGCGGCGTTGATCGGCGGAGAAAGACTCTCGATTTTCCCCGAAGGCTCGGGGCCAGGCCCGGGCATCCCCGACCGTCAATGGCCGCGGAGCCGCCAGAGCCGGCGGAGGAGAGCGTCCGGAAGGCGCCGCTTCTGCCAGCGCGCGCGACGCGCCGCGATCGTGGCGGCGTCCGGCCGGTAGCGGTCCAGGGCTTCCGCGAGATAGGCGCCGCCTTCGGCACCCGTATAGGCCGCGCGGCAATGGCGATCGAAGCGTGCGCGGAGCGCATTGGCGGGATCCGGCCCGGCGAACAGCCGGCGGAGCGCCGCCTCCCAGTTCCGCCTTTCGTCGGGGAGCGCGATGACGCCCTCCGCCTCGCCGAGATCGACGAAAGGGCCTTCCCGCGTCACGATCGCCAGCGCGCCGATGGCGCGCGCGGCGACGACGGTCGCGAAGGATTTGTAGGCGAGGTTGCCGGTGTCGGCGGCGGGGTGCAGCACCGCATCGATGGCGGACTCGCGCATCCGGCGCTGGAAGGCTTCGTAGGAAAGCTCGAACGGGAAAGGTTCGATGGCGATGCCGGCAGCGCGGCATTGCGCGACGGTCGCCGCCTCGAGCCCGCGGTCGCGGAAGCCGCGCAGGAACAGCGTCACCGGCCTCCCTTCGGAGGCCGCCATGAGGGCGGGCAGCACGGTGTCGCGCAGCGCGCGCCAGCGGAACGAGCCGCCGATGAAGGCGAATCGCGAGGGCGGGACGGGTTGTGCGAGAAGCGGCGGCGTATCCGCGGGCAGGGCCGGGCGCCATTCGGCGACCTCGGGATGCAGCCGCTTGCGACGGAAGAATTCGGCGAGCGGCCCGCTGCCGCAGACGACCCCGGCGAAACGGCGGCGGAGCAACCGCCGCAGCCTGCCCGCGCTGTAGCTCTCCCAGCCCTCGTCCTCGATCGAAAGCTGCACCACATTGTCGTCGACGAAATAGACGAGCGGGATGCGGAGCGTGCCGCAGCGCGAGATGATCGGCCCCATATTGACGAAGCGGCGAACCAGGATGACCAGGCTCGCCCCCATGAAGAGCTCGGGCGCGGCTTCCGCCTCCGCCGGGAGCAGGACGCGGATGCGGCGTCGGATCGCGTCCGGAAGGCCGTCGAAATAGAGGGCGACGCTGGCGTCGCGCGCCGGGGTGATGACGAGGATGGCGGGGTCATCCGCCGCCGTCGCAGCGAACCGGTCGGTCATCGGGAAAGCGCCGCTGCATACGAGGAATCCGACCGTCGATGGCGCACGTCGAATCGACCCCGTGTTCGGCGCGAGGAACGGCGCCGACGATAGAGCCGCGATGCGCGATGTCAATTGCGCGCAGAACGGCGTCCCCGCGAAGGCTGTTCCGGCCTCGGCGAAATCCGATAGAGTGTCCGCCGACGCGCGGGCCGGGCCCTCAGTTCCGCAGCCGTCAGGATGGGGAACATGCAGGACAGGTCGGATCGCCGCCGGCGGGAGGTGCGCCGCGGCGTCGGGTTCCGGACCGCGATTCGCCGGCCGCAGCGGTTGCAGGGCATCCGCCGTCCCTGTCTGCCGCGGCGCGGCGCGGCTTTCCGATGACATCGAGCCCGGCGGACGGCTGGTGCGGAGGCCTGCGCGGCTGGCTCGCGCCGCCGCGGCTCATCGCGGCCATGATCTGGGCGATCCCGCTCCTCGCGATCTTCGCCTCCATCGCCAATACGCTGATCCTCGGCCTGATCGCCGCCGCCGCGCTGTCGCACCGCGAAGTGCGCGCCGCCGCCTTTCGCCTCGCGCTGTCGCCGATCGGCGGGGCGGCGCTCGCCTTCCTCGGCTGGTATCTGGTCAGCGTCGCCTGGTCGCCCCTGCCGCGCCATGGCCTGCTGATCCTGGTCGAGGCGCTGCTGATCACGGCCGGCGGGGCGCTGCTGACGGGAATGCTCGCGGGCGCGCGGCCGCCGATGCAGTCCCGATATGTGGCGCTGGTCGCAATTTCGGGCGCGATCTTCCTCGTCCTCTTCCTTCTCGGCATGTCGGCCTGCCACTGGCTGCCCCTGCCGCCTTCGATCCATTGGGGGCAGAAAGACGAGCTTTGCGTGCGGGAAGCGCTCTGGCGGTCCTCGCCTTTGCTCGGGCTCGCCGCTCTGCCTTATGCCGTGGCGATCCGCCATCGCTTCGGCTGGCCCGCCTGCCTGATTTTCGTCGCGGTCGCGGGGATCGGGCTTGCCGCGCATTTCCGCTTCGCGGGTGTGCTCAGCTTCGTCGTGGCGCTCCTCGTGTTCGGCTTCGTCCGGGCGCTCGGGCGGATCGTCGCGCGCCTCGTCGGCGTCGCGATCGCGCTCTGGATCCTCGTGGCGCCGTCCGTCTTCCGCGCGTTGCTGTCGGCGCCCGAGTTCCAGGCGAAGCTGCCGGGCCTGCCCGAGAGCTGGCAGGAGCGGGTCTTCATCTGGACCCGCTGCCTTGAGCTGATCGCCGAGAACCCGGTCTTCGGGAAAGGCCTCGGCTTCGTGAAATTCTTCAGCCGCGTGAAGGGCGAGACGGTCACCATCTATCGCGCGGGCGGTCCGGATCCCTGGCTGCTCAAATTCACCGACGGCCATAGCAACTGGATCAATCTCCGGCTGGAGACCGGCCTTGTCGGGGCGCTGCTGCTGGCGGCGCTCCTGCTCGCGATCCTGTGGTGGCTCACGGCGCGCGGGCGCGACCGGCTCACCACGGCGCTGGGCATGGGGCTGATGGCGGGCGTCGCCGCCATCGGCACGATCGGGCTCAACCCGATCTATGACTGGTGGCTGACGACGATCTGGTCCTGCATCCTGCTGATCGCCGCGGTGACGCTCGGCATTCGCGCGGATTCTGCGGCCGGCGCGCCCGCGCTCAGCGGCGGGTATAGCGATGCTTCACGCCCGGCGGGAACCAGTCCGGATCGCCCGCCGGCCGCAGGCTGACCCTGATCTCGCGCCGCTCCGGCGGCGCATAGGCGGCGAACTCGCTGTTGAGCCGCAGAAGCTGCTCCAGGATCGAACGCGCCGCCGCGTCGCGGCGTTCGTCGGAGTGGGACTGGCCCGGGGCCAGCTCCACCGCGACCGCGAGATGCGGATCGCCCGCGAGGCCCTCGACGGCCTGCAGCACGAACTTGCCGGTGACCCAGTCGCGGATGGCGGGCTGCTCGAGCCCGACCGTCACGTTCTCCGGGAAGATATTGGCGCCGAAATAGGAGACCGTGAAATCGGCGCGGCCGAACACATGGACGAAGGGCAGGCGGCGCACCCCGCGCCAGGCCTCGCCGGCGAGGGCGGCCATGGGATCGAAGCCCCAGTCCCGGCAGACGGCGAGCATATGGTCGTAGCTCGCGATGCCGCCGCGATCGGCGATGTGGTAACGGACGAGGGGGACGCCGTTGTCGCCGGTGAAGGCGAGGGTGCCGTCCGCGAGCTGCTCGAAATGGCGGCTCGTCGGATCGTACTGCAGGAGGGAAGGCAGGCGCGATTCGCCGAACAGCGCGCGGGCCGCCTTCGGCGTTTCGGCGAGGAAGCGGCGGATCGCTATGGAGAGCGGCGTCTCGTTGCCGAGCACGCCCGCATCCGCCGTGCCATAGAGCGAGGCCTGGTCGTAGCAGGGAGCGGTCGAGCCGAGCCGGCTGCCGACGAGGCTTCGCCATTCCTCGCTGAAGACCTCGCCGGCCATGACGAGCTTCACCTTGAGCGGCCGCCAGTCGATGCCGGCGACGATGCCGCCGTCGATCACGTCCTTGAGGAAGGGCGGGTAGCCGAGCAGCACGGTCTGGTCGAACTGCGACCCCAGCGCCTGGACGACGCGCCAAATCTCCGCCTTGTTGTTGCCGGGCGCCACGCAGAGGATCGGATATCCCTTGGCTGCCAGCAGCCGGCAGCAGCCGAGCGTATAGAGCCCGCCGACCCAGCTCCCGAGCGCGAAGCAGATCACGGCCAGCGTGCGGCGCCGATCGGCGAGGAACCCGTCGGCGAAGACCTGCTCGAAGCGCACGGCGATCGCCGCTTCGTCGCTCTGGAAGCGGGGCCAGAACGTCGGTTCGCCGGTCGAACCCGAGGAAACCGCGATCATGTCGCAGCCGGCGAGCCGCCCGCCCCGCACCCGCTCGGCCAGCGGATAGCGCCGCACATAGTTCGCCTTGGTGAGGAGCGGAAGCCGGGGCAGGTCGGCCGGCGTCGCGATGCGCCGGGGGTCGATGCCGGATTCGGCGAGAAACGCGCCATAGGCCGGCACGTCCGCCGCGACCTCGCGGAAAAGCTCCAGCGCCCGCTGCGCCGCATCGGCGGTCTCGCCGGGCTCCAGCAGCTTGTCGAGCGGCGTCTCGACGAAATGCCGCCAAGCCTGCTGCGCACGCGCGGGCTGCCTCGCATCGATCATGGGGCGACTCTAGGCCGGGGAGGACGGGGCGGCAAATCCGGCGGACTCGATCCTCCACGGAAACGGCCGCCCGGAGCCCTCGGTTGCGCGGTTGCGGGCGCGCTATTATGGTTCGCGCGGCTTCCGCCAATCCCGTTCAGCCGCTCCGCCGCGCGACAGTTCCAAAGGCCCCCTTCCATGTCCTTTCTCGCCGAACGCCTCGACCGCATCCAGCCCTCGCCCACCATCGCCGTGACGATGAAGGCGCGCGATCTCAAGGCCGCCGGCCGCGACGTGATCGGCCTCGGCGCGGGCGAACCGGATTTCGACACCCCGGAGAGCATCAAGGCGGCCGCGATCGAGGCGATCCGCCGCGGCGACACGAAAA
>CADEFF010000013.1:0-73588 GCA_902826565.1 uncultured Rhodospirillaceae bacterium | reverse complement strand
GGCGATACCGCGGGGAGAACCGACAGACACGAACGTGGACGGCACGGCGGAGCTGAAGAAGGCGATCGCCGCGAAGTTCGAGCGCGAGAACCGCATCACCTACAAGCCCGAGGAGGTGACGGTCGGTTCCGGCGGCAAGCAGGTGATCTACAACGCGATGGTCGCCACCATCAATCCGGGCGACGAGGTGATCATTCCGGCGCCCTATTGGGTCAGCTATCCGGACATCGTGCTGCTCTGCGAGGGCAAGCCCGTCTTCGTCCCCTGCCTCGAGAAGAACGGCTTCAAGATGCAGCCGGCGGATCTCGAGAAGGCGATCACGCCGAAGTCGAAATGGATCATCCTCAACAGCCCGTCGAACCCGACGGGGGCGGCCTATACGCGCGACGAGCTCAAGGCGATCACCGACGTGCTGGTGCGCCATCCGCAGGTCTGGGTGCTGACCGACGACATGTACGAGCATCTGGTCTACGACAATTTCGTCTTCACCACGCCGGTGCAGATCGAGCCGCGCCTGCGCGACCGCACCCTCACCATGAACGGCGTCAGCAAGGCCTATTGCATGACCGGCTGGCGCATCGGCTACGCCGCGGGCCCGGTCGCGCTCATCAAGGCGATCGCCAAGGTGCAGTCGCAGAGCACCTCCAATCCCTGCTCGATCAGCCAGGCCGCGGCGGTCGCCGCCCTCGACGGGCCGCAGGATTTCATCGCGAAGCACAACGCCGTTTTCAAGCAGCGGCGCGATCTCGTGGTCGGGATGCTGAACGAGGCGAAAGGCATGAGCTGCCACAAGCCGGAGGGCGCCTTCTACGTCTATCCCTCCTGCGCCGGCACGATCGGCAAGAAGACGCCGGACGGCAAGGTCATCGGCAGCGACGACGATTTCGTGACCTATCTCCTGGAATCGGAAGGTGTGGCAGCGGTGCAGGGTTCGGCCTTCGGGCTTTCGCCCTATTTCCGCATCTCCTATGCGACGTCCACCGAGGCGCTGAAGGACGCCTGCGCGCGGATCCAGCGCGCCTGCGCGAAGCTGAGCTAGGAAAACGCCTAGCCGAGCTGCGCCGCGACGAAGTTCGCGATCGCCTTGAGCGCGGCCCAGCCGAAGATGACGGCGAGGGCGGTGGAGGCGACCGCGCCGATCGCGCCGATCAGCGCCAGGAGCCCGTCCCTTGCCACGAGCCCGAGCCCGAGAAACACCACCGGGAGCGCGAGCGGAATGTTGGTGAAGGGGATCGGCAGCGGCAGCAGGATCGCCTGGCAGAGGCAGAGCAGCCCGATGCCGCGTTGCGCCGTGTCGCTCACCAGCGGCAGCAGCCGCGGCTTCATGATCCGCTCGAGCTTCGCGAGATAGGGCGTGGCGCGGCCCATCAGCCGGTCGTAGTCGGCATGGCTGATGGAGCGGTCGAGCAGCGCCTTCGGCAGCCAGGGACGATCGCGTCCGACGATCATCTGCGCCGCGACCACGCCGAGCGGCAGGCCGAAGACGGCGGAGAGGCCCGGCAGGTAGATCGGGATGCAGTTCGGCAGCGCGAAGAGCAGAAGCAGCAGCCCGTAGCCGCGGTCGGCGAGCTCATCGACGATGTCGCGAAGCGAGATGCGTTCGCTCGTCGTGGTCTTGCTGAAATCCGCGAGCACCTCGGACACGGCGCGCCGCCGGCCATCCGGACGCCGACCGCCACGCGAACCGTCGATGGAACTCTCGGCTGTCACTCAGGCTGCTCGTGGGGGTGGTTTCGCCGGATCGCCGTTCGGAACTGTCTCGACTGCCGGGCCCTTGGCGATGCGTTGCAGCGCCTCGCCACTATCGCCGGGAATTGCGGCAAAATCATGTAGGTACGGGTTTCGTTCGCGGCGGCCGCGAAGCCGCGGCTGCCGCGTGGATGCCGTTCCCCTGCGGCAGAACCGGCATCCGGGCGAATCCGCTTGCCACGCCGCCATTCAGCCCGGAATCATTGTGCGGAAGCAAGAGGCGGACCGGTCCGCCAGGGCCGCGACCGCTTCGCTCGCCAACAACGAGGGAGGACGGTCATGCCGGAGAGAGCATCGTCGGCGCCCCGGTGCGCCGCGTTGGTAGGACCTTATCTGAGCGGCAAGACGTCGCTCCTCGAAAGCCTTTTGTTCGCCGCCGGCGCCATCGGCCGGAAAGGCACCGCCAAGGAAGGCAACACGGTCGGGGACAGCACGCCGGAGGCGCGCGCCCGCAAGATGTCCGTCGAGGTGACGGCCGCCTCGGCGGAGTTCCTCGGCGAGCAATGGACCTTCCTCGATTGCCCCGGCTCGGTCGAGCTCGGCCAGGAGACGCAGCATGCGCTGATGGTCGCGGATGCGGCGATCGTGGTCTGCGAACCGGAAGTCGCGAAGGCGCTGACCCTCTCGCCGCTGCTGAAATTCCTCGACGACCACAAGATCCCCCACATGCTGTTCGTCAACAAGATGGACATCGCGGCGCATCGCGTGCGCGAGGTGATGGAAGCGCTGCAGGCGGTCTCGGGACGTCCTCTCGTGATGCGGCAGGTGCCGATCCGCGAGACCGACAAGACCGGCGCCGAGCATGTGACCGGCTATGTCGATCTGGTGAGCGAGCGCGCCTATCAGTACAAGCCCGGCCAGGCGTCCGACCTCGTCAAGATCCCCGACGCGGTGCAGGAGCGCGAGCAGGAAGCGCGGCGCAGTTTGCTCGAATCGCTCGCCGATTTCGACGACAAGCTGCTGGAGCAGCTCCTCGAGGATGCGGTGCCCGACAAGCAGGAGATCTATGCCCAGCTCAGCAAGGATCTCGCCGACGATCTGATCGTGCCGGTCTTCCTCGGCGCCGCCGAGAAGGATCACGGCGTGCGCCGCCTCCTCAAGGCGCTGCGGCACGAGGTGCCGGGACCGGCCGAGACGGCGAAACGCCTCGGGGTGAAGGCCGATGCGGCCGATCCGACGGCGCAGGTCTTCAAGACCTATCACCTGCCCCACACCGGCAAGCTCAGCCTCGCGCGGGTCTGGGCCGGCAAGCTGCAGGACGGGATGACCCTCGGCGGCCATCGGGTGAGCGGCATCTCGCGCATGAAGGGCCATGAGCTGCAGAAACTGCAGACGGCGGGTCCCGGCGAAGTGGCCGCGCTCGGCCGGATGGATCGGGTCGGGACCGGCGATCTGCTGTCCGTCTCCGGCAAGGCGATCGTCGCAACACCCTGGCCGGACCGGCTTTCGCCGCTCTTCTCGCTCGCGATCGAGACCGAGAACCGGCAGGACGAGGTCAAGATGACCGCCGCCCTCGCCAAGGTGGTGGAGGAGGACGCGTCGCTTTCCGTGGATCACAATCCCGACACGCACGAAATGGTGCTGTGGGGCCAGGGCGAGATCCATCTGCAGATCGCGATCGACCGGCTGAAGATCAAATACAATTTGCCGGTCAAATCGCACCGGCCGCAGGTCAACTACAAGGAAACGATCCGGCACGGCGTCACCCACCATGCGCGGTACAAGCGCCAGACCGGCGGGCACGGCCAGTTCGCGGACATCCACATCAAGATCAACCCGCAACCGCGCGGCGCGGGCTTCCAGTTCAACGACGAGGTGGTCGGCGGCTCCGTGCCGCGGAACTACATCCCCGCGGTCGGCGACGGCGTCGAGGAATATCTGGTGCGCGGACCGCTCGGCTT
Source organism: uncultured Rhodospirillaceae bacterium (assembly GCA_902826565.1). Classification (GTDB taxonomy): domain Bacteria; phylum Pseudomonadota; class Alphaproteobacteria; order Dongiales; family Dongiaceae; genus CADEFF01. The sequence goes on along the minus strand of CADEFF010000013.1, from coordinate 69,938 downwards.
TCCGGTGGTCGATGTCGGCGTGACGCTTTTCGACGGGCAGTACCACGCCGTCGACAGCTCCGACATGGCGTTCAAGACCGTGGCGCGCCAGGCGATGTCGGAAGCCATGCCGAAATGCGATCCGGTGCTGCTGGAGCCGATCTTCAGCGTGCAGATCGCCGTCCCGACCGAGTTCACCTCGCGCGTCCACGGCCTGATCAGCGGCCGGCGCGGGCAGATCCTGGGGTTCGACTCCAAGGCCGGCTGGGCGGGCTGGGACGAGGTGAACGCGCTGCTGCCGCAATCGGAGCTGCATGACCTCATCATCGAGCTCCGCTCGCTCACCCTCGGGGTCGGCAGCTTCGCCTGGAAGTTCGACCATCTGCAGGAGCTGACGGGAAGGCTCGCCGACAAGATCGTCGAGCATCGACTGCAACCGGCGCACTGATGCCATGAAAATGACCTTGCCGGGCGGGACCGCGGAGGAACCGCGGCTCGCCCGGGCCGAGATCTTCCCGGAGCCCGAGCTTCCCGACGCCGCCGCGCTGATCGCGCGGGGCCGGACGCTTGCCCGCACCGTCACGGTCGGACCGTCGCCTTTTCTCGCCGAGCAGGGCGTCTCTTGCGAGAACGACTACAAGCGCCGCGCCATGGCGGAAGGCCGCGTGATGCTGCATGCGCAGATCGGCTTCCGCGATCCGGCGCGAAGCCGGCGCGCCTGGGCCGAGATTCACGAGCGCACCGCGAAGGCAGGACAGGCGGTCGAGCGCTACGGCATCTGCCTCGATTTCTCGATGGGCTATCCGCCGGCGGAGCGCGCGCGACGACCGCGCGGCACCGGCATGATTCTCGAGCGGCCCGAGGATTTCGCGGCATTGACCGCGATGGCGCCGGTGGCGCCGCATTTCGGCGATTTCGTGCTGGGCACGCCGGCGGCGGTGGAGAACACCGCGGCGGCGCTGCAGGCGGGCGCCACGGCGATCGGCAATCTCGGCCAGTTCTGCACCTTCCGCCTGCCGCACTGGAACGACGACGTCGCCACGACGGAGGCGACGCTTGCCGCCCTCGCCCTCATCGCCGCCCAGCCGGTCGAGGTCGCGGTCCATTCCAATCTCGATGACGGCTTCGCGGCGCTGATGACCGATCTCGCCTCGGTGCTGGGCGTGGTGCTGATCGAGCAGCATATCGTCGAGCGGCTGATCGGCGGGCGCATCGCGCATTGCTACGGCCACAGCTTCTCGCGGCCGCTGACCCGCATGGCGTTCCAGCATGCGCTGGCCGGGGTCGCCACGGGCCCGGGCACCATGGTCTATGGCAACACGACGATCTATGGCGAAGGCATGGGCGCCAACTATGCGGCGCTCGGCAGCTATCTGCTGGCGGACATCCTCGCCCAGCGCCGCCGCCCGAGCGGCCATGCGATCAATGCGGTGCCGGTGACGGAGGCGGAACGCATCCCCGACATCGACGAGGTGGCGGAGGCGCAGCGTTTCGCAGGCCGCCTTATCGAGCGCGCGGACGGTTGGGACGCGATGCTCGACCATGCGGAGCTCGACGCGACGGCGGCGCTCATCCTGGAGGGTGGGCGGCGCTTCCATGCGTGCGCCATGGCCGGCTTCGCCGAGGCCGGCATCGATACCGGCAACCCCTTCGAGATGCTGCTGGCGCTCCGGCGGATCGGGCCGCGCCGGCTCGAGCGGCTCTATGGCCAGGGCGACCCGGATGCCGATCGGCCCGGCGGGCGCCGGCCGCTGGTCGAGGCCACGACCATCGGCGAGCTCGACCGGCTCGCGGAGAAGACCGCGGGCGGGCTCGCGGCGCGGGACCGCGCGCGCATCGCCGCGGCCGGATTCCGCGCCTGCGTGGCCACGAGCGACGTGCATGAGTTCGGCAAGATACTGCTCGACGGCACGCTGCGCCGCCTCGGCGTCGGGCTCGTCGATGCGGGCGTCTCGAGCGATCCGGAAATGGTCGCGCGCGCGGCCAAGGCGGCGAACGCCGATTTCGTCGCGGTCAGCACCTATAACGGCGTGGCGCTCGACTATATTTCCGCCCTGAAACGCTCGCTGGCCGGGCTCGGTCTCGATCTGCCGGTCTTCGTGGGCGGGCGGCTCAACCAGATCCCCGACGCCAGCAACTCGAGCCTGCCGGTCGATGTCGGCGCCGAGCTCGAAGCCGCCGGCGCCATCGTCTGCCGCCGCATCGAGGACATGCTGAAGCGGCTGGTCGCGATCGCGGAACGCCGCGCCGCACGGTGACCGAAAGCCGCCGCATCGCCTGAGGAACGGCTTGGAATGAGCGCGGCCGATCACTATGTTTGATGCGTAACGCCTGTGGGAACGCGGCGCATCGGGCGCATCGCGAAAGGGAGCAGACATGGCTATCGACATCGGCATCAAGGAAAAGGATCGACTCAAGATCGCGGACGGGCTGTCGCATGTGCTGGCCGACAGCTACACGCTCTACCTGAAGACGCATAACTTCCACTGGAACGTCACGGGGCCGATGTTCAACACGCTGCATCTGATGTTCGAGCAGCAATATACCGAGCTCGCGACGGCGGTCGATCTGCTGGCCGAGCGTATCCGCGCGCTCGATCAGCCGGCACCGGGCAGCTACAAGCAGTTCGCCAAGCTCTCCACCATCAAGGAGGCGGAAGGCGTGCCGGCCGCGGAGGAAATGATCGCGCAGCTCGTCGCCGGCCAGGAAGCGGTCGCACGCACCGCGCGCCGCGCCTTCGCCGCCGCGGAGAAGGGCGGCGACCAGCCGACCGCCGATCTCCTGACCGAGCGCATGCAGGTGCATGAGAAGAACGCCTGGATGCTGCGCAGCCTGCTGAAGAAGTAGAGCCGCGTCGTCGCGTCGCCGCCGAACGGCCCGGTCCCGAGCGGATCGGGCCGTTTCGCCATGGATACCGTCGCGGTAACCTCGCTCTCACCCTTTGTTGAATTGTGCGCGATCGGCACGGGACCTAGGTTCTGGCCATTCGACTCGACATCGAGGGAGGGCGACGCCATGCATGTCCGTGTCCGGCGCGGCTGGGAGATTCCCGAGCGCGAGGCGACCCCTGAAGAGGTCTTCCTCCGGCGACGCCGCCTGATCGCGGGGCTCGCGGCGGCGCCCGCGCTTCTCGCCGGCGCGAGGCTGCTGACGCGGCCGGCCTTCGCCGACGCCGTCGAGGATCCCTCGGCCGGCCTCTATCCGGCGACGCAGAACCCGAAATACCTGCTCGACCGGCCGCTCACCGCCGAGGCGGATGCGACGAGCTGGAACAATTTCTACGAGTTCGGCTCCTCGAAGGACGTGGTCGAGGAGGCGCAGGCCCTGCCGATCCGCCCCTGGATGGTGAAGATCGACGGGCTCGTCGAGCAGGAGATCGAGATCGGCATCGACGATCTCCTGAAGCAAATGCCGCTCGAGGAGCGGCTCTATCGCCACCGCTGCGTCGAAGCCTGGTCCATGGCGGTGCCCTGGAGCGGGTTCCCGCTGGCCTCGCTCGTCGCCTTCGCCAGGCCGACCGGCGACGCCAGATATCTCAAGATGACCACCTTCATGAACCCCGAGGTGGCGCCGGGCCAGCAGGTGATCTGGTATCCCTGGCCCTATGTCGAGGGCCTGACCATGGCGGAGGCGACCAACGAGCTCGCCTTCATCGCGACCGGCTTCTACGGCAAGCCGATCCCGAAGCAGAACGGCGCGCCGCTGCGGCTCGTCGTGCCGTGGAAATACGGCTTCAAATCGATCAAATCGATCGTGCAGTTCAGCTTTGTGGCGGAGCGGCCGGTCGGCTTTTGGGAAGCGCTGCAGGAAAGCGAATACGGCTTCTGGGCGAACGTAAACCCCGAGGTGCCGCATCCGCGCTGGAGCCAGGCGACCGAGCGGCAGCTCACCACGGACGAGCGCGTGCCGACGCTGCTCTTCAACGGCTATGCCGACTATGTCGCGGATCTCTACAAGGGGCTCGAGAACGAGCGACTCTACGCCTGAGGCGTCGGCCTCGAGTGGGATTATTGCGCGGCGGTCAGCCGGTAGCCGACGCCGGGCTCAGTCAGGATATGCCTCGGGCGCTCGGGATCGGCTTCGATCTTCTGCCGGAGCTGGCGGATATAGACGCGGAGATACTGTACCTCGGTCTCGCCGCCCCAGACCTCCTTCATCAGATGGCGGTGCGTCAGCACCTTGCCGGCATGGCGCACGAGCTGCGCCAGGATGTCGTATTCCTTGGGCGAGAGATGCAAGGTCGCGCCGCGCAGGGTCACCAGCCGCCGCGCGAGATCGACCGTCAGGTCGCCGCTGCGGAAGGCGGGGCGCACGCCCTCGGCCTGGAGCCGGTGGCGGAGCGCGGTGCGGATGCGCGCCACCAGCTCCTCCGCGCCAAAGGGCTTGGTGACGTAGTCGTCCGCACCGAGATCGAGTGCCGCCACCTTGCCCTTCTCGTCGTCGCGGCTCGAGAGCACCAGGATCGGAACCGGCGAGCCGCGCCGCACCGCGCGGATGAAATCGAGCCCGTCCATGTCGGGGAGACCGAGATCGAGGAGGATGAGGTCGGGGCGCGCGGCGGCGAGCTGCGAGAGACCCTCGCGCCCGTCGGCCGCCTCGATCACGCGGTAGTTCTGGACGCCGAGCGTGTTGCGGAGCAGCCGCCGGATCGGGGGCTCGTCCTCGACGATGAGGATGCCGATATCGCTGCCGCTCGCCATCGCCTCACTCTAGCGCGGGTTCGGCGGCGGTCGTCGCCGGAAAACGGAGGGCGATGCGAACGCCGCTGCGATCCGCGCGGTTCGCCGCCTCGATGCCGCCCCCCATCGCTTCGACGAACCCCTTGCAGATGGCGAGCCCGAGGCCGGTGCCCGCGCGCTGGCGGTCGGCCGCCGCGGCCCGGTAGAATTTGTCGAAGACGTGCGGCAGGGCTGCCTCGGGGATGCCCGGTCCCTCGTCCAGCAGCTCGAGCAGGATGCCGTCGCCCTCGCGCTTCGCCCGGATCTCGATCTCGGTGCGGGCGGGCGCGTATTTCACCGCATTGTCGAGCAGATTGGTCAGCACCTGCTCCGCCAGCACGAAATCGAGCTCGGCCATCGGCAGATCGGGCGCGAGAGCGAGCTTCACGCGATGCCGGGCGAGCAGCTTGCCGCTGCGCTGGAGCGCGGCGCCGACCAGATCGCTGAGGTCGACGCTCTCGCGCTTCACCGCGAGTGCGCCCGAATCGAGCCGCGTCATGTCGAGCAGGTTGGCGACGAAGCGGCTCAATCGCTCGGTCTCCTCCTGTGCGCCCGCCAGCATCTCGTCGCGGGTCGCGTCGTCATAGAGCGCGCCGTAGCTGCGGAGGCTGCTGACGGTGCCGAGGATGGTGGCGAGCGGCGTGCGCAGATCGTGCGAGACCGAGGTGAGCAGCGCGCCCCGCAACCGCTCGGTCTCGGCGAGAAGCCGCGTCTCGTCCACGGCCTGCGCGAACGCCGCGCGCTCCACCGCCACCACGGTCTGGTCGGTCAGCGCATCGACCAGCCGCCGCTCGTTGGCGGCAAGCAGGGGGCCGGATCCGTCGCGATGCAGCCCCAGCACTCCGATGGGCGCGCGGGCGGAACGCAAGGGCAGGAAGAGACGGCGCGCGCCGGGCAGATTGTCCGAGCCGCGGCCGGCCGGCTGGTTGCGGTCCCAGGTCCATCTGGCGGCGGCGAGATCGGCTTCGTCGATCCGGTCCTCCGGCGGCCAGGCGACGCGGACGGCGAGGCTGCCTCCGGCGTCCGGCAGCAGAAACAGCGTCTCGAGCCGCAGCATGGCGAAGAGCTGATGGGCGGCGGCGAGCAGGATGTCGTCGGGCTCGGAGAGCGCCGCCAGCTTGCGGCTGAAGGCATAGAGCTCGGCAGTGGTGCGCGCCTGCTGCCGGACCGAAAGCGTCTGGGTGCGCAGCCGTGCTGCGATCCCGCTCGCCAGCCCCGCCACGAGGCAGAAGAAGACCAGCGACATCACATTGGTCGGATCGGTGATGGTGAAGGTGTAGAGGGGCGGCAGGAAGAGAAAATTGTAGACGAGCACGCTGACCAGCGCGGTCGCGAGCGAGGGCAGCAGGCCGAAGGCGATCGCGCTCAGCAGGACCGCCACGAGATAGATCATCGACAGATTCGGCACGTCGATGAGGATGTCGAGCAGCTTCCCGATTCCCGTCGCGGCGGCGACGAGGAGCGCGCTCGCCAGATAGGGCGCGATCCGGAAAGGCGGCCGTTCCGTCGGCCGCGGCGCCTCGGCCGGTTGCGGTCGAGACGCGTCGGCCGGAATGACATGGAGGATGATCGAGCCGGCGCGCGCCACGAGATCATGCACGACCGAGCCATGCAGCAGCTCGAACCAGCGCGAGCGCCGGCTCTTGCCGAGCACGATCTGCGTCACGTTGTTCTCGCGGGCATAGGCGACGAGCTCGTCCGCCGTCCTGGCGCCGGGAAGCGTCAGGGTCTCCGCGCCGAGCTGTTCGGCCAGCCGCAGCGCCGCGGCGACGCGGTCGCGCTCGCGCTCGCCGAGCCGGCCGTGGCGCGGCCCCTCGACATGGACCGCAAGCCAGGGCGCACGCAGCCGGTCGGCGAGGCGCCTGGCATAGCGCACCACCTCGGCCGCGTCCGGCTTCTCGTCGACGCAGACCAGCACCCGCTCGCCCGCCGCCCAGGGCCCGCGGATCGCCTGAGAGCGCATGATCTCGAGCATCTGGTCGTCGACCCGCTGCGCGGTGCGGCGAAGCGCCAGCTCCCGGAGCGCCGTGAGATTGGCGGGCGAGAAATAGTGCCGCAGCGCGCGCTGGGCCGCGTCGCGCACATAGACCTTGCCCTCGCGCAGCCGCTGCAGCAGGTCGGCGGGAGTGAGGTCGATGACCTCGATGTCCGTCGCGCGGTCGAGGATCCGGTCCGGCACGGTCTCGCGCACGCGGATCCGGGTGATCTTGGCGACGACGTCGTTCAGGCTCTCGACATGCTGGATGTTGAGCGTCGTATAGACGTCGATGCCGGCCGCGAGCAGCTCCTCCACATCCTGATAGCGCTTCGGATGGCGGCTGCCGGGGGCATTGCTGTGGGCGAGCTCGTCGACGATCGCAAGCGCGGGACGCCGCGTCAGGATGGCATCGACATCCATCTCCTCGAGGGTACGGCCACGATAGGGCACCCGCTGGCGCGGCAGGATCTCGAAACCCGCGAGCAGCGCCTCGGTCTCCTGCCGACCATGGGTCTCGACCACGCCGATGACGACGTCGGCACCTTCCGCCAGACGGCGCCGCGCGGACTGCAGCATTTCATAGGTCTTGCCGACGCCGGGCGCCGCGCCGAGAAAGATCTTGAGCTGGCCGCGACCTTCGCGCCGGGCGAGGGCGAGCAGCGCCTCCGGCGAAGGACGGCGGTCGGCGTCAGGAAGCGCGGCCATGCCCCCATTCTATCATCGGACGGGACCGCTTGGCATCAGAGGCCGGGCTTCACTGCGCGGGGAGCGCGTCGAGCGCCAGATTGAGCGCCAGCAGATTGATGCGCGGCTCGCCGATGAGGCCGAAGAGGGGTGTCTCGGTCTGTTGCGCAATGAGGTCCCGTACGGCCGCTTCCGAAAGACCGCGGGCCTTGGCGACCCGCGCCGCCTGAAAGCCGGCTGCGGCCGGGCTGATGTGGGGATCGAGGCCGCTGCCGGAGGCGGTGACGAGATCGACCGGCACCGGCCCGGTCTCGCCTTCGGCGCGCAGCGCCGCTACCGACGTCCGGGCGCGATCGATCAGCGCCTGGCTGGTCGGCCCGAGATTGGAGCCGCTCGAGGCCGCCGCGTCGTAACCCTCGGCGCCGGCGGCCGAAGGGCGCGAATGGAAATAGCGCTCGCTCGCGAAGCGCTGTCCGATCAGGGCCGAGCCGACGATCCGCCCGTCGCGCTCGACGAGGCTGCCCTTCGCCTGGTCGGGGAACGCCAGCCGGGCGATGCCGGCGATGGCGAGGGGATAGGCAAGCCCCGTGATGAGCGTGAAGGCGAGCAGCAGGACGAGAGCGGGGCGAAGATGGCCGGTCATTGAGGGTCTCCTCAAGCGAGTCCGAGCGCCGAGACGAGCATGTCGATCGCCTTGATGCCGATGAAGGGCGCCACGAGCCCGCCGAACCCGTAGACCAGCAGGTTGCGGCGGAGCAGCGCGGCCGCGCCGCGGGCGCGCTGCCGGACGCCGCGCAGCGCCAGCGGGATGAGGGCGATGATGATGAGCGCGTTGAAGACGATCGCCGACAGGATCGCGCTCTCGGGCGAGGCGAGCCGCATCACGTTGAGCGCATCGAGCTGCGGATAGAAGGCGACGAACATCGCCGGGATGATCGCGAAATACTTGGCCACGTCGTTCGCGATCGAGAAGGTGGTGAGGGCGCCGCGCGTCATCAGGAGCTGCTTGCCGATCGCCACGATCTCGATGAGCTTGGTCGGATCGCTGTCGAGATCGACCATGTTGCCGGCCTCGCGGGCGGCGGCGGTTCCGGTCTGCATGGCGACGCCGACATCGGCCTGGGCGAGGGCCGGCGCGTCGTTGGTGCCGTCGCCGCACATGGCGACCAGCTTGCCCCGGGCCTGCTCGTCGCGGATGAGCTTCAGCTTCGCCTCCGGCGTCGCCTGCGCGAGGAAGTCGTCGACGCCGGCTTCGGCCGCGATCGCGGCCGCGGTCATGGCATTGTCGCCGGTGATCATCACCGTGCGGATGCCCATGGCGCGCAGCTCGGCGAAACGCTCGCGGATGCCGCCCTTGACCGTATCCTTCAGATGTACGATGCCGAGCGCGCGGTTGCCGCTCGCGACCGCGAGCGGCGTGCCGCCGGACTTCGCCACCCGTTCGGCGGTGGCCTGGAGCTCGCGCGGCAGGACCGCATGGGGGTTCTGGCGCCGGAGATGCTCGGTCACCGCATCGACCGCGCCCTTGCGAATGACCACATCGCCGATATCGATGCCGCTCATCCGCGTCTGGGCGGTGAAGGGCACGAAACTCGCATGCAGCGGCGCCATTTCGCGGCCGCGGAGCCCGTAACGTTCCTTCGCCAGTACCACGATCGACCGTCCCTCGGGCGTCTCGTCGCTGAGGCTCGCGAGCTGGGCGGCATCGGCGAGCTCGCGGTCGGTCACGCCCGGCAGCGGCAGGAACTCGGCCGCCTGGCGGTTGCCGAGCGTGATGGTGCCGGTCTTGTCCAGCAGCAGCGTATCCACGTCGCCCGCCGCCTCCACCGCACGACCGGACATGGCGAGCACGTTGAAGCGGACCAGCCGGTTCATGCCGGCGATGCCGATGGCCGAGAGCAGCGCGCCGATCGTGGTCGGGATCAGGGTGACGAAGAGGGCGATCAGCACGACGATCGGCACCGCGCCGCCGGCATAGGCAGCGAAGCTCGGGATCGAGGCAGTCGGCAGGACGAAGATGATGGTCATGCCGGCGAGCAGGATGGTGAGCGCGATCTCGTTCGGCGTCTTCTGGCGCGCGGCGCCCTCGACGAGCGCGATCATGCGGTCGAGGAAGGTGCCGCCGGTGGCCGTGGTGATCCGCACCTTGATCCAGTCCGAGAGCACCTTGGTGCCGCCGGTCACGGCCGAGCGGTCGCCGCCGCTCTCGCGGATGACCGGGGCGGATTCGCCGGTAATGGCGGATTCGTCCACCGTCGCCACGCCTTCGGCGACCTCGCCGTCGCTCGGGATGATGTCGCCGATTTCGACCAGCACCAGGTCGCCTATCTTGAGCCAGGGCGCCGGGACCGTGTCGAAGGTCGCGGCGTCGAGCGTCGCGAGCCGTTTCGCCATGGTTTCCGTGCGCATCCTGCGGAGCGCCGCCGCTTGCGCCTTGCCGCGGCCTTCGGCCACGGCCTCCGCGAAGTTCGCGAAGAGCACCGTGAACCAGAGCCAGAGCACGAGCTGGAGCGAGAAGCCGATATGGTCGGCGCCGACCGCGATGTCGCGGATGAGGGCGAGGCTCGCGAGCGTCGCCACGACTTCCACGGTGAACATCACCGGATTGCGGATCATGCCGCGCGGATCGAGCTTGCGGAGCGAGTCGCCGAGCGCCGGCAGGATGAGCGCCGGATCGAGCAGCGAACGGGCGTCGAGACGTTGGGCCATGTGGGGCTCCGATCAGAAGAGTTGGCCGGCCTGCAGGGCGAGATGCTCCGCCACGGGGCCGAGCGCGAGCGCCGGGAAGTAGGTGAGGCCGCCGACGATGACGACCACGCCGATCAGCAGCCCGACGATGAGCGCGCTGTTGGTGGGGAAGGTGCCGGCGGAAGCCGGAACGATGCGCTTGCCGGCGAGCGAGCCCGCGACCGCCAGCAAGGGCACGATCATGGCGAAGCGCCCGACCAGCATCGCGACGCCGAGCGTCAGGTTGTAGAAGACGGAGTTCGCCGTGAGCCCCGCGAAGGCGCTGCCGTTGTTGGCGACCGCCGAGGTGTAGGCATACATCATCTCGCTGAAGCCGTGCGGCCCCTTGTCCTGCAGCCCGGCGAGGCCGGCCGGCAGCACGCTCGCGAGCGACAGGAAGAGCAGCATCGCGAGCGGCACGCAGAGGATGGCGAGCACGGTCATCTTGACCTCGCGCGCCTCGATCTTCTTGCCGACATATTCGGGCGTGCGGCCGACCATGAGGCCCGCCACGAAGACCGCGATCACGGCGAAGAGCAGCATGCCGTAGAGCCCGGCGCCGACGCCGCCGACGATCACCTCGCCCAGCATCATGTTGACGAGCGGCACCATGCCGCCGAGCGGCATGAAGCTGTCATGCATGGCATTGACCGCGCCGCAGCTCGCCGCCGTGGTGACGACCGCGAAGAGGGCGGAGAGCGCCGGGCCGAACCGGACCTCCTTGCCTTCCATATTGCCGCCGGAGGGGTCGACGCCGAGCGCCGTCAGGGCCGGGTTGAGCGAAGCCTCCTGCCAGTAGGCGACGGTAACGCCGGCGAGGAACAGGAGCCCCATGGCGGCGAAGATCGCCCAGCCCTGACGCTCGTCCCCGACCATCCTGCCGAAGAGGTTGGTGAGCGCGGCGCCGATGGCGAAGATCATCAGCATCTGGACGAGGTTGGAGAGCGCCGTCGGATTCTCGTAAGGATGCGCAGCATTCGCGTTGAAAAAGCCGCCGCCGTTGGTGCCGAGCATCTTGATCGCGATCTGCGAGGCGACGGGACCCTGGGCGATGGTCTGCTGTGCGCCTTCGAGCGTCGTTGCCGTCACCGCGGCCTCGAGGTTCTGCGGTATGCCCTGCCAGACGAGGAAGAGGGCGACGATCGCCGCGATCGGGAGCAGCAGATAGAGCGTCGCCCGGGTGAGATCGACCCAGAAATTGCCGATTGTGGCCATGGCCCGCCGCGCGAAGCCGCGCACCAGCGCGACGGCGATCGCGATGCCGGTCGCGGCCGAGACGAAGTTCTGCACCGTCAATCCCAGCATCTGGGTGAGATGGCTCATGGTGGTTTCGCCGCCATAGGACTGCCAGTTCGTATTGGTCACGAAGCTGACGGCGGTGTTGAAGGCGAGGTCGGGCGCGACCGCGCCCATCCCGGCGGGGTTGACCGGCAGCACGCCCTGGAGGCGCTGGATCAGGAACAGCAGCAGGAAGCCGGCCCCGTTGAAGACCAGCAAGGCGAGCGCGTAGCTCGTCCAATGCTGCTCCTTCGCCGGGTCGATGCCGGCGAGCCGGTAGAGCCCGCGTTCGATCGGCCCGAGCGCCGGGGCGAGCAGCGTCCGCTCGCCGGCGAGGAGCCGCGTCAGATAGCCGCCGAGCGGCCGCGTGAGCGCGACGACGAGCAGGCAGAAGAGCGCGATCTGGGTCCAGCCGAGCAGGGTCATGGCGGCGGCCTCAGAAACGCTCGGGACGCGCGAGCGCGTAGAAGAGATAGCCAAGCAGCAGGAGGGCCACGATGGCGCCGAGGATGTAGTCGATCGTCACGAACGGCCTCCTAGAGCTTCTGGCAAAGCAGCACATAGCCGCAGAGCGCGGCGAAGCCGCCGATGCCAAGGGCGAGCACGAAGATGTCGAGCATGAAATGGCTCCGAACGAGGTCCGGCGGCGCCGGTTTCCCCAGATAAGCGGATGGGAGAGGTGGAATTCGAGACGGGGCCGGCGAGGGGAACCTAGGCAAGCCATGCGGGCCGAAAGCCCGGGCCATAGGAATCCCATAGGAGCGCCGGGGGAAGGCCGGCTTCGGCCGCCCCGGAGCCGGGTGTTTTTCGCCGATTCCGTGGCCTATAATGCGGCCTATACGCGAAAATCGGCAGGTCTGGAGCAGAAATGAGCGCGCCCGAGCGGAAACCTAGCCAGGAAGAGACGCGGCAGCATTTCACCGAGGCCGAGCTCGACGGGCATTTCCGCATGCTGGAGGAGCGGGTCTTCCAGGTGGAGACCAAATGGCCGCATTTCCGCCGACTCCTCGCCGATATCCGCGAGCTCGCCCGCGATCTGCCGGCCGAGGCGCAGGTGGTCTGCATGGAGCGGAGCCTGCTCTATGGCGGCATCAGCCTCTTCGCGCCCTTCTTCCATCGTCAGCGCTTCGTCTCGATCGATTGCAGCCCCGGCTCGGCCGAGGGGCGCGGCGCCTACAACAAGGGCATGGTCGACGACGCGCGCTGCCTCCTGGTGCCGACCACCCTGCGCGCGGCGCCGGCGCATACCGGCCTTCCCGCGGGCAGCATCGATCTGGTGATGGTGCCGAACCTCGTGCATCACGTGCCCGACCAGTCCGGTCTCTTCGCCGAGGTGGCGCGGCTGCTGAAGCCGGGCGCGCGCGGCTATATCTTCGAGCCGCTGGTGCGCGAGCTGCATCAGGCGCCGGACGACTATCTGCGCTACACCCCCTGGGGCTTCGAGAAGCAGATCGCCGACGCCGGCATGGTCTATGAGCGTTTCGTGCCCGAAGGCGGCCCCTTCCAGGCAATCGGCTATTGCTGGACCCAGGCGCTCGAATATTTCCCGGCCGAGAAACGCGCCGAGATGCAGCGCTGGTTCTACGAGCGCCATATGCCGGAGCTGATGGCATGGGACGACGCCTATCGGGACAACCAGGTGCGCAAGCACACCACCTTCCCGATGGCCTACGCGGTCCATTTCCACAAGCCGGCCCATCTCCGCGAGCCGGGCTGAACGGGAAGCGGGACCTCGGACGATGAGCGGGTCCGCGACGCGGCGCCGACGCATCGCCATCGTGCCGGCGCGCGGCGGCAGCAAGGGCCTGCCCGGCAAGAATCTCGCGATCGTGGGCGGCCTCTCCCTTCTCGCGCGCGCCGTCGGTTGCGCGAAAGAGAGCGGGCTCTTCGACTATGTGCTGGTTTCGACCGACGATGCGGCCATCGCGGAGGAGGGCAGGCGCGCGGGCGCCTCGGTGCCGTTCCTTCGTCCGGATGCGCTCGCCGGCGACAAGGCGGCGGTGATCGACGCGATCCGCGACGCGCTCGCGCGGCTGCAGGCCGCGGGCGAAGCGCCCTTCCACCTCGTCGCGCTGCTGGAGCCGACCTCGCCGATGCGCACGCCCGAGATTCTCCGCCGCACCGTCGAGGCCGCGGAATCCGAGGGCGCCGATGCGGCCGTCACGGTGAGCGAGGCGCCCCTGCGCTTCCATCCGCTGAAGCAGTTCGAGCTCGACGAGCGCGGCATGGCGCGCCATGCCCATCCTGCGGCCGGCAAGGTCGTCAACCGCCAGGAACTGCGGCCAACCTATGTGCGCAACGGGCTCTGCTACGCCGTGCGGGTCGCGGCGCTCGACGCGGGACACGGCGTGCTCGGCACGGCCCCCCGCGCCGTCCTGGTGGAAGGGCCGATCGTCAATATCGATGACCCCGAGGATCTCGCTCTCGCGCGCCGGCTGCTCGAAGGCAAGGCGACCGTTGATCGGTCCGGCGGTTAGGGATATCTCGCCTCATGGATTATCCGCTTCGCCGCCGCCTCTATCTCTTCCTGCTGAACAAGCTGCGGCTGCCGCGCGGCCTGGTGACGGCGTTCGTCAAGGGCCTGACCCGTCTTCTGGAGCCGCGCCCGGCGGTCCGCCGGCGCGCGGCGGCGAAGCCGCTGCTTGCGGCGGCAAACCGCGATGTCGCGGTGCCTGACGCGGCGGGATACAGGCTGTTGCGCCAGAACGAGCTGCCGGGCACTGCGCCGCTGCTCGAAACCTGCCGCCGGCTCTTCGAGGCCGCGCGCGCGACGGGCGAGCTCGATCGCCAGGTCGGGGACGCATCGAAGCGGTTCCTGGTGCCGGTCTGCGAGACGGGCACGATGCTGCTCGCCGAGCCGGCGATCCGGCGCTTCGTGCTCTCCGCCCCGCTGCTCGGCATCGCGGCGCGCTATTTCGACCGGGTGCCGATCCTCTCGGCACTGGAGCTGCTCTGGACGCCCGCCAACGAGACGATGCTGAAGAGCCAGAAATTCCACTTCGATACCGAGGACTACCGGCAGCTCAAGCTGTTCGTGAACATCCATGACGTGACGCCCGAGTCCGGCCCCTTCAGCCTGCTGCCGGCGGATCGCTCGGCCGTCGTGTCCCGGGCGACGGGCTATGTGGGAGGGCGCCGCGCGCGGCTGGAGGATGACGCGGTGGAGGCCGCGGGTGCCGCCCGGGACGTGGTGCAGGTCACCGGCCCGGCCGGAAGCGGCGTCTTCGTCGATACCTCGCGCTGCCTGCATTACGGCAGCCGCGGCAATCGGTCCGAAAGGCTCGTGCTGTTGGTGCAATTTATGGATTACTATGCGCCGAAGCTCGAGCCGACCGACTGGAGTCCGGTAACCGATGGTCTCCGCGGCGGGCTCGACGAGCCGTCACGGCTGCTGCTTCGCTGCTGAGCGTCATCTGCGAGATTCACGCCCATCGCATGGTTGAGACCTGGCTTCATGATCCGGCCCCCGGCCGGCCCTGCACGATCATCGGCGAAGTGGCCCAGGCCCACGACGGAAGCCTCGGCACGGCGCACGCCTTCATCGACGCGATCGCCGCGGCCGGCGCCACCGCGGTCAAGTTCCAGACCCATATCGCGGCCGCCGAGAGCACGCCCGCGGAGCCGTGGCGCAAGCGCTTCAGCCCGCAGGACGAGACCCGCTACGATTACTGGAAGCGGATGGAATTTACCGAGGCGCAGTGGCGAGGCCTGAAGGATCATGCGACCGAGAAGGGCCTCCTCTTCCTGAGCTCGCCGTTCTCGATCGAGGCGATCGAGCTCCTGAAGCGGGTCGGCGTCGCGGGCTGGAAGGTGGCCTCCGGCGAGGTCGGCAGCATCGAGATGCTGGACCGGATGATCGCGACCCGGCTGCCGATGATCCTCTCCACCGGCATGAGCGATTTCGCGGAGATCGACGATGCCGTGGCGCGGATCCGGCAGGCGAAGCTGCCGGTGGCGGTGCTGCAATGCGCGACGATGTATCCCTGCCCGCCGGAAGCGGTCGGGCTCAATCTCATCCCGCATTATCGCGAGCGCTACGGCGCCGCCGTCGGGCTCTCCGATCACTCGGCCACGATCTTCCCGGGCCTCGCCGCGGCGACGCTCGGCATCGAAGTGCTGGAGGTGCATGTCGCGCTCAGCCGCGACATGTTCGGGCCGGACGTGGTGGCCTCGCTGACGCCGGCGGAGCTGGCCGAGCTCGTGCGCGGCGTCCGCTTCATCGAGGCGATGCGGGCCAGCCCCGTGGACAAGGCGGCGGTGGCGGCCGAGCTCGCGCCGCTGCGGCGCATCTTCATGAAGAGCCTCGTGGCTGCCGCCGACCTGCCGAAAGGCACGCAGCTCGCCCGCGAGCATGTCGCGGCGAAGAAGCCGGGCACCGGGCTCGCGCCCTCGGCGCTGCCCCGGCTGCTGGGCCGCCGTCTCAAGCGGGCGGTGGCGCGCGATGCGCCGATTTCCGATGACGATCTCGACTGACCGGGGGAAATGCGATTGACCAGGCGGAAAGTTTGCGTGGCCATCACGGCGCGCCCGAGCTACTCGCGCATCCGCTCGGCGCTGACGGCGCTCGGCGAACGGAACGACGTCGAGCTGCAGGTGGTCGCGGCCGCGTCCGCGCTGCTCGACCGCTACGGCAACGCGGTCGGCGTCATCCAGAAGGAAGGCTTCCGGGTCGATCGGCAGGTCTATTCGATCCTCGAAGGCGAGAATCTGGTGACCTCGGCCAAATCGACCGGGATCGGCCTTTCGGAGATGGCGAGCGTCCTCGCCGATCTTGCGCCGCAGGTGGTGGTCACCATCGCGGACCGTTTCGAGACCATGGCGACCGCCGTGGCTGCCGCCTACATGAACCTGCCGCTTGCCCATGTGCAGGGCGGCGAGATCACCGGCTCGATCGACGAGAAGGTGCGCCACGCCATCACCAAGCTCGCGGACCTGCATCTGGTGGCCTCCGACCGCGCCGCCGAGCGGGTGATCCGCATGGGGGAG
Source organism: uncultured Rhodospirillaceae bacterium (assembly GCA_902826565.1). Lineage (GTDB taxonomy): Bacteria > Pseudomonadota > Alphaproteobacteria > Dongiales > Dongiaceae > CADEFF01. The sequence goes on along the minus strand of CADEFF010000013.1, from coordinate 53,588 downwards.
CAGCCCGACACCGTGCATGTGACGGGCTGTCCCTCGATCGATGTGGCGAAGGCGGCGATCGGGGATCCGCGCCTCGATCCCGACCTCTTCGAGCATTACGGCGGCGTCGGCACCGTCTTCGATCTCAGCAAGGGCTATATCGTCGTCATGCAGCATCCGGTGACGACGGAATATGGCGAATCGCGCATCCATATCGGCGAGACGCTGCATGCGGTCGCCGAGGTCGGCTTGCCGACGCTCTGGTTCTGGCCGAACGTCGATGCGGGCTCCGACGGTACCTCCAAGGGGATCCGCGCCTTCCGCGAGACGCAGAAGCTGCCGCAGGTGCATTTCTTCAAGAACATGCCGCCCGAGGCCTTCCTGCGGCTGCTCTATAACGGCCTCTGCATCGTCGGCAACTCGAGCGTCGCGATTCGCGAATGCGCCTATCTAGGCGTGCCGGCGGTCAATATCGGCAGCCGCCAGGCCGGCCGCGACCGCGGTCGCAACGTCCTCGATGTGGACTATGAACGGGGTGCCATCGCCGCCGCGATCCGCAAGCAGGCCGGCCGGGGCCGGCTTGCGCCGGACCTGCTCTACGGGGACGGCGGCGCCGGCCCCCGGATCGCCGAGGTGCTGGCCAAGGCGCCGCTCACCATCGAGAAGCGGCTCGCCTATTGAGTGGAAATGTTGCCGGGGATTTGAGATAGGTGGGCTTCGGCCGCAGGACGATGCGGACGGGTTTTCGGCTTCCGGGAGGCGGCTGTTGAGGCGACCGTTGCGTCATATCTACCGGCTCCTTACCTCGAAATGGGAGCGCAAGGTCCACCGGCTGAACCGCGAGCGGCGCAAACTGATCGCCGAAGCCGATTTCATCATCGTCTCCTTCCCGAAATCGGGAAAGACCTGGCTCCGCGCCCTGCTGACCCGGCTCTACCAGCGCCGCCATGGCCTGCCCGAAGGCGTGCTCGTCGATCACGACAATCTGCATCGGCTCGACGACGCCATCCCCAAGATCCTTTTCACCCATGCCTGCGATCCGCTCGGCGCCGTCGGGGACCTGCGCGACGACAAGGCGGACTATGCGGGGCGCAAGGTCGTGTTCCTGATGCGCCACCCTTGCGACGTCGTCGTCTCGCATTACTATCAGTTGAAGCACCGCAAGGCGGGAAAGCGCGAGAACGCAACCCGCGGGATGGAGCTCTTCGAGTTCGTGACCGAGAAGGGCCGCGGCATCGAATACATCATCGCCTACATCAACGGCTGGTGGCGCTATGTCGGCGCCACGCCGAACACGCATGTCGTCCGCTATGAGGAGCTGAAGCGGTCGCCGGAGGCGACCCTGAAGCGGCTCCTGGATTTCTTCGGCGATTCCTTCACCGAAACCGAGATTTCCGAAGCCGTGCAGTTCTGCAAGTTCGAGAACCTGCAGCAGCGGGAGCGCGATCGCTACTACAGCGACAAGGCGCTCCGCCCGGCCGATCCCGACGACAAGAACTCCTTCAAGGTCCGGCGGGGCAAGTCGGGCGGTTACAAGGAAGATCTCCAGCCGGACCAGGTGGCCGTGCTGGAGGGCGTCATGGCAGCGAGGCTCGATCCCTCCATTGGCTATTGAGGCGTTGCGCCGACCGGCTCGAAGGGCCGGGTTGGGGCGGTACAGAGTCTTTGCGACCGGCCGTGTCGGCTCGAGCATGCGCACCGCTGCGCGCCCTTCGAAATCTTTCGTTAATCTTTCTTCCCCGACGATTACCGCGGCGGTCGACTCGCGCGCGAACGCCAACCGTCTCGCCTTTCCGCTCTCTCGTTCAATTCCGAACATACGGGCATACATACGGGCATACATAATGGCATCGACTGCAATGACCGACGTGACTGCCGGCACGCTTTACGGGCAGCAAGTGCATCCCCGCAACCGTCAATTGGCGGATGCGGGTATCGAAATGGTCTGCGATACCCACCGCTCGCAGCTCATCGCCATGGGCCTCGATCCCCGCATGGTCCGCGACTGGTCCGTGCTCGAATGCGGCGGCACCGGCCGCGACGCGCTCGGCTGGATCAGGCTGGGCGCGAAGCATGTCACGCATGTCGATCTTTCGGCCGACAATGTCCGGCGCCTGCAGGCGTTCGCGAGCGACAACGGCATCGCGAACCTGACCTCGCATCACGGCGACCTGCTCGAGGTCGACCTGCCGGCGGGCTCCTTCGATGTCGTGCGCTCGCGCGGTGTGTGGCATCATCTTGCCGATCCGGCGCTCGGGCTCGCACGCTATGCGCGCTGGTGTCGGCGGGGCGGCTATCTCCATCTCAACGCCTATCGCGCCGGCACCTACTACTATTACGGCGTAAAGCTTTTCCGGAAGCTGGCCCCGCTGGTGACGGCCGAAGAGATGATCGCCGCGATGGATGCAGAGGCGGTACCGCAGAACCGGACCGGTGCGCTGCTCGACGACTTCTTCGTGCCCTATATGCACACCGCGAGCGCCGCGGTGGTGGAGCGCGACTTCGCGCGGGCCGGCCTCACCCCGACCTGGCCGCGGCGGCGCGGCTGGCCGCCGGTCGACCATGATATCCGCTATCCCGACCTGCCGGAGAAGGAAGAGCACATCCAGTATTGGCTGCGAAAGGACGCCCATCACGAAGATGCGCGTGGCCTCGCCGCTAAGCTGGACTACCATGCGGGCGAGGACGATCTGGCGCTCGCCCGCGACCTCGGCTATACGGCGGAAAGCTTGACCGCCTTCGAACGGTTCCGGGCGAAGGCGAAAACGGCGGACCGGGCCCGGCTCGCCCGTTCCCTCACCCGGCTCTACATGCTGCACAGCTTCGAGATATCGATCATGCCCATGGCGGGGACCGAACGGCACAAGCGGGTCGCGGACGGCTTCGAACGCGAGACCGCCGCTCTATGAAATGGTTCGTGAAGGATGATGGGCGCCGGCTGCCGGTCGATGACCGGTATCTTCTGCCGATCCTGTCACCGACCTCGGCCGGCACCCACTATTGGGATCCGCCGCCGCCCGGCAAGATCAACGAGCGGCAACGCGCCCGCGTCCTGCTGCAGATCCATCAGCTCATCGATCTTCTGGCCTCGTTCGGCGTCGATCTCGAAGGCAAGCGGCTCTGCGACATCGGCACCGGCAACGGCATGGTGCCGCGGCTCATGCTGGAATATAGCGGGATCGCGGAAGCGGTCGGCGCCGACCCGTTCCTCGACGGCGAGCACAAGACGAGCTGGCAGCCGCACGACCATGACGAGGCGCTGCAGGACCTGAAGCGCTTTTTCCGGGAGCGCATGGGCGGGCGCTTCGACCTCGCGGCCTATCGCGAGCTGCTCGGCCACGAGAACTTCACCCTGCGGCCGGGCGACGTTCCGGTCGCGCCGCAGACGAGCAAGCGCTATCGTTTCGCCCAAGTCGGCGCACACGACATGCAGAACCTGGGCGAGAAATTCGACCTCTTCTATTGCAAGGCGATCGAGCATATCCCCGACTGGCCGGGCGCCTTCGCCTCCATGACCGAGGCGGCGATGCCGGGCGCGGTGGTCTATTTCAAGCACCGGCCCTTCTTCAGCTATCTCGGGCCGCATCGCTATGCGAGCACCAACATCCCCTGGGGCCATGCGCTGCTGAGCGATGCGGAGTTCCGTCGTTTCGCGGAGGAGCACCATCGGCATCGCGCCAAGCCGATGATCGAGTTCTTCTTCAAGGGCCTCGCCTATCCGCGCTACTCGGTCTCCGACATGCTGCGGATCGGGCGCGATCATGGCTGGGCGGTGGTCGGGCTGGTGATCGAGCCGCCGCGCTATCTCGCGAAGGTGCAGCCCTTCATCGACGAGGTCGAGGGGTTTTGGGATATCCAGCGCTCGCTCTATCCCAATGTCGGGTGCGAGGAGCTATTCAGCGGGATCTATCACATCGTGCTGCGTCGGGCATCGTAGGGCCGCCGGCCGGTGTGCGGGATCTTCTTCTGCGCCTGGAAGTCCCGGCCGCCACCGCCGGCAGCGCTCGACGCGGCCTTGGTGGCGCTGCGGCATCGCGGGCCCGACCATCAGGCGATCGAGCGGCACGAGACCTACGCCATCGCCCATGCGCGGCTCTCGATCATCGATCTGAGCGCCGCGGCGAACCAGCCCTTCGAGGACCGCAGCGGGCGCTGGAGCCTCACCTACAATGGCGAGATCTATAACTACCGCGAGCTGCGGGACGGGCTCCTGAAGCGCGGCGTCGCGCTGCGCACCTCGTCCGACACCGAGGTGCTGCTGGAGCTGCTGCTGCGCGACGGCGTCGAGCCGACGCTCGCCCGGGTGCGCGGCATGTTCGCCTTCCTGCTGTTCGACCGGGAAACCGGCCGGCTGGTGGCGGCGCGCGATCATTTCGGGCAGAAGCCGCTTTATTACTTTCAAGAAGCGGGGATCACGGCGCTCGCCTCGGATATCCGCGCGCTGCTGGCGGTGAAGCCGAGTGTTGCGCCAAATCCCGAGGCCTGGCCCGTCTATCTGGCGTCGCTCGGGATTCTGCTGCCGGAGGACACCTTCTTCGACGGCATCAGGGCGATCCCGGCCGGCGCCTATCTGGAGGGGCCGCCGGAGGCGCTGACGCTGAAGCATTATTTCTCGGCCTGGTCGCTCTTCGATCATGATGCCTATGACGCGGCCGGGCGCGCCTCGGACGACGATGCCGTCGAAGGGCTGGAAGCGGCGCTCCGCCAGGCGGTGGAGCGGCATCTCGTCAGCGACGTGCCGGTCGGCGTCATGCTGAGCGGCGGCATCGATTCCTCGCTGGTCTTCTGGTACACGGGCGAGGCCTCGTCGAAGCTCACCACCTTCACCAAGGTCAGCCCGGGGATCGAATCGATCCCGATGGCCATCGTACCCCCCTTGCTCGGGAAGCGCCCGGCCAACGCCTATTTCCGGCTGGAGACGCCGGATTCCTACACGGCGCGGCTGGTCGATTTCGTGGCGGCTTCGCAGTTTCCCTCGCGCTGGGGCGGCGGGCCGCCCATGAAGGCGCTCTGCGACGCCGCACGACAGTTGAAGACCATCGTGCTGCTGAGCGGCGACGGCGTCGACGAATATGCGGCCGGCTACCGGACCCTGGAGCCGCTCATCGACGGCTTCGACGGCGACATCGCCAGGCTCCACGCGATCCTCGAGCTCGACGGGCGCATGGGCGATCTCGGGCCCGGCGGCGCGCGCTTCCGCGCAGCCCAGAGCGATCTGCGTCGGCAGATCCTCGATCATCTGGGCGATCTCGGAGACGGGCGGGAGACCCTGCTGCAGGCGACCCTGCTGCAGGACACCGCCATGTTCCTCCAAGCCTGCAACCTGCCGCATAGCGACGCCTATTCCATGGCGTCGTCGGTCGAGCTTCGCAATCCGCTGCTGGATTTCGATCTGGTGCGCTACGTCGTCAACCAGCCGGGGCGCCGGAAGTTCGGCCGGCATGGCTCGGGACACCGGAACAAGATCCTGTTCCGCGAGCTGGCGGAGCGGCGACTCGGCGGCTTCGTCAACGTCGAGAAGGAAGGCACGCGGAACTATTCGATGGCGATCTCGAAGCCCGAATACTGGAACCTCGGCGCCTTCGCGATCGGCGGCAACCTGGCCCTGCCGCCGGCGCCGGCGCCGAAGCTTCTGTTCAAGCTGATCAATCTCGAGATGCATTACCGCCTGTTCTTCGAGAAGGAGGCCGACTTCCTGCCGCGGTTGTTGACCGCCGAGGGACGCGGCTCGATACTCGACCGCACAACCCCTTGAGGAACCCGCGGATGACCAAGGTCGGCGACAGCATCTCGGCGGGCAACGCCAATTGGAGCTTCGGCGGCCAGGTGGCGGCGACCTTCGACGACCATGTCTCGAAGTCGGTGCCACTCTACCATCAGGGCCACGACCTCGTGGTGAAGCTCTCCGACTTCTTCCTCAGCAAGGGCTCGCTCGCCTACGACTTCGGCTGCTCGACCGGCACGCTGCTGGCGCTCCTCGCCGAGCGCAACCGGGAGAAGCAGGTGCGGCTGGTCGGCATCGAGCCGGAGCAGGGCATGGTCGAGCAGGCGCGCATCCGCGCCGCGCCCTTCGACAGCATCACGATCGAGCAGGCCGATCTCTTCGACGTCGCGCTGGAGAAGGCCGACCTCGTGACCTCCTACTACACGATCCAGTTCGTGCGGCCGCGCCGGCGGCAGGAGCTCTTCGACAAAGTGTTCGAAGCGCTGAACTGGGGCGGCGGCTTCGTGTTCTTCGAGAAGGTGCGCGCGCCGGACGCGCGGTTCCAGGACATGATGTCCCTGATCTATACCGACTATAAGCTCGATGTCGGATACGACGCGGACGAGATCGTCGGCAAGTCGCGCAGCCTGAAGGGCGTGCTCGAGCCGTTCTCGAGCCAGGCCAACATCGATCTCGCGAAGCGCGCCGGCTTCCAGGACGTGATGACGATCTTCAAATATGTCTGCTTCGAGGGCTTCCTCGCGATCAAGTAGCGCCCGCGAGGCGGCGTCGCTAGCGACGCTCGATGGCGAAGATGTCGCGCCGGATCTGCCGCGACCGGACATTCTCGAAGCGCCCGAGTGCGCGGCGGAAGCGCTGGATGCGCTGCTCCATCCAGTCGGGCTCGATCCCCGGAAACTTGTGCTGGATGTAGCTCGAGGCCGCCCCCGCCTCGGCGCGATCGCGCCGGCGTCGCTTGCGTAAGCGCTGCCGGTGCTTGAGCCACGCGCCCGCCCAGCGGATCGGGTCGGTGCCGGGCGCCTCGGCGAGCGCCGTCCTGTGCTCGATGAGCCCCGCGGCGATGCGTTCGCTGCAGAGGGCGCCCTCGAGCCCGGCGAGATGGTGATGCAGCAGCGTCTTGTGCTCGTTGCCGGGCGGCGGGGCATCGCCGCCGAGGCTCTGGCGCGTCGCTTCCGCCAGGGTCTCGGGATCGGGGCAGAGGCGGCTGAGCGCGTTCGGCAGCCAGATATCGAACTCCTGCGACGCGAGCGGCGCATAGGCGAGGGCGGGCGTGCCGATCGCCGCCGCCTCGACCGCGCTCGAGCAGCCGTTATGGACGAGCACGCGCGCGGCGATGAGCCAGGGCACCACGGCGCCTTCATGCAGCACGGTCGCGTTGGCGATCCCGGCGGTCGCCTGCCGCCAGGCATCGGCGTTCTCCGAGGGATGCGGCCGGATCACGAGGTGGCGGGGCGCGATCGCCCTGGCGAGGGCGGGCATCGCCTCGAGGAAGCGTTCGAAGAGCGCCTGCTTGTGGGCGAGCATGCCGCTGCGGAACTGGTCCGAGGCTTCCGGCGTCACCCAATCGGCCACTTTGAAGCGCGTTTTGTTCGGGATGAAGTGGTTTACGACGCTAAAATTGCTGTTGAAGAGCGCAAAATCGCCGAATTGTGCACGGATCGCGTCGACTTCCGGCTGATGGAACGGCCTGAGCTCGGGCCGCATCATGTCGGTGCGCGGGTTGCCGGAAGCGAGGATCGGCGCGCCCGCATACCACTGCGAGCGGCGCCAGAGCTCGGCATTGTCGTCGCCCCAGGCGAACAGGATGCGCACGCGCGGGAAGGCGTCCGGGTCGAGCTTCATGAGGAAGAGCTCGTCGGAGAACCGGACGAGCGCCTCCTCGTCCACCGCGGCGATGCTGTGGCCGAACCGCTCCAGGAGGCTGAAGATGGGGCGGCTGCCGGAGCGCACGCCCTTCGAGAGATAGATCGAGCGCGGCAGCGCCGGCAGGCTGTCGTGGATCGCCGCGCGGCCGCCGATGATCGGCCTGAAGCCGCGCTCGGCCGCCGCGAGCGCGACCAGCAGCTTGCCGTCGAACTCGCGGTTCAGCGTCTCGATCGGCAGCAGGAGGCTGTCGGGCACCGGGCTCGCCATGGCGCGCTTATAGCCTCCCCTCCGCGGTGGAAGAAGCGGTTTTCCGGGGCCGGCGGGGTCGCTGGACCGGCCCGCCGCCGCTTGTTATCTACGGGGCCATGACGAGGATTTCCGTGGTCATGCCGGCCTATAACCGCGCCGACGCGATCGGCCGGGCGATCGAGAGCGTGCTCGGCCAGACGCATCCGGACGTCGAGCTCATCGTGGTCGATGACGGCTCGACCGACGGGACGCCGGCCCGCGTCAGGGGCTATGGCGAGCGGGTGATCCTGCTCGGCGACGGGCGCAATCACGGCAGCAACTGGGCGCGCAACCGCGGACTCGAGCGGGCGACCGGCGAGATCGTGAGCTTCATCGACAGCGACGACGAGTTCCTGCCGGAGAAGCTCGCCGTCGTGGCGGAAATCTTCGCCAGCCGTCCCGACATCGACGGCCTCGTCGATTCCTTCGAGCTCCGCTACCCGGCGGAGAGCGGACGCAAGCCGTCGCCGCGGCGCAATCCGGTGATCGACGACCCGGAACTGTTCCGCCGGGCCGTCTTCGCGCGAAAGCTCTACAAGGCGACGCCGGCGATCAGCGCGCGGCGCAAGGCGCTCCTCGAGATCGGCATGTTCGACGAAACGCTGAAGCGCCGCCAGGACATGGACCTGCTGCTGCGGCTCTGCCGCGCGCATCGCTGCCTCTCGACCGACCGCGTGCTCTGGATCAAGCATTGGACGGAAAGCTCGATCTCGGCCAAACGCAACACCTTCCTCGCCGCCGCGATCGAGGTCTGCCGCCGCCATCCGGACTATCTGACGGAACCCGGCTACCGGCAGGGGCTCGAGCGCGATGTCGGCCGCCATTTCTGGCGGCTCATCGCGGCCGGCGATTTCGGCACGGTCCGGAAGGACCTCGCGCGCTACCGGGAATGGGGCGCGCTCGGGCGCACGCCCTGGCGGCTAGTGCTGCGATACCTCGCGCAGCGGGCGCAACGGCTCGTAACGGCGGGTTGACGCCGCGTAGAGCTGCCCCGCCAGCAGGATCAGGTAATAGCCATAGGCGAGGAAAAGCGCGGCCGGCATCTGCCAGACCGGTAGATCGACCTCGTGGCCCTTGCCGACGATGCGCCGCGTCGCGCGCCAGCTCTTCTTCAGCCAGAACTCGAAGGCGAAGAGGAGGCGCCGGAGCCTCGACTGGCTGATGGTCTGGGCGCCCTGATAGTCGCGGTCGAGCCCGGCCGTCCAGGCGCGCCAGGTGAGGAACGGGATGCCCGGCTGCGGCGCATGGATGGTGACCGCGTCCGCCGTGCGCACCCACGGGATGCCGCGCGCCTCGATGTCGCGGATCCAGAAGCCGCACTGCTTCTTGAAGGCGGGCAGGTCCGGCCAGGGATTGGCCTGGAAGAACGCGGTCCGGAAGGCGCAGTTGTTGGCGTGGATCTTGTGCCGCTTCTCGGTGCGGTCCCGCTCGCTCTTGAGGTTGAAGATCCAGGTGAGCGCCATGACCTTGGAGACAAGGTTGTTGTAGCCGAGCATGGTGAAGCCGCCGACCGCCATCACCTCGGGACGCTCGAAAGGCTTCAGCAGCGCCGGCAGCCATCCGGGCTGCGGCCCGGCGTCGCTGTCCAGCATGATGACGAAGTCGGTCCGGGTGAGGCCGACACCGTGGTTCTTGAGCTTGTAGTAGGTGAGGCCCGGCGTCGGCACGAAACGGAGCTCGCAGAAGCGCTCGAGCTTCGGTGCGACCGCGACGATCTCCTTGCGGATGTCGCCTTCGGCGACCTTGTCGCGGTCGAACAGATACATGACCAGCGGCGGCTCCGCGCAGCGATTATGCTGCCGCTCGAGCTCGTCCTGGAGCGCCGTCATCGCCCGGCGCACCCAGAGATCTTCGACGTCCTGGGCGTTTTCCCATTCGATGAGAATGGTGACCGGGGGCAGCTTGCTGTCGCTCATCCTTGCACGGTTCCTTGCGGGGCCTCGCTCGCCGGCGGCCGGGTCTGCTGCGAGCGGCATCGAGGTCTGAGGAGGTTCCGGCGGCCCCGGTCCCGGGCGTCGTCGTCGCCAGCGCCGTTCTAGCCGTGGCGCGCGCGAAGCGCAAAGCGCAAATCCGCGCCGTTCCCGGTGCGCGCGCCGACGGAAGGAGGGGAGGCCTGGCGGCTGGGCGAGGTAAGGGTCCTGCCTTCGAAGCCATCCCCGCCGATTCGAGGTTGCAAGTTTTATCTATCAATATCAATTAATTACACTCTAAAAGCGTCAGTTGCATTGAAGGTACTGCAAACTAAGTTGGTAACAACTAAGTGACCGGTGCGGTTGACCTCGAGCGGGTCGCGGAAGCCTGCCGACGCCTCCGAGCGGAAGGACATGAGCTGCAAGCCGGCTCACGGGGTCGTCGACAATGCAAGGGAAGGCGGGCAAGGGGGCGGGTAAGGGAAGGCGGCCGGGCGCATCTGCAAGATGTTGGCCTCGCGGAAAACAGGGTAGGGAAGCCACCCCTGCCGCCATTCGCCGCCCAATTTCCAGGTTGCGATGTCCTGGAAAGCCTTGCGCCTGTCTGGCACGGCCTTGCTTCTGCTAGATGTACTCCGGCGAGGCGCTAATTGTGCCCCTGACCACGGGCGAATTGTCAGGAATGCCCCGCGTCGGCCGGCTCTCTCTTCCCTTGCTCACTTCCCGGTCTCCGTTGGCGAGGCGCGAGCGCAGAGCAAAGCAGAAGCTCTCGGCTCGAGCCGGGGCCCTGCTCGCCGTCGCGATCCTGGCGTGTCTATCGGAAGCCGGCCCCGAGGCCGGCCTTGCTGTCCAAGACGCAGAAGCGGACAATGTCCGAATGACTCACTCGGATTGACCCCTCGAAAGCAGAGTGTCGGTAAAACTCGCGCAGAGGTCTTTTCGGCGAATGACAATCGAAACACGCGCGCCCGTCGAGCCGCCTGATCGAACCGTCGAATCCTGCGTGATTGACAAGGTTGAGCTATCGTCGCAGTCGATCCGCGCGAATCCGACGCCCGCTTTCGTCCCGCACGATCTTTATTTTTTACTCTCGCTACCCGGGCTGGTTCCAATAGCCGCGTTCGTCGATACACGGTACTGGCCCGCCATCTGTCGTGTTTTCGCCCGCCTGTCCCCCGTCGGTCGGACGCGACGCAAGTCCGTCCGAACCGGCGTTGAGAAGGCATTTGCCGGCGATGACTCGGTCGACGGGGCTACCGTCGACAGGATCTGCGAACAGCTCGAGGCCCAACGGTTCGAGCTTGGCCTTCAAGTTCTCCGAGGCCTTCTGCGACCGAACTGGCGCCCGGCCGTCCGGCTCGACGGTGCCGATCGGTTGGCTTCCGCCGTCGCCGACGGGCGCGGCGTGATCCTTTGGATCAGCAGATGCGCCTTTGCAGACACGATCGCGAAGATCGGTCTCGCCTCCGCGGGTTACTCGCCCGTGCATTTGTCGCGCACCAACCACGGCTTTTCGCATTCCCGGTTCGGCATACGCTGGCTCAATCCGCTGCAACGGCGTATGGAAGACCGGTATCTCGCCGAACGTGTGATCGTGAACGACGCGGCGCCGAGCGGCGCGCTGCGGCGTCTTCAGCGCGTGCTCGCGAAGAAAGGAATCGTGTCGATCGCGGTCGAGCCCTGGGGCACTCATGTCGCCGATGTCCGCATCCTGCGCGTGCGCTTGCGCATCGCGACGGGGGCTCCGAGTCTGGCGTGGAAAACCGGCGCCAGGCTCATGCCGGTTTTCGTCACGCGGGAATCCGTCAATGGCGGCTTTCGCATCGTGGTCGATGAGCCTCTGCCGATCGACCGGGAACATTCCAGGCGGGACGCGCAGAAGAGCGCGACGGCCGAGTATGCTTCTCGATTGGAGCGATATCTCCGAGCAGCACCCGCAGAATGGCGCGATTGGCCCAGGGTGCGCGCGTTGGCGGGTCGCAGTTGTGCCCGCCGCGATCGAGGACCATCACCCGGTCGAATGCCTCATGACAGGGATGTTGCACGGCCGTAATTCGAAACGCGCTTACCGCCCGGCGGGGGTCTCGAGTATCTCCCGCGACGCTGCGCCGGCAAGGGATAGCGGTGTTCCGTGGGCATCTCCCGGATGCTGCGGGCAGGGAGGCGGCGTGCGATCGGACCCTTGCCGCTAGCCGGCCTCGCGCGAATGAGCTTCGTTCATCGCTGCGAAGGGCCATAGGCCCCTGTCGCTAGTTGTCCTTGCCGGCCATACCTGGTGTGTTGCGCTCGAAGGTTACGACGGCATTTTGATGCCGCTCGCCGGCAGCATGCGCGTCTCCGAGGTTCCAGTAATTTCCTCTGCACGCATTCGCCTGTGGTCTTCCTTCAATAAGCAAGAAGGAACCAATGGCTGCCGCACCGGCCAGTCCCACGACCAAGAGTTTGCGCATCGAGAACCCCCCAGGAACCCACACTCGACAATCTACTCTGCAAGAAATCGAAGATATATTCGTATAGTTCAGTGTGATTAATGTCGCCGCCCCACGGCCACCAGAGGATGGATGAGATCGGCCCCACTGAAATCGCTCCGGAACTCGGCCACCAGCTTGCTTGCTGCCGGAGCTGGACTTGGCGCGGCGGACAGGAAGATCGCCTCTGGCCGGCGCCTTCAGATCAGTGGGGACAGAAATCGCCGCTGGCGTAATCATCGTCCCTGAGCAGTGCAGATCCATGATGAGTATTACAGGAGGAGGTCCGCCCTACTCGCTCTGCGCGAATATTGCCACTATGCATTTGTAGAACGCCGGGCCGCAATCCGTGTCACCAATCTCTCTGACAATTATAGGCAAGATCCCGAGTACAAGCGCCCAGAGGACCAGTAGAACGATACAGTCCCTTAGCATCGGTTCTGCCCCGCCAACAGCCTCTCGTCCGCTCCGGTGGCCGAGGAGCGTTCGCTCACGATAGCTTGGGCCTTACTTCCGATTATCAGTATTCCGTGCTTGCGAGTTGCGACGCAAGTCTCGTTACTTGAGCGCGCGGTTAGAATCGTCGCATGAGTCAGTTTCTGCGCAACGGAATCTGTCTGATCGTTCGAACTAGCACTGTCAGCGGCGGCGCCCGCGGCTATTCGACAAAAGATGTAAACGGGTTCGGAACAAGATCACTTGCACTCCGTGCGCGGTGACGATCCCGCCTTCAAAGCGGCGCGGGGGAAATCCCGAATTCTCCCATTTTGTGGATTCCTGTCCCGTGCATCGAGCATCGGGAATCACCAGGCTCAGCCGAAATTCCTGGCAAGTCTTACGTGGAACTGCTTTTCAGACCCGTACCGTAGCTCCGTCGGAACACGCGCACATCTTCGCGCCAGATCTCGAAGCCGGAGCATGGGGGTAGTTCTTTCTCCATCGCCGACACCATCTGAAGAGCCTCTACGGTAGTGGCGGCCGTCAGAATGACGCGGGCGGAAACGAATCCGGCCGAATCATAAAATCGGCAGGAATAGAGAAGATCACGTCTCACAACTGCTTCCCCGCTCATGATGCCGTTCAAGCAATGACGGGCGACCAACAAGGCGGTGCAGGTTACAGCCGAGCGGGATACGGGTGTTGAGTTCTTTGTAAGTGCGCGATGCTGACGGCGGGGTCAGATTTGAGTTGCTGCGAGTCCGTCATTCGAGCTGCCACCGGCCCGTCCGACCAGAGCTGAATGTCCTCATCGCTCCATGAAAACCGCAGGCGGCCTGTGCGATGCTTATCGTCCTCATGGTCGCGGACGAAGCGGTAGTCAGACTACCCGTTGAGATTGCCTCGGCTTCGCCAAAATGCCGAGACTATGGCAGGATCGTCTTGGACGATCCGGCGCTTCCGTTGAGCGAGGCGTTCACGCGCGCAGCATCGAAATGTGATTGCATGGCATCGCTGAATTATGTCTGGAAGGCTCTTTTCGGTGTCTCGCTCCTCCTCGTCGCATTTCTGACCCTGACGCCCCCCGGACCCCCGAGCTCGCTGAGTTTCCTCTCGGACAAGGCGCAGCATTTCTCGGCCTTCGCCTGGCTCGCGCTTCTCGGTGCGTTCGCCTTCCGTTCGAACCGCTCTCCGCTCGTCCTCTGTGTTCTGCTGCCGGCCTATGGCGCGGCGATCGAGATTGCCCAGAATTTCGTGCCGGGGCGTACTCCGGAGGTGGCGGACTGGATTGCCGATACCCTGGGTACCGCCGCCGCGCTCGGCATGGTGCTGCTGAGCCACCGGCTTCGGGCGCGGCGCACCGCGCGCTAGCGGCCGGCCCGGCCGCTGTCTCAGCCGAAGCAGATCACGGACACCACATAGTCAGCCGGCGAACCGAGCGCTGATGCCACTCCCGCGGCGGGTCGTGCGTCAACCGTCACGCCGCTTGCCGCGGTAAAACGCCGGATCAGCCCGCTCCCGATCGCGTAGCTCGCATTCACAGGCCAGCGCTGATCGAGCTTCGAGATTCCGATCGCCACGACCTTGCCGTCGCGCCCGACGAGAGGTCCGCCCGGTGTACGGCCGTCGATGAGAATGGCAATCTGCAGCACGCCCTGGACGCCGTCGGGACTCGCTCTGCTGCGGACGACGCCGCTGCCCTGCGTCAGCGGAAGCATCACCGTATCCACGAGCGGATAGGCATATTCCACGACCAGCTCGCCCATCGCCGGATCCTTCTCCCGGAAGATCGCGTAGCGCGTGACCGACTCGCCGGTGGTGAGGATCGCCATGCTTCTGATGGCATTTCCGGCCGCGACCTGCGCCTCGCGCACGCCGTAGCGGTCCTGGACCAAGATCCTGCGGCAACCCTGGATTTCCGGCCAGATGGTAAGGACGTCGCCGGCGGCGTTGATGTAGAAACCGGTCGCCACCATCTTGGCGTCGACGGGGGGTATCGGGGGCGAGGCCGAAGCGCTCCGCACCGAGGGATCCGCAGCCGACAGGAGGGGCGCAAGTCCCGTATTCCCATCCGGTATTCGCGCGCCGCCGCCCGAAACGGCGCCGATGCGGCTCATCTGCTCGCAATCCTGGCAGCAAGCGCTCAGCAGCAGGCAGAGTCCGAGAAGAACGCGGCCCCCGCGACCGAGGCTGGAGCGTGGCGCGGCCCGCTCCGAAGGATTGGGGCATGGTGCCGGCGCGCGATTCATGGTCGTCAGGCGCGCCGCAAGGCCCATTGTGCCGATTTGTAGGCGGTCGTCAGGGCGAGGAAGGAGAGATACTCGACCATCGGGCGCCGGTATTTCTCCCGGATCTTTCGCAGGTTCCAGACGTGCCGCCGGAGCAGCAGCGGCAGGTTTCCGCGCGGGTAGATCGACGTCGGCGAATGCGAACGATAGAGCACGTCGGTGCCGGGACGGCGCGCCATGCGAAGGCCGGAGAAATAGGTTTCGAGGATGAAATGATAGTCCTCGATGCCGCGCAGCCGCGGGTCTTCGTCGAACTGCAGCCTGCGGGTGGCATAGGTCTGGCGTCGGACGCACACAGTCTGGATCATGATCAGGTTGCGGAACAGGATCGGTCGGCCGATCGGGGCGGGGTCGAGCTGTGCGATGATGTGAGCGGTGTTCCCCACGAAGTAATCGCAGCCGCTATAGAGGAAATCCGCGGCATCGCTGGCCAAATAGTCCGCATCGTTGGCGAGCTTGTCCGGCTTCCAGAGATCGTCGGCGTCAAGGAAGGCGATGTAGTCGCCCTTGCTTTCCCGCATCCCGAGATTGCGGGGTCCGGCGGGGAGGCCGAAGCGCGGGCCGGCGACGAGACGGACGCGCGAATCCCGGTCCGCGATCGCACGGACGATCCGTGGCGTATCGTCCGTCGACCCGTCATCGACCACCAGGAGCTCGAAGCCCTTCCAGCTCTGGGCGAGCACGCTTTCAACTGTTTCCCCAATACTGAACGCGGCGTTGTACGCAGGAATAACAACGGAGAAGGTCAAAGGTTGCATGCAGGCTCGCGCGAAGGATGGCTAGCAGGATGAATGGATGCTACACGGTTATCCGGCAGGGCCGGAGACCTATCCGGAACCGCTGCAAATGCGCCGATCTCCCGGGTGCCCTGTTCCGTCGCGGCTGCCGGCCGGCGTACCGCCGGTCGACAGGTGCGGCGGCCCCGGCAGCGTAAGGATAACAGGCCTGGGACTTTGCGGCGGGGCTTTGGAAATTCCGGATCCGGCGTGCGCCGGGCCGGGCTAGAAGCGATGAAGTCCTATGCACTATGAGAACTGGCTCATCGGTATCGAGCGCTCTGCGGAATCGAAAGGCGCCCCCGACGCCTATCTGCAACGACTGATCGCCACGCGTCCGGGAAGCGTGTTCCGCCAGTTCGATCTCTGGAACGGCCGGGACCTCGGAATCGTCCATGCCGAGAAGGCCTGCACGATCGAGAATCCCCGCTTCTGGGTGTGGGCGCTCGGGGTGCATCGGCCGGCGGGATCCCTCCTGCGCGCAATCGAGGCCGCGGGCGGCGGAGAAGCGCTTCGGCGGGTCTGCAGCGCGCCCGACGCCGCGGGCAGTGCCTTCCTCATTCTGGACAAGGAAGCCGGGCGGCTCGTCGCCGTCACCGATCCACTTAACGCGGCAAAGCTGTTCCGCGGCCGGATCGGCACGGCGCATGTGATCTCATCGAAGCTGTCGCTGCTCCCGCGCGGCGAACTCGCACCGGATCCGGGCGCGATCGCCTCCTATGTGATTAACGGCAACTGCATCAACAACCGGACAGCATTCCGCGACTTCCGGTGCCTCGAGCGCGCTTCGATCCACGAGTTCGCCGCCGAAGGCGAAACCCGGACTTCCTATTGGCACTATCACCCGGGGACGGCGCCCCGCAAATCCCGGTCGATTCGTGAGGGCACCGAAGCGCTCTGGGAACTTGTCGTGCAATCGGTGGATCGCGCGACGCGCGGCAAGCAGGTATTGCTGGCGCTCAGCGGCGGATACGATTCCGGTGTGTTGCTCGGTATATTGGGCGCGCAGCTCAGGCATCCCGCCATCACCTGCTTCTCCTACTGCTACGGCCCGCCGAAGCCGGGTTCGGATGCGGAAGTCGCGGCCCGGCAGGCGGCGCTCTACGGGTATCCGCATGTCGTCGTGGACAGCTATTCGGGCGATTTGCCGGCGATGCTCGACGGCAATGCAACGATCGGGGAGGGGTTGCGCTCTCCCTCCTACGAGATCGAAGCCTTCCCGGACCTTGCCCGGCGCGTCGGTCCGGGGGATGACCGGATCATGCTGTTCGGGGACGAATGCTTTGGCTGGGGTAGCTATCGTCTCCGCGACGCCAACGATCTCCTGGGGGCGATCAACATGAAGAGCCCATCGCTTCTCGACATATTCAAGCCTTTTGCCGGAGACGAGGCCGTTGAAACAATGCGCGCGGCGCTGGAAGCGGACTATGACGCACTGCGGCGGCGGGGGCCGGACTTCGACAACCCCGACGACCGAAAGGACTTCCTCTATCTTGATCAGCGTATCCAGTTCTCGCTGCTCCCGCTGCGCGGCTTCGTGGCCGGCAATTGGTTTCCGGTCGCGACGCCTTTCCTTGGACGGGAGATTCTCGATTTCATGGCTGCCGTGCCGACGGAGCTGAGGGTGGACAAACGGCTCTTCAAGATCATGGGACGGAAGTTCCTGCCAGACCTGTTCCGGATGCCGCGCGCCACGCGCGGCCAGTTGCATCCCGATTTCGGTCAAGAGATCGCGGCATCGCGCGACGCGCTCGAGCGAGCGATCGCGGCGGATCGGTGGGGTATTCCGGGCTTGTTTGACGGCGAGGTCCTCGCTTCGATCGTTCGGGATTTCGATCTGAGAATGCGGCAGACGGAGCGTCGCAGCGGCGGTGGCATCAGGCACGAACTCAAGAAGACCGCAAAGCGGTTGTTCGCCGCCAGCCGTTTCATCGAAGACCGGCAGCGCTTCGTCCGGCGTTTAACCTACAACGACTTCGACCGGTCGCCCGGCCGCGAATTTCTCATCATGAATCTTCTCTGCATGGCGGATTTTCTGGGTGGGACGGCCTCGTCCCGCGCTTTCCGTGGCGCCGCATGAGCCGCAGGATATGAGTTCTTCCTCCGCGGCCAGAGACCGCAGTTCGATTTCGACAGGAAACGTTCGGGAGCCATGAGACTCATCGCGCAATGCCTGGAGGATCTGCCGCCGCTCGCCTGGATGGCGCGCCTGCCGACAGGCGGCAATGCACTCGAGCTCTCGCATGGCCGCGGCGTCGAGCTATTCGCAACCGGTTTCTTCGAGGGCGCCTGGGACGGCCCTTTTCCGGAGGCGGCTTTCGCCGAAGCGACGAACGTCTTCGGCTCCGGCGGGGTTTTGTCGCAGGCAGGGGCCGTGTTCGTCGGTCCGTCCCACACGCTCGAGCCGCTCTATATAGCGCGCAACGACCGGCTGGCAGCGGTATCCAATTCGTTCGCATTCCTGCTCGAGGGCAGCGGCCTGGCGCTCGATCCTCGCGACGACAGCTATGGCCGGATCTTCTCCTCAATCGTCCACGGCCTCAGCCAGACGCCGAAGGAGATCGACCTCAAGGGCGGGTCGCTCACCATTCTCTACCATCATAATGCGGTGTTGCGTCCCGACGGCAGCATCGCGGTCTCCCCCAAGCGGCAGCCGCCGACCTTTCCCGATTTCGAAAGCTATCGGTCCTGTCTCCGTTCGACCGTCCAGGCGGTGTTCGATAATGCACGCCATCCGGAGCGCAAATGCGCCTATAGACCGATCGCCACCTTGTCGTCGGGCTACGATTCGGCTGCCTCCTCGGCGATCGCGCATGCCTGCGGTTGCGAGGAATCCATAAGCCTCGCGACTTCGAGCGTGGGTACGCCCGACTCAGGACGGCTAGCCGCCGAGGCGCTCGGCATGCGCCATACCGACTTCGAACGGATGCGGAGCGCCCCGCCGGACTCCGCACTCGAGGCAGAGTTCCTGGCGCCGGGCATGCAGGGCGAAGATCTGGTCTATAGTGTGTTCGGCGAGAAGCTGACGGGGCGGATGCTGATCACCGGGTTCCAGGGCGGCAAGATCTGGAGCACGACCGACACGCCCCATCCCGACATTCGGCGAGCGGACATCAGCGGTTGCAGCCTCGGCGAGTTCCGATTGCGCGTGAACTTCCTGCATCTGCCGGTGCCTTTCATCGGGATCCAGCGGCACAGCGACGTCCGCGCGATCTCGAACTCTGCCGACATGGCGCCCTACATGACCGGTTCCGGCTATGACCGCACGGTGCCGCGGCGGCTTCTGGAGGAAGCCGGCGTCGCCCGCTCGGTGTTCGGACGGCGGAAGGTGGGCGCCAGTATCCTGCTGTTCCAGGGGCGGAATCGCTTGTCGGCCCGGACGCAGCAGGAAGTGCTGGAGCATTGGCGCAGCCAGGGACAAAGCGTGCCGTGGCTGAAGGCGAAGATCGTCTGGTGGGATTTCGGACGGAATCTCTACCGGGTGGTCCGCAAGCTCGGAAAGCTGCTCGGCATAGATCGCAAAGGCCGGCTGAGCACTGCGCTCGCCGGCCTATGCAGGGGTCTCTTCGGCATCGAGTCGCCAGTGTTCGGCGCGTCGCATCCGCATTTCACGCCCTTGCTGATATGGGCCCTGTCGAGGGTGCAGGAGCGCTACCGTGTTGCCGGCGCCTCGCCGAGTTCGCGGAGGACGGTCGAGATCGCATCCAGCCTGATGCTCATGTTCCTTTCGGCGCTCGCGACGGGCGTCTGATCGCCCCACATATATCGGAAGAAGAGCGTGAGATCGACGAGATAGGCGAGCTGTAGGTAAGGCAGCCTTTCGGATCCGATGCCGAAATGCGCGAAATAGTCGCGAAAGGGCGAACCTTCGGCCTGCGCCGCGATATCGACGGGCCGAAAGGGCTGCCTGATGCCGATCAGGAAATGGAAGACGTCCCACCCGAGCGGGCTGCCCCTCTCGGCGAACTCCAGGTCCACCACGTCGATGCGCTGCGCGGCCTTGTCGAGACCGAAGTTCCAGGGAAGAAAGTCGCCGAGCCGGAGTGTCCAGGGCAGCGTCGCGTCGCCGAACCCCGCGCTAAGCCTTCGCAGCGCCGCCTCCAGTATTTCTGTCTCTCGCCGCGTCAGCTTTGCGCGCAGCTTGCCCAGACGCTCGTTCGCCCGCGTCCAGAAGGCGCTCTGCGCAAGCGGCGAGAGGGTGAGCGCGCGCGAACCGACCTCGCGGAGGAAAGCGACGTGAAGCGGCGTGAGCGCGAACTCGGCGGCGGCGTTCACATGATGCAACGGCGTCGAGATCAGGACCCTGCTGTGGCCAAGATCGAGGTAGCCGAGGACCGGCGCGACGCGCCCGTGCTGCAACGCCTGCCGGCCGAGAAAGACCAGGGCCTGGTGCTCCTGCTCGACCAGATGTCGCGAAGCTTCGTTCCAGCCAATTTTTGCATAGGCTATCGGACGGCCGTCCGGTTCCATCGCGAGCAGGGTCGGCTTTCGCACGACCGCTTCCTTGCCCTGATAGATCGCGAACTCCGCATCAGGCCGCTTCAGCGCCGCCCTCACCGTCTCGACCAGCCCATGATGATGCAGGTGCGGCAGGCCGCCCTTGTCGGAAAGCGGCCGACTGCGGAGAAGGAAGGGCGCGAGGCCGCGGCGGACGGCACGGACCATCAGGCCCCGATAGGCGCGCGCCGCCGGATGCATCGGCGCATAGAGGGCGAGGCCGCCCGCCGTAGCCGCTGGCGGCCTGAGCGGCAGGAACAGCTCCCGCCCCTCCGAGAGCGGCATGAACCGGAATTGCGCAGCAGCCGGCATGATCAGGCCGGACCCTGCAATTCTCCCCCGCAGATACCGAGAGAGGAAGGCGGAAAGCGGCTTGTCGGCATAGGGCTTGCATCCGGATAGGGAACGCGGCCGCCAGTGACTGCGTTTGGGTTTCGGTTGCTTCCTTTCCGATCAAACAACCGTGTTTCCGGCCAAAGCGGCCGTGACAAGTCAAGGGCACTGGATCACTATAGGAAGCAATCCATGATAGCTGCAATATGAAGTCGGTTGATTGAAGGCCCATACCGCCGATCCAAGATGAGAGCCCCACGGGCCGCCAGAACGGTGCCGCATCGCATCCGCGCGCTGCTGTGGGGACGCGGGTTCCCATGACGCGTCTCAAGGTATTGTTCTCCGCCTATGCCTGCGATCCGATGAGCGGGTCCGAAGCCGGAAAAGGGTGGCGCGTCGTTTCGCACATGGCGGCGCACCACGACGTCTCCGTACTGACGCGGGCGAACAATCGGGAATCGATCGAGGCGTCGATGCGCAACAACCCGATCGACGGGCTTCGGTTCACCTATTACGACCTGCCGCGGTGGGTGAGCTTCTGGAAGCGCGGGCAGCGAGGTGTGCAGGTCTACTACTACCTATGGCAGATCGGCGCCTACTTCCGCGGCCGCAAGCTTCATCGGGACTGCAGTTTCGATCTCGTGCATCACTACACGTTCGGCAAATACTGGATGCCGTCCTTCCTTTGCATGCTGGACGCACCGTTCGTCTGGGGCCCGGTGGGCGGCGGGGAGTCAACGCCACACAACTTCTCCTCCCATTTCGACTTGCGCGGCCGCTTCTACGAGATGGTCCGCAACCTCGCGCGATGGATCGGCGAGAGGGATCCGTTCGTGCGCCTCACCGCGCGGCGCAGTGCCATCGCCTACGCGACGACCGCGGATTCGAGGGAGCGCATGCGCCTGCTCGGGGCGCGGCAAATTGAGATCCGGCCGGCGATTGCGCTGGACGACCATGACATCGCCCATCTCGGTGCGCTCGGCGCGCCCGCCGACGACCGGGTACGGTTCATTTTCATCGGCCGCCTGCTGGGCTGGAAGGGAATCGGACTTGCGATCGAAGCCTTCGCCCGGGCCGCCCTTCCCGATGCCGAACTGTGGATCGCCGGCGCGGGTCCGGAGGATGCGGGTCTTCGCAAGCTGGCGGCGGATCGGGGTATCGGATCGTCGGTCATCTTCTGGGGCGAGCTGCCGCGAAAGGAGGCTTTCGCGAAGCTCGGCCAGTGCCATGTGCTGGTGCATCCGAGCTTGCACGATTCCGGGGGCTGGGTCTGTCTCGAGGCGATGGCCGCGCGCCGTCCGGTAATCTGCCTCGACCATGCGGGCCCGGGGGCTCTCGTGAGCAACGAGGCGGGCATCAAGGTTGCAGCGAATTCGGATCAGCAGGTGGTGGCGGATATCGCCGAGGCGATGAAGCGCCTGGCCGTGGATCGGTCCCTGCGCATGCGCATGGGCGAAGCTGGCCGCGAGCTCGTGGTGACGCGCCTCGCCTGGCCGTCCAAATGCGCCGAGATGAGCCAGATGTACGGCAGACTTCTCGGGCGCGATGGACCGGCGCCAGCCTCGCAATAGTCGTATACCGGAGATGAACCTTGCTTCCGAGAGCGATCGAGTTTCACCGGACGTTACGGTTATTTGACTCGGCTGAGTAACGTAGCAATCGACCAGGCCCAATCATTTCAGCAATGCTTCGAAAGCTATTCCATCGTATCCTAGAACGCTGCGTTCGGCTGTCGCAGCCGCGCGCCGGCGCAGTTTCAAGCGAGGAGCAAGATGTCTGCGTCCAATAGGGTGCTCGTGATCGGGTTCGACTCCATGGAGAAGGACCTGATCCTAGAATGGGCCGCGGCCGGGCTGCTTCCCAACTTCAAGCAGCTTCTCGAACGATCGAGCTGGGGCCTGATCGAAAATCCGGTCGGCCTCGTCTCGGGCGGGACCTGGAGTTCGTTCTATACGGGCGTCCTTCCGGATCGGCATGGGCAGTATGATGCCTACGATCATTTCGACACCGAAAACTACCGCTATGCGACCTATCGCAAGGCGGACGTGAGCTTCAGCCCGGTCTGGGAGCTTCTCGATCGCGGCGGGAAGCGCACAGTCGTGGTGGATGCGCCCTACTCCTTCCTCGCCGAGAACATCAAGGGCATCCATGTCATGGACTGGGGCACACATGTCCGGTTCTACGACCGCAAGCCGCGCACCTGGCCCGCCGCGCTCGCCGAAGACCTCGAGGCGAAGTTCGGAAGCGATCCGCTCGGGACCGAGCGCGGTTCGCCCTGCGACCAGGAGCCGCCCGGCACGCTCGCGGAGTATCGGGCCTTCCGCGGCAAGCTGCTCGACCGCATGGAGCGCAAGGCTGCACTCTCCGAGCATCTTATGCGCAGCGCGGAATGGGACCTGTTCCTGACGGTCTTCTGCGAAACCCACTGCGTCGGACATCACTGTTGGCACATCCACGATAAGTCGCATCTGCATCACGAAGAAGCCATTGCCGAGGAGATCGGCGATCCGGTGAAGGACATCTATATCGGCATCGACAAGGCCCTCGGTCGCCTGCTGTCGAACGTCGACGCCGATACGACGGTCATCG
This sequence comes from uncultured Rhodospirillaceae bacterium, assembly GCA_902826565.1. Lineage (GTDB taxonomy): Bacteria > Pseudomonadota > Alphaproteobacteria > Dongiales > Dongiaceae > CADEFF01. Next base: position 30,431 of record CADEFF010000013.1, on the reverse strand, counting down.
CTTACTGTAGCTTCGGCATCGGACCGCATTACAGCGGCACCGACCTGCTGGACCAGATCCTGCTCCGTCTCGAGGGCCGGGGTACCGAGACGCTCAAGAAGCGCGCCACCGACCTCATGCGGAACGTCTGGCGCGCCACGCCGCTTGAGGTGCGCAAGCTCCTCATGCCGCTGCGCAAGGATGTCTGGGAGCCGATCTACCAGAACGCCGTCGTGCCACAGCGCTCGACGCGGCGCTTCTTCGAGATGAAGACCAACAACGCGACCGGAGGCGTGCGGATCAATCTCGTCGGGCGCGAGGCGCACGGCATTGTGCGCCCGGGGTCCGACTATGACGAGGTGTGCGACAAGCTTAGCGCCGACCTTCGCGAGATGCTGAACGCCGACACGGGGGAGCCACTCGTCAACGAGGTGATCCGCACGGATCGGATCTATCACGGGGAGCGCCTCAACCGGCTGCCGGACCTCCTGGTGCAATGGAACCGCTCTCATCCCATCCATCGCGCAAGCTCGCCGAAGATCGGGCTCGTCGAGAACCGGCATCTGAGCGTTCGCACGGGCGACCACAAGGCGCTCGGCCTTTTTTTGGCCACAGGGCCGACGGTTCGCCAAGGCAAGCTCAGTGGTAGCGTATCCGTGGTAGATTTCGCGCCCACCTTCGCCGCGCTGCTCGGAGTAAAGCTCCCGCGCATCGATGGGGCGCCGATCGCCAGCGTGGTGCAAAGCTGACAATTCCGTCGATAGCGACGCCGTCGACGGATGCTCCCGGGAGGAAAATCTGCGCCGAGTTGCCTGCCTGCCTACGAGTCATAGGGTAGCTGACAAAGCGTTGTATCGCGGCGATCCGCTTTCCTTCATTCCTCAAGCTCCGTGTCACGCGGGTTCGGCCGTTCCGCTCGCTTCTCCCTGCGGCCGTAAACGCCCGGCGCGTTCGACCGAAAGGGGGTTCCGATGTGCGGGATAGCCGGTGCGATGGTGTTCTCGGGCGGCGACTTCCGTATCACCGATCCCTATCTGACAAAGATGCGCGACACCATGGACCATCGCGGTCCGGATGGCGCCGGCAACTGGATTTCTCCCGACGGCCGGCTCGGGCTTGCCCACCGGCGGCTCTCCATCGTCGACCTCTCGGAGGCCGCGGGCCAGCCGATGAGCAACGAGGATCAGTCGCTCTGGATCGTGTTCAACGGCGAGATCTATAACCACGCGGAGATCCGCGCCGATCTCGAGCGCATCGGCGGCTACCGGTGGAAGACCGATCACTGCGACACGGAGACGATCCTCCACGCCTTCTCGCAATGGGGCATCGACTGCCTGCAGCGCTTCAACGGCATGTTCGCCTTCGCGATCTGGGACGCGCGCCGGAAGGAGCTATGGCTCGTGCGCGACCGGATGGGGATCAAACCCCTCTGCTACTCGATCCATAACGGAAGAGTGACTTTCGCCTCGGAGATCAAGGCCCTGCTCGAAGACCCGGGGCAGGAGCGGACGATCGACGAGCACGCGCTCTACCACTATCTGTCCTTTCTCGCCGCACCGCCGCCGCTCACGATGTTCAAGGGCATCAGCAAGATACCGGCCGGCGTATGGGTGAAAATCGATCAACACGGCGAGGTGCAGAGTCGCCGCTACTGGGACTGCCTCGACAGGCGCTTCGACCTTGCCGGCAAAAGCGAAGCCGAGATCATCGACGGGTTAATGGCGCATCTCCGGAGCGCTGTGAGCCTGCAAAAAATGAGCGACCGGCAAACCGGCGTGTTCCTTTCCGGCGGCACGGATTCGAGCACGCTGGCGGCGCTTTACGCAGAAGGCGAGACGCAGCCGATCAAGACGGCCACGATCGGATCGCGCGGCGAGTTTCGCCACTTCGCGAACGAGACGCCCTATGCGCGGCTGATGGCGTCGAAGATCGGTGCCGAGTATCACGAGCGCCTGCTCTCTCCGGAGGACGTCACCGAAATCCTGCCCTTGGTCCTACGTCTGCAGGATGACGTCGTGGCCGAGATGACCTCGGTCCCGACCTACTTCGCTTGCAAGCTCGCCCGCGACAACGGCGTCATCGTTGGTCATATCGGGGACGGCGGCGACGAGCTCTTTTGCGGCTATCCGCACTGGGCCGAGCAGATCAAGCTCCAGCGCCTCAACGACTGGCCCATCCCGCGCGGGATCAAGCGGCTTGGGCTCGCCGGCATGCGGCTCCTCGGCAACGGCGAAGCGTTCCCCTACGAGCGGCTCAGCAGGGCCGTGAAGGGCCAGGTGCCCTATTGGAGCGGGAGCGAGATGTTCACCAATGCCGAGAAGCACCGCCTGCTTTCCGAACGCATGCGGAAGAAGTTCCGCGACGTCACGTCCTGGGAGGTCATTCGTCCGCTCCGCCAGGATTTCGAGGAGAAGGCCGCCGAGCAATCGCCGCTCAACTGGATGACCTATGTCGATACCCGGCTGCGACTGCCGGAGGTCATCCTGATGCGCTGGGATCGGATGGCGATGGGTGTGGGGCTCGAGGCGAGGCCGCCTTTCCTCGATCACAACGTTGTCGAATATGTGATGAGCATTCCGCAATCGGTGAAATTCCCCGATGGAACGCTGCGCTATCTCCACAAGAAAGCCATCCGCGGGATCGTTCCCGACGAGATCATCGACCGCAAGAAGCAAGGCTTCGGACTGCCGCTCCATGATTGGTATTTCGGGCAGTTCGGGGAGGAATGCCGGAGCGTCGTGGAGGAATTCTGCCGCAGCACCGATCTCTTCGACCGGGACGAGGTGATGGACCTCTTCGAACGCCGCACAGAGGTGCCGAAGGCGCAGAAGATATGGCTGCTGCGTCGGCATCGTCCGAAGCAACGCTCGCGCCAGATCGCCGCCCTTACGATGCTCGCCTGGTGGTGGCGCGAGTATCTGCGATAACCACCGGCGCCCGGGCCGGCGCGAGCCTCAACCGCGCCGTGCGTTGCGATCGATGGCAAGCGCGTAAATTTCCATCAACCGCTCGTAGTTGCGCGGCGCGTTGTAATTCTCCTCGAAGGCTTGCCGAGCTGCACGCCGCATGGGCGCGACGGTGTCGGGGTTTGACAGGAACCAGGTGATCTTTTCCGCCAGGTCCTCCGCGTCCGCCGGACGATGGAGGAGGCCGCTCCGCCCATGCCGGATCAGCGTCCCGATCGACCCGATATCGGCGCCGATCACAGGTGTGCCCCTGGCGAAGGCCTCGATGATGGTGAGGCCGAAGGGCTCGTACCATAGCGAGGGAACCAGCAGGAAGGTCGCCTCGCCCATGAGGGCGAGCACCTCCTCGTGCCGCCGCTCGCCGAGCCATGACACCCCCGGAACGCGGCCAGCGGCGTCGGCCACAACGCCCGAAAGCGGACCGTCGCCCACGATCTTGAGCGGCACCGCGCCGGGGATGCGCGGCCAGGCCGCCAGCAGCGTCTCGACGCCCTTCTCCGGCGTCAGCCGGCCGACGAAGAGCGCGAACCCGCCTCGACCATTGCCGGGACCGGGATCGTCCGCGAGGAAGTTCGGCTTGACCGCGATGCGCTCGGCCGGGATGCCGGATTCAACATACTTGCCCCGGACGAATTCAGTGAGGGCGATGTGCATGTCGATCTTGTCGCGCCATGTCCCCATGAATTTGTGGGTGGCGAGCATCGCTGCCACCGCCGCGCTCGCGACCCGGCTGTGGCGATAACAAGCGTGCAGCACACCGGGCCAGGCCACCGACCTGCCGAGGCAATCCTCGCAGACGCGGCCGCTGCGGAACATCAGCCCGTTCGGACAGGCGAGACGGTAGTTGTGCAGGGTCTGCACCGTCGGAAGCCCTCGTGACTTGGCGGCGTGGATCGCCGCCGGCGACACCAGGGGAAGCGTGTTGTGAAAATGGACGAGATCGGGATGGAACGAGCCGATCAGCGCGGCGAGCTCGGCGTAGGAGCGCGAGGACCATATCGTGTCGCGCAGCAGGCCCAGCCGGCCGCCATTCTGAATTTCTTTGTTGTCCTTGAGAAACTCCCGTACCTCGTGGCCATGACCGCGGAGCAGCGCCGCCTCCGCGGCCAGGACCATATCCTCTCCACCGCGCTGCCTGTATCGATTGTGGACCAGCACAACGCGCATCGCCGCTCATCCAAAATGGCTCGTCCGTCCGTCGGCGTCAGCTACAGCTTGGCGTGGCGGGTCGGAACCGCCGCCCCTCATACCGGGTAGTTCAGCGCCTTGAGCACGTCCGAAAACTTCTCGTTCAGCACCTGGATTGTTTCCGGCCGCAGCTTGTCGCGATGGTCGCCCGGCGTGACCCTGCGCTTGTGAGATGCGCGATCCTCGCCCTTCATCTGGAACTGCGAGCGCAGAGTCTCCATCATGCTGCCGCCGATGGCGGTCTCCGCCCCGGGGCCGAATGGCTTGGTGAATTCCGAATACCACCGGTCGAAGTCGGTGACCATGTCCTCGTAGCGGAGCAGCGCGACGTTCTTCTTGCCGACCAGCTTCTCGCAATAGGCCGCGTAGCGCGAGTAATACTCTTCTGCTTCGCTCATGACGTAGCTGTCGATGCCGCCATCGGCCAGACTTGCCGCCCTCTGACGCATCCTCTTGTAGCGTCCCAGATGGCTAAGCCGCTTCATCTGGAGGACGCCGATATGGAACAGCTCCTTCGGAGAGGTCGCCCAGACCGACCGGTAGGGGTAGGCGCGCATGGCGTTGCGTAGCCATCGCTTCGGCCCTGGATTCTTGTGCGTTACCATGAAGAAGCGCGATACCAGCATGTCCCGAGGATCGCGCAGGTGCAGGATCACCTCATAGTTCTCGATATGCTCGACCGGGCAGTATTGGCGAAGCGGTCCGAAGCATCCGGACTTGCCGTTGAAGTAGGAGCTGTCGCCCACAAGAACCGGCATGTCCGGGAAATTGCCGTTGTTCGGCGAGTAGTACGGCATGTGGAGCTGGTGCGTCAGGTAGTCGGTGAGACGATGCACGAACATCGACCCTGCCTTATGCACCGTGAAAATAAGCACGCTTTTCATTGGTCTGATCCTCGAACACCGTCGCCGGTCCGAGGGGGCCGCGACGCCTGAACGTTGTCATCGTAGCTTCCGGGAACGCCACCCGTCCCGGACGAATCTGCGCCGCTCCAGCGCGCTGGCAGTCGACGCCGCAAATGGCCCTCGACATGCCCCGAGGGCTTAAGTTTCCCGACGGCGAAGCCATCAGCCGCGAAACGCAGGCGGTACGAGAGGGGAGGCGAGCCTCGAGCCGGGATGCATCGGCGAATAAGCCCGGGCTGGTTCGGGCAAATCCGTGACGGTGTGCCGGTCGAGGAAAGCGAGACGGTCGAGCGTGATGGCGATGCCAAGCAGCAGGTAGCTGGTCGGTTGCAGCGTTCCGCCGAACACATCGTCCATTGTGGCGCCGATGAGGAGGCTGACGAGCGCCACGAAGCCGATGAAGGCGGTGGTGTGGCTGAAGTCCCGTCCTCGCCTTTTCGCCATGGCGACCGTGTTTCGGGTCGCCTGCCAGAGCATCGCGATATAGGCAAAGGCGCCGACGATCCCCATGTCGACCAGCACATTCAGGTAGGAGTTATGGGCGTGGCCCGGGTCCCACCCGTTCTCCGCCGCGATATGGGCGCTGCGGAAGGAGGTGAAGCCTCGCCCGAGCAGGGTCGTCTGCACGGATTCGCTCCAGGCACCGAGCGCCGAAACCCAGAGGTTGAACCGTCCCTGCACGGTTCCCAGCCGCTCGAAATTGTACGAGCTCATATGGGCGATCAGACCGACCTCCATGCCCTTCGCGACCTCGTCATAGACCACGAAACCGACGGCGGCGATCGCCAGCATGCCGATGAGGAACCGGATTCGTCTGGCGATCAGCAGCATAACCGCCACGGCGATGCCGGCGCCGATGGCGCCCGTCTTGCCCGCCGCAAGGAACCCGCTGACGCAACCGAGACCGAAGAGGATCCAGTACATGAGGTGCTCGCTCCGGCTGCGGCCGCCTCGGCCCTGGAGGATCGCGGCGAATGCCGCGGCTGCCACCGAGAAGGCGACGATGGTGACGACGCCGGGATGCACCCAGAATCCGACTACGCGCTGGGCACCGACCAGCGCATGGCTCACGCCCACCATGTAGCCAATGATGGGCAGCAGGATGACCGGCGCGCTGCCGACCAGCGTGACGATGAAAAACTTGCGACAATCATCGACATCGGCTTCGGCGAAATAGACCAGGAGCAGGACGGCGACGCAGGTCAGGCGCAGGAACCAGAAGCCCGAGTAGATCGGATCCGGTGTCCAGAGCAGGGAAATCCCGGCCAGGACGGTATAGACCAGGAGCCAGAATCGGCCTTCGAATGGCCGGATCTTCAGATTGCTGACCGACCCAATGAAGTAGAGCGAACCGATAGCGAGGACGGCGAGCGTGGCGCCGACCTCGACAAAGAACAGCGATCCCGATTCGTCGACCTTGGTCCGTGGCACCAGCGCGCGATGCGACAGCAGGATAAACCAGAGCACTAACAGCACGCTCTTCTTGTGGAACGCATCGCGCCCGGCGAGGACCATCGCGATGTTGGCGATGAGCAGCACGCCCACGCCGGCGAGCGCAACATAGATGTTGCCGAAGATCAGCAGCGAACAAAAGCCGACGCCAAGGGTCAGGACGGTGACGATCATCATCCGAGGGTCGCTCGGCACAGGTCGGCGATCGGCACCTTCATCGTCCGTCGGCACCCGGCACGCGCCGGAGAGGATAGGACCGGAGTCCGCGAGGGCAGCTGAAGCGCGGTGAAGAAAAACCCGCCACCAGCCCGACCTCAGGCGTCGGTCCGCTTGAGGACGATGTAGGTCGTCATTGCCAGAATCTTGAGATCGAGAAGGACCGACCAATTGTCGATGTAGTGGAGGTCGTGCTTGACCCGCTCGCGAATCTTCTCCTGCGTGTCGGCCGCGCCGTGCCAGCCATGCACCTGGGCCCATCCGGTAATGCCCGGCTTCACCCGATGGCGCTCGGCATATTCCTCGACCACTTCCTCGAAGAGGCGCCCGTCCACGCCGCAGCGCAGCGGGTGCGGCCGGGGACCGACAACCGACATGTCGCCGAGCAACACGTTCAGGAGTTGCGGCAGTTCGTCCAGGCTCCAGCGGCGCAACACCTGTCCGACGCGCGTCACGCGGGGATCGTTCTCCGTGATCTGCTGCTCGCCGCCGAAATCCGCCCGATCGTGATACATCGTCCGGAATTTGAAGACGGTAATGACGCGATTGTTGAAGCCGTAGCGCCCCTGTTTGAACAGCACCGGACCGCGGCTATCCAGCTTGATGAGCGCGGCGATGGTCAGCAGGACGGGCGCCATCATGGCGAGCAGCGTCAGTGCGAGGACCTGGTCCTCGATTCGCTTGACGAGCTTGCCCCATCCCGAGATCGGCTTGTCGTAGAGCCGAAGCAACGGGAGGATGCCGCAGAACTCGTAGGAGGATTGCGGCAGGAAGTACTCGAGCGAATCCCGGCACAGCCGTACGTCGACCGGCAGGGACCGCATCCGCTTGAGAAGCTCGGTCAGGCGCTTCTGGGAAATCTCCGGGGTCGCCAGGATGATCTGGTCGAGCTTCTGGGTGCGGGCGAGCTCGCAGAGTTGCCGGATGTTGCCCGTGCGCGGCATCTCGACGATGTCCGACTCCGGCATCGTTTCGTCCCGGCGCGACCGGGCGCGATCGTCGAAAATCCCGCAGAACTCGACCGACACGTCGCGGAGACCGAGAAGATAGTGGGCAAGCCGCGTCGCCGCCTCGCCGGAACCCACCACTGCCACGCGGGTGGTCGCCAAGCCCTGCTTGATCCACTGCTCCATCACCGGGCGCAGCACAACCCGAGTGCACATGATGCCGCTCGCGGTCAGGCTGAACCAGAGCAACATCCAGCCTCGCGAATAGGTTGCGGACATCTTCTCGATGTAGAGAAAGAATATCACCACCGCGAAGAGGATCACGATGGCGCCGAAGGAGCGGCGGATCTGGAAGCTCGTATCGGTGAGCCGGGAAAATTTATAGAGGCCCGCCATATGAAAGATGTTGAGCTGCAGCACCACTGCGACCGCGACGAGCGCAATGTAGAACTGCCGGATCGGCTCGGCCGATCCCGTCACATCGTCCACAGCGAGCACGCTGTCGATATAGATCCAGTAGGCGATCGTGGCACCGATGATGAGGAACGCCGCGTCCACAGCGCGAACGATCCCGCCAGTCACGGCTGGCAGCCATTCGAACGAGCTTCTCTCGACGCGAAATGACGCCTGCTGCGAGGCCTGGGGTGCTGTCACGGTAGGGACCAAAAGTTATGCGTTCCGCTCTAAGTGGTGACGCATCTCGCTTCATCCGACTGGGCGATCGGTTTAACTTCATCCGACTGGGCGATCGGTTTAAATTGTTGCCAGGCCCCTTCGGTTCCGCGCCGAATTTAGTGATATCTTAAGCGAGGATGCGTCTCGGCGTTAGTGAAACACTTCACACTGTGAACAGTTCCCTAAAAAGTGATCCTGCCGTTTACTAACCGTTAACCGCTTACTAATCGTTAACCATCTTCCGGGGAAAAAATTCCGGACAGTGCGCGAGCAATAGCGAGATACGCCACCGCGAAGGGCGATCCTTGAGGCCGCGTCTGCCGCAACAAGCGAGCGGCGCCACGTCGCGCAAAATCACTGACGGGGCGGTCAAAAATCTACCTTGGGGCAATATTGTGACATGTTGGTGGTTGGATAATTTCTGCGCAAGCCCTTGTTGGGTACGGTCGGGAACATTGCTCGCGGCCGTCGTAGCGTGGGCGCTTGTCGGAGGCGCCCCTCCCGCCGCCGGTAGCGAGGCTGCTAGCTGCAACAGCGCCGCATACAGCCGGGCCGCCGATGCGCTGCTCGCCGGCGAGTTGCAACCTTCGCTCGAAAATCAGACGAGTCCAGTCGGCGCGAAGGCCGCGCCGGGGTTCGTCTATTCGGCCGGCGGAGCCTTTTATCTGGACGGAGCGCCGATCCGTTTTTGGGGCGTCAACATGGGATGGGGGGGTGCCTGGAAGGGCGGCGGCGACAGCCACGCCGCCCTCAGCCACGCGGATCTCGACGCCTTCGTCTCGAGGCTCAAGGCGCTGGGCTTCAACGCCGTGCGGATATTCCCGCCGAGCAGCTACATGTTCGGCAATCTCGCGTCGGGCGAGGACGTCGACTATGCGAAGAACGACGGTTCGCTAATCGACAAGTTCGACTATTTCCTGTTCCGGCTGAAGCAGGAAGGCATGCATGCCTACATGTCCCTTAATCTCTTCGGGCCACAGAGCCGCGAGATCAGCCGAGCTTTCGCGGGACCGGAATCCGAGTTCGACGAATGGAAAGCGGCGAGCGACGACTATGGCTGGCCGTATGTGATCGATCAGGCCTTCCTCGTCGACGGGACCTGGAGGGAGATCAAGATACGCAACGCCCAACGGGTGTTGCGTCATTTCAACAAATGGACGGAGAAGCACTACTACGAGGACCAGGTCTTCGCCCTTTACGAGCTGAACAACGAGGTACGATTCGTCGAGCGGATTCTGGGGGGCGAACTCGACAAACCGGTGACGGGGCGCAAGCGCGGCGGCATGCCGGACTACTTCAAGCGACAGTATCGCGCGGAGTGGAACGCCTATCTCGGCGCTCTCTACGGGGACGACGCCGCGTTGCCGGAGGGCTATCTGAAGCCGGGCGAGAGCCTGGCTGACGGATCGGTCGCGCTCGGCGCGGCGACGGAGGAATCGGGGTCTGGCGACGCCCGTCGGCGCGACTTCACGCGCTTCGTGCTCGACCACTATCTCAAGGCCTATCGGATGCTGACCGATGCGATCCGCTCGACCGCGCCGCCCGGCGTCGGCGCCAATGTCGTGCCGATCAACCTCGACAGCATCTCGGGCGACGGCGACAGCCTGTCGACCGCCTTCGGCGTCGCGCGGGGCGGGTTCAACGCCGGCAATGGCTATGTGCATCATCACTATACGCTACTTAACGACGCGCAGCATCCCCACTATCCCTATGTGTCTATGCTGTCGCTTCCGCCGGCACCGCACGGCTACCCGCCGGAGGCATTCCACCAGGCGCCGATGAACATGGAGATCGGCCGCATCAAGGGGCAGCCGCTCGTCATGTACGAAGGCATGACGATGACGCCGAACATCTTCAAGGCCGAGTATCCGATCATCCAGGCTGTTTTCGGGTCCTGGCAAAATCACGGCGGCTATTTCTTCTACCAGTATCCGATCCGGCCTCATTCCGAGGATCTGATGTGGTATCGCGGCGAGCTGCGCTACGCCACGGTGAGCGAGTACGGTTCGTCGCCGGGTTTCGCGCGCGACGAGGTCATGCTGTCGGCGACTTGGGCGGCCGGAGCGGCGTTCCGGAATCTGGGCATCCCGACGGCGCCCACGCCGACCGAGTTCGAATTCGGCTGCGAGGCGCTCTATGACGGGCGCGACGGCGGCATGGAAGCCGGAGATTGGCAGACGATAGCGCGGACCGCGTTCAAATACGGCGCCGCGCTCGACTTCGAGCCGAACGCGCCTTTCGGACGCCGTGTCGCGGGTCCGGTGCAGGCGGGAGACTTCACCGAGCCTGTCGCGCTCGATGACGGCGCCATCGACTGGGACTGGCCGAATGGCCGGCTGGTTGTCGACACGCCTTACGTAAAGATCTATGCGGGCGAGTTCCCGGCGGATCGCCGTTACCGCTTTCGCGACGGTATCACCATCGAGAATCTCAATCGCCCCTGGGGCTTCTTCATCCTCGCCTCGGACACCGATGCGCCGATCGCGACGTCGGATCGCGTGTTCCTCAGCCTCGTCCAGACCAGCGACAATTCCGGGTTCGAAATCGACCCCTCGAAGCTGAGCCGCGACCCGCGCAGCGTGACGGGATGGCGCCGGGCGGTGATCAGCGAAGGCGGACTGCCGGTGGTCGTCCAGCGCATGGGCGGTGACGTCGTGCTTCCTGAGCTCTCCGGCAGGGTTCTGCTCAAGCGCGACTTCGACCTGAAGCAGCTCGGCGCCGTCGAGGATGCGAGCCGGAGCATCCACATCTCGAGCGAGGAGCCGGTGTTCCAGTGGATCCTGCTGGCGGGTGACGCGATACCGAAGTGAGCTGCGTTAGCGCAGGCGGTCGAGGATGAGGTTTTCGACGCCCTGCGTCACGTCCTCGAGCGGCTTCGTCGCGTCTATCGTGAAGGCGTTGTCGCGATCGCCGGCAAAGGCGAAATAGGCCTTCCGCTGGCGAGCCAGCTCGTCCCTCGAGACTTCCTGCTTGCGGGCGAGGATCACGTCCGGCGGCGCGTCGAGCAAGATCCAGAGATCCGGGCTCGGCACGAGATTGCCGATCCAGCGGGCAAGCCAGAGCGGAGCGCCGTAGCGGTAGCGCCGCGGGTCGACGAGTAGATCGTGATAATACCGGTCGAAGATGATGATCCCGCGATCCTTGGGGGCACCGCGCTGACGCCATTTCCAGGGATAAATCGTGCTGTAGTCCACCAGCAGGTAGAACAGCTTCGCGATCGAGCCGAGCAGGCCGCGCGGGGGCAGCCGGTGCGGATCGGTGACCGGTGCGCCCTCCCGTGCCCCGCCGCGGCCGAGCATGGGGCGCAAAAGCAGAACCCGGACCTCGCGAAAGACCCTTGCGAAGCGGCGCTCCAGCATCTCCACCACGCTGCTTTTGCCGCACCCGTCCACCCCGAGAATTACAACGATCAATGTGTGTCCGGCTCCTTCGGCTTCCAGCGCTCGTTGAATGCCACGAACGCCTCGACGATGGTTGTGAGGAGTTCACGATCCCCCGAAACCGTTCCCGGTATGACCCGGACGTCGCGGACGTCTGGCCGCGACCGGGTCAGGAAGGTGAGGTTCTGGATCGCCTGCAGCGCATTAATCCGCCTCGATCCCACGTCGTCGACGCAGATGAAGCCGGTAAAGATCTGCGCGAGCGATGTCCGGGCGAGCGCGAGGAAATACTCGCTGCTCGTGGCGTCCGCGAGCTGATAGACCGGCGCCGCCGGATAGCTGCGCCGCACCCCCCGACGGAACCGCCAGCGCACCAGGTTGGCGATGGCTGCCGCCGGATGGGCGACGAAATAGAGGGCGGAGAGCTTGAGGCTGTCCGCGCGCGCCAGCTCCTCCCCTCGCGCGATTCGGCGCGCGGTCGGCTGAATCCACCAAGGCATACGCGCCGGCACGGCGGTTTCCGCGCATTTGCGGCGCCATGCCTCGTTGCGGGTAAGCGCCGGCATGAGGCAACGCTTGAAGTAGCGCAGCAGAGGATCGACCGGGAACAGGCCTTCAATCATGTCGAGCCTGTCCCAGGCGGGGACGAGGCTGATGCTGCCGATCCGCACCGGCGACACGATATGCAGCTCAACGGCGGCGTAGTCCTCCGTGATCCCAAGGATGCGCCGTCCCCAGATCGGACTCGGATAGACGATCCAGCGGAACCCCCGCTGCCGCAGGCAGACCACGAAGAGGTCGCGTAACCGCTGGGCTTCCTGCGAATCCCGGCAGGCGACGTCGAGATCCCGGCCGATATCGGCCGGATAGCCCTCGATCCCGCTCAGCACGGCCCAGGCGATGCCGGCCTCCTTCGCCTTTCGAGCGAAAAACTCGTAAAACTGCTTTCTCAGGGCGTTCGGCATCGGCTCAGCGGCACTCCAAAGCCATGGCGGCATCGGTCAGGCGTCAGCGCAACGCGATGGACCGGTAGTCCCGGCTCAGCGCGCGCGCGATATTCTGCCAAGCAAACTTGGCTTGCGCCATCGACCGGGCATTCCCGCCCATGCGATCGAGGCGCTCGTCGGACAGGGCAGCCGCCTCCAACAGCCCGTCGGCTATCGCGTCGACCTCGGACGCCACCACGACTCCGGCCGCCGCCTCGCCGACATCTGCGGCAAGGTTGGTAGCGGGCGTGACCAGCACCGGCCGCCCGAGCGCGAGCGCCTCGAGAAGCGCGAAAGGCATCCCTTCCCAGCGCGAGGTATGGACGAACAGCCGTGCGCCGGCGAGCAGCCCCCACTTCGCCTCTCCCTGGACCGCGCCGGGGAAGGCGACCTGCGCCGCGATTCCGAGCTTGCGGGCGAAGGCGGCGAGTTGCTCACGGCCGCCACGGAAATCGGGGCCTGCCAACACGAGACGCGGCATTGTCGGCAATCGGGCGAAGGCCTTCGCGTAGCCTTCAAGGAGAAGGTCGAGGCCCTTCTGGTCGATGGCGAGCCGGCCGAGGAACAGGAAGTAATTAAGCCGCGAAGGCGGCTCCACGGGGCGATGGAAGACCGTCTCGTCGATGCCGTTCGGAATGAAGCGCACCGGCGTGGGCAGGCTGAGACTTTCGATGGTTGCGAGCTCGGGCGCGCTGACCGCCTGGATCAGCCGGGCACGCTTGAGGTAGGGACGTTCCCACAGCGCCATCCAGATCGACTTCGCAACGCGATTGCGGCCGGCGAGGACCAGCCTATCGTAACCGCCATTCGGCGTCACGACATAGGGAATGCCAAGGTGCGCGAGCTTCAGGTTCTCCTGCTGGAACACGGAATGGAAATGCAGCAGATCGACGGGGCCGACGCGGCTCTTGAGGAAGCCGGCGACGCCCTCTCCGAAACGGCAGATTCCTTTCAGTGTCCGGCTGACCGGCAGATCGACGATCCGGATGCCGTCCTCGCAGCGCTCGACCGTGCGATCGACATGTCGGCTCGGATGCCAGACCTCGACCTCGACCTTCTGCGCGCCAAGATGGCGAACGAGCCCGACGATCGTCTTGTCGACGCCGTTCGGGCTATCGGGCTTGTAGTTGCCGACGTGCGCTACACGCATTCCGACCTGCGGGAGCGCCGATGGACGACCGCTCCGGACGGCGTCTGCAGGCGCGCGAGGCTAGGAAGGAGGATGTTGCCTCTCCTTGCGAAGGACTGACCGCAGGAACAGCGCCAGCAGCACCGTCATGGTCAGATAGGACAGCACGTTTCCGGCGATTGCGCCCGCCAACCCGAAGGCGTAGGTCGCGCCGAGGCCGATGGTCATGGCCACGCTGGCGCCGGCGAGGGTTATCCAGAACACGTCGCGAGGCTTCTCCATCGCGAAAAGGCCTGCGCTGAGCGCGTTGGAGGGCGCCTGCACGATCGGAAGCAGGGCGATGAGCCAGACCAGGTTGCTATAGGCGGCGTATTTGTCGGAGTAGAGCAGCCGCACGATCTCGTCGTCGAACAGGATCAACGCCGCCGAATAGCCGATAGCCGTCAGCATGAAGAATGCGAGCGAAACCAAAAGCTTCTCAGGCATGGTGTTGTTGACGCGCGCGCGGACCATGATGGGAACGAGAATTACGCTCAGCGACGATGCCATGAACGACATCGGCAGGACGAGGTTGATAAGAGCTCGGAACGCGCCCGTCGCCTCCAGACTCACCCAGATCGGAAGGGCGAAGACGAAGGCGTTCGTGACTATGTCGGCGAGGATCTTGGCCGGGATCGTCCATCGCGCATAGCGCCAGTGCTCGCGGGCGACCTCGCGCCCGAACGGCCCGCTCAGCCGTTCTTCGAAAAGCTTCACGCCCTGGCGGATGCCAAGCCTGATCGCCACGGGCAGGCTGGCCGCGGCCATCATGAGCAGGGCGGTCGCCGGTGTCAGGACGTCGAGCAGATTGAGCAGATAGGTGCCGGCGAGGATCAGGACCATGTAGACGGCGCCCGAGATTGCGGCACCCTTCGCCTGTAGCTTGGCGTATCCCGTCTTCCGCATCAGCCACATCAGCAGGATGAAGGGTCCGGCGACCGCGAGCGCGAGCAGGACGATCCCGGTGTCGCGCTTTCCCCATTCGATAAATCCGGCGCCCGTTACCGCGATGCCCAGCGACGCGATCCAGCAGACCACGAACTGCCATTTGACTACGACCCCGAGGTAGGTCTCGTAGCGGCCGCTGTAGCGCCCCGGCCCAAGGATCAGTACAGGCTGGCTCACCAGCGCGGTCTGGATCGAGCCGATGATAATGAAGACGGAGAACGCCAGGGCGAAAGTGCCGTACGCCTCAAGGCTCATCCATCGCGCCAGCACCACGTTGAGCCCGAAATTGGCGAGGGCGAACAGGCCGCGGTCGGTCACCGTCCAGACGCCGCGATTGATCCAGCGGCCCCATTTGCCGTTATGGATCAGTGCTGTCGCTCGATTCCGGATCGAAATTTCCGTCATCCTGCTGCCGGGTGCGCGCGCGAGGAATGCCAACGCCAGGCCGTTTCGACGATGGTCTGGATATCGGGAAAGTCCGGCTTCCAGCCCAACGTCCGTCCGGCCGTCCTGGCATCCGCAATCATGCTGGAAGGATCCCCTGGGCGCCGCGGACCGTATCTGATCGGGACCTTGCGCCCGCCGACACGTTCCACTGCAGTGACCACCTCCAACACCGAATGGCCCTCGCCGGTTCCCAGATTGGCGGCGAGGCTCTCGCCTCCCGACAGCAGATGCTGCAGCGCCAGCACATGGGCGCCCGCGAGATCGGCGACATGGATGTAGTCGCGGATCGCAGTTCCGTCCGGCGTCGGATAGTCGGTGCCGAAGACCGTCAGCGGCGCCCCGCCGAGCGCGGCCCGGATGGCAAGCGGGACAAGCCGCGTCTCGGGCTCGTGCGCCTCGCCCGCCTCTCCGTCGGGATCAGCGCCAGCCGCATTGAAGTATCGCAGGGATGCCCAGGCGAGATCGTAGGCGGCCGCCGCGTCGCGCACCATGCGCTCGACCATGAGCTTGCTGGCACCATAGGGACTGGTCGGATTCTGGGGGTGGTCCTCGGCGATGGTCGGAGCCCGCGGGTCGCCATAGGTGGCGCAGGTGCTGGACAGAACGAACTTCCCGATGCCGCACCGCCGGGCGGCTTCAAGCAGCGTAAGCGTACCGAGCACGTTGTTCCGATAGTAGAGCAGCGGGTCCGCCACGGACTCGCCGACATAGCAATAGGCGGCGAAATGCATGATCGCCACCGGCCGGTGCTTCCGCATGACTGCCTCGAGCCGCACCGGATCGGTGATGTCGCCGCGCTCGAGCGGCCCCCATTTCACGGCCCAATCGTTGCCGCGGGACAGATTGTCGTAGGCGACCGGCGCGAAGCCGCGCTGGGCGAGGTGCTTGCTTACCTGGCTGCCGATATAGCCGGCCCCTCCGGTCACCAGTATCGCGTCGGGCATGGGAGTCAGTGATCCCTCGACATGAACGCTTGTCCGAAACCGGGGTGATGCGCCTGCGCCGCCTCAGCCCGACAGCGGAGCAAGCCCGGAACGCCGGCTGACTAAGGGTCGATGCGCAATTGATTCCATGACGGCGACCGGCAGTAAAGCCGCGCTGCCGGGAGTCTTACAGGAGGGCGACCGGCGAAACAATCTCGTCGGATGCGTCCGCCGGCGCTCGACGCCGATCGCCTTGGTCGGTTGCAAACTGGCCGCAGTACGGCTTCGGACGAAGCGAGGCCGGGGGTTTTGCGGGGGCGTCGAGCAGGCGCGCGAGGCCAGCCTCACGCCAGGAACAACCCCACTGAATGTCGAGATCAAAGAGGTCTGTACACGGATCACGGAACAATAAGGTTAATGGGCTGCGGGCGCGCCGAGTAAAATAGCGTCATATACCCGCCGGCCGAACGATATATACTTCGTCTCAGCCATCCTGTGCGGGAGGGCGGTAGTCCAAGGATAACGAATTCAGCTCGACAGCCGCGACGGTGGCGCAGGCGGAATGCCGCGTCGCCGTCGCGGCTGACAGTGGCGAATCCGCCGGGGGCCCAAAGATGCTTCGTAAAGCCATGATGAGTGTCGCGATGGCGCTCGAACTGCCCATGCGCCGGAGCGACCGTCTGTTTCGACTTTTTACCGAGGAATTGAAATCGCGCGCGACCGTTCCGCTCTGGCAAAGACTGCGCGAGCTGCGTCACGGCTATCTCAGCCAGTCGGTGCTCTTGTACAAGCTGAACGCCGAGAACCGGCATCTGTTTGTGTCCGACTATCAGGCCTCGGTGAAGACGCCCGACATCAACGGCGTCTATCGCGTGCTGGTGAAGGACAAGCTGCTCTTCGACCTGATGACCCAGCTCTTCCCTGCGCTGCATATTCCGACACATGGCGTGGTGGACCGGGGCAAGCTCCTTTATGGCAACTGCGGCGCCTCCCAAGACCTGGTCGGATACATCTCAGACCTTCTGAAAGACCGGGAACGCCTCGTGTTCAAGCCCGTTGTCGGCGGCGGCGGCGCGGGTATCGTGTTCATCGAGCGGCGCGGCAACGCCTACGCGCTCAATCAAGAAGTCGTATCCGCCGCAGAGCTCGCCGCCTGGCTCGGGGCGCTCGAAAACAACCTCCTTACCGATTTCGTGACGCAAGCGCCGGAGCTCGCGCATTTCTTTCCGCACACCACGAACACCATCAGGCTGCTCACCATGTGGGACGCGGACGGCCCATTCGTGGCGTCGGCCGTCCTTCGCATCGGCACGCGCGCCTCGATCCCGGTCGATAATGGCCTCAAGGGCGGGATCGCCGCCGGCATCGATCTTGCGACCGGACAAGTCAGCAAGGCTGTCAGCTTCCCGCGCCACACCGGCCAAGCGATCTGGTATGCCAACCATCCCGACACGGGCGCGCGGATCGAAGGGATGGTGATCCCGCGCTGGCAGAAACTGCTCTCCGAGATGGAGGAGGTCTGTCGCCGGATTCCCTATTTGCGATACATCGGCTGGGACATCGTGGTTACCGAGAACGGTTCCAAGCTGATTGAGGGCAATCACTTTCCCGGCCTGTGGCCGAACCAGGCGCATCAGCCGCTGCTGGCCGATCCTCGAGTTCTGCGCTTTTACAAGTCTTACGGCGTGGTTTGACCCGCGGAACGGACCTGCGCGTTCCTTGAAGACGATGAAATCCGCGGAGGGGGGCGACCGGATTCGCGTCTGGAAGCTAACTCGGTCGTCAGGAATGGAAATCGGCGCTCGCGCACGCGTCTTAATCGCGCCGGAATGATTCCTCTCGTCTCGACATTTATTGAACGCTGGATGCCACAACGGTATAGTCTCGATCAGGGCCCTTTTCTAGTTCGACTGGCGTAGAGAATTAGGAAACCGGAGGTTGTGGAAACCCCTCCGGGCGCTTGCCGGAAACGTGCGGCATCGTTCCGGCGCGGCGGCAGTGGCCCAAGGTCATGCCCGACAGGGAGTCGGCTTCATGCTTTCTCGCATTGCGGGAGTGGTCAGCACTCGCCCAGAGGCGGTTGCTGAATTTTTGCGCGCGACCTCGGAACGCTTCAGGACGTTCCCGCCGGGGACCTTCAAAATCATCGCCTTTCCGACCGACCAGCCGGTCGTCGGCATCGTCGTTGCCGAGGCGCGCCGTCCCGAGATCCGATGCTGGTGCGCGCCCGACGGATCTTTCGTCGTGCTGGATGGCGAGATCTACGATTTCGGCGACGGGGTCTCCGTGGAGTCTCCCGGCGCGGTCTCCGATGCGGAGCTGGAACATCTGTTCCAGCTGCACAGGAAGAAGGGCGATGCCGGCATGGCGCGCGTCGATGCCGCCGCCGCCATGATCTTCTGGGACGCGGCGCAGCGAGAACTGCGGCTCTATCGCGACGCGTCGGGCGTGGTGACGACCTTCTATGCGACGCAGGACGGGAATCTGACCTTCTCGTCCGAGATGGAGACGCTGCTCGCATCCGGCGTCGACCGTCGCGTCGATCGGAACACCGTCGATTACTATCTGAGCAAGGGCTATGCGCCGGCGCCCTGGACCTTCATCGAAGGGGTCCGGAAGATCCCGCCGGGCCATATGCTGTCCTGTCGGCCGGGCGTCGCCACGACGATTGCGCGGTATTACCGGCAGGCGACGCGGCCAAAGATGCGCATCGGCCGCGAGGAGCGCAACGAGCGGATCCGCGCGCTTATGACGCAATCGCTGCGCCGCCGCGTCGAGCCCTCCAGCACCACTTCGGTGCTCGTCTCCGGCGGCATCGACTCCATGCTCGTGGTGGGATCGTTGGTGAAGCTCGTGGGAGCGCCGGCCCAAGCCTTTACCTTCCGCTACGCCGACTACGAGGGCCATTTCAACGAGGAAGGTCCGGCCCGCAAGCTCGCGGAGCATCTCGGCATCAAACACGAGACGATCGGTTACGGGCCGACGGATATCGCCGAGGGCCTGCCCAAGATTCTGAAAGAGTATGGCGAGCCGCTCGCCTGGGGCCTGCACAGTTTCATGCTGCGCAGCATGGCGCGTCCCGACATCGATGTGATCCTGACCGGCACCGAGCCGGAATGGAACCTGCGGAGCCTCGACCGCACCGCCATCCGCTTCCGCAGCCTGCCCGGCGCGGCCCGCTCGCTCGCTCGCGCGGCCTGGCCCGTCGCGCGCTCGGTGCTGCCCAAATACGATCGCGCCGCAACGGCCATTTTCCGGACGGAGCGGAGCGGGATCCCGCCGCAGTTCGTGCATTCGAGCATCCTCGGAGAGACGCTCCGCCAGGAAATCTACATGGAGCCGCGCTGGGCCAGCGCCGGCGCGCAGGCCAGCGAACGCCTGTTCAAGGCGGCGCTCGAGGAGCTGGCGGACGAGGATCCCTACGATCAGGCGCGCCTGCTCGACGACCGGTTCCTCAACAGCGAGGGGTCGCTGTTCTGGACGTCGATCTGGCAGCGTTCCTACAACCTGCGCATCCGCCATCCTTACTGCGATCGCGACATGCGTGATTTCTTCTATCTGCTCCCGGCCGCCGAATCCGCAAAGCAGCATCTGCGCGATTTCGCCTCGACGTTTC
This sequence comes from uncultured Rhodospirillaceae bacterium, assembly GCA_902826565.1. Classification (GTDB taxonomy): domain Bacteria; phylum Pseudomonadota; class Alphaproteobacteria; order Dongiales; family Dongiaceae; genus CADEFF01. The sequence goes on along the minus strand of CADEFF010000013.1, from coordinate 10,635 downwards.
TGCCGCCGGAGGTTGCCAACGCGCCGAAGTCCCCGCAGGAGATTCCGATCGGGCACTGGTTCCGCGGCCCCTTGCGCGATCTCGTTCGCGACCGGCTCTCTCCGCAGAATCTGCCAGCCGACCTCTTTCAGCCCGCCGTCGTCCAGCGTTTGGTGAAGGAGCACCTTGACGGCACCGCGGACAATAGCTGGCGGCTCTGGTCGCTGATCTCGCTGACCACCTGGATCCATATGGGCAGCGCGTAAGTCGCCATCGTTGCGCCAGCATCGGGCCCGATGACGGCGTTTCCTGGCTGACCGATCGGACAGGACGAGGCGGCGCTGCGGATTCTGATCTGGCGACGGCAAGATTCGCTTTTTGGGTTGCGCGTGCCGAGTATTCTTTCTCGAGTCCCACTCACCGATCCGGTGCAGTAGAAACCGAGATTGCCGATCTCACAGCAGTACTAAAGTCCGCCTGCTTGCGCCGGCCGAGCCGACGCAACACGCGGCGGCCCGGGCCATCCTGCGGCTGCCGGCGGACTGGCCCGCGCTGAGGGTTCGGATCGATGCGCCGACTTGATCGTTCGAGCCCGGCCCGCGCTGTCTAGAGTGGCTTGCGGCGAAGCCCGAGTTCCTGCAACAGGATGAGAACGGCGAACTTGGGCACGATATGGAGATAGCGCCGCCCGAGCCGGCGCGGCTCGGAAAGAAGTCGGAAGAGCCACTCGAGGCCGCTTCGCTGGATCCATCGCGGTGCCTGCGCCTTGATCCCGGCGTGAAAGTCGAAGGCTGCACCGACGCCGATCATGATCGGCGCCTCGATCCTGTCGCGATGGGCAGCCATCCAGTGCTCTTGCTTGGGCGTGCTGAGCCCGACCCAAACGATGTCCGGCCGCGCCGCATTGAGCCGTTCGACGAGCGCGCGGTCCTCGATTTCAGTGAGCGGTCGGAAAGGCGGGGAATAGGTTCCGGCGACGATCAGTCCCGGAAAGCGCGCCGAAAGGGCGGCCGCGAGCTGATTGGGGACACAAGGGGCGCCGCCGAAGAAGAAATGGCGATAGCCGCGCGAAATGGAATGCTCGCAGAGCGCCAGCATGAGGTCGGGGCCATAGACCCGTGACACATGCTTCTTGCCTTGCCATCGCGACAGCCAGACGAGCGGCATCCCGTCCGGCGTCACCAGCGAGGCGCGGTTGTGGATGAGACGCAGTGCCTCGTCGTCCTGGCATTGAATGATGCCGTGCGCGTCCCTCACGCAGACATAACCCGGCTTGCGCGCCGCGATCAGGGAATCGATCTCGGCGATCGCCATCGGCATGTTCACCGCGCTTACGCCGACGCCGAGGATGTTCGTGCGGGCGATCGTCGGCGCTGCTTCGGAAACGGGGTTGCTGCGCATCAATTCCAGGCGCTGACGGGCTGGTTACCCGCCCTTTAAAAAAATAGGATCGAGGCAAATTCTCATTCGTATCCATTTCTGGCAGGCACGCGACCGCCCGCGCCAGCAAAATCGCCGAGTCGCGGGCTGCAGGCGGGTGTCGCGAATCGGCCCGCAAAAAGCTTTGCCGACGACGTCCGGACCAAAAGCCTTAACGACATGTTAACCGACTCGGCCTAGTTTCGTCCGTAGGCGAGAGTAAATGCGTGCGGGAGATACGGGCATGAGCGTGATCCTGGGCGTAGTTGTAGCCTGGCTGGCTGTTGGCATAGCGGTGGCTTTGGTCTTTGGTCGTGTTATCCAATTCGCGACCGGTCGCTTGAGCGCCCGCCGGTTGCCCTCATGGCGCGACGTTCCAAGCTCCGCAGCGGTCGACGTTGGAAGCAAGTAGCGCCCGAGACGCGTTCCAGTTCCAGTAGCCTCCTCGAGAGTCGGTCGCCTCGCCCGTCATCCGGTCGGCACCTTCAAGGTGGCCAACGCGAATGACTTTCAGCCCCATGCCGTTATCGTAGACGATCTCGACGCCGCCGCTCTTCGGCGTCCATCGCCAGTGCCCGGGATAGGTCGGGCCCTCGACCTCGCCGTTCTCCTTCAGGGTCAGATCGAAGCTGCTTCCGGTATCGTCGCGGAAGCTCCAGAGCTCGCCGGGCCTCGGCACGCAATCGCCCAAGCTCGGAACGGGCTGGGCCGCCTGCAGGGTCGTCGGTGCGAAGCTCGCTGCTGGCTCGGGTCCGGTGAGGTGCCGGAAGAGCGCCTCCGTCAGGACACCGTCGGCGGACGCGCCGATCGATTCCTGATAGCTCCGGATCGCGGCGGTCGTGCGTGGACCGATGTTTCCATCCGCGCGCCCGGGATCGAAGCCGAGTTCCTTCAGGAGTGCCTGCATCTCGATTGTCTGATTCCGTGTCGGCCGCCAAGCTTGGCTTTCCGACTGGGCAATCTGCAGATATGCCTCGGCACGCGCATTCGTTGTGCCGGCAAGGAACAAGGAAGCACCCGCGGGAGTTATAGCTATCAGGCACAAAACGGCCAGCGTGCTCCGCACGAGCGCATGCCGGGCCGATCCATGTCGTGATGCACGGGCAGGAAAAGACATAGCCACGAACCGCACCCCCAAGAGTAGTTCCACAACATCCCAGAACGCGGATTCCAGATGAGAGAGATACGTTCGCCAGGAGCGGATGTCAGTCGGGCTTCGCGCCATTGTACTGAGTTTTCTCGTATAATTCCCGGTTCTTCCGGATGAGCCGGAAGCTTGCGAACAAATGTCACAATATGCTGACGCTTCTATCTCTCACAATGCGGTTAACCAAGCATTAACCATTTCATATTTCTTGCTGATCGCTTAACGTGTTTTGGTGCGCATTCTCGGTAGATGTCGACACCAGCATAATAGGGGTTTCAGGATTCCGGACGACCATTCACAGGGGTAGGGTGAAGCGATGACGCGGTATCTTAGATCTGCAATGGGAGTTGTTTCTCTGGTGGTTCTGACCATGGTTGGTGGCTGTGCGCCCGACATCGCGCAGCCGGTGACGGTTCCGGAAGCCGAGCCCTACACACTCGATACCGGCGACCAGTTGCGCGTTACGGTGTTCGGTCAGGAAGAAATGGCGGGCGACTATGTCGTTAACGGGGCCGGCTTCGTGTCGCTACCCCTCATCGCCCAGGTCCAGGCGAGGGGACGAACCGCCCAGCAACTCGAGCAGGACATCGGGCAGCAGCTGATCGATCAGGGATTCCTTAAGGAGCCGAGCGCGAATGTTCAGATCCTGACGCACCGGCCCTTCTACATTCTGGGGCAGGTTGCCCAGCCCGGGCAGTTCGTGTTCCTGGAGAACATGACCGTGCTGGCCGGGGTAGCGATGGCCGGGGGCTTTACGGCGCGCGCGGATTCGGACGGCTTCACGATCACTCGTCGGGTCGGCGACCAGATCATCGAGGAGCGTGCGCAGCGGAACACCTTGCTGAAGCCTGGCGACGTCGTTTACGTCCAGGAGCGAGTGCTCTAGCCGCTCGATTGCTGAATCTGGCCACGGCATCTCGCAGATTGCACAGGCTACCGCGTTGAGATCGAGTTCGCGCCGAACGGTGGTGGCAGTGCGCGGTGGTAGCCGCGCACCCATCTGAGGGGGAACGTGATGAGAGTGGTGGCAGTTCGGTTATTGGCAGTGGCTATCCTCATGATGGCCGCATGGGGTGCCGAAATTCTTCCGGCGGTTGCACAGGAGACGCTGCCCGACTATCGCCGGCCGGACTACGGGCCGCGCGGCGTCGGGACGGCCGACTGGGTCTTCGTACCGAACATGCCGAGCGTCTATCAGCGGCCGCGGCCGAACTACGACTCGCTCGGCATCACGCTGGGCAGCTTCATCCTCGATTCCCAGCTCGGCTTCGGCCTCGGTTACAACGACAACGTGTTCGCGTCGGACAGCGGCAAGACCGGCGATGGATTCGGAATTCTCTCGCCGGCCCTCCGTCTGCAGAGCGATTGGTCGAACCACATGGTCGGCCTCGAGACTAACGGCATGTTTCAACACTATCTGGACGAAACGAGCGAAGACCGCGATCAGGGCCGGGCTACGGCGTACGGGCGTCTGGACATCACGAGCATCGATACGCTTTTCGGATCGCTCGGCTTCGAGCGCGGAACCGAAGGCCGCTCCGATCCGGAAAACCAGGATGACGGTGTGGCCGACTTCAATCGGTCGACCGCCAGGCTCGGCTACGCGCACCAGTTCGCGCGCGTCAACGTGCGTGTGAACGGCGGTGCCGAGAAGGTCGACTACGTCCAGGACGACAACAAGGATCGCGACCGCGTCGAGTGGAACGTCGGCACGCGGGTAACCTACGCGCTGGCGCCGCGCTTCACCCCCTTCATCCAGGGCGGCTACACCGAGACCAATTTCGACGACCGTGTCGACGACACGGGTGTCGACCGCGATGCGACCCAGGTCAACGCCGCGATCGGCGGCAGGGTGCTGATCACGGAGATCCTGCTGGGCGAATTCGCCGTCGGCGTGTCGCACACCGATTTCGAGGATCCGAGCCTCGATTCGAGCACAATCCCGACCGTATCCGGACAACTGACCTGGAACGTCACGCCGCTCACCTCGATTATCGCCGATGCATTCCGTCGAGAGTCCGTCTCGACCCTGTCCGGCTCTTCCGCGCGCGTCGACACGGGCGGCGGCCTGCGGATCGAGCACGAGCTCCTCGAGAACCTTCTGGTTTACGGATCCGCCGATTACCGGAACGAGAAGTTCGACGACGCAAACCGGACGGACGACCGGTTCCGGGCCGGGCTTGGGAGCGAGTTCCTGATCAACCGCAACTTCTCGCTGACGGCCGATTACGAGTACGAGAACAGGAATTCGAACGAATCCGAGTTCGACTTCACGCGAAATGTAGTCGTGATCGGGGGACGTCTCCAATATTGAAGAAACCAGTATGCTGATTGCGGACCTGGGCAAAGCTTGCTTGGTCCGAGGCTGGCACCGCGATCGCTTGATCGGGCGGACGCAGCGACAATCTGAAATGGATAGCTCGGCACAACGACCGAACGAGTGAAATGGCAATCGAGCAATTCGATCGATCAGGCACCGGCCCTGGCCCCGGGCCCGGCCGCGGCGACACGCGTTGGGAACGGGTTCCGCTGCCGCCGCTGGATTTCCGGGACTTGCTCGGCGCGATCCGCCGTCGGAAATGGTGGATCATCGGCCCCACCGTCGTCATCACGGGCCTCGCGATGGCAATCGTGAACTCGATCACCCCGCAGTTCGAGTCCACCAGCTCGGTCTTGGTCGATGTCGACGACCGGAAGGACGCGACGCTGGGTACAATGTTGACGGGCTTGCCCGCCGGCGCCGAGACGATCCAGAGCCAGATCGCCATCCTGCTGTCTCGCGACTTCGCGGCGAGGGTGATCCAGGAGCTGGGGCTATACGACGAGCCGGAATTCAATCCTGCGCTTCGGCAGCAGAGCTTCGGCGACGAGGTGATCGCCGCCATCAAGGGCGTGGTGTCGGCCCTCGCGTCGCCCTTCCGCAGCCCGCCACCCGCGAGCGTTTCCTCGGTCGAGGAGCAGGCGGATCGCGAGCGGGTGCGCATCATCAACGTGCTGCTCAGCAAAGTGAAGGTCCTGCAGCAGCCGAGCTCGTGGGTCATCGACATCACGGTCACCTCGGAATCGCCGGTGCAGGCGGCCCGCATCGCGAACGAGATGGCGTCGCTCTATCTCGTGGACCAGCTCGAGGCGAAGTACGAATCCACCAAGCGAGCCGCCGACTGGCTGACGCAACGCCTGGCGGACCTGCGCGCCGACGTCGAGCGGTCCGAGGGTGCGGTGGAAGCCTACCGGAGCACGGCCGGGCTGCTGCAGGCCGGCGGGGACACCACGCTCGCCCAACAGCAGATCTCGACGGTGAACACGCAGCTCGTCACGATTCGCGCTCGCCGCGCGGAGCTGGAAGCGAGGCTCCGGCAGGCCGAAACCCTGCTGTTCTCGCCCGTGGGCGCTGCGGCGGCGAGCGACGTGCTGCAGTCGCCGCTGGTCCAGAATCTGCTCGCCCAGGAGGCGACTGTCACCCGAAAGGTCGCCGACCTCGCTGCCTCCGTGGGCGAAAATCATCCGGAGTTGATCCGCGCACGGGCCGAGGAAGCCGACCTCACGGCGCGCATCAAGGTGGAGATCTCCAAGGTCGTCTCGGGGCTGCGCAGCGAAGTCGCGGTGGTGCGGGCCGAGGAATCCTCGACCGAGCAGAGCCTTGCGCAGCTCGAGGCGACCGTGTCCTCGCTCAATTCCAAGGGTGCCGAGCTGCGGGTGCTGGAGCGCGAGGCGGAAACCAACCAGCTTCTCTATGACACGTTCCTCTCGCGTTTCAAGGAGACCGAGGACCAGGAGTCTATCCAGCAGTCCGACGCGCGAATCATCTCCCGTGCTGACGTGCCGGTGCGGCCGGCCTCGCCGAACAAGCCAATCCTGATCGCGCTCTCGACTGTCTTCGCCCTGCTGCTCGGGTTCTTTGTCGTGCTCCTCCGCGAGCAAATGGAGCGGGGTCTGCGGAGCGCCGAGGAGGTCCATCGGTTCCTTCGGCAGTCCTGCCTCGGGCTTGTGCCGACGATCTCGCGCCTGCGGCTGCGCGGGCAGTCGCCGGAGGACTACGTCCTCAAACATCCGCTCTCAGCGGTCGCGGAAGCGATCCGCACGGTGCGCACCGGCGTCCTGCTCTCCGACCGGGAAACGAGAGCGAACGTCGTCGTGGTCACGTCGGCACGACCCAACGAGGGCAAGACGGCGCTGTCGATCTCGATGGCGCGCCTCAACGCGGTCGGCGGACGCCGCACGATCCTGCTCGATCTGGATTTGCGCAAGCCGGAGGTCCACCGGCGGGTCAAGCCGGCGCACGAGCGTGGCGTCATCGACTACCTCACCGGCCAGGCGGCGCTCTCGGAGGTCATCCAGCGGGAGCCGGATTCCGGCCTCGAGTACGTCGTGGCGGGCCGGCGGGTCGGCAATTTCGCCGAGCTGCTGCGCTCGTCGCATCTCGAGGAGCTCTTCGGTGAGCTCAGTCGCACATACGATCTCGTGGTGCTGGACGCTTCGCCGGTTCTCGCCATCGCGGATACGCGGCTGATCGCGCGCTTCGCCGGAAAGACGCTGTTCGTGGTCCGCTGGAACAGCACCTCGCGGCATGTGGTGCGCCTTGCCCTGCATCAGCTCGTGGATGCCGGCGCCGACCTCGCGGGCGTCGCGCTCACGCTCGTGGACATCCGGCGGAACCGGAAATACTCCTTCAGCGATTCCGAGAGTTTCACCGGCGCGTACAAGCGCTACTACACCGGCTAGCCTCCCCGCCAGGAATCGTTCGAAAGCCGATGCATCCGCGCATTCGCAAGGCGATATTTCCTGTCGGCGGCTTGGGGGTGAGGTTTCTGCCTGCGACGAAGGCGATGCCGAAGGAGTTGCTGCCTGTGGTGGATCGTCCGCTGATCCAGTATGCGGTCGAGGAGGCGAAGGCAGCGGGGATCGAGCAGTTCATCTTCGTGACGGGGCGGGGAAAGAGCGCGATCGAGGACCATTTCGACCGCTCGTTCGAGCTCGAGAAGACGCTGGGGAAGCGGGCCAGGCAGACGGAACTGTCGATGATCTCGGAGCTCCTTCCGGAACCTGGGCAGATCGCCTATCTGCGCCAGCAGCAGCCGATGGGGCTCGGTCATGCCGTCTGGTGCGCGCGGCATCTTGTGGGTGACGAGCCGGTGGCTGTGCTGCTGGCGGACGACCTGGTGAAGTCGGAGCAGCCCTGTCTGGGTCAAATGATGGAGGCCCACCGCCAAGTGGGAGGCAACCTGGTGGCGGTCATGGACGTGCCGAAGCCGCATACGGACAGGTACGGGATTCTGTCGCCGGGAGAGACGAGGGGCCGGCTCGTCGAGGTCGGAGGGCTTGTGGAGAAACCGCCGCCGGCGAAGGCGCCGTCGACGCTGGCGGTCATCGGGCGCTATATCCTGCAGCCGGCGATCTTCGCGGAGCTCGCACACCAGGAGCGGGGGGCGGGGAACGAGATTCAGCTAACGGATGCGATGGCGCAGCTGATCGGGCGGCAGCCGTTCCACGGCTTCCGGTTCGCGGGCCGGCGCTTCGACTGCGGAGACAAGGCGGGGTTCGTCGAGGCGACGATCGCCTATGCGCTGGAGCACGAGACGATCGGAAAGGCGTCGAGCGACATGGTACGGCGCTTTGCCGAGGGACTCGAGCGGGACCGGCCGTTATCGGGCCCGCGGCGGCGCCGTCCGTCGGGACGAGCCGAGAATGCGGATCGAGACGAGCTGCGGCATGCGACCGGACGAGGTCCGGCTGCGGGCGAGAAGGGGACGCCGGGATGAAGGTGGTGATGATCGGAGCCGGCTATGTCGGGCTGGTATCTGGGGCGTGCTTCTCGGAGTTCGGCGTGGATGTGGTGTGCGTGGACAAGGACGAGGGCCGGATCGGAGAGCTTCGCGAAGGGCGGATGCCGATTTTCGAACCGGGGCTGGAGAACCTGGTGCGGGGGAACGTGAGGGATGGCCGGCTGTCCTTCACGACTGAACTTGCGCCAACTGTGGCCAAGGCGGATGCGGTGTTCATCGCGGTGGGAACGCCGAGCCGCCGTGGGGACGGGCATGCGGACTTGAGCCACGTGTATCAGGCGGCGCGAGAGATCGCGGCGGCGATGACGGGCTATCTGACGGTGGTGACGAAGTCGACGGTGCCGGTGGGAACAGGCCGCGAGGTCGGGCGGATCATCGCCGAAGCGCGGCCGGATCTGAAGTTCGATATGGTGTCGAATCCCGAGTTTCTGCGCGAGGGCTCGGCGATCAACGACTTCATGCGTCCCGACCGGATCGTGATCGGAACGCAGTCGGAGCAGGCGCGGGAGGTCATGCGGCGTCTTTACCGGCCGCTGTATCTGATCGAGACGCCGATCGTGTTCACGGATCTGGAAACGTCGGAACTGATAAAGTATGCGGCGAACAGTTTCCTGGCAGCGAAGATCACCTTCATCAACGAGATCGCGGACCTGTGCGAGAGGGTGGGCGCGGACGTGCATGATGTGGCACGGGGCATCGGGCTGGACGGGCGGATCGGGCGGAAGTTCCTGCATCCCGGGCCAGGCTATGGGGGGTCTTGCTTCCCAAAGGATACGCTGGCGCTGGTGAAGACGGCGCAGGATGCGGGTGCGCCGCTGAGCATCATCGAGGCGGTGGTGTCAGCGAACGAGCGGCGTAAAGAGCGGATGGCGGAGGCGGTTGTGCGGGCTTGCGGGGGTACGGTGCGGAGCAAGCGGATAGCGGTGCTCGGTCTGACCTTCAAGCCGAATACGGACGACATGCGGGACAGCCCGAGCCTGGCAATCCTGCCGGCGCTGCGAGCGGCGGGAGCGGAGCTGGCGGCATTCGACCCGGAGGGGATGGAGGAGGCGCGGAAGCTAATGCCGGAGGTGGTCTATTGCGGCAGCGCGGAGGAGGCGATGAGCGGGGCGGACGCGCTGCTGCTGCTGACGGAGTGGAACGAGTTCCGGGCACTCGACCCGCAGCGCATCAAGGCGCTGCTGCGCAGCCCCGTCGTGATCGACTTGCGGAACGTCTACAACCCCGCCGACATGCGTGCCGCTGGCATCCACTATGCGAGCGTCGGTAGACCGTGACGCCCCGGACCCTGCGCGCCCGGTGCGCGACGGCTCAGGGTACGAACAAGTTCGCCGGCAGGCGTCGCAAGAGCTGGTCGAAATAGGCGATTGTCTTCTTCAGCCCCTCGCGCAGCGGCACTTCGGGCTCCCAGCCGAGCTTCTCCCGGGCGAGCGCGATGTCGGGCCGGCGCTGCTGCGGATCGTCCGGCGGCAGCGGCTGGAAGACGAGCTTGGATTTCGAGTTGGTGAGCTCGATCACCAGCTCGGCGAGCTGGCGGATGGTGAACTCGCCGGGATTGCCGAGATTGACCGGGCCGGTGAGCTCGTCGGGCGCCGCCATCAGCCGGAGGAAGCCCTCGACCAGGTCGTCGACATAGCAGAAGGCGCGGGTCTGCTGCCCCTCGCCGAAGATGGTGATCGGCGCGCCGCGCAGCGCCTGCACGACGAAGTTCGAGACCACGCGCCCGTCGTTCGGATGCATGCGCGGCCCGTAGGTGTTGAAGATGCGCGCGACGCGGATGCGCAGGCGATGCTGGCGGTGATAGTCGAAGAACAGCGTCTCGGCGCAGCGCTTGCCCTCGTCGTAGCAGGCGCGCGGCCCGATCGGGTTCACGTTGCCGCGGTAGCTCTCGGGCTGCGGATGGATGTCCGGGTCGCCATAGACCTCGCTGGTCGAGGCCTGGAACACCTTGGCGCGCAGCCGCTTGGCGAGCCCCAGCATGTTGATGGCGCCATGCACCGAGGTCTTCGTCGTCTGCACCGGATCGTGCTGGTAGTGGATCGGCGAGGCGGGGCAGGCGAGGTTGTAGATCTCGTCCACCTCGACATAGAGCGGAAAGGTCACGTCGTGCCGCATCAGCTCGAAATGCGGATTGCCGAGCAGCGGCGCGACATTGTCCTTGGTGCCGGTGAAGAAGTTGTCCAGGCACAGCACGTCGGCCCCCTCGGCCAGCAGCCGCTCGCACAGATGCGAGCCGAGAAACCCCGCCCCGCCCGTCACCAGAACCCGCTTCCGCAGCATCATCGCCATCAAGCTCCCCTTTCGACC
>CADEFF010000012.1:67275-88102 GCA_902826565.1 uncultured Rhodospirillaceae bacterium | reverse complement strand
ATCTCGCAGATCTCGCCCACGGTCGCGTAGGCGCGAACCGCCTCCAGCACGGGCGGCACCATGTTGTCGCCGCTGCGACAGGCAGCCTCGATGTCGGCGAGCGCGGCTGCGTGGCGTGCCGGATCGCGGGTCTGGCGCACCCGCTCGGTCCGGGCGATCTGGCGCTCGGTCGTCTGCGGGTCGGCGCGGAAGGCGGCCGCGCGGGCGCCCGGCTTCTGCGGCCAGAGATTGACCGTGACCCATTCCCGCTCGCCGCTGTCGATCGCCCGCTGACGGCGCACGGCGCCCTCGTTGATGAGCCGACGCCCGAAGCCGCCCTCGATCGCGGAAATCGCGCCGCCGACCTTCAGAATTTCGCCCAGCGTGCCTTCGATCTGCTCCTCGATCTGGCGCGTCAGCGTCTCGACGAAATAGGAGCCGCCGAGCGGATCGATGGTGTCGGTGAAGCCATGCTCGTGCGCGATGATCTCCTGCGTGCGCACGGCCACGCGCACCGCCTCGTCCGACGGCGTAGCCACCGCCTCGTCATAGGAAGCGATATAGACGTAGCTGGCGCCGCCCAGGACATAGGCGAGCGTGCCGTAGCCGATCCGCACGGTATTGTTGAGCGGCTCTTGCAGCGTCTCCTGGCCATGGCCATAGACCGTGGTCTTGAGCGCCATGGCAGGGGCGGTGACCGCGCCGAAGCGTTCCCGCATCAGCCGCGCCCAGACCCGCCGCAGCGCGCGCAGATTGGCGATCGAGACGAAAAAGTCGTGGCGCTCGTCGGGGAACATGTGGATGAGCGGTGCCACCTGATCGGCCGTCAGGCCGCGTGCCATCAGCAGCTCGATGTAGTGAATGGCGTTGCCGAGGGCGAGCGCGGTCGCCGCGCTCGAGCCGGCGCCGGCGGCGTTCAGATGATTGACGCAGACCGTCATGGGCGCCCAGTTGGGCGCATGGGCGACGCACCATTCGACCGGGTCCGCCGCGAGCTTCGCGGCCGGCGCCGCCGGAAGGATCTGGGTCCCGCGCGCGAGATATTCCTTCAGGACGTCGTTCTGCAGATTGACCGTGTAGCGCGACCGGTCGATGCCCTGCTTCTCGCCGAGTGCGGCGAACATCGCGAGCACGATGGGGCCGATGGAGTTGCCGAGCGTGCCGACCCGCTTGATGCTGTCGAGCGGGATGCCGTCGAAAAGAGCTTCGAGGTCGGCGAGGCTGTCCACAGCCACGCCGACGCGGCCGACCTCGCCCGAGGCCATGATGTGGTCGGAATCGTAGCCGCACTGGGTCGGCAGGTCGAAGGCGACCAGGAGCTGCTGCACGCCGAGCTCGATAAGATGCTTGAAACGGCGATTACAGGCCTCCGCCTCGCCGAATCCGGTATAGGCCGAGACGACGAAGGGCTCGGTGCGGTTCATCCCCGGCCGGTCGCCGCGGGTGAAGGGATATTCGCCGGGGAATCCCAGATCGCGCAGATAGTCGAAGCCGCCGGCGGCGAGGTCGGCCGGGGTGTAGAGCGGGGCGATCTCGAGGCCGTTGTCGGCACGGAAGCGCTTGCGCTCGGCCTTGTCGCGCAACGCGGCATCGTAGACCTCGGCGCGCCAGCGCTGCTGCTCGGCCGCGATCCGCGTTGCGTCATCCGCGGCAGGATCGACCTGATCCTCCCTCTGCCGGCGGCGCTTCTCGGGTTGCCCGTTCATGATCCCTTGCTCCTTCGCATCGCGGCCGCGGCCTTCTCCTCGGGCGCCGTCGCGGCATCCATCAATCCTTGCGCCGCCTCGGCCGGCAGACAATCGCCGGCCAACACGCGCGCCGCCCATCGGTCAAGCGCGTCGCCATCCTCGATACGGAGCTCGGCAAGCCTTGCCTCGAAGAGAAGGCGCGTCCGCTCCCCGAGCTGGGCGCGCTGCATGGCATGACGTCTCGCGGCAAAGCGCCGGTTCGCATCCGCCCAGGCGAAGAAACGCTCGATAGCGTCCTTGAGGGCGCCGACGCCGTCGCCGCTCGTCGCCGTGACGGTGTGAACCGGCGGCATCCACACCGCGCCGTTCTCCCCGGCGCCATGCCGCGCCCGCAGCCGAAGGTCGCCGATCGTGCTCGATTCCGCAGCCGGCGCCGGCCCGTCGATCCCGCGATAGGCGAGGTGCAGCATCGCGGTCAGATCGCGGGTGACGGCATCCGCGCCCGGCAGGTCCGCCTTGTTGACGACGAAGAGGTCGCCGATTTCCATGATGCCGGCCTTCGCCGCCTGCAACCCGTCCCCGAGGCCCGGGACCGAAACCACCGCGACGCAGTCGGCATTGTCCTTGATCTCGACGTCGCTCTGACCGGCACCCACGGTCTCGATCAGGATGCGATCGATGCCGAAGCTCGCCAGCACCGCGCAGATGTCCGGCGTGGCAGCCGAGAGCCCGCCCGCATGGCCGCGCGCGGCGAGGCTGCGGATATAGACGCGGTCCAGCCCTTCGCTCCGCCGCATGCGGAAACGGTCGCCGAGGATGGCGCCGCCGGAATAGGGGCTCGAGGGATCGACCGCCAGGACGGCGACTTCGGCGCCGGCTTCCGCCCAGGCCGTCGCCAGCGCGTCGGTCAGGGTGGATTTGCCGCTGCCGGGCGGTCCGGTGATGCCGAGGATGCGCAGATCCGGGAGCCGCGCCTGGCCGGCCTTGAGCAGCGCAGGATCGGCTGCCCGCCCGTCCTCGACGGCGGTGATGATCCTAGCCAGCCGGGCTCGCTTCAGTGGCTCCATCGCACCCGTCTTGTCTCCGGCATTTGGGCAGGCGTTCGCCTGCTTCGCCGGGTCAGGCAACCTTGAGCAGAAGCCCGTCGCCCTGTCCGTAGCCGCCGCAGATCGCGGTCACGCCTTCGCCGCCACCCGCCCGCCGCAGGCCGTTGATCAGGGTCATGGCGAGCCGCGCGCCGCTGGCGCCGAGCGGGTGGCCGAGCGCCACGGCGCCGCCGTGAAGATTGGTCCGTTCGCGCAATCTGTCGGCCGCCTTGCGGTCGCCGTCGGCAAGCCTGAGGGTGCTGACCAGCGGCGTCGCGGCGAAGGCCTCGTTGATCTCGATGAGGCGCATTGTCTCGATCTTCCGGTCCGCGCGGCGCAGCAGCTTCCCGATGGCGATGGCTGGCGTGTAGGAGCCGGAGGTCGGGCCGTCCGCCACCTGCACATAGTCCGCGATCGTGGCGAGCGGCTCGGCGCCGAGCGCCTTGGCGATCGCGCGCGAGCCGAGCAGCAGGAAGGCCGCACCGTCATTCAGCCCCGGTGCGTTGCCCGCGGTCACGGTCGGGCTGCCATAGACGGTCTTGAGGGTGGCGAGCTTCTCGGGCGTCGCGTCGCGGCGCGGCGATTCGTCGGCCTCGAGCGCGGGCGCGTTGCCGCGTTCGGCCGGCCAGGGAAAGCGCTCGACATCGAAATAGCCGGCGGCATCGGCGGCGAAATAGCGTTGATGGCTCTGCACCGCCCAGGCATCCTGCTGTTCGCGGTCGACCCCGAAGCGCAGCGCCTCCTCGCCCGTATAGGCGGCGATCGCCTTGTCGAGGAAGTCGGCGCGCAGCATCAGCGGGTCGCGCACATCGACCGGGCCCGGGCGGCTCCCGCGCTGCCGCGGCCAGAGAAAGGGCGTGCCGCTCAGATTCTCGGCGCCGCCGCAGATCACGAGATCGGCGAGCCCGAGCTTGATGTCCTTCCAGCCGAGCCCGATCGCGGTCATGCCGGAGCAGCAGGCGCGGTCGACCGTCAGCGACGGCGTTTCCGCCGGAAGCGCCGAGCGCAGCACCGCCTGGCGCGCAGGCGTGAGAACGCCGGCCCCGATCATGCCGACGCCGGCATAGACGCTGTCGATCCGCGCGGGGTCGACGCCGGTGCGCGCGAGCAGCGTGTCGATGGTGCGGGCGGCGAGGATCGCGGTCGGCGCGGCCTCGAGCTTGCCGCCGAAACGGCCGAAGGGCGTGCGCGCCACGCCCAGCACGACGACATCGCGATCGGTCTCAGCCATGGGCGCCTCCCGGGCTCTCGAGATGCTGCCTGCGCAGCAGCGCCTTGTCGATCTTGCCGTTCGGCGTGCGCGGCAGCCCTTCGATGAAGCGCCATACCTTGGGCGTCTTGATGCCGAGCCTGGGCTTGCAATGGGCCGTGCAGAGCTCGGCGGTCAGCGCCGTGCCGGCCTCGCTCGCCACGAAGGCGACGGCGATTTCGCCGAAATCGGGGTCGGGCGCGCCGATCACCGCCGATTCCAGCACGCCGGGGCAGGCGGAGAGGCAGGCTTCGACCTCCTGCGGATAGATGTTGAAGCCGCCGGAGATCAGCATCTCCTTGTTGCGCCCCATCAGATAGATGAAGCCTTCCTCGTCGCGGCGCGCGAGATCGCCCGAGGCGAGCCAGCCCTCGCGCAGCACCTTTTTCGTCTCCTCAGGCTTCTGCCAGTAGCCCAGCATCAGATGCTCGGCGCGGATGGCGATCTCGCCGATCTCTCCCCCCGGCACCGGCTTGCCCTCGGCATCGCGCACCGCGACCTCGACGAAGCTGTAAGGCCGCCCGATGCTGCCGGTCCGCAGCCGCTCCGAAGCCGAGCCCTCGCCGGGGCGGAAATGCTCCTCCGGCATGAGACGGGTGCAGGTCATCATCGCTTCGGTGAGGCCGTAATTCTGCGTCAGGATCGGGCCGAAGCGCCGCAGGGCCTTCTCCAGCGTGTTGATCTGGATCGATTCCGCGCCGTAGCCGATCCAGCGCAGGCTCGAGAGGTCGAAGCGGTCGATCTCCGGATGGTTTACGATCCGCGTCAGCACCGTCGGGACGCAGGAAAAGGACGTCACCTTGTGCCGTCCGATTGCCTCCAGCAGCGCATCGACCTTGCCGCCCTCGACGATGACGTTGGCCGCGCCGCGCGCCAGGAACGGCGTGCAATAGGCGCCGCTCGCATGGGTGAGGGGGCCGATATGGGCAAGCCGGTCCGTGGTCCGGATGTCGCGGTCGATCAGCATGTTCTTGTAGAGGCTGAGCCAGCAGCGATGGCTCAGCATCACCCCCTTCGGCACGCCCGAGGTGCCGGAGGTGTAGTTGATCGAGGCGAGCGCATCGAACGCGGGCTCCGCCGCGGCCGGCGCGTCCGCGCCCAGCGCCTGGAGCGCGCGCCAGGAGGGGCCGCCCGCGGCATCCTCGCCATCCACCGCGGCGCGCCAGAGCGCCGGCGCGTCGAGCTTTCCGACCTGCGGAGCGGTGCTGCGATCGAAGAAGAGCGCCCGCGCGCCGCAATCGGCGAGCACGTTGGCGACCTCGAAGCTCGTATAGCGGGCGTTGAGCGGAACCCGCACCAGACCGGCCCGTTCGAGCGCGAGCTGCAGCAGGACGTATTCCGCCCGGTTCGCCATGAAGAGACAGACCCGTTCGCCCGATGGCAGCGTCGCGGCCAGGCCGCGCGCGAGGCGCTCCACGGCCCGGTCAAGCTCGAGGAATGTCCATTGCCGGTCGCCCTGGATCAGCGCCGGCCGTTCGCCATAGCGTTGGGTCGCATTGCGGAGATAGACGACGGCGCTCATCGGGCTGCGCGCGCGGTTGCCGGAAACCGCTCCTGGAGATAACGCACGATCTCATGGACGGGCGTGCTGGAGAGGAACACCTGGGCCACGCCCTGCCGCTCGAGATCGGGCAGATCCTCCTGCGGGATGACGCCGCCGGCGATCAGCAGGATCCGCTCGCCGCCCTGCTCGTCGAGCAGTTTCCGGATGCGCGGCAGGAACACGTCGTGGGCGCCGGAGAGGATGCTGATGCCGATCACGTCCACATCTTCCTCGATGGCGGCGCGGACCACCTGCTCGGGCGTGCGGCGGATGCCGGTATAGATCACCTCCATGCCGGCCTCGAGCAGGCCGCGCGCGATCACCCGCGCGCCGACATCGTGTCCGTCCAGCCCGACCTTGGCGACCAGCACGCGTATGAGCCTCGAACCCTCGGCCATCGGACTCCCTTGGCCCGGCAGGGGCCGGGCGACAATAGGCGCCAGAATGGGACGGGGGCCCTTGCCGCGCCAATTACGTCTCCTGATGGGGTTCATCAGGTCGGTTGAAGCCGGGGCGGCGCTGGGATAGGACAGTTTCCAGGGCGGCCCTGCCGCCGGCCGGCATGTCCGCCGCCCTCGAATCGGGACCGCATGGATCTCAGGCAAATCCAGTATTTCGTCGCGCTCTACGAGGAACGCAGCATCACCCGTGCGGCGAAGCGCCTCCACGTCGTGCAGCCGGCCGTCAGCATGCAGATCCGCAAGATCGAGATGGATTGCGGCTTCGACCTCTTCGAGCGCACGGCGCAGGGCGTCAACCCGAACGCGCTCGCCCAGCAACTCTATCCGCTTTGCCAGAAGGTCCTCGGCGATCTCAATGCCGCGCGCAATTTCCTCCGCGAGGCCAAGGGCAGGGTGGCCGGGAGCCTTTCAGTCGGGGTGCCGCCTTCGACGGCCCATAGCTGCCTTGCCGACGTCATCGCCGATTTCGCAGAGCAGTATCCCGACGTCCGCCTCTCGGTCCGCGAAGGCTACAGCGCGCAGCTTTTCGAATGGCTGGCGGACGGCGTTCTCGAGGTCGCCATCGTGATCGCCTCCGAGGGGGAGAGGCGAGTGCAGCTTTCGCCGCTCCTGACCGAGGAGCTGGTCGTCGTCATGGCGAAGGCGACCGCGGCCGGCCGGACCGGCCTCGCCGGAGCGGACCTTGCCGGGCTGCGGCTCGTCCTCCCCTCCGGGGAGAATTTCACCCGGCTCCTTATCGAGAACGAGCTCGGGCGCGAAAGCCTCGCTCTGCAGCCGGCCGTGGAGCTCGACTCGCTGTCGGCCGTGCTCAACCTGATGCATCGGCCGGGCTGGGCGACGATCCTGCCCCGCAGCGTCGCGAGCGGCCGCCGCTTCCCGGCCGAGCTGCAATGGCTGCGGCTGGAGCGGCCCTCGATCAGCCGGACGCTCGCCGTGGCCACCCAGCAGGCGGGCGAAATGTCGCTCGCGGCCAAGCTCTTCGTCGGCCAGCTCGAAGTGGCGCTGAAGCTCGCGACCGGCAGCGTTTCCGCGCATCAGCCGACCTGATAGACCGGATAAAGACTAACTATTTGGGCAAATCCGCGCGCCGGGCCAACATCCGCCCGGCATAGGATCGTTATGCCCGTTGGGAGAGCCGCATGGTCGCCGAGGCGAAGCCGAAAACCAACCTCGACATGTTCACCATGGTGGTGCTCCGCCGGCGCATCGAGGCCATCATCCGCGAGATGACCAATGCGCTCTTCCGCTCCGGCCGGTCGGGCGTGCTGAACACGGCGATGGACTTCTCCTGCAGCCTGACGGACGCCAGTTTCCGTTCCGTCAGCGTGGCGCTCGGCCTGCCCGTGCATGTCGGCGCGGTGCACCTCATCCCCGAGGCGATCTCGACCAAGTTCGGCAAGAACGTCGCGCCCGGCGACTGCTTCGCCAACAACAGCGGCTATCTCGGCAACACCCATTGCGCGGATTTCACCCTCTGCGCGCCGGTCTTCTACGAAGGCCAGCTCATGTTCTACTCCATCGCCCGCGCGCATCTGGGCGACATGGGCTTCCCCCAGCCGACCACCTATAACCCGCGCGCCCGCGACGTGTATGAGGAAGGGCTGATGCTGCCCTGCGTGCGCATCCAGCGGGACTACGAGGACGTGCCGGAAGTGATCGACATCTGCCGCGCGAACATCCGCGTGCCGGACCAGTTCTACGGCGACTATCTCGCGACGCTTTCGGCGGTGCGCACGGGCGAGCGCCGGCTTGCCGAGCTCTGCGGCAAATACGGCGTCGACGTGATCAAATCCTTCCTCGACGAGTTCCAGCAATATGCGGAGCGCATGGCGGTCGATGCGATCCGCAAGCTGCCGGCCGGCACGGTTTCCCGCGAGATGCGCTACGATTCCGAGATCGCCGAATATCCGGACGGCATTCCGGTGCGCGCGACGGTGACCGTCGATCCGAAGGATGCGCGCGTGATCGTCGATCTCACCGAGAATGTCGACAACCTGCCGCTCGGCATCAACATGACCGAAAGCACCGTGCTCGCTTCCTGCATGACGGCGGTGCTGAACGTGCTCGGCGCCGATATCCCGCGCTCGAGCGGCGCCTTCAGCCGCATCGAGGTGCGGATGCGCGAGGGCAGCGCGATCGGCAAGCCGAAGTTCCCGGCGGCGACCTCGGCCGCCACCACGAACCTCTGCCATGCGCTGACGCCGCATATCCAGTCGATGTTCGCGGAGCTCGCCGACGGGCTCGGCACCGCCTACGGCACGATCGGCATGCCCGCCTCCTGTCCGGTGGTCAGCGGCAAGGACAGCCGGCATGACGGCAAGCCCTTCGTGAACCAGGTGATCATGGGCTACTGGGGCGGTCCGGCGCTCTCCGGCCATGACGGCTGGCTCACCTATGGCAGCGGCGCCTCGCAGGGCATCCTCTGGCAATCGAGCGTGGAAGTGACCGAGCAGCAGCAGCCGATCATCGTCGAGAAGCTGGAGATCCGTCAGGATTCCGGCGGCGCCGGAACCTGGGAAGGGGCGCCGGGCGCGAGCTGCGTGTTCCGGGCGCGCAACGACGCGGTGCGCTTCATGGTGAATTCCGCCTCGCGGAAGTTCCCGCCGCCGGGCGTGCGCGGCGGCCTGCCGGGCGCCAGCATGACGGTGACCAAGCAGCGCGCCGATGGCCGCCGCGAGGAGCTGCCGATCTCCGTCGATGTGACGCTGGAGCCCGGCGAGCGCCTCATTTCCGAAGCCTGCGGCGGCGGCGGCTATGGCGATCCGCTGGCGCGCGATCCGGAACAGGTGCGGCGTGGCGTGGCGGAAGGGCGCATCAGCCGCGAGCGCGCCGACACGATCTATGGCGTCGTGCTCTCCGGCGACGGCTTCGGCATCGCCGTCGACAAGGCGGCGACCGAAACCCGGCGCAGCGCCACCCGTCAGGCCCGGGCGCGCTGATCATGGGTCTTTCGATTGCAGTCGATGTCGGCGGAACCTTCACCGATCTGGTGTTGCGGGACGAGGGGGGCGTCGTCGAGAGCCTGAAGAGCCCGACCACGCCCGGACGGCTGGTCGATGGCATCCTCAATGCGGTGGGGATCGCCGCGGAGCGGCGTTCGATCTCGATCTCGAACCTGCTCGGACGGTGCGAGCGCTTTGCCGCCGGCACCACGGCCGCGACCAACGCCATTCTCGAAGGCACCTATCCGCAAACCGCGCTGCTCTGCACCGAAGGGTTCCGCGACGTGCTGCTGGTGCGCGAAGGCGGCAAGGAAGACACCTACAACATCCGGATCGACTATCCGGCGCCTTACATCCCGCGCCATCTGACCTTCGAAATCGCCGAGCGGGTCAATGCCGAAGGCGGCGTCGAACGAGCGCTCGACGAGGCGCAGGTCGGCGCCGCGCTGCAGAAGGTGAAACAATCCGGTGTCCGCGCCGTGGCGGTTTGCCTCCTCTGGTCGATCGCCAACGACCGGCACGAGCGCCGTATCGGCGAGCTCATCGAACGGCATCTGCCGGACATTCCCTACAGCCTCAGCAGCGCCGTCAGTCCCTCGATCCGGGAGTATCGGCGCGCCTCGGCGACCGCGATCGACGCCTCGCTGAAGCCGCTGGTTTCCGCGAGCGTGGGCGCGCTCGAGAGCCGGCTGCGCGAGGCCGGCTTCAAGGGCATCGTCACGCTGGTGACCTCGAGCGGCGGCCAGACGGCGGGCGCCGAGGTGGTGCGGAAGCCGGTCTATCTTTGTCTTTCGGGCCCCTCGGCCGCACCGGAAGCGGGCCGGCGTCTCGCGAAATCCGAAGGCGTCAAGCAAGGCAACGCCATCGTCGTCGACATGGGCGGCACCAGCTTCGACGTCAGCATCGTCACGGACTGGGACATCCCGATGCATCGCGAGGGCATCATCGCCGGCCACATGTTCGGCGTTCCCTCGGTCGATGTGAAGACGATCGGCGCCGGCGGCGGCAGCATCGCACGCGTCGATGCCGGCGGCTTCATCCATGTCGGCCCCGAGAGCGCCGGGGCGCAGCCGGGCCCGGCCTGCTATGGCCGCGGCGGCGAGCGTCCGACCGTGACCGACGCCAATCTGGTGCGCGGATTCCTCAATCCGGCAGGGTTCGCCGGCGGGGTGATGACGCTCGACGCGGCCCGCGCGACCGCGGCGCTCGAGCAGGAGATCGCGAAGCCGCTCGGCATGGAGGCGCCGGAGGCTGCAGGCCTCGTCTGCCTCACCGTCGAGCAGAACATGGTGGCCGCGATCGAGGACATCACCCTGAAGCGCGGCGTCGATCCGCGCGAATACATCATGATCGCCGGCGGCGCCGCGGCCGGGCTTCATGCCGTCGCCATGGCGCGCGAGCTCGGCATCAAGCGGATCCTCGTGCCGCGCGTGGCGGGCGCCCTCAGCGCCTACGGCATCCTCGTCAGCGACATCCGCTCGGCCTTCGCCACGAGCCTGCTCACCGACAGCGCCGGTTTCGATTTCGACCGGGTGGGGCAGGTGTTGGCGAAGCTCGAAGGCGAAGCCTCCGCCTATCTCGACCGCATGGAGGTGCCGGCCGCGAAGCGCGCGCTCCTCTTCACCACCGAGGCCCGCTATCGCGGCCAGGTCTGGCAGCTCACCTTGCCCCTGCCGCGGTCGCGCATCGGCGACCAGGCCGCGCTCGCGGAGCTGGTCGAAGCCTTCCACAAGCTCCACGAGACCCGATATCTCGTGCGCAGCCCGGGCGATGTGGTCGAGTTCATCGAATGGAACGTGATGGCGGTCGGCCGCATGGAAGAGGCGGAAGCCGCGCGGCCCGCGGTGGCGGCCTCGGGGAGCGCCGCCAGGGTCGGCGCCCGGCCGATGTATTTCCGCGAGCTCGGCGGCATGAAGGAGGTGCCGGTCTATGCCGGCCAGCGCCTCGAGATCGGCGAGGAAGTCGCCGGACCGGCCGTGATCGAGGAACCGCTGACGACGATTGTGCTCTATCCGCGGTCGCGCGCGCGCGCGACCGCGCAGGGCAGCATCTGGGTCGAGCTGCAATAGATCGAGGCGGCTGAGGCCGCGCCGGAAGGAACGGGCGCCATGGCGCAGAAATCGATGAAGATCTATCTCAACGGCAAGCTCGTGCCGGAGGAGGAGGCGAAGCTTTCCGTCTTCGACCGCTGCTTCCTCTATGGCGACGGGGTATTCGAGGGCATCGCCGTCTGGAACCGCGCGCCCTTCCGCGCCGATGCCCATCTCGACCGGCTCTTTGCCGGGCTCGACTATCTCCATATCGAGTCGCCGCTCGACCGCGCCGGCTGGCTCGACGTGTTCGACGAGATCGTCGCGGCGAACGACATGGAGGACGGCTATCTGCGGCTTCAGCTCAGCCGCGGCGAAGGCATGTCCTCGATCAAATGGGAGCGGCGGCTGCTCCGCAAGCCCGAGCCCAATGTGGTGGTGATCCCGATCCCGGGGTTCCGCGATTACTACAAGGGCCTCTTTGCCCAGAAGGCGGAGCAGGGGCTGCGCGGGGTCGTGGTGTCGCGGCCGCGCATCGCCTCGGCCGCGATCCCTTCCGGCATGAAGCATTGCAACTATCTCAACAGCGTGCTCGGCGCGATCGAGGTCACGGACGCGAAGGTGGATATCGGCGTCGCCGTCGACCGGGACGGTTTCGTGACCGAAGGCATCGCCTATAACCTCTTCATCGTGAAGAATGGCGGTCTCGTCACAGCGCCGCTCGACCGTGATATCCTTCCCGGCATTACCCGCGACGTGGTTCTGGAACTCGCGCGCGGGGCCGGCATCCGGGCCGAGGAGAAGCTCTTCGACGCCTACGCCATGACGACGGCGGACGAGATCTTCATCTGCTCGACGCTCGAGCTCGCCGTGCCGGTGGTCGAGATCGACGGCCGGAAGATCGGATCGGGCAAGCCCGGCCCTGTGACCAGGCGGATGGGCGAGATGCTGATCGCCGAGATGGATGCGGAGGCCGCGCGCTACCATGCGTCGCGGAAAAAGGGCGGCGCGCGCAAGGCCGCGGGAAAGCGCGGCTGACGGCCGCCGGATATCGAAGGGGAGAACCATGGCAGGATTTATCGATCTGACCGGCAAGACGGTGCTGGTGACCGGCGGCTCGCGCGGCATCGGCGAGGCGATCGTGCGCGGCCTCTACGCGCAGGGCGCCAACGTCGTCCTCAACTATTCGCGGAGCAGGGAGCGCGCGGAAAAGATCGCAGCCGAGCTCGGCAAGGACCGCTGCATCGCGCTCGGCGCCGACATGACCGACTGGCGCCAGCTCGAGAAACTGTGGAACGACGCGGTCGCCTGGAAGGGCCGCATCGACGTGGTGGTGAACAACGCGGCCGCTCGCGAGCCCATCGATCTCGACGCGCCCACCGGGGAATGGGACGCGCACTGGATCAAGGCGCTCCGGATCAATCTGGTGGCGACCGCCCATATGTCCCGCTTTGCCGCGCTCCATTACAAGAAGACGGGCGAGGGGATCATCATCAGCATCACCGGCCGGATCGCGGTGCGCGGCGATCGCCCGGAGTTCTTCCAGGACGGCGCCTCCAAGGGCGGGATGAATTCGCTGATGCGCGGCATGGCGCGGTTCTGCGCGAAGGACGGCGTCATCACCTATCTCGTCTGCCCTGGCATCATAGCCACCGATCAGGGCGACGAGTTCGTCAAGATCTACGGTATGCAGGAGGCGACGAAGGAGATCCCGCTCGGCGAGCTCGGCAAGCCGGAGGATATCGCGAACGTCGTCGTTTTCCTCGCGAGCGGCAAGGCGCGCTACGCGACGGGCGCCACGATCGACGTGGTCGGCGCGTCCTTCCTGCATTGAGCGCGGTGGCGCCGGACCCCAAGCGCGCGATGGTTGCCTCCCGGCCCCGAAGCGATCCGCCGGGAGAGAGTCCGGAGAGATCGGAGAGCCTGATCGGCCGATCCCTGCTTCGCAGCGAGGACGACCGCCTGTTGAAAGGCACCGGCCGCTTCGTCGCGGACCGGGTGCTGCCGGGCATGCTGCATGCGGTGGTCCTCCGCTCGCCCCATGCCCATGCCAGGATCCTGAGCGTCGATGCGGCGGATGCCCGCGCCATGCCGGGAGTGGTGGCGGTCTATACCGGCGCCGATCTCGCAGCGGCCGGGTTCAAGCCCTTGCCCTGCGTCAGGCCCATCGAGAGCATCGACGGCCGACCTTTCTCTCCGCCGCCGCGTCATGCGCTGGCGATCGACCTGGTGCGCCATGTCGGCGATCCCGTGGCGCTAATCGTCGGCGAGACGCTCGCCGCCGCAACCGATGCCGCCGATCTGGTAATGGTTGATTACGACCCGCTGCCGGCCGCGGTCGATCCGGAGACGAGCCCCGAGATCGCATTCCTCTGGGAGAAGGGGGATCGGACGGCCGTCGATGCCGCCATGGCCGCGGCGGCCGCGATCGTCGAGCTCCGCGTCGTCAACAACCGGGTCCTGATGTTCCCGATCGAGCCGCGCGGCGCCATCGGCTACCACGATCCAGCGACGGACAGCTACATCCTCGAGACCCCCACGCAGGGCGCGCATCTCATCCGGCGGCTCGTGGCCCCGAGCCTCGGCGTCGAGGAGGCGAAGCTCCGCGTCGTGACCGAGGATGTCGGCGGCAGCTTCGGTCTCAAGCTCGTGAACGCGCCCGAGCAGACCCTGGTGCTCTTTGCCGCGAAGCTGCTCGGGCGACCGGTTCGCTGGATAGCGAACCGGTCCGAATCCTGCGCGTCGGACAATGCCGGCCGCGATCACGTCAGCCGCGCCCGCGCGGCCTTCGACGCCGCCGGGAGGATCCTGGCGCTCGAGGTCCGCACCTTCGGCAATCTCGGTGCCTATGCGTCGGCTTTGAGCCCCACGACCCACACGGCGGGCTTCGGCGCGACGATCGGCGGGCCTTATGCCATTCCGGCGATCTATCTGCATGCGACCGGCGTCCATACCCATATGGCGCCGACCGACGCCTATCGCGGCTCCGGCAAGCCGGAATCGCTGCATCTGACCGAACGGCTCATGGAGCGGGCCGCGCGCCAGCTCGGCCTCGATCCGGTCGAGTTGAGGCGGCGCAACCTCGTGCCCCCGGCAGCCATGCCCTACAAGGCGGCGACGGGCTATGTGTTCGACAGCGGCGACTTCCCGGGCGCGCTCGATCGCGCGCTCTCGGTCGCCGACTGGACCGGGTTTCCCGCGCGCCGCGAGGCGGCGCAGGCGAAGGGATTGCGTCTCGGCATCGGCATCTGCTGCTACATCCATACGACCGGCGTGACCTCGAGCGAGATCAGCCGTGCGGAGCTCGATCCGGAGGGCGTCGTTCTGGTCAAGACCGGGCTGCAATCCTCCGGCCAGGGCCATGAGACGAGCCTGGCGCAGCTCGTGGCCGACCGCGTCGGCGTCCCGCTCGGCCGCGTCCGCCTGATGCAGGGCGATACCGGGAAGCTGGGCGCCACCGGCGGTCCGACCGCGGGGTCTTCCTCGCTGCAGGTCGGTGGCGTCACCATCCTGCGCGCGGTCGAGACGATGATCGAGGCGGCGCGCGAAGCCGCCGCCGAGCAGCTCGAAACCGCTTCGGTCGATCTCGATTTCGCCGGCGGACGCTTCACCGTGCGCGGCACGGATCGCTGGATCGATCTTCCGACCCTGGCGCGCCGCCTTGCGGCCGCCGATTTGCCGGGCTGCGCCGGCGAAGCCGCGCTCGAAGGCCCGACCCTGACCGTGCCGAACGGCGCCTATGTCGCCGAGGTGGAGGTCGATCCGGAGACCGGCCTGGTGCGGCTCCTCCGCTTCTCCGGCGCCGACGATGCCGGGCGGCGGCTCAACCCGCTGCTGGTCGAAGGGCAGCTCCACGGCGCGCTTGCGCAAGGCATCGGCCAGGCGCTGATCGAGCGGGTCGTCTACGACCCGGAAACGGGGCAGCTTCTGTCCGGCTCGCTCATGGATTACGGCCTGCCGCGCGCGACCGACCTGCCGAATTTCGACCTCGTTGCCGCCGACATTCCGACCGCCAATAATCCGCTCGGCATGAAGGGGGTCGCCGAGGTGGGCTGCATCGGTGCGCCCGCCGCCGTGATGAATGCCGTGATCGACGCGCTCGGCGGCGAAGAGATCGACATGCCCGCGACGCCGGAGATCGTCTGGCGTGCGCTCAATCGAAAGGACCTGCCATGACGATTCCGGCCCGTGCCGATGTGGTGATCATCGGCGGCGGCATCATCGGATGCTCGCTCGCCTATCACCTGACCAAGATCGGCATCAAGGACGTGCTGCTGCTGGAGCGGAAGAAGCTGAGCTGCGGCACCACCTGGCATTCGGTCGGCAGCGTCGGGCAGCTCCGCGGCACGCGCATCGCGACCGAGCTCGCGCTCTACAGCTCGAACCTCTTCAAGACCCTCGAGGCGGAGACGGAGCAGCCGACCGGCTTCAAGCAATATGGCTCGATCATGCTGGCCCTCAACAAGGACCGGCTGACCGAGATGAAACGCACCGTCTCGATGGCGAAATCCTTCGGGCTCGATGCCGAGATGATCACCGTCGCCGACGTGAAGGCGCGCTGCGGCTATGTCACGACCGATGATGCGCTCGCCGGCATGTGGATGGCGGGGGACGGCCGGGTCAATGCGACCGACACGACCCTCGCGCTCGCCAAGGGCGCCCGGATGGGCGGCGCCAGGATCATCGAGGACGTGAAGGTCGACGGGCTGGTGATCGAGAACGGTGCGGTGAAGGGCGTCGTCACCGGGGAAGGCACGGTCCGGGCAAACGCCGTCGCCCTCTGCGCGGGACTGTGGAGCCGCGATTTCGCGGCGCGCTATGGCGTGTCGCTCCCGATGCATGCGGCCGAGCACTTCTACGCGGTGACGGAGCCGGTGAAGGACCTGAAGCCCGGCATGCCGCTCATCCGCGTGCCGGACGAGAGCACCTACTACAAGGACGACGCCGGCAAGCTCCTCTTCGGTTGTCTCGAGCGCAAGGCGAAGCCCTGGGGCATGGACGGAATTCCGGAGGATTTCGCGTTCGACGCGCTGCCGGAGGATCTCGACCAGTTCGAGCCGATCCTGACCAAGGCGCTCGACCGCTTCCCGCTGCTGCGCGACGCCGGCATCCGGCTCTTCTTCAACGGCCCCGAAACCTTCACGCCCGATGGCAACGCGCTGCTGGGCGAGACGCCAGAACTGAAGAACTTCTTCGTCGCCTGCGGCATGAACACGACGGGCGTCATGTCGGCGGGCGGCGTCGGCAAGATTCTCTCGGAATGGATCAAGACCCGCGAGGTTCCCGAGGGCTTCGTCGATGCCGATATCCGCCGGGCTCATTCCTTCCAGGCGGGCAAGACCTTCCTCTATGACCGCACGGTCGAGGCGCTGGGGGTGCTCTACGACATGGGCTGGCCGAACCGCGAATATGCGTCGGCCCGCGGCGCGCGCCGGTCGCCCCTGCATGACACGATGCTGGCGGCAGGCGCGGTGATGGGGCAGGGCGCCGGCTGGGAATCGCCGCTCGTCTTCGCGCCGGAAGGGGCAGCGCGGGAGATCGGATACAGCTTCGCGAAGCAGAACTGGTTCGACTGGTGCGCGGCAGAGTGCAAGGCCGCGACCGACGCCGTCGCCGGTTTCGACGTCTCGGCCCAGGGCAAGATCCTGGTGGAAGGCCCTGCAGCGCTCGCCCTTCTGCGGCGCGTCTCGGCGACGGCGGTCGACGGGCCGGTGGGCAAGCCCGCAGGGGCGATCTGGCTCAACCGGCGCGGCCGCATCGTATCGCTCCCGACCATCCTTCGGCTCGGCGAGGACCGGTTCCTCGTGCTGACAGCCGCGGCGAGCCAGCGGCGCGACCTGAAATGGCTGCAGGATCACGTCGCGGGGGGCGAAACGGTCGCCGTCGCCGACATGACGGGCGGCTGGGCGCTGATCGAGCTGGTCGGCCCGAAGGCCGATGCGCTCGTCGCCGTCGCGGCAGGACGCGAGGAAGCCCCCGCGGCGGAGGGCGGGTCGGCGCGCCTCGGCTATGCGCCGGTCGTCGCCTGGCGCGAGCAATGCTTCAGCTTGCCGGCCTGGGGCATCCTCGCCTCGGCCGAATTCGGCGCCAGCCTCGGCGAGACGCTTGCGGAAGCCGGCACGCCGCTCGGGTTCCGTTGGGCCGGCAGCTATGCCGCCCATTCGCTCCGGCTCGACGCCGCGGAAGCGGCCTGGCCCCACGAGATCGACGACACCGTGACGCCGACCGAAGCGGGGATGGCGTCGCGGCTTCGCAACGACACGGATTTTCTCGGCGCTTCGGCGCCGCGACCCAACAGCGCGCGGAAGCTCGTGCAGCTTCGGCTTGCCGACGGGGAGCGGTGGATGTTCCGGCAGGAGCCGATCGTCGCGGACGGGGTCGTGGTCGGCATCACCACCGGCGGCGCCTTTGGCCATCGCATGGGCAAGCCTGTCGCTCTGGGCTGGGTCCAGGGCAATGGCTTCAGCGAGCGTACCAGATGGGAAATCGAGATCGCCGGCGAACGCGCCGCGGCGACCGGCCGGCTCCTCTCCTAAGGCTCGACTTCAGAAAAAAGCTCCGGGCTGGCGCTCGGCGATGATCATTGGCCCATGATCGATCGCAGACGCCAGCCCGGCTTGCGCCGCCGAAGCGGCGCGACGGTCGGACGCGAAGTCCCGAGGGGCAGGATTCTCCGCGACCGACGCTCCTGAAACCGGCATTCGAGCGAAGGCGCGAAGCATCCGCACGGCCTGCTCGCGCCCGTTCGAGCGCATACTAAAGAAATGAACCCTGCCCGGGGACGCGAGTTCCCCGAACATCGGGCGTTTCGCCGGCATTGCGAAGCGCGGGGTTTTGACGCACGCCCATCCCCGTCGAATCGCCGCCGAGATCCGTGCTTCGCCGTGACATCCCGCCACGGAACCGCCCGTATCCTGGACGGTTGACCTCGTTAGGCAACCCGTAGCGGGCGCGCTGCCGCACGCCACGAAAATTCCCTCGTTCGAACGGAGGTTCCCCATGGCTTTCGCATTGCCGCCGCTACCCTACGACCATGACGCGCTGGAGCCGCATATCTCGGCGCGCACGATGAAGCTGCATCACGACAAGCACCACGCGGCTTACGTGGAGAAACTGAACAAGCTCGTCGCCGGCACGGCTCTCGAAAAATGCTCTCTCGAGCAAGTCATCATGACCACCAGGGGCGACGCGCGCGCGACCCAGACCAAGATCTTCAACAACGCCGCGCAGGTCTGGAATCATACTTTCTTCTGGAACTGCCTGGCGCCGAAGACGGCGACTCCGAAGGCTTCGCTGCGGCAGCGGATCGAGAAGAGCTTCGGCGGGCTCGACAAGTTCAACAAAAGCTTCAAGACGGCGGCGGTCGAGCAGTTCGGCAGCGGTTGGGCCTGGCTCGTGGAAAGCGGCGGCGAGCTCAAGGTCAAGAGCACGTCGAATGCGGTGCCCCCCTTCGTGGATGGGGACAAGGTGCTGCTGACCTGCGATGTGTGGGAGCACGCCTACTATCTGGATTATCAGAACAAGCGGGATGAGTTTGTCACGATCTTCCTCGAGAAGCTCGTGAACTGGGACTTTGTTGCGTCTCGATTGGCTGAGACGCAGGAATCTGCCGCGTAGGAACGGCGGGCCGGGCACGTGAGTTCATGTCGCACGACGGCGATCAGTCTCGACCGAACCAATGAAGGAGATTGGGTATGTTGAAGATGAAGATGCTGCTTGCGGCCACCGCGCTCACCGGCGCTCTCGCGCTTGCGGGTTGCGGCAGCTCCACCAGTGATCGCGCGATCAGTGGCGGTGCCCTCGGCGCGGGCGCCGGCGCGGCGACGGGTGCGGCGGTGGGCGGCAGCGCCCTCGGCGGCGCGATCCTGGGCGGCGCGGCCGGTGCGGCCATCGGCGCCTTCACCGAGGACGACGACATCGACCTCGGCAAACCCTGGTGGCGCTAGGTCGCCATCACCCGCTCTTTACCGGAAATGGGAAAGGCCGCCTTCGGGCGGCCTTTCTTTTGCTGTGCAGATCGCGGGATGCGGTGTCGTCGACGCCCGGAAAGGCGAAGGGGGCCGCTGTGGGACGGCCCCCTTCTTCAGGTCTGATTTCCCGGAGTAGAGTCCCCCGAGGCGGACCTGATCCTTGTCTAGTTGCGATTGCCGCCCTGGTTCGGATGGCGGCCGCCGGCCGGCTGGTTGCGGCTCGGGTCGCGATCGGCGCGGC
Organism: uncultured Rhodospirillaceae bacterium; assembly: GCA_902826565.1. Classification (GTDB taxonomy): domain Bacteria; phylum Pseudomonadota; class Alphaproteobacteria; order Dongiales; family Dongiaceae; genus CADEFF01. The sequence continues at coordinate 68,914 of CADEFF010000012.1, read as the reverse complement.
CTTCGCCAGGCTTGCCCTGGTCGTGCCGTTGCGGGTCTGCTTGCGGATTCCGGTCTCGACCCCGATTGGGATCGCGGGAGTTGCCAGGCTCGTTCTCGGAGTAGATCTCGGGCGCCTTGCCCGGGAAATCCTTCCGCGGCTCCGGGTTCGGTTGGTTCGGCGAGCCCGGATTCTGGTTCTTCGGCTGCATCGCGTCTTCTCCTCTGAAACGCCAGCGATGCGCTGACAATGCCGTTAAACCCCCGTAATCCGGCTGCGGTTCCGGGCGCTCCCTCGAATGCGGCGCCATGACGCGCCAGGATTAAGGTCGGAACTGCACGGCTCCAGGCGGCATTGCTTCCCTACAGGCCCGATGGACGGGCCAATCCACAGTTCGGAGGAAGCGATGAATCAGGATCAGGTGAAAGGCCGCTGGAAGGAGATCAAGGGCAAGGTCAAGGAGCAGTGGGGCAAGCTCACCGACGACGACCTGCTCGAGATCGAAGGCAACCAGGACCAGCTCGTCGGTCGCGTTCAGCAGCGCTACGGCGTTGCGAAGGAAGATGCCGAAAAGCAGGTTCGCGATTTCATCGGACGCTGCTGAAGCAGGCCGGTCCCCGATAGGGAGGGAAGCCCGCCGCGTCGAACGCGGCGGGCTTCCTGCTTTTCCAACCCGGTTGGCGGGAACTGTTCTTCAGCGGAAGAACAGCCAGATGATCAGAAGAATCGGTATCGGTACCCCGAGCAGCCACAGCAACACATATCTCACAGCGAATCTCCCGTTTGGGATCAACGGCTTGAACGGACCGGTCTTCGGACGCCGGCTGATTCAACCGCAGCATGACCATTTCGTTCCGGAGGGAACCTCGCCCGGCGGCGCCCCATTTCTTCCTTGGACGGTGCCGGCATGTTCGGCGCCATTCGTGTTTCGCTATTGCAGAAGAAAGGACGAGCCATGAGACGCAATCTTCTAGCCGCAGCCGCGCTGCTCACGGCGCTCAGTGCGCCGGCCTGGGGGCAGTCCGCGGACACGGCCGAAACGACCGCCCCGGCGCCTTCGGCGGAGTCCCCCGCGATCTCGCTGCCGCCGGCGGGTGCCGTAAGCGCCAACGACGTGATCGGCATCGACGTCGTCAATGTCGCCAACGAGAAGATCGGCGCCGTGAACGACCTGCTCATCGAGAACGAGAACCAGGTCGCTTTGGCGGTGATCTCGGTCGGCGGCTTCCTTGGTGTCGGCGACAAGCTGGTGACGTTGCCTTACGACGAGCTTCAGATCATGCAGACCGACGGCGGCCCTCAGATCGTCGCCCATATGACGAAGGAGCAGCTCGAAGCGCTGCCGTCTTTCCAGTATGAAGCGAGCGAGCCGGCGGCCGGCGGCTATGACAGCAGCGACGCGACGAATGCGCCGACCACGACGCAAACCGCGACGACGACCACGGATTTCGATTCGGAGAAGCAGAGCTTCACCGACGAATACGGCACCCAGATCCAAAGCTGGGATGACCGCGTGGCGGAGTTCGGCGACCAGGCGGCGGCGGCCACCGACGAAACCCGCAAGGCGGCCAGCGCCAAGGTCGACGAGGCCTGGACCAGCGTGAAGACCGAATGGGACAAGCTCCAGGCGGCCACCGCCGATAGCTGGGAGGCCACGAAG
>CADEFF010000012.1:0-67175 GCA_902826565.1 uncultured Rhodospirillaceae bacterium | reverse complement strand
GACCGAATGGGACAAGCTCCAGGCGGCCACCGCCGATAGCTGGGAGGCCACGAAGCTCTCGTTCCAGGAGGCGTGGGATTCCTTCACCAAGACTTGGGACGAAGCGAACGAAACCTAGCCGTTCGCAGGACTGCTCATCGGGGCTGGAGAGGAGGCGGGAATGGCCGCTTCTCCGGCCCCTTTCCGTTCGCCACCGGGGTCGGAGAGGTGGGAACGGGCGCACTCCGGCCCTTTTTCGTTTGATCGCTAGTTTGCGGGAAACTCGACCAGGCCCGTGCTGTCTTCCGGCGGCGCCTCGCGATAGCGGGTGATCGGGAACCGGATGGTCGTGCGGCTGCCGGGCGGTTCGGAGAAATCGATCTCGCCATCGAGCTGCTTGACGAAGGCGCGGATGAGCGAGAAGCCGATGCCGCCTTCCGAGCCACCCTCGCGGTAGCGCTGCTCCATCCCCACACCGTCGTCCGCAATGACGAGGAGCGCGCGGTCGCGATCCTCCAGCCGGAGCGTCACCTCGATGACGCCGCTGCGATCGGCGGGAAACCCATGCTTGAAGGAATTGGTCAGAAGCTCGGTCACCAGCAGCGCGATCGGCACCGCCGTGTCGCCGGGCAGGTTGATGTCGGCCACGTCCACCTTGAGCCGGACGTGCGTCGGACGGATGCCGGCGCCGTCCTGGATCAGCTTGCAGAGATTGCCGAGGAAGGGGCGCAGCGCGACGGCGCGCATGTCCTCGCTCTCATAGAGGTGGCGATGGACGAGGGCGAGGGCGTTGATGCGCATCTGCACGTCGGCGAAGACCTGACGCGCGCCCTCCGCACGCGGGCCCTTCGCGTGAAGATTGAGCAGGCTGGTGACGGTTTGGAGGTTGTTCTTGACCCGGTGATGCACCTCGCGAAGCATCGTCTTCTGCTGCGCGATGGCGGTGCGGAGCTCGGCTTCCCGGCTGTCGATCCGTTCGGCGAAGCTCACCAGCGTGGCGCCCAGCGTCGCGATCTCGTCCGGCGCACCGTCGAGGTCGGCCCGCGCGCGCAGGTTTCCCGCCGTCATGGCGTGAGCGGCAACCGTCAGCCGGTCGACCCAGCGGGTCACGACCCAGCGCGTTCCGATCCAGGCGCAGAGGATGGCGATGAACCAGGAGGCGGCAAGGACGAGCACCTGCGCGGCGACCTTCCACCAGACCGGGTCCAGCACTTGCGCCTTGGGCAGGCCGAACAGCACATGGAGGTCGTAATAGGGGAGCGCGGCGGTCGCATAGAGCCGCACCACGCCGTCCTCGCCGGGCGCCTCGAACTCGCGAATATTCCGCCCGGCGACGGCGGTCAGAAAATTTTCGCTGGGCGCCGCGGTGTCGCTGTTGCTGCCGGATTCGTCGAAGCTCGACAGCACCCGGCCGTTGCGATCCAGCAGATAGACGACGCTGCCCGGCGGCAGGCCCGCCTCGTCGGTGACGGCGGCGAGGAACTTCAGGCGTACCCCGAGCGTCAGGAGCCCGGTGACCGTGCCGTCGTCGTCGATGACCGGCCGCGTTACGACGAAACCGGGTTCCTGCGGGCTCGTGAGCATGACATAGCCGCTGGTGCCGCTTTTCCGGCTCTCGATCGTCTCGCGGAACCAGGATTGCTGGGCGATGTTCGGCCAGGGGGTCGCCTGGTCGCTGGAGAGGCAGCGCGGACTGCCCTCGAGGTCGAACAGCGCGAGATAGCCGTAAAGGGTGAAGGGCTGGATGCTGCTCGCGAGCAGCGAGGCGCAGTTGTCGATCTGCCCGGCATCGCCCTTGCTGACCCGCTGCACGCTCGGGCTGGCGGCGACGGCCGACATGATCTGCTCGGCCTGCGCCAGGAGGCTGCGGTTGAGGCTCGATGAAAGGATCGCGAATTCGCGCACCGTCTGACGCAGGCGCGCGGCGTAGTCGTCATAAACGAGAGTCGCCTGATGCACGCCGAGCAGGATCGACGGCAGCAGCACGATTGCCAGCAGGAACATGAGCCGGTGGCGCACCGGGCCGAAGAGGCGGTCGCTCAGCGCCGCGCGTCCTGCCTGCGCCCGACCGTCGGGCGATGTCTCCTGCGGCTCCGTCTGCCCCGCAGCGGAGGGACCCGCTTCAGCGGCGGGAGGGGGCGGCATCGCCTTCCTCGGCGGGGCGGAGGCTGCTGGCCGTCGGCACGAGGTCCCCGATCGCCGCATCCGCGGGGGAAGCGGCCATGGGATCGTCAGGCACTGCGTTCGCGCACCCGCAGGCTGCTTCGGGTCGAGAGTGCCTGCGAGATCGTGACCTTGAGCGTATCGGATTCGAACGGCTTGGTGACGAGGTAGGTCGGTTCCGGGCGCTCGCCCGTCAGCAGCCGCTCGGGATAGGCTGTCACGAAGATCACCGGCACGTCGATGAGATCGAGAATCTCCTTCACCGCGACGAGGCCCGATCCGCCCTCGCCGAGATGGATGTCGGCGAGCACCAGGCCGGGTTTCCGCGCCCGCGCCATGGCGACGGCTTCAGAGCGGCTCGAGGCGACACCGACTACGCTATGGCCCATTTCCCGCACGAGACCGACGATGTCGAGCGCGATCACCGGCTCGTCTTCAATGACCAGCACGCTCGTCGCGATCTGATCGTTGACCGCCTTCCAGGCGTGGCTCAGCAGCCGTTGGGCCTCCTCGTCGTCGATCTCGAGGATCTGAGCGGCATCGTAGATGGAGAAGCCTTCCAGCGCCGTCAGCAGGAGAATCTGCCGCTCGCTCGAGGGCAATGCCTGCAGGCGGTTCTCGACGGACAGCGTCCGGCTGGCGGGCGCCTCGGAAGCGGCCTCCAGCGGCGAATGCGCTTCGGATTCGTTGGTCTCGTCCTGGGCCAGCCGGCGCCAGGCCTGGTGAAACAGCTCGAAAAGCTGGCGCCGCACGTCGGTCACGTCGGAAACCCGTTCGGGCTCCTGAAGCAGGGTTTCCAGGCTGATACGGACAAACGAATCCCCGGTCGACTGGCTACCGGTCAAGGCGCGGGCATAGCGCCGCAAATACGGCAAATTCCTCACGATTTCCTGGGAAACGTCGGCCATAGAAACCCCTCAACCATGCAAAAGTCGATAAATCGCTACAGGTAAGGAACACATTTGCCGCGCTCCGGGTTCCCCACTTGGGAAGTCAACGGGCCCGAGGCCGCCTACGGCCGGGTTGCGTGATGGTTTCCTCAGCGACGATGGTTGCATATATCCGTGACTCGATGAAGTGGCGAAGAAGCGCAGAAATCGGGGCTAAGCGCTTCGACACATGGGGTGTCGGAAAGATCGGGGGATCGAAGCTTCGCCGAAGGGGTTACCATCGGAGAGCTGGATCTCGGCACGGCTGCCCGTAGCGGAGTGCTGGACGTGAGAGATGGAAAGAGCTCGAAGAACGTGAGTAACGGCAAGCAATCGAAATCAGAGAAGCGCGGCATGACGAACAAGCGTGCACCGGCAAGGGCGGATCGTTGGTTCGACGTGGAGTTGAACCGGCTCTACGACGATGTGGTGAACGAGCCGCTGCCGGCGGACCTGCTCGGTCTGGTCGAGAAACTGAAGACGAAGATGCCCGGAAAATGACAGAGGCAGGGCCGAGGGGCGGCCACCATCTATCCGGGAATTCTCCGACATCAACCGAGCGAGGGGTACCCCCCATGCGGGAGCGTCGCGACGATCAGCGCGATTCGAGGCGGGACGTTGCCGCCGATGCGGTCCACGAGGAAGTGCAGACTGGCGTGGTGACCTGCATTCCGCATCTGCGCGCCTTCGCTCGCTCGCTGACCTCCAATCGCGATCTCGCGGACGATCTGGTGCATGACGCCATCGCGCGCGCGCTCGCTGCGGCGCGGCAGTACACGCCCGGCACCAACTTCAAGGCGTGGATCTTCACGATCCTCCGCAACCTCTATTACAACGAAGGCCGCAAGCGGCACGGTCGATTCACCTCGATCGACGATCTCGGCGTGAACGAGCCGATGATCGCCGCCTCCCAGGAGGCGACCCTCGAGTTCTGCGATTTTCGGCGCGCTTTCTGGCATCTGAACGCGGACCAGCGCGAGGTGCTGATGCTGGTGGGGGCCAGCGGCCTCAGCTACGAGGAGGCGGCCGAGGTCTGCGGATGCGCCGTCGGCACCATCAAGAGCCGGGCCTCGCGGGCACGGCAGGATCTGAAGGAGCTGCTGTCCGGCACGCCCCTTCCGGTCGATCGCACGGCCGTCGAACCGGTGGCGGGCCGGAATCCCATAGACCTCCTGAAGCATCGCAAGGCGCGTTCGCCGGCGAAGACGAAGCGCGCCTGACCGGCGGCTCCCGCCCCGGCGCGAGACGGCCCCGCGGAACCGCAGCCGCCGGCATAGGGTTCTCTTCCTGATCCGTCACGCGCGGGTCGAACGAGAGGAGACGTCCGATGCTCTACTGGGCACTATTGTTCTTCATCGTCGCGATCGTCGCCGGCCTTTTCGGGTTCGGCGGCATTTCCGCGGCGGCCGCAGGGATCGCCAAGATTCTTTTCCTGATCTTCATCGTGCTCTTCATCGCGACCCTGATCCTCTATGCGGTGAACGGAAGCGCCGTGGCGCCGATCTAGGCGCCACAGCCTTCTTTCGACAGGCACGAGGAAGACTGTATTCGGTATCATGATCGCGTCGCCGCCGTTCCGCGGTACCCAGCACCGCGGAACGGCGAGCGCCAGGAAAGCGGGCGGCCGTGCCAGGACGACCGCATGCATGAACCCCGAGCATCTGCCGGAAGGGCGATCGATTGTCGCCCGAGGTCCGTAACGACAACGGGTAACGACAGCGGTCGCTTCCGGCGTGCTGGAGCCGCGGTGACCGACCGGCGGATGGCGGCAGCCCTCGGGGTGTCCAACGCCTCCCGTGCGCCTTGAGCGCGAGCGCCGCCCGCCGGCGACCCCTGCGCCCGTCTGCGCTGTCCTTTCAAGCATTTACGTCCCGCGCGCACCCGCGAAGCCGAGGAACCGTTTGCCGAAGCTCGGGTTTTTCCATCGGTTGCCAATTCCCTGAACGAGGAGTTGAATCATGCTTGGAACCATTCTGTTGGTGCTGCTCGTTCTCCTGCTCATCGGTGCGCTGCCGACCTGGCCCTATAGCGGTAGCTGGGGCTATGCGCCGAGCGGCGTGCTGTCGCTGCTGCTGATCATCGTCCTGGTGCTGGTGCTCGTCGGCCGTGTCTGACGAAGCCGCTCGAGATCGATGACAGCAGGCCGGGGCCGCTCCGGTTCGCGGGAGGACGCAATGGCAAACACCATGCTTGACGACGCCTTGAAGGACGTAACCAAGTTCTTCGAGGCGCCGACCGACATTCTGAAGGCCAGGGACTTCGCGAGCGCCGAGAAGATCAAGCTGCTGCAGCAATGGGAACTCGACCTCCGGCAGCTTCTGGTGGCCTCGGAGGAGAATATGGCCGGCGAGGGCCAGGGCGACACGGCCGCGAAATTGCAGGCCGTCCGCGCGTGCCTCGGCGAGCTTGGCGTCGAGTCGAAGGAAGAAGCCGGCGCGCCGAACAAGGCCGGCGGCGGAGATCTGCCCTGAGGGAATCCGGACCGGTCCGGAGCCGCCGCTCGAACGCTACGATACGAACGCAACGACACGACACAGGAGAGGAGCGAGACCCATGGCCACCGCAGACAATGCCAATTACGAAGCCGTTCGCGAGGACGTCGCTGCGCTGAAGAAGCAGGTATCCGACCTGCTTCGCCACACGCGCGACGCGACGGCGGCGGGCACCCGTCAGATTTACGACGATCTGCATGACCGCGGGGAGCGCACTGCCGAGATGGCGAGCGCCTATGTCCGGGACCAGCCGCTGGCGAGCGTGGCGATCGCCTTCGCGGTGGGCTGCCTTCTCGGCCGGATGATGCGCTAGCATGGGGACGGCCCGCCCGGCGACGAGGGGCGGGCCCTTGGCCTTGCGTGAACGGGGGGAAGCGTGGACCAGCTACTGAAAATGGGGCTGATGGCCCTGACGGGCGGCGCCGTCGCGCAGGCCGGGCGGACGGCGAAACGCACCGCAACCTATATCGCGGGGCTTGCCTTCGCGGGCGTGCTCGCGACCGCGGCCGCCGGATGCGGGCTGGCGGCCCTCTGGGTGTGGCTGGTGCCCGAGGTCGGCGTGATCGGCGCCTGGCTCATCGTCGGGGCGGTGTTCCTGCTGGCCAGTGCAATCGTGCTGCTGGTCACGCTGCAGACCCATGCGCGCCATGAGCGGATCGAGACGCCCCCGGCGCCCGCGCTGCCTTCGGCGGACGAGCTGAAGCAGATGGTGAAGGGGCTGGAGTGGCCGCTGGTCGCGGCCGCGCTCGCCGCCGGCATCTTCGCGACCCGCGGCCGGCGCTAGGCGGACGGCGCGCGATCCGGCGATCGCCATAGCGCGAGACAGTCATCGCGAAGCAGCCCCGCGCGAACCTCCATGCGTCGCTCGAAGCGCGCCGCGAGCTCCGCGGCAGGCACGCCGATCTCATCGAGCGCATCGGCCCGCAATGCCTTGATCTCGGCCATCGACGCGCCGTACTGCACGACCGCGACGCCGGCGAGCCAGGCGGCCATCATGCACATGGCGCAGCCTTCCGCGGTCGAGACGAGCCGGCAGCCCGAAAGATCGGATCCCTCGGCTGCGGCCGCCCGCTGCACAGCGAGCAGTTCGGCATGGGCGGTCGGATCGCGCTGCGATGCCACCTCGTCATGGGTTTCGGCCAGGATCCTGCCGTCGCGGCTCGCCAGCACGGCGCCATAGGGCAGCTCGCCGGCCTGCTTTGCCCGCTCCGCCTGCAGGAGCGCCCGTCGCATCAATGCGGTATCGTCCATCGATCCTATCCCGGTCGGCTTCATCGCCAGCCTGCCGCAAGATCGCATGGCCGGACGCGATCGGAAACCGCTTCCCGGCCGTGCCGGAGCCTTGCCCGGCGACCCTAGCGGGCAGGGGACGAGCCTCGGGCCGGTCTGCTAGCATTCGCCGGCCTATCGATCGATCGCCCGGGGAGAGTTATGACCGACCATGTACGCGTTGCCGTCATCGGAGGCGGCATCATCGGCTGCCGCACGCTCTACGAGCTGGCGCGGCTCGGCTGGAAGGACCTGGTCCTGCTGGAACGGGGCGAGCTGACGCAGGGCTCGACCTGGCATGCGGCCGGCATGGTCGCCGGATTCTCCGAGAACGGGCTCATCACGCGCATCATGAAGGAGAGCCTCGACACCTATGCGCGGCTCGAGGCCGAGACGGGGGTCGCGGTCGGCTTCCACAAATGCGGCGGCATCCGCCTCGCCCACACGGCGGACGAGATGGACGAGAACCGGCGCTTCCTCGGTATCGCGCGCGGCGTCGGGATGGAGGCCGAGATGGTCGGCCTGGATCGCCTCCGCGCGCTCTATCCGCTGCTCGAGGTCAAGGACATCGCCGGCGCGCTGTGGCTCCCCAATGACGGTTACACCGACCCGTCCCAGACGGCCCACGCGCTGGCCAAGGGGGCGCGCGAGAAGGGCGCGCAGATCCACCGCCAGACGGAGGTGCAGGCGATCCGCCGCAAGCCCGGCGGCGGCTGGCGCCTGAGCACGACCGGCGGGGAGATCGATGCCGAGATCGTGGTCAATTGCGGGGGCATGTGGGCGAAGGAGATTTCGGCGCTCGTCGGCGGCGTGTTGCCGGCGGTGTCGATCGAACATGAGTATCTCGTGACCGAGACGATCCCGGAGATCGCAGCCCTCGATTTCGAGCTGCCGATGCTGTGGGACATGAGCGTGCCGATGTATACGCGCTCGGACCGCAAGGGGCTGATCGTCTCCTGTTACGAGGACCACCCGAAGTTCTTCGGCGTCGATGGCGTGCCGAAGCATTTCGGTCAGGAGCTGCTGCCGCCTGACCTCGATCGCACGGAATCGAAGCTGGCCGCGATCTTCGCCATGATCCCGCCGCTCGCCGAGGTCGGCATCCGGACCGTGGTGAACGGCCCGACCCCCCGCAGCCCGGACATGCGGCCGCTGGTCGGCCCCGCCCATGGCTACGACGATTTCTTCGTGATGTGCGGGGTCTCGGGCGGGTTCCTCTTCAGCGCCACGGCGCGCTATCTCGCGGAATGGATCGTCGAGGGCGAACCCAGCATCAATCTCGCGCCTTTCGACGTGCGCCGCTTCGGCGACTATGGCGACAAGCACTATGCGGTGGCGCGGCTTTCCTCGGGCCACGCCTTCGCGTCCGCCTCCTACCCGCCGCATTTCGAGCCGCCAGAGGCGCGGCCCGCCTGGACCACGTCGCTTTATGACCGCCTCAAGGCGAAAGGGGCGGTGTTCGGCGTGCAGAACGGCTGGGAGGTCGCGAACTGGTTCGCACCGAAGGGTGTCCCGGCGGAGGACAGGCTCTCCTACGACCGCACCAACTGGTTCCCGCATGTCGGCGCGGAGCATCGCGCGGTTACGGCCGGCGTCGGCGTGCTCGACCACAGCGCGCTCGGCAAGTTCGAGGTGTCGGGCGAAGGCGCGGAAGCCCATCTCGACCGCGTCTCCGCCAACCGGCTTCCCGCGGTGGGCGAGCTCGCCCCCAGTCCGATGCTGACGGCGAAAGGCGGCATCGCCGCCCTCACCATGATCGGCCGCCTCGCCGGGGACCGCTTCTATGTGACGAGCGCGCCGGGTTCGACCCAGCGCGACGTGCACTGGCTCGGGCGGAATGCGCGTCAGGATGTACGGATCGACGACGTGACCCACCGCACGGCCGTGCTCACTCTGGCGGGGCCGCAGGCGGAGCAGCTTCTGGCCCGGCTCGGCGGTTTCGGCTGGACGGCGGCAGGACATCCGGCTTTCTCGATCCGCGAGCTTCGCATCGCCTCCGTCCCGGTGCGGGTGATCCGCCATCGGCTGGGCGCGGTGCCGGTCTGGGAGCTCCATCATCCGATGCAGAGCCAGATCGCCCTCTACGACGCGGTGATGGCGGCGGGCGCGCATTTTGGCATCGTCGATTTCGGCATGCGCACCCTCGACTCGCTTCGGCTCGAAGCGGCGCGGCCGCTCTGGGGCGCCGACATCGCCTGGCATTCCGATCCTTGGCGCAGCGGACTGGGCGCCTTTGTCGCCCTCAACAAGGGCGAGTTCGTCGGGCGCGAGGCGGCGCTGCGCGCGCGCGAGCAGGGCAGGGGCCGGCATCTCGTCCGGCTCGAGATCGCCCCGGACGAGGCCCGCCGGCAGATCGATCCCTGGGGGGACGAGCCGGTGCTGGCGGAGGGCCGCGATGTCGGGGTGGTCACCTCGGCGGCCTTCGGCCATGGCGCCGGCCGCTGCTTCGCCTTCGCCGAGGTCGATCATGGCTTCGCCGAGCCGGGACGCGGCGTCGAGATCGAGATCCTGGGCGAGCGCTATCCGGCGCGCATCGTGGCGCCGCCGGCATGAGCGGCCGCCCGGAGCGGCTGGCCGTCGGGGGCCTTCCTTCATGCCCATAGAGCGCGCCGAATATCTCGCGCGGCAGCAACGTTTCGCCGAGGATTTACGTGGAAACGGGTTCGATGGCGCGGTGGTGGTGTCGCGCGGCGGCTTCACGGTCGATCGCGCGAGCGACGTGCTTTATCTCACCGGCCATTACCAGGCCTATGCCTATCTGCCGGACAACCCGCCGCACTGGTCCGGTCGCGCCCATACTTTGTTCGCGATGCGGCCCGACGGCGAGAACTGCATCCTCGTTTCGACGCCCGATTTCGATCCCGCGACCATCGCCGCGAACCGCATCCGCCAGGGCAAGGATTTCGGCGAGGAGGCGATCGCGGCGCTGCGGTCGCTCGGCCTGGTTCGGGGGCGGATCGCCCTGCTCGGGTCGGATGTGCTGACCGCGCGGCTCTGGCGCCGTCTCGCGACCGCCTTGCCCGACCTCCAGTGGGAGGATGCGGACGAGCTGCTGGCGAGCCGCCGACGCCTGAAGAGCCCGGCCGAGCTCGATCTCATCCGCGAGGCGGTCGGCATCAACCGTCGCGCCGTGACGGCTTTCGCGGAAGCGCTCGCGCCCGGACGGACGGAAGCGGATGCGGTGGCGGCGGCGCAAGCCGTGGCGGCTGCCGGCGGCGCCGGCATCTATTTTGCCGCGGCGTCGTCGGGCGAGATGTGCTGGGCCTATGCCTCGAGCCCGCAGCCGGGCTTTTCGCGCCGGACCTTGCGGGAGGGGGATTTCGTGCGGCTCGATCTCGGCATCGTGGCGGCGGGCTACTACTCCGATTTCGGCCGGACCTTCGTGGTGGGCGAGCCCGACAGGGAGCAGCGTCGTCTCCTCGACACGTTGCATGAGGCGCTCGATCGCACCATTGCCGCCATCCGCCCGGGCCGCACCGCCCGGGAGATCGTGGCAGCCGGCGATCGCGGGCTCGCCGCGCTCGATGTGGCGCTGGGCGTGCCGCCCCGGCCCGGGCAGATCCGGGCCGCCTATCCCGCTCATTGGGGACACGGGCTCGGCCTCGGCTGGGAGCGCCCCTGGATGGTCGCGAACGAGACCATGACGATCGCCGAGGGCATGTATCTCGGTATCGAGCGCGCCATGGCGCTCGACGGCGTCGGCACGGTCGCGGCCGAGCAGAACCTGCTGGTGAGCGCCTCGGGGGTGGAGCTGCTGACGGCGGGGCCGGCGGGAGTCTGGTCCTGACGGGAGGCGCTCAGCGCCCCCGGCTGGTGCCGCTCTTGGGCGTCGCTGCCGCCGCGTCGCGGCGCTCGCGGAGCGAGCGCGGGTCCTTCATCACCCCCACGAGCTTGCGCCGCACCGTATCGAGCGATACTGGCTTCACGATGTAGTCGCTGACGCCGGCTTCGATGGCGGCGCGCACTTCCTGCTCCGTGGTGCGGCCGGTGACGATCACGACCGGTAGCATCCGCATGTCGGGGCGGGTCGCCTGGCGCAGGGTCTGGGTGAAGCTGCAGCCATCCAGCGGACCGGCGATGCCGTCGATCAGCACCAGGTCGGCCTTGTATTCGCCGCTCTCCAGCACCGCGAGAGCTTGCTCGGCCTTCGCATAGCTCTGCAGCTCCAGCACGCCCAGATTTCTCAGAATCCCGCGCAGGAGAGACAGGGTCGGGGGCGCATCGTCGATCAGCAGCACCCGACAGGATGCCAATTCCCGTTGCGAATCGTTTAGAGCCATCGCCGTCCACATTCCAAGCCGCAGACGAAGCTGTCCGCAGGGTGATTGAACGCGGCAATGGTGAATTCCGTCTTAAGACCTGCCCCAGGCATCAGGATTTCCGCGCCATTCCCCGATGCTACGCCTCGAAGACACGCGATCTCCCGGTCGCGGGCGACCATTCTGCGAACAGCTCGCATCAGGCAAGCGCCAGAACCTCGGCCAAGTCCCGGCCGCTCTCGATCGTCTCGAAGCCGAGAACCGCCCGTTCGACGGCATTGGCGCGGTCCGCGCCGGCGATCGGATCGGCATTGGCGTGGAACTTGGCACTGACCTCGCTCCCCGACAGGGGACGATCCGCGCAGCCGCGATTCATGTGCTGCCGGTTGCGCAGCTCGCGCCCGTCCCGGGTGCGGACCACGACCTCGCCCGAATAGTAGGTGGGGAAGCCGGAGGCCGGATCGACGCGGTAGGAGACGCGGCGCGCGACCGCCTGCGTCGCCGCATCGGCGAGCGCGGCGGGTTCGAGCGACCCGAGGTCGAAGCGCCGCCGGACGAGCCCGCAGGCGACGGCATAGGGAATCGAGAACTGGGCCTCATAAGCCGAGGTGACGGCCTGTTTCCGGGCGATCGGCTCGCAGACCGTCGTCACCACCTCGGCCGGCACCAGCGCCTCCGCCGATGCGATGTCGTCGGGCGCCAGGTTATGCGTCCGTTGAATTTCGAGCGCGGCGTCGATCGAGGCGTGGAGGAAATGGCAGGCGGGGTAGGGCTTGATCGCGACGTTCGAGGTCTCCCACCGCTCGCCGAGCCCGTCGGTGAGGAGCGGCAGGTTGCGCTCCTCGAAGGCGGGGCCGAGATAGCTGCGATAGAGACCAAAACGCCCCTCATAGGCGAGCGAGGGGCCGACGAAGCCCGCCTTGGCGAAGGTTGCGGCGGTGATCGCCGCAGCCGCGGCCCAGCCCGGATGAAAGCGCTTGGTCCAGGCGCCCTCGGCCAGGAACTCGAAGCTGCCGGAAGCGGTGCTGAGGGCGATGCCCTGCGCCCGGACGAGGGTCGCGCGATCGAGCCCCATCAGCATCCCGGCCGCGATCGTGCAGCCGAACACCCCCGCAACGCTGGTCGGGTGGAAGCCCACCTGATGGAAACCGCCCTTCGCCACCATGCCGATCCGGGCCGCGACCTCGATGCCGGCGACGAAGGCCGCCAGCATGCGCGCGCCGGAGGCGCCGGTTTCGGCGCCGACCGCGAGCACGGTCGGCAGCAGGCTGGCGCTCACATGGACGATGCCCGCCACATGGGTGTCGTCATAGTCGAGCCCGTGGACGAGGATGCCGTTGACCAGCGTCGCATCGCGCGGCGTGAGCCGCAAGCCGGTCCCGATCACGACGCTGTTGCCGGTGCCCATGGAAAGCGCCTTGCCGGCCTCGCAGGCGACGCGGCCGTAATCCTGCCGGGTGGAGGCGAAGGCAATGCCGGCGGCATCCAGCATCAGCCGCTTCGCCTGCTCGCGCACAACGGAGGGGATTTGCTCCAGCCGCAACGCGGCGGCGAAGGCGGCGATGCGGTCGCTTTCGCTCGCGGCGGCGCGGGCGCGGCTCTCATCGGCCATGAAACGGGCTCCTGCACGGATGGGGTTTCGAGCCGAGCATAGCGCCGTGCGGCGGCTTTTCCGAACCCTTTGAAAGATCGGGAGGAAGCGGTATCCGGCTGGTTACCGAGCCTGTCCGGCCCCGCCGGACGGGCGCCGCACTGCGTCCTCGCCGGCCGAGCGCCCGGTGGTGGCGAAGCATGATCCCCGAGTCGTGGCACGAGTCGCCGCCTTTTCGACTCGCAGAAGGGGACGAGCGGCGATTGCACCTCCGAACGTCGGCTGTCACTCTCGACGCGTGATAGCCACCATCTCCCGTCGTGCATCTCGGGCAGCGCGCACCACCTGCGCGGCGCCCAGGTCCGCGCCATTCGATCCGCCTCCGGCGTCCGCAAGAAGACGATGACCGTGCCCCGGAGCGGCAAATCGCGCGTGCTTCTGCTGGGTGCCGGCGCCGTGGGGCGCGAGGCGGCGGCGCTTGCGGGCGGCCTCTCGGCCGTTGCGCATCTCACCGTTGCGGACCGGGATGCGCAGGCAGCCGCTGCCGCGGCGGCGGGCGCAGGGCCGCGCGCCACGCCGATCCTGCTCGATGTGGAAGACGACGTCGCCCTGGCGACGCTCCTCGAAGACCATGATGTGGTGCTGAATTGCGTCGGTCCCTATTTCCGCTACGCGCAGCGCGTGTTCGATGCGGCGCTCGACACCGGCACCGACTATCTCGACGTCAATGACGATTGGCAGCCGACGCTGTCGTTGCTGAATTCGGATGCGGCCTGGCGAGCGGCGGGGCGCACGGCAATCGTCGGCATCGGCACCAGCCCCGGCGTCGCCAATCTCGCGGCAGTCGCCGCGGCCCGTGCGGTCGGTACGCCCGAGCGGATCGTGACGGGCTGGACCATGCCGGATCGGCTGGAGCGCGAGGGCACGGCCGCGAGCGAGCATTGGCTCTATCAGAGCTCGGGGCGGATCCGCCTCTTCGCCGATGGCGCCTTCTGCGACGAGCCGCCGCTCGCCGAGCGCATGCTGAACTATCCCGGGATCGGGCGGCGTGCCGGCCTCACCGTCGGGCATCCGGAAGCGATCACGCTGCCGCGCGAATTTCCGAGCCTCAAGGATTGCGTGAACGTCATGGTCCTGCCGGGTTCGCTCGCCGCGGCGCTGCGCTATTACGCGGGGCTGGTGGATGAGGGGCGGCTCGATGCCGAGGGGGCGGCGGGGAAGATGGCGCAGGAATATGCGCCCGGCTCCTATCCGACGGACCTGCCCGACGGGCCCGGCTATCCGCCCGTCTTCGCCATCGCCGAAGCCGAGGGCGGCAGCCGCTTCGCCGCGGCCCGGCCCAGGCTCCCCGCCAGCGGCGCCGGCCTCGCCGCGGCCGCCCCGCTGATTGCCGGTCTGGTGCTGCTCCTCTCGGGCCATGCCGCCGGCCCGGGGGTGCTGGCGCCGGAGCGCGCCTTCGAGCCGGACGCCTTCTTCGCGACGCTCGGCCTCGTCACCGGCGTGGAGACGGCGCTCGAGGTCGTCACCGGATAAAGCCGGTCAATCCTCGCCGATGACGCCCCGGGCCGCGGGGCCGTCCGGCGCGTCGGTCGCCGGCCGGTTCGCGCGGAAATTCCAGGTGAAGGTGATGCGCGGCCGGGCGCCCGTATAGGGATTGACGCCGTGGACGAGCCAGCCCGGGAAGAGCAGCATCGAGCCCGCCGGCAGCTTCGGCATGATCGGATTGGTGAGATAGTTGGGCTGGTCCCGGCAGCAGTCGCGATAGCGCGGATCGAGCACCGCGAACTGGCCGCTCAGCGGATCGGCGGGATCGGGGTCGCCCGCATCCAGCACATAGACCACGCTCGCCGCGGCGCGCGGATGGCTGTGCGGCATCGAATAATCGCCCGCGCGATAGATGTTGGCCCAGCTCTCGAAGATCTCCGCATCGCCCTGTCCCAGCGCCTCCTGCAGCATGGCGCGCGCACGCGCTTCCACGAGCGCGGCTTCCGGCGAGCCCCATTGCGCCGGCGTCTCGACCTTCACCCCGCCGAAGGCGCGGATATATTGCCGCGTGAAAGGCGAGCCCTCGGCGAGCGCCAGCACGCGCGCGGTCAGCGCCGGATGATAGCGCGCCACATCCTCGAAGCGGGTCAGCAGGATCGTGCGGTCGTCGCCCCGCTTCTGCAGCTTCTGTCCCGAGGGCCAGCTCTCCATGGCGCGGCGTCGCTCCTCCGGCGGAACGGCGGCGGTCATGCCGCGGTGTTCCGGCCCCTCCGTCCGTTCAGGCCGGACGCAGATACCACTGATAATCGAGCTCGGTCGGCTCGGCCATGAACTTGTCCAGCTCGGCCCGCTTGATCGCGAGATAGACCTTCATGAAGTCGCGTCCGAAATACTCGGCAAGGAACTCGGACACCTCCGCGCGGTCGAGCGCTTCGTACCAGTTGGTCGGGAGCGCGCGGGGGTCCGCCTGCTCATAGCCGTTGCCGGCGATCGCCGGACCCGGGTCAAGCTGCCGCGCGATGCCGTAATGCGCGCTGGCGAGCGCGCCCGCGACGGCGAGATAGGGGTTGGCGTCGGCGCCGCAGGGCCGGTGCTCCACATGGCGCGAGAAGCCGGGTCCGGCCGGCACCCGGATGCCGACCGAGCGATTGTTGATGCCCCAGGTCGGCGCCACCGGCGCGTAGGAGGTGCGGCGGAAGCGGCGATAGGAATTGGCGTTGGGCGCATAGATCGCCATGCCGTCCGCCATGGTGGCGGCCATGCCGGCGATCGCCTGGCGCAGCAGCACGCTGCCTTCCGGCGCCTCGCCCTCGGCGAAGAGATTGCGGCCCTTCTCGTCGGCGAGGCTCACATGAACATGCATCCCGGAGCCGGCGCGCCCCGCGAAGGGCTTCGCCATGAAGCAGGCGATCATGCCGTGCTGCTCCGCCACGCCCTTGATGAGGCGCTTGAACATGATCGCTTCGTCCGCCGCCTGCAGCGCGTCCGGCCGGTGATGCAGCGTGATCTCGAACTGGCCGGGCGAGTATTCGTGGATGACGGTCTCCGCCGGCAACCCCTGGACCCTCGCCGCGGCATGGATGTCGGCGAATACCGGCGCCATCTCGCCGAGCTCGGCGACGCCATAGACCTGGATGTGATGCGGCCGATGGCCGGTGCCGGGCGCCGCGGCGGGTTGCGGCCTTCCGTCCGGGCCGGGCTCGCGATCGAGCAGGTAGAATTCGAGCTCGACCGCGCAGACCGGGTTGTAGCCGACATCGGTGAAGCGCTTCACGATCGAGACGAGCGCGTGGCGCGGATCGGCATGGTTCGGGGTGCCGTCCAGGTTGTACATCGTGAGAAGGGTCTGGGCCGTCGGCTCGTCGCGCCACGGCACCCGGCGGAGCCGGCCGGGGATCGGGAAGCAGATCCGGTCGGCATCGCCCTGCGCCCAGACGAGATCGGTCTCCTCCACATCCTCGCCCGTGATGTCGAGCCCGAGCAGCGATCCCGGCATGTAGCGGCCGGTCTTGTAGATCTGCAGCAGCTCGGCCTTGCGGATGTTCTTGCCGCGATTGACCCCGCAGGCGTCGGTCAGGAACACATCGACGCCTTCGATGTCCGGATTCTCGGCGAGGAAGCGCTCGACTTCCTCGGCCTTGGCGCCGCTGGCGGTGGCGGGCGCGGATTTGCCACTGCTGTTCATGCCGGTCTCACCCCTTCGTCAGTTCGTCCAGGCATTCCGCGAACGCGCCGTGCAGTTTCGCGAGGTCGGCCGGGCTCGTGGCCGGGCAGCAGAGCGTCATGTTGTGGAAGGGCGCGATCATCACGCCGCGATTGATGAGGTAGAGATGGATGGTCCGCTCGAGCGGCGCGATGAGGCCGGCCTCGGCCTCGCTGCCGTTGCGCGGCGGCTTCGCCGTGAAGACGAATTCGGCGCGGGCGCCCACCCGGGTCACATGCCAAGGCAACCTGTGCTGCCGGACGATCTTGGCGAGCCCGTCGGCCAGCGAGCCGGAAAGCTTCTCCATATGGGCGTAGGCGGCCGGCGTCATGACCTCCTCGAGATTGACCCGCATCAGCCGGAGCGAGAGTGCGTTCGCCGACAGCGTGGTGCCGATCCCGGTATGGCCATGATCGACGGCGGGCGTCGCCTCGCGGATGCGCTCGGCGACCTCGGCCGTGAAGCCGTAGACGGCGCAGGGGATGCCGCCGGCGATCGGCTTTCCGAGGGTGAAGAAATCAGGCTCCAGCCGGTGGGCATGGGTATAGCCGCCGGGACCGGTCGAGATCGTGTGGGTCTCGTCGATCACCAGCAGCGTGCCGTACTGGCGGGTGAGGGCGCGCAGATGGTGATGGAACTCGGGATCGGGCTGCACCATGCCGATATTGGTCATGGCGGGCTCGCAGATCACGGCGGCGATGTCGCCCTGGATGAGCGCCGCCTCGAGCCCCTGCAGATCGTTGAACTCGACCACCTTCGCGATTTCCGTCAGGTCCTGCGCCTGGCCGAGCAGGCCCGGGCGCGGCGTCTGGCGGCCGCCGACGAGGCGCAGATAGGTGTCGTCCACCGTGCCGTGATAGCAACCGTTGAAGACGAGGATGCGCGGCCGCCCGGTGACGGCGCGGGCGAGGCGGAGCACGAAGCGGTTCGCGTCCGTCGCCGTCGTCGCGACCTGCCAGAACGGAAGGCCGAAACGGTGCGAGAGCAACTCGCCCACCACCACCGCATCCTCCGTCGGCAGCATATAGGTGAGGCCGCAACCGGCATATTCCTTCAGGGTGCGGACGATCGGCTCGGGCGAATGGCCGAACATGGAGCCCGTGTCGCCGAGGCAGAAATCGGCATAGCTGTTGCCGTCCACGTCGCGGATCGAGGCGCCGCTCGCCGATTCCGCGAAGATCGGATAGGGGGACGCCCAGTCGGTCATCCATCCCATCGGCACGCCGTTATGGAGATGCCGCTTCGCGGCGGCGGCGAGGCCGTGCGATTTCGGATGGCTTTGCTCGAAACGGCCGCGCTCGCGTTCGTAGATCGCGCGCGCCCTGGCTTCCGCGATACCGGCCCAACTCGTCATCGAGATTTGTTCTCCCTGTCGGCCGCAACCGCCGCGGAGGAAGAGCCATAGGCGAGCCGCGCCGCCGAGACAACCCCGGCGGGCGCGGGCTCAGCTAGCTTTCGGAAGAATCAGGGGAAATTCGGGGCCTTCCAGCGCCGCGCCATGCGGCAGCCTGACCTCGCGGAAGGGCGGGGAGGTCATGCCCTTGCGGTGCGCGAAGGTCGCGTCGTCGCCGACGAGCCGCAGCGAGAAGGCGCGGCGCGCGCGTTGCGCCGAGCTGTTGCCGGGCGCGCCGTGGAGCGTCAGGTAATGGAAGGCGATCGCGTCGCCCGGCTCGAGATCCCAGTCGAGGATCTTGTACTGATCCCGGTTGCCGTCGATGTCCGGCACCGGCTCGAGCCCGTCATCCTCATAGAGCGCGGTGCGGTTGAAACGCTCCGGCCGGAACCAGCGGCCCCAGCGATGCGAGCCCGCGACATATTGGGGGCAGGTCTCGCGCGGGACCGTGTCGAGCGGGATCCAGAGCGAGACGTTCTGCGCGCCGTCGACGTTGTAGTAGGGCTGGTCGTGGTGCCAGGGCGTCGGCACGTCGGCGCCCGGCTCCTTCACCAGCACATGCTCGTGGAACAGGCGGACGGTGCGGGAGCGCATGAGCTGGCGCGCGATCTCGGCCGCATCGGAATTGAAGATGAAATCGCGGAACTCGGGAATCCGCGCCCAGTTGCAATAGTCGCCGACGAAGCGCCCGCCGGCGCCCTGATAGATGCGGACGTCGGCGCTGGGTTCCGCGAGGTTGCGCGCGACGCCGGCGCGCAGCACCTCCATCCAGTCGCCGAACAGGCCGGTGAGCCGCGTCGCGCCGTCGCGCTCGAAGGCCTCGATCTGCTGTTGCGTCACCGTTGCCGTCATGATGCTCCGCTCCTCGTTCCCGACGCCCGATTTTAGCACCCGGACGGGGCCGGAATGAAGGGTCCGGGCGGACTGGCCCCCTCCCGTCCGATCGGTTACGCTCGCCCGCGTTTTGGGGCCCGAGAAGGAGATGCCGATGTCCGATCCCGTGAAATCCGTTCGCCGCGATCACCTGCTCGAAATCACCCTCGACCGGCCCAAGGCCAATGCCATCGATCCTGCCACCAGCCGGCGGCTGGGGGAGGTCTTCGCCGGCTTCCGCGACGATCCGTCGCTGCGGGTGGCGATCGTGACCGGCGGCGAGGGGCGCTTCTTCTCGGCGGGCTGGGACCTGAAATCGGCGGCGGAGGACGAGGATCACGGCCAGGGGGGCTTCGCGGGCCTCACCGAGATGTTCAACCTGAAGAAGCCGGTGATCGCCGCGGTGAACGGGATCGCCTTCGGTGGCGGGTTCGAGCTCGCGCTTTCCTGCGACATGATCGTCGCGGCGGAGGAGGCGGAGTTCGCCTTCCCCGAGGTCAATATCGGCATCATTCCCGATGCCGGCGGCGTGCTGCGCGCGCCGAAGCTGATGCCGCGCGCGCTTGCAAACGAGCTCATCATGACCGGACGGCGCATGAGCCCGGTCGAGGCGCATCGCCACGGCATCGTGAACCGCGTGGTGCCGAAGGCGCAGCTCATGGAGGAGGCGCGGGAGCTGGCGGGCCAGGTGGCCGCCGCGGCGCCGCTCGCCGTGATGGCGGCGAAGGCCGTCATCCAGGCGACCGACGATCTTACCGTCGAGGAAGGCTACAAAACGCTCCGCGCGGGGACCGTGCCCGAATATAACCGGGTGAAGGATTCCGAGGATGCCTGGGAGGGCCCGCGCGCCTTCTCGGAGAAACGTTCGCCGGTCTGGAAAGGCCGCTGACCAACAGACTGCCAGGGGGACTGAAGCCGATGGCCAAGCCGAAAGCCAAATCACTGCCGATCAAGGCGCGTCGCGACCTGCCGCCATTCGACCGCGCCGAGTTCGAGAAGCGCGCCGAGCGCGCCCGGGCCAAGATGACCGAGGCGAAGCTCGACGGGATGCTGATCACCACCGAGCACAATGTCGAATATCTGTCCGGCTTCACGACGCAGTTCGCCTGGAATACCCCGACACGACCCTGGTATTTCGTGCTGCCGCGCGAGGGCAAGCCCTTCGGCGTGATCCCGGAGATCGGCATCACCAACTGGCAGGCGACCTCCTGGGTCCCGGACCTGCTGACATGGCCCTCGCCGCGGCCGGAGAATGAGGGGCTCGATCTCCTGCAGAAGGTGATCGGCGGCGTGAAGAGCAAGTTCGGCCGCTTCGGCGTCGAGCTCGGGCCGGAATCGCGGCTCGGCATGCCGGTCGCGGACATGTTGCGGCTCCGCGACATGATCAGGCCGTTCGAGCTGGTGGATTGCTTCCACGTCACCCGCGCGCTTCGTCTGGTGAAATCGCCGGCCGAGATCGAGCGGATCCGGCGCATGTGCCAGATCGCCTGCGACAGCTTCGACAATATGGGCGCGCTGCTGCGGCCCGGCGACACCGAGCGCGACCTGGTCCGCAAGTTCCAGTCTGACATGCTGCTGCGCGGCGCCGACAAGACGCCCTATACCTCGATCGGTTCGGGGGCGGGCGGCTATGACAGCATCATCATGGGCCCGACCAACCGGAAGTTCCGCAAGGGCGACATCTTCCTGATCGATACCGGCGGGCGATATGCGGGCTATTTCTGCGATTTCGACCGCAACTACGCCGTTGCCCGGAAGCCGTCGGACGATGCCCGCCGCATCCACGAGCTGCTCTACAAGGCGACCGACGCCGGCATCAAGGCGGCGCGGCCCGGCAGCGACGCGGCCGACGTGTTCGACGCCCAGGCCAAGGTGCTGACCGATGCCGGCATCGTGCTCGGCAATGTCGGGCGCTTCGGCCACGGGCTCGGCAAGGTGCTGACCGAG
The DNA here is from genome assembly GCA_902826565.1 of uncultured Rhodospirillaceae bacterium. GTDB lineage: Bacteria > Pseudomonadota > Alphaproteobacteria > Dongiales > Dongiaceae > CADEFF01. Next base: position 46,592 of record CADEFF010000012.1, on the reverse strand, counting down.
CCGCCGTCGAACATGCCGGGCGATTCTACCCTGCTCGAGGTCGGGACCGTGCTCACGATCGAGCCCTCCGCCATGTATGGCGACGGCAAGATCCTGGTGCATGAGGAGAACATCGTGGTGACGGAGACGGGCGGCAAGCTGCTCACCCGCCGTTGCCCGCGCGAGATACCGGTCCTCGACTTCTAGAGCCAGAGGCGTGCTGATGTCGAACCGCCGGAGTCGGACCATGAACAGGTTTCTGCGCTCGGTTCTGGCGGCTTCGATGCTTCTTGCGGGAAGTCTCGGGGGCGCCGCCGCCGGGACCGTGGACGCGGCTTCGGCGGGGCTCGGCTTCACCTTGACGTTGCCGGAGCGGTGGGAGGTTCTGACGCAGAACTTCGATCCGGCGAGCGGCCTGATCTCCGAAGTCACCGACAGGCAGCATGTCGCTTACATGATCGTGGTGGCGACCGCGGCCGATCCGGGCTTCGCCTCGCCCGAGCAATGGGTGAAGAAGGGCGAGATGCCGATCGCCCTCCAATTTTTCGCCACCAACGGCCAGCAGCTTCAGGGCCAGAACTATCAGATCCTCGGGCAGTCCAGCCCGACCCCGGTAAAGGTGGGCAGCGGGGCCGACGCGAAGGTGATCAGGCTGCGGCTCTCGATCCTCGGCGAGCAGCGCGACGCCGCCATCATCTACGGCGCCAGCAGCGACGGCGGCACCTGGTACTACGTGCTCCTGGGCAACCCGGAGAAGGCGGCCGACCTCGAGGAAGCCATCGCGCTCGCGGCCCAGGGGATCGGTATCCGCTGAGAGCGCTTCGCGGACGCCGATCGGGGCTTTAGGAAGCCGTTAATCCGTTTCCCGCCGCGGCCTTGGCGCCGGTCGTTTCCGCCGCCGCCGGACCCGCCACGGGAAAGCCTCGACGTCGCCGCGAAGCCACCTTCTATTCAGCGAATTGAAACCATGACCGGGTAGCATTCTCGCTCCGGCCCGACCGGTGCGTTCATGCATGGCGGCGAGGCGGGAGCGAACCATGATTGCCGCAAGATCGATGACCATGGAAATGGCCGAACTTACCCGCCGCTGCGATGCCGCACGCGGCTTCCTGCCCCAGCCTCTCCCGGTGCCGCGCTCCCGCCTGCAGCACGGGCTGCTCCTCGCCCTGGGCGTCTCCGGCGCTCTCGCGGTCCTGCTGGTCCTGCTGCTCTTCGCGAGCGCGATCCTGGACTTCTGAGCCGGCTCGCTCAGTCGGCATAGGCCGGCAGGCGATATCCCTTGCCCTCGGCACGGAAGGCGATCCGGTAGTGCGCGAAGATCCGGCGCAGCACCAGCGCCGTGACGATACCGACCACCGCCCCCGCCACCACATCCGACATGAAGTGCGCCGTGATGGCGACGCGGCTGGCCGCGACGGGCAGCGCCAGCAACGCGAACGCCCAGCGAAAGCGCGGCCAGAGGGCGCCGAGCGCGAAGGCGAGCGCGAAGACGGTCGTGGCATGGCCGGAGGGGAAGCTGCGCAGCGCATAGTCGAGGCTTCCCGGCTCGATGCCATATTGCCCTTCGGAAAGCAGCTTCACCGGCCGCATCCGCCCGACCAGGGGCTTGATGATGTTGATGACGATCCCGGCGGCCGCCACCACGCTCAGCACGTAGAGCGCGGCCTCGCCGCGCCAGATCGCGCGATAGCGGTCGCGGACGGCGATCCCGGGCCGGCGCGCCCAGAGAAGGAAGCCGAGCGCGAGCAGGGCGCTTCCGACCAGATAGCCGGCCGACTTGCCGAGAAAGGTGATGGACTGGAAGAAACCGGTCACCGACGGGTCGAGCCGCGTCATCGCCTCGGCGATCCAGGGATCCGCGAAATACCAGAGCGGCGGGATCGAAAGCGCGGCCAGCGCGAGCGCGGCGAGGCTCGTCCTGTCGGTCAGCGGCGGGCGCTGCGCGTCAATCCGCCTGGAAAAGCGTGAGATGCTCCGCATCCCCATTCGAATAGTTGAATCCGTCGACGGTGGCGAGGGTATGGGCGCGCCGGCCGAGCTCGGCGAGGCGCGCCTGAAAGGGACCGGCCTCCGCGGCGCCGATCAGCGCCAGGCCGCATCGGGGATCGCCCGAAAGCCGGGTCGCGGCTTCCGAGGGTGCGACCAGCGCCGTTTGGGTGCCGAGGGTGAAGACGAGGCTCGGCTCAAGGTAGCCCGCGGCGAGAAGGGTCGTGTCGGGGCAGGGACGATGGGCCTCGACGGCGGCGGCAACGGCACGGGTGAGCCAGACCCTGTCGAGCTGCGGCAGCATCCAGCCATAGAGCGGGACGGCGACGAGGGCTGCCGCTACAAGAAGGCTCGCGAGAAGGGCCGCGGGCTGCGCTCGCTGAAAGGCGAACAGGGCGAACCCGAGCGGGATCGCCAGCAGAACCGGTATCGCCCAGGCCAGATCCGGAAGGGGGGCGCCGAGAAGCCAGGGAAGCAACAGGCCGAGGCTGCCGAGGGCGAGCCCGATGCCGAACCATCCGGCGAAGGCCGCGTTGCGCAGGGCGCGATGGCGGGTTTCCTGCGGCCCCGCGACGAACCGGGGGAGCCGGCTCAGCGCCTGCGCCGTCAGGACCGCGATCGCCGGATAGAGCGGCAGCACGTAATGCGGCAGCTTGGTGAGGGCGAGCTCGAAGGCGATCCAGGCCGGAACGATCCAGGCGAGGCAGAACCGCACGGGATCGTCTCCCCGGGCACGCCATAGCGCGGGCGCCGCGAAGGCCACAACCAGGGTCGCCGGCCAGAAGGTGAGGCAAAAGGCCAGCAAGTAGGTGCCGGGCGGGCCGAAATGGGATTCCTGGATGCCGGTAAGCTTGCCGAGGAAATCGTGGCCGAGCGCCTTGTCGGCGAAGGCGCCGTCGCTCGCCTGCATGATCGCGAGAAACCAGGGGAGCACCAGCGCGAGGACGGTCGCGAGCCCCGTCAAGGGGCGCAGATCGAGCAGCCAGGCGCCGCGCCGTTCCATGATCGCGAGGCCGAGGATCGTGCCGCCGGCCACGAGCAGGACGATCGGTCCCTTGATGAGGATGCCGGCGCCGATCGCGATCCAGAACAGCAGCGGCTCGCCCCAGCGGTGGCGCCAGGGCTGACCGACGCCGCGCAGGGCGTCCCGGCGCAGATAGATGCCGGCGAGCGCCCATTGCGCGACAAGGCAGCAGGCAAGGAGCACCGCATCGGTCGTGGCCATGCGGACCTCGATGCCGGTCAGCGGCACCGCCGCCATCAGCAGGCCGGCGACGAGCCCGACCGGCGCGCCGAAGAGCCGGTCGCCGAGCGCCACCAGCACCAGGAGCGCGGCCAGCCCGCCGAGGAGCGACGGGAGGCGATAGGGCCAGATCGCGTCGCGCGCCGTCTCGCCGGCGAGCGACACCGCGGCCGCCTGCAGCCAGTAGATGCCGATCGGCTTCTTGTAGCGCGGCTCGGCCTGGAACCGGATGTCGATGAAGTCGCCGGTCTCCAGCATCTGCTTCGTCGCCTGGGCGAAGCGGGATTCGTCGCGGTCGATCGCCGGAAGCGTCGCGAAGCCGGGCAGCCAGATCGCAAGGGCGAACAGCGCCACGAGGAGGAAGCGCGCCGGCCCCCGGGGCAGCCGCTCGAGGGCCGTCGCCGTCATTGCGGAAGGGCGGTGTTTCGACGCCGTTCGCGCCAGATCATGTAGATGTTGCGGCCATAGATGAAAAGTCCGCCCGCCTGGCCGACGATGAAGACCGGGTCCGCCCGCGAGATCGCATAGCAGAGCAGCGTCACGCCGCCGCCGATGCTGCAATACCAGAAGAGCTCCGGAATGATGCTTCGGCCGACGCGTTCGCTCGCGAGCCACTGCACGATAAAGCGCGCGGAGAAGAAGGCCTGACCGAGAAACCCGATCCCCATCCAGACATGTTCCGCATCCATCATGGTCTCTCGTCCCTTGTTGAATCGGTATCGGGCGGCGGCATCCGGCGCCGGGTGAGCCACATGACGCCGATGAGATCGGCCGCGCCGCGCAAGCCGCGGTCGAGATTACCGAAATGCGATCGGCCGTGCCGCCGCATCCGGTCGTTGACCTCGACATACGCCACCTTGTGCCCGTGCATGCGGAACAGCGCCGGCAGGAACCGGTGCATGCCGTCGAAGCTCGGGAGCGCGAGGAAGGCGTCGCGGCGGAAGAGCTTGAGGCCGCAGCCGGTATCGGGGCAGCCGTCCCGCAGCAGCCAGCCGCGGAGGCGGTTGGCGAAGCGCGACGCCGCCCGTTTCGACCAGCTTGCGCGGCGGCGCCGGCGCAACCCGCCAATGAGGGCCGGTTGCGGCGTTTCCCGGTCGCGCCGCAGCAGCAGGGCCGGGATGTCGGCCGGATCGTTCTCGCCGTCGCCATCCATGGTGACGACCCAGGGCGTGTCGGCGCCGCGGACGCCGGTAAGGATCGCGGCGCTGAGGCCGCGCCGGCGGTCATGGCGCAGGATGCGGATGGGCGCACCAGCCGAGATCTGCGGGGCAAGGCAATGTGCGGTCGCATCGTCGCTGCCGTCGTCCACGAGGATGATCGCCGCCGGCGGCTGTCCCGCGGTCGCGGCAATGGCCTCGGCGACGAGCGCCGGAAGGTTCTCGGCCTCGTTATGGGCGGGGATGACGATGGAAAAGCGCATGAGTTCCGCTATCGCGCCGCGGCCCGAACGTTCGGCGAGTCGGCGAGGGCCGCAGTCTAGCCGCGGCGTCGGGCCGCGTCACCCCTGCGCCGCCGGCGGCGCCGGACGGCAGCGGCGACGGATCAGGTGATCCGCCGACAGCAGACCCGGTCCGCGCAGGATCAGATAGAGCAACGGACCCGCCCAGAGCAGATGGGCGGCATAGCTCTGGGGATAGACGAAGAGCTGGATGACGAGCGTCATGATCAGCAGCGCAAGGGCGGCGATGCGCGTTCCGAACCCCAGGAGGAGGGCCGCGGGCGCCGCGATCTCGACACCGGTGGCAAGACAGGCGGCGAGCCCCGGCGGCAGAAGCGGCACGCGATACTCGTCGGCGAAAAGCGCGAGCGTCATGTCCCAGCTCGCGAGCTTCGTCCGGGCGGAACGCCAGAAGGCGAGGGCGAGCGCGACGCGGAACAGGAGCTCGGGAAGCCAAAGGGGCAGCCGGTCGAGCCGCGCCAAGGTCGACGCCGCAAATCGAAACGCGCTCTCGCCGAGCCTTGGCATAAGCGGTTCTCAAGGTGCCGGAAGAATCGCGCGCGCGAAACTGCCTCGCGCGAACTGCCGTGCGAGGAGGCCGGCGAGATCGAAGGCCGCATCCGTCGCCAGCGCGCAGGTGCAGGCCGTCTCGATAGTTCCGCCGTCCCGTAGCGAAGCAAGGAAATCATGCTCGGCGGGCTCGATCTCGATGAGGACGACCTCGAACTCGCGGCGCATCACCAGAAGCGTCGCGCCGCCCTCGGCGAGGTCGATCGTACCTTCCGTTTCGGCACCCGGCCGGTTGGCGAGCCAGATGCGCTTGATCGGGAATCCGGATCGCACCAGCCGGCAGCTCGAATGCAGCGCGAGGCGCAGCCGCGGGTAAGCGTCGGGCGCGAGATCGACGAGCGCGGCGGGCGCCAGCGGCGCTTCATCGGGGGCGTTGTAGGCGAGGTTCACGGCCCATTCGAGCCGGGCGATGTCGGGCAGGTAGGGAAGCGTGCGGGCCGGCTCGAAACCGGCGAGGAAGGCGGGGAATCCGGCGCCATAGTTGGCGAGGCGAGGTTCGCGGGGCGGGGCGCCGCGGATGAAGCGATCCGCCGCGAAATCGAAGAAGCGGTCGCCCACCAGCCGCGCAACCGCGGGAAAGCTCGTGCGCAGCGCCTCGGTCAGGCCGAACAGCGTGTTGTTGCGATGGATCCGCAGCCGCGCCGCCGATGCAAGCCCGCAGCCGTCGATTTCGGCGAGCAGCGCCTCGGTCGGCTCGCCGAGGATGCCGGCGCGCATCGCCGCCTGCAGCTCATTGAGCCGCATGACGCGCCTCCGCGGCGAGCTCGGCGAGGATCGCGTCGGCCTTGGCGGCTTCCCCGACCAGCGTGGCGAGCGGCGGGATGCGGCTGTCCCATTCGATCAGGGTCGGGCGCGGTCCGATGCGCCGGACGAGCTGCCGGTAAAGCGACCACACGGCCTCGTCGACCGCCGAGCCGTGATCGTCGATGCGAAGCTCTACGGCCTCGATGTGCCGGACGGCGTGGCCCGCCAGATGAATCTCGCCGATGGCATCGCCCGGCATCGCCGCCAGATAGGTATCGGGATCGAACCCGAGATTGCGGGCGCTGACATAGAGGTTGTTGAGATCGAGCAGCAGGCCGCAGCCGCTTCTCGCCACGGCCGCCGCGATGAAATCCCATTCCGGCATCTCGGAGCGGGTGAAGCTCAGATAGCTCGACGGATTTTCGATGAGGATATGGCGGCCGAGAACGTCCTGCGTGCGGTCGATATTGGCGACGAGCGTCTCGAGCGCTTCCGCCGTGTAAGGCAAAGGCAGCAGGTCGTTGAGATGAATGCCGCCCTGCGCGGTCCATGCGACATGTTCGGAAACGAGGATCGGCCGGAAACGGTCGATCAGCTTGCGAAGCTTCTCGAGGTGCGCGCTGTCCGGGCCTTCCGCGCTGCCGAGCGACAGCCCGACGCCGTGGAGGCTCAGCGGGTAACGCTCGGAGAGCCGCTCCAGGCAATGGCGCGGTCGACCGCCGCCGAAGTAGTTCTCCGGATGGATCTCGAGCCAGCCGACCGGCGCCGGCGCGGCGAGCAGGGCGTCGTGATGCGGGAAGCGCAGGCCGATCCCGGTCATTCCGGGTATCGGACGCGCAGCGAAGAGGCTATCGGGCGCGGCGCCGGACAGGGGGCCGTCCGCGGGGCTCAGGCCTTCGGCTGCAGGCTGCCGCCGGCGATCTTCACGCAAGTACCCGTCGGAACGTAAATCCAGGCGTCGGGCTGGTTGTCCGTTGTGGCCGTGCCGGCGCAGGAACTGGTCGAGGTCTGGCAGTCATTCTTGCCGGCCGCGGCAATGCCGTAGCACTTCTCGTTCTCGGCTGCCGACGCGGTCGCGATGGCGCCGACCGAAAGCGCGGCGGCGAACGCCGTGGCGATCAGGGACGGTTTCATGAGGTCTCTCCTGGGCATCGAAACGCCGAAACAGCCAAGGAGATAGCATAGGCGGCGCCCTTGTTTAAGGAACCCACGGGATTTTCACGTCGAAGTGACCCCCGCGTGAGGGTGCGACACAGCGAGAGGCAGGAAAGCTCGGGAGAGCGGGGGCCAGGCGCGCAATGCCGGCGCGGGGCTCTGGCCGTCAGGCGGGCTGCGTTTCCTTCTGGACCTTGCGGATCGCTTCCAGGGTGAGCTCCTGCAGGCCTTCGCCGCCGGCGGCGACATGCTCGAAGATCTGCTTGCGCATGCGCGGGTCCCAGAACTTCCGGATGTGGTCCGCGATGCTGTCGATCGCCTCCTGCCGCGGATAGGCGGCGAAGAAGCTGCCGATCTGGTTGGCCATGCGAATCAAATCTTTGGACTTCATGCGCCTTCTCGGAGAGTGCTCAAGATGCGTTGCGGGTGGGTCAGCAGCAGCAGGCTGTCGGCGCGCGCCAGCGCGACAAGCGTGAGGCCGCTTTCCGTCGCGATGCGCTGGGCGAGCGCGGTCGGTGCGGAGATCGCCGTCAGCACCGAAATGCCGGCAGCCACCGCCTTTTGCACCATCTCCACGCTGCAGCGGCTGGTGATGACGGCGAAACCGTCGTTCGGGTCGGCGCGCTGCCAGGCCATGGCGCCGATCAGCTTGTCGAGCGCGTTATGCCGCCCGACATCCTCGCGGATGAGCTGGATGCGTCCGGCCTCATCCGACCAGGCCGCGGCATGCACGGAATGGGTGACGCGGTTGATTTCCTGCTGCGCCGGAAGCTCGGCGAGCGCGCGATGCAGCGCGTCGGTCGTGAAGCGCTTGCCGGAACCGACCGGGGTCACCGGCTTGATCGCGTGTTGCAGGCTGTCCACGCCGCAGATGCCGCAACCGGTGCGTCCGGTGAGGCTGCGGCGGCGTTCCCGCAGGCCTGCGAAGCGCTCCTGGCTGATCGAAAGCCGGACCTCGATGCCGCCGGACACCGATTCGGATTCGACGTCGTAGAGCTCTTCGCGCCGCGCGATGATGCCTTCCGTGAGAGCGAAGCCGAGCCCGAAATCCTCGAGATCGGTCGGCGTCGCCATCATGACGGCGTGGCTCACGCCGTTGAAGACGAGCGCGACCGGCACTTCCTCGGCGACGGCCTCCGAGATCGGCGTGCGCGTCCCGTCGCGGCCAATCCGCTCGGCTGCGACGGGCGCTGTGGGCGCCGCCGAGACGACGGAACGTGCGCGACGGGTTTCGGCGTTCACTCCGCCGCCACGCCGTTCGGCAGGATGCGCTCTCGCAGCAGATGCTCTGCGCGGTGGCTCTCCTGCCAGGCCGAGGGCCGGTTGGTGGGACGCACCTGCACGGCGGTGACCTTGTATTCGGGACAGCTCGTCGCCCAGTCCGAGAACTCGGTCGTCACCACATTCGCGCCGGTTTCGGCATAATGGAAGGTTGTGTAGACCACGCCCGGCTGCATCCGTTCGGAGATGCGGGCGCGGAGGCTGGTCTCGCCGGCGCGGCTGGTGAGGGCCACGATGTCGCCATCCCGGATGCCGCGCTGCTCGGCATCGTGCGGATGGATATCGAGCAGGTCTTCGTCGTGCCAGGTCGTATTGGCCGTGCGCCGCGTCTGGGCGCCGACGTTGTACTGCGTGAGAATGCGGCCCGTGGTCAGGATCAGCGGGAAGCGCGCCGAGGTCCGCTCGTCCGTCGGCACGAACTCGGTGATCATGAACTTGCCCTTGCCGCGCACGAAGCGGTCGATATGCATGGTGGGCGTGCCCTCGGGTGCTGCGTCGTTGCAAGGCCACTGGATGGAGCCGAGCTCCTCGATGCGCTTGAAGCTGACGCCTTTGAAGGTCGGCGTCAGGCGCGCGATCTCGTCCATGATCTCCGAGGGATGCGTGTAGTTCATCGGGTAGCCGAGCGCGTTGGAGAGCGCCATCGTGACTTCCCAGTCGGCGAGGCCGCCCAGCGGCGGCATGGCCTTGCGTACCATGCTGATCCGGCGCTCGGCGTTGGTGAAGGTGCCGTCCTTCTCGAGGAAGGATGAGCCCGGCAGGAACACATGGGCGTATTTCGCCGTCTCGTTCAGGAAGATGTCCTGAATGACGATGCATTCCATCGCCTCGAGGCCGGCCGCCACATGCTGGATGTTCGGATCCGACTGCGCGATGTCCTCGCCCTGGATGTAGAGGCCCTTGAAGCTGCCGTCGATCGCGGCGTCGAACATGTTGGGGATCCGCAAACCCGGCTCCTTGTCGAGCCCGACGTCCCAGTCCTTCTCGAACATCTCGCGCACGGCGTCGTCGGAGACGTGGCGGTAGCCGGAATATTCGTGCGGGAAGGAGCCCATGTCGCAGGAGCCCTGCACGTTGTTCTGGCCGCGCAGCGGATTGATGCCGACGCCGACGCGACCGAGATTGCCGGTCGCCATGGCGAGGTTCGCCATGCCCATCACCGCGGTCGAGCCCTGGCTGTGCTCGGTCACGCCGAGGCCGTAATAGATCGCCGAATTGCCGCCCGTGGCGTAGAGCCGGGCAGCCGCGCGCAGCATGGCGGCGGGGATCCCGATCAGCGGTTCCATCGCTTCCGGCGAGTTCCGCGGCTCGGCGACGAAGGCGCGCCAGCCCGCGAAAGCCTCGGGCTCGCAACGTTCCGCCACATAAGCCTCGTTCACCAGCCCTTCGGTGACGACGACATGGGCGAGCGCGTTGATGAGCGCGACATTGGTGCCGGGGCGGAGCTGGAGGTGGTAGGCCGCCTCGACATGCGGGGTCTTCACGAGATCGATCCGGCGCGGATCGGCGACGATGAGCTTGGCGCCCTCGCGCAGGCGGCGCTTCATGCGGGAGGCGAAGACGGGGTGGGCGTCGGTCGGGTTCGCGCCGATCAGCAGCATCACATCGGCTTCGACGACGGAATCGAAATCCTGCGTGCCGGCCGAGGTGCCGAGCGTGGTCTTGAGCCCGTAGCCGGTCGGCGAATGGCAGACGCGCGCGCAGGTGTCGACGTTGTTGTTGCCGAAGCCCGCGCGTACCAGCTTCTGCACGAGGAAGGTTTCCTCGTTGGTGCAGCGCGACGAGGTGATGCCGCCGATCGAGCCGCGGCCGTAGGTCTTCTGGATGCGGCGAAACTCGTTGGCGGCGTGATCGATCGCTTCCTTCCAGGTGACCTCGCGCCACGGATCGGAGATTTTCGCCCGGATCATCGGCTTGGTGATGCGGTCCTTGTGCGTGGCATAACCCCAGGCGAAGCGGCCCTTGACGCAAGAGTGGCCATGGTTCGCCTTGCCGTCCTTGTAGGGCATCATGCGGACCACCTCGGTGCCCTTCATCTCGGCCTTGAAGGCGCAGCCTACGCCGCAATAGGCGCAGGTGGTGACGACGCTGTGCTCGGCCTGACCGGCCTCGATGACCGATTTCTCCATCAGCGTCGCAGTCGGGCAGGCCTGCACGCAGGCGCCGCAGGAGACGCATTCGGATTCGAGGAAGCCCTCGTCCGCGCCGGCCGCGATGACCGAGGCGAAGCCGCGCCCGTCGACCGTCAGCGCGAAGGTGCCTTGCACCTCCTCGCAGGCCCGCACGCAGCGGGAGCAGACGATGCATTTGGTCGGATCGAAGGTGAAATAGGGGTTGGACTCGTCCTTCGCGTCGGACAGATGGTTCGCGCCGTCATAGCCGTAGCGGACTTCGCGCAAGCCCACCACGCCCGCCATGTCCTGCAGCTCGCAATTGCCGTTGGCCGAGCAGGTGAGGCAGTCCAGCGGGTGATCGGAGATATAGAGCTCCATCACGTTGCGGCGGAGCGTGGCGAGTTTCGGCGACTGGGTTTTCACCTTCATCCCCGGCTCGACCAGCGTCGTGCAGGAGGCCGGCGTGCCGCGCCGGCCCTCGATCTCGACGAGGCAGAGACGGCAGGAGCCGAAGGCTTCGAGATTGTCCGTGGCGCAGAGCTTCGGGATGCTGAAGCCGATCTCGGCGGCGGCGCGCATCACGGAGGTCCCGGCGGGCACATCGACGGGCTGGCCGTCGATCTCCAGCGTGACGAATTCTTCCGCGGTCCGCTTGGGCGTGCCGTAATCGGTTTCGACGAGGAGCGACATGGCGCTGCTTTCCTTATTCGGCGGCGATCCGGCCCGCCGGCCGGTCGAAGTCCTGGGGGAAATGCTTCAGGGCGCTCTGCACCGGCAGGGGCGTAAGGCCGCCCAGCGCGCAGAGCGAGCCGTCCAGCATGGTGGTGCAGAGATCGTCGAGGAGCAGGAGGTTCTTGTCCCGCTCCTGGTCCGCGATGATGCGGTCGATGACCTCGACGCCGCGGATGGAGCCGATGCGGCAGGGGGTGCATTTGCCGCAGGATTCGATGGCGCAGAATTCCATGGCGAAACGCGCCTGCCGCGCGAGATCGACCGTGTCGTCGAACACCACGACGCCGCCATGGCCGACCATGCCCTTCTCGGCGGCGAAGGCTTCGTAATCGAGCGGCAGGTCGAGCAGGCTTGCGGGGAAATAGGCGCCGAGCGGACCGCCCACCTGTACCGCGCGCAGCGGACGGCCGGTGGCGGTGCCGCCGCCGAAATCCTCGATGAGCTGGCGGAGCGTCAGGCCGAAGGCGGTCTCGATCAGCCCGCCGCGCTTGACGTTGCCGGCGAGCTGGATCGGCAGGGTGCCGCGCGAGCGGCCCATGCCGAAGTCGCGGTAATGCGCCGCGCCCTTGTCGAGGATGATCGGGACGCTCGCGAGCGAGACCACGTTGTTGATGACCGTGGGCTTGCCGAACAGGCCGCTGATCGCAGGGAGCGGCGGCTTGTAGCGGATCATGCCGCGCTTGCCCTCGAGGCTCTCCAGCAGCGAGGTTTCCTCGCCGCAGATATAGGCGCCGGCGCCGAGCCGGATATGCAGCTCGAAGGTCTTGCCGCTATCGAGCAGGTTCGGCCCGAGATGACCGGCCTCGCGCGCAATCCCGACGGCGCGTTGCATCTGCCGGTAGGCGTGCGGATATTCGGAGCGGATATAGACGTAGCCCTCGGTCGCTCCGACGGCGATGCCGGCGATCGTCATGCCTTCGATCAGGACGAAGGGATCGCCTTCCATCAGCATGCGGTCGGCGAAGGTGCCGCTGTCGCCCTCGTCGGCGTTGCAGACGATGTATTTCTGCGCGGCCGTCGTCTTCAGGACGGTCTGCCACTTGATGCCGGTCGGGAAGCCTGCGCCGCCGCGGCCGCGCAGGCCGGACTGGGTGACTTCCTCGACGATGGCCGCACCGTCCATGCCGAGCGCCCGCTCGAGCCCGCGATAGCCGCCATGGGCGCGGTAATCCTCGAGGGAAAGCGGATCGACGATGCCGCAGCGCGCGAAGGTGAGACGCTGCTGGCGCTTCAGATAGGGGATTTCCTCGGTCGGGCCGAGATAGAGCGGATGGGCGCGGTTCGGCGCCATGGCCGCGTCGAAGATCTCGCCGACCGCTTGCGGTGTGACCGGACCGAAGGCGATGCGGCCTTCCGGCGTCTCGACCTCGACCATCGGCTCGAGCCAGAACAGACCCCGCGAGCCGTTGCGGACGAGCGCAATCTCGGCCTTGCGCGCCTTGGCGAGCCCGGCCACGGCCTCGGCTACCCGTTCCGCCCCCATGGAGAGCGCCGAGGCGTCGCAGGGAACGAAGATGCGGAACACGCTCATTTCGACTTGCCCGTTTCCTGCAGCAGCCGGTCGAAACCGGCTTCATCGACGCGGCCATGCAGCTCGCCGTCGATCATGACCGCGGGGCTGAGGGCGCAGTTGCCGAGGCAGAATACCTGCTCGAGGGTGAAGCGCCCGTCCTTCGTCGTGTGATGGAAATCGACGCCGAGCCGGCCCTTGGCATGCGCGACCAGGCGGTCGGCGCCCATGCTCTGGCACGATTCGGCGCGACACAGCTTCACCACATGCCGGCCGCGGGGCTCGCGGCGGAAATCGTGATAGAAGGTGATGACGCCGTGGATCTCGGCACGGCTCAGATTGAGCGCGTCGGCGAGCAGCGGCACTGCCGCCTGGTCGATATATCCGAATTCTTCCTGGAGCGCGTGCAGCATCGGCAGGAGCGCGCCCGGGAGAGCACGGTGTTCCGCGATGAGTACAGCGGCCGTTTCGGCATTCCAGGGCGATGGCGACGACATGCTTAGCCCTTACTCGTTGTTTCCTAAGTATCTGGCCTGCAAGGCATCAGGATCAAATCGGAAACATGGATCGGTTGATAGGAAAATCCTATCACACCGACAGGGCGGCGTATCGGCTGAGCGACAGATCGAGGGCGGACTGGAAGTCCTGGGCCATGGTCGAGGCCAGCAGGGCCCTTGCCAGCGGCGGCTCCGGCGCCCGGTTGGCAACCACGAGGCCGATTTCGTGGGTCGGCTCCGGCTCGACCAGCCGGATCGCCCGCATCCCCACCGGCACGCCGAACAAATGCAGAACGGTGTGCGGCATGACGCTGGACCAATGGCCGGAACTCACATAGGAGCAGAGCGCCACCATCGAGTCCGTCTCGATCGCCGGCTGCGGCGCCTGGTTCACCGAACGAAAGATGCCGTTGATGATGCGGCGGTTCTGCATGTCGGGCGTCAGCAGGCAGAGCGGGACCGCGGCCGCCTCCGCCCAGGTCAGGGTTTCGCGCCGGGCGAAGGGACCGGTATCCGAGGTGAGGAAGATGTAGCGCTCGCGATAGAGCGGGTGGGCGCGCACATTGATAAGCGGCTCATTGTCGAGATAGGTGATCGCGATATCGATCTCGAAGGCGTCGAGCGCACGCTGAATCTCGATCGAGCTCTGCGACAGGATCGTGATGTTGACGCGCGGGTGCTGGATGCAGAAGGGCGTCGTCACCAGGGACACGGCGGGGAGCGCGGCCGGGATCGCGCCGAGCCGGAGCCGGCCGGTGAGGCCCTGGCGCATCTCGCTCAGCTCCTGCGTGAGCGCGTCGCAATCGGCGAGGATGCGATGCGCCCAATCGAGCACGCGGAGGCCTTCCGGCGTGAGACCCTTGAAGCGTTGCCCGCGCTCCACGATGGGCACGCCGAGCTCCTCCTCGAGCTGCTGGATCGCGGCGGAGAGCGTCGGTTGCGTCACATTGCAGCTCGCCGCTGCACGCCCGAAATGCTTTTCGCGCGCAAGCGCCGCGAGATAGAGCAGTTGCCGGATTACCATGCGCGGCGATGCCGAAGGGCCATCGGGCGAATCTCCTTGGGCGGCGCCGGCCGAACATCTGGCATGGGCCGGCGTGCCGGGCGAACATTTAGCACGGGCCGGCGTGCCGGCCGAACAGCATTGCCACGGCCAGGCTCGCCAGCGGCCGGCCGCCGGGCCGTTCCGTGCGGCCAGCGCCTCGTGCTATCCAGAGGTGCGACAGGCCAGAGGCGCAACAGGCAGAAGGCGGAAACGGAACCATGGAACGGAAGGTCATCGACACGCTGCGGACACCCTTCCTCGACTACGATCTCGACGGCCCGCTGCAGACGGAGATGAGCTATCTTCCGATCAGCTACGAGAAGGCCACGGGTCAGGGCTGCTACCTGATGCGGATGCAGCCCGGCGCGGTCACCATCGCCCACGACCATGACGGCTACGAGGAGTTCCTGGTGCTCGAGGGCGAGCTGATCGACAGCGACGGCGCGCGTTTCGGCACCGGCGCCTTCGTCAGCTTCAAACCCGGCACGCGGCATAACTCCTGGACCGAGACCGGCTGCCTGCTGGCGGTTTTCGAATGGGGGAAGCCGGCCGGGCAGGGCTGAATAACACTTCAGTTCAGCAGAATGAAATATATTCCCTTGAAGATTTCCGTACAAAGAGCTAAAGCCAGCCCTTGCGCCGCGCCCGTCCGGCGCTTAATCCGCTCTTGCCGCACCCGATAATCGGACCCTTTCCCGATGGATCATCTCGACCAGCTCGAATCCCAGAGCGTCTATATCCTGCGCGAAGCCTTCAACCGGATCGACAAGGTCCTGTTGCTCTGGTCGCTCGGCAAGGACAGCAACGTCATGGTGTGGCTGGCGCGCAAGGCCTTCTTCGGCCATGTGCCCTTCGTGGTCGGCCATATCGATACCGGACGCAAGTTTCCCGAGATGTACGCCTTCCGCGACCGCTACGCGAAGGAATGGAATCTGAACTTCCTCAAGGAAGACTGCCCGCCGATGGAGGAGACCGACCCGACTCTGCCGCGCGCGGCGCGCTCCGCCGCGCGCAAGACGCTCGGTCTCCGCAACACCATCGCCAAGCACGGCTTCACCGGCGTGATCGCCGGCATCCGGCGCGACGAAGAGGCGGTGCGGGCGAAGGAACGCTATTTCAGTCCCCGCGGCGATGCGGGGCAGTGGGACTTCCGCGACCAGCCGCCCGAATTCTGGGACCATTTCAACACCGACCTGCCGCCGGGCACGCATCTGCGGATCCATCCGCTGCTGCACTGGACCGAGGTCGACATCTGGCGCTACATCGAGCGCGAACGGATCCCGGTGGTCGATCTCTATTTCGCCAGGAACGGCAAGCGCTACCGCTCGCTCGGCGACCAGGACATCACCAACCCGATGGCGAGCAACGCGACGACGATCGCGGAGATCATCGCCGAGCTCGAGGCGACGCGCGCGCCCGAGCGCGCCGGTCGCGCCATGGACCGGGAAACCGAGGATGCCTTCGAGCGGTTGCGCGCCGACGGGTATATGTGATGGCCGGCCGCGGTTCTTCCATGAACGCGCAGGCGGTGCGCGAGCAGCTCCGGACCGTCATCGTCGGCCATGTCGATCACGGCAAATCGACGCTGGTCGGCCGGCTCTTTCACGACACCGGCTCATTGCCGGAAGGCAAGCTCGAGGCCATCAAGGCGATGTGCGAGCGGCGCGGCATGCCGTTCGAGTGGGCGTTCCTCATGGACTCATTCCAGTCCGAGCGCGACCAGGGCATCACCATCGACACGGCGCAGATCTGGTTCAAGACGAAGAAGCGCGACTACGTGATCATCGACGCGCCCGGCCATCGCGAATTCATCAAGAACATGATCACCGGCGCCTCCAGCGCCGATGCGGCGCTGCTCCTGATCGACGCCGGCCACGGCATTCAGCAGCAATCGCGGCTGCACGGGTTCCTGCTCAATCTGCTCGGCATCAAGCAGGTGGCGGTGCTGGTCAACAAGATGGACCTCGTCGGGTTCGACGCCTCCCGTTTCGGCGAGATCCGCGAGCAATATATCCGCTATCTCGACGGGCTCGGCGTCCGTCCCGACTATTTCGTCCCGCTCTCGGCGCGCGACGGCGACAACCTGGTCAACCGGTCGACCCGCATGGGCTGGTACAGCGGCCCGACCGTGACCGAAGCGCTGGACAGCTTCCATCCGACCCTGCGCCCGACCGACCTGCCGCTGCGCCTGCCGGTGCAGGACGTCTACAAGTTCGACGACCGCCGCATCATCGTGGGTCGGGTCGAAAGCGGGCGGTTCTCGGTCGGCGACCAGTTGCTCTTTTCGCCCAGCAACAAGACCGCGCGGATCGCCTCGATCGAAAGCTGGCACCGTCCCGGCAAGGCGGTCGTGGCGCAGGCCGGGCAATCGGTCGGCATCACGCTCGACGAGCAGCTCTTCATCGAACGGGGCGAGATCGCGAGCCATGTGCAGGATGCGCCCAGGGAGACCAGCGTCTTCCGCGGCCGCATCTTCTGGCTGGGGCAGGAGCCGCTCCGCGTCGGCAACACGTACCAACTGAAGCTGTTGACGCGCTCGAGCCCGGTCACGGTGCAGAAGATCGAGCGCGTCTTCGATGCCGACAGCCTGACCGACCGGCCCGGCGTGGAGGTGCCGCGCCACGGCGTGGCCGACGTGATCCTGCGCAGCCATGCCATGCTCGCGCTGGACGAGGGGCGCACCCTCGCGCGGTCGGGCCGCTTCGCCCTCAGCGACGGCCACAACATCCTCGCCGGCGGCGTGGTCAGCATGGAGGGCTATCCCGACCAGCGCGATGCGCTGACCGTGAAAAGCCAGAATTTGCGTCGCGTCGAGCATCGCGTGCCCGAAGCGGCCCGCAGCGCGCGCAACGGCCATCGCGGCGGCGTGCTCTGGTTCACCGGCCTTTCGGGCGCCGGCAAATCCACGCTTGCGATGGCGGTCGAGCAGGAGCTCTTCGCGCGCGGCTATCACGTCTATGTGCTGGACGGCGACAACGTCCGGCACGGGCTCAACGCCAATCTCGGATTCTCGCCGGACGATCGCGCCGAGAACATCCGGCGCATCGGCGAGGTCGCCGCGCTTTTCGCGGATGCCGGCATGATCGCCATCACCGCCTTCATCTCGCCCTATCGCTCGGACCGTCAGCGCGCGCGCGAGGCGGCGAAAGGCGCGTTCCACGAGATCTATGTCGAAGCCGATATCGAGACCTGCGAGCAACGCGATCCGAAAGGTCTCTACAAGAAGGCGCGTCGCGGCGAGATCGCCGAGTTCACCGGCCTCACCGCACCTTATGAGGCGCCGGACGCGGCCGAGCTCACCGTGGACACGCGCGACCTCGATGTCGAGAAGAGCATCAAGAGGATTCTCGACTATGTTGAGCGGCATATAGCGATCGCTTCACAGGTCCGGTGAGCGACGTCGCGATTGCGGCGGTTCGTGCCGGTCGTTCGAAGCTTTTGTCCGAGATTTTTTCTTGATCGCCAAAGCCGCTGCCGTTACGTTCCGAAAACCAACGAAGTGCCGTGGTTAACGGCTCTCGCTCATGTCCCGAAGCTCCATCGGTTAGGGGACCGGTGAGGGTTCACACTTAAGAACAACTGCGAAGATCGCTAAGGAGGAGCGACCGCGAAGCCATTGTAATGGCAGAAGTTAAATCCCGAGTGTTGGATGCATAGCTGGGGGACGGGAAATGCCAGACTGGTTCCGGCGACTGCGTTTCCGGATCAATATCATCTCTCAACATGTTTTCCTGGCGCGCGAAATCCTCATACGCGCCGACGGGAAAGTCACCTACTTCAGGATTTCGCCCCGGCTTCAGAAGCTTGCCTTCGGCAGCCTGCTGCTGCTGGGCGGCTGGGTCGTCTACAGCTCGATCGGCGTGATGGTGAGCGAACGCGAGATCGCGCAGAAGAATGACGAGGTCGAGGCCGCCCGCGGCGCCTATGCCGACCTGATGAGCGAGATCTCCAGCGCCTACGATCAGTTCGCGACCGTCGCGAGCAGCCTCGAGGACAATGAGACCTATCTCCTCGGCCTCTTCCAGGAGGATGCCGGGCGTGCCGCCGAGCTGTCTGGGATCACCGATCGCCTCCGGCCGCCCGCGGCCGCCCGCGAAAGCCTGACGGAGGCCAGCGAGCTTGTCCGCCAGAAGCTCGCCATTTTCGAGACCGACCTCAAGAACATTGCGATCGAGCATCAGCGGCTGAACGATATCATCGCCACGCTCGGCGACAAGATCGCGAATGACGAGGAAATGCGCCGCCGCCTCGGCCAGGAGAAGACAGAGGTCGTGCTCGCGCTGCAGAATTCGGATGCGCAGGCCGCCGCCCTCATGGCGGAACGGGACGAGCGGGATCAGCGCATCGCCCTGCTGCAGGGCATGGTTTCGAAGCTGACGCATGAGCGCGACGAGATCGAGGGCGCTCGCGTCGACCTTTCGGGAAAGCTCGTCGATCTGCAGAACCGCTTCATGGCGCTGCAAAGCTCGCAGCGTTCCGTGGCGAAGGATCTGGCGGAGCGCACCAAGACCGGCGTCGATCAGGTGGAGAAGACGGTCGCCATGACCGGGCTCGACGTGAACAGCCTGCTCGATCGCGCGTCGCACGTCATGCAGGGACAGGGCGGCCCCTTCGTCGATCTGTCGACCGTGCCCGATCTCGTCGCCGCCGAAACCGCGATGCTCGGGGCATCGAGCCTCGACAGCGAGGTCGAGCGCTGGGAGCGGCTGCAATATGTGATGCAGGTGCTGCCCCTCAGCGCGCCGATGGATCACTATCTGCTCTCGAGCGGGTTCGGCACACGCCGGGATCCCATCAACAATCGCCTCGCCCTGCATGAGGGGCTGGATTTCCGGAGCCAGACCGGGTCGGAAGTCATGGCGACGGCGCCCGGCAAGGTGGTGTTCGCCGGCTGGGACGGCGACTATGGCCGCATGGTCGAGATCGACCATGGGCTCGGAATACATACGCGTTACGCGCATCTTAAGGCGATCGATGTCGAGCTGGGGGCCCTGGTTGACTATCGCCAGGTGATCGGCAAACTGGGCAGTTCGGGCCGGAGCACCGGTCCGCATGTCCATTACGAAGTGCGTGTGGATGGAAAGGCCGTGGATCCCATGAAGTTCCTGGAGGCAGGCCGTTATGTTTTCAAAGGGTAGCAAGCCGACCGACGCCTACACGCCGAGCACCACCGAACCGGCACGCACGCCGGCGCGGGGCGCATCGCCGTCGATCATCAGCGCCGACCTTCGCATCGTCGGGGACCTCGCCAGCGCCGGCGACCTCCAGATCGACGGCGAGGTCGAGGGCGATATCCAGAGCCGCACCCTGACCGTGGGCGAAGGGGCCCAGGTGAAGGGGTCGCTCTCCGCCGAGACGGTCCGCGTCTGCGGATCGGTCAGCGGTCAGATCAAGGCGACGACCGTGGTGCTCGACAAGACCGCCAGGGTCACGGGCGACATCATGCATACGAGTCTCGCCATCGAGCCCGGTGCCTTTCTCGAAGGCCACTGCCGGCGCCTCGATACCGCGAGCAAGGTGTCGGCCGCCAACGTCTCGCCGATGAAGGAGAAGGATCGCCCGAGCGATCTCGGCAGTCCGACGGTCGCCGCCGTCAACTCCTGACCGGCGCCCGCGTCCTGGCCTGATCCGCACGCCGGCTCCTCGGCGCCGGCAAGGCAATCGTGCCGTTTGGCGATCGCCGCATCCGTGCGCCTCAGCGTGCGGATGCGGCGATTTTCGCGAAGCCCTCCGCGTCGATATTGCCGCCGGAGAGCACGAGTACGACTGTGCGCCCCGCGACGTCGATCTTGCGCGCGAGCAACGCCGCGAGCCCGACCGCGCCGCCCGGCTCCACCACCAGTTTCAGTACGCGGAAGCCATAGGCCATCGCGGCCGCGACCTCGCGGTCGCTGACCACGAGCCCGCCCGCCAGCAGCCGGTCGTTGATGGGAAAGGTGATCTCGCCGGGGCTCGCGCCGAGCAGCGCGTCGCAGATCGAGCGCGCGCCGGGTTCGTTGGCGATCCGTTGATGGCGCGCAAGCGATCGGGCGGTGTCGTCGAAGCCCTCGGGCTCGCAGGCGTGAATGCGGATCGCCGGAAAATGCTGCGTGAGGGCGAGGGCGGTGCCGCTCACCAGCCCGCCGCCGCCGCAAGGCACGAGGGCGATGTCGGGCGCGAGCCCCCTCGATTTCGCCTGCTCGGCGATCTCGCGGCCGACCGTGCCCTGGCCCGCGATGATGTCGGGATCGTCATAGGGACGCACCAGCGCCGCCCCGCGCTCGGCCGCGATGCCGCCCGCGACCGCCTCGCGATCTTCCTTGTAGCGGTCGTAGAACACCACCTCGGCGCCGTAGCCGCGGGTGTTCGCGATCTTGATGGGGGGTGCGTCGGCCGGCATGACGATGGTGGCGGGAAAGCCGAGCGCCGCCGCCGCCGCCGCCACGCCCTGGGCATGGTTGCCGGAAGAAAAGGCGACGATGGCGCGCGGGCGCGGCGTCGCTTCGGCGAGACGGCTGATCTTGTTGAAGGCGCCGCGGAACTTGAAGGAGCCGGTGCGCTGCAGCGTTTCGGGCTTGATGAGAATCCGCGCATTCAACGTCTCGTCGAGCGCCCGCGAGCGCAGCAGCGGCGTGACGACGGCCTCGTCCGCCAGCCGCTTCGCGGCCGCCTCGATGTCGGCATAGGCAGGCTCAGGCGACACGCGCATCGAGAACTCCCGACCGGAGAACGACCGCCCGATCATAGGGGTGGTCCGCGCAAAGGCTAGTCGAGGGCGACCGCCTGCGGAAGCTCGGCGAGGCTGGCGACGATCGCGATCGGCAGGGCCGGGAGCCGCTCGAGCGGCTCGCCGGCCCTGTTGATCCAGACCGCCGCGAAGCCGAAGGCGGCGGCGCCGGCCACGTCCCAGCCGTTCGCGCTGACGAAGACCGTGCGGCTGGCGGGCACGCCCAGATGCTCGACCGCGAGACGATAGACCTCGGGCCGCGGCTTGAAGAGCCCGACCGCCTCGACGGAGAGCACGGCATCGAAGAACTCGGTAAGCCCGGCATGGGTAATCGCGGCGTTGAGCATTTCCGGCGCGCCGTTCGAGAGGATCGCAAGCTTCAGGCCCTGCCGGCGGCACCGCTCGAGCAGCGGCCGCGCATCGGCAAAGGGCGGCAGGCGGAAATAAAGCTCGAGCAGCCTTGGCCGGACACCGATCGGCAGCCGAAGCTTCTCCATGGCGAAGTCGAGCGCATCGGCGGTCACCTGCCAGAAATCGCTGTGCCGACCCATGAGGGTGCGCAGCCAGCTATATTCGAGCTGCTTGCGCCGCCAGAGCTCGGCGAGCGCCGCGGCCTCGGGCCCGATCTCCGGCGCAAGGGTCGCCGCGGCCGCGTTCACGTCGAAGAGCGTGCCATAGGCGTCGAAGACGACGGCGCCGACCGCCTCCGCCGATGGTCGCGCCGGCGGTGTCACGGCGCTCCGGGGCGGCTCAGGTCGGATTCGAGCGCGATCACCATCCCGTCGGAGCTGCCGAGGCGGTTGCGATAGACCTGCAGGTTCTCCAGCACGCGCTGCACATAGTTGCGGGTCTCGGAGAAGGGAATGCTTTCGACCCAGTCGATGGCATCCACGGTCGGGGAGCGCGGATCGCCATAGGTCGTCATCCATTCGCGTGCCCGCGACGGGCCGGCATTGTAGGAGGCGATGGCGAGCACGTAGGAACCGCCGTATTTGCCGATCAGCTCCTCCAGATAGGCGCGGCCGAGCCGAATGTTGTATTGCGGGTCGCCGGTGAGCTTCTTCTCGTTGAAGGCGAGGCCGAGCGCGCCCGCGACATGCTTCGCCGTGCGCGGCATGAGCTGCATCAGCCCGAGCGCGCCGGCCGAGCTCACCGCCTTCTGGTCGAAGGCGCTTTCCTGCCGGATCACCGCCAGTACCAGGGCATGCTCCGGCTGCCCGCCATCGGGGACCTTCGTCGTCGGGAAGAGATACTCGACGAGCTCGATGCCCCGGGTGCGGGCCACCTTGGCCACCGCCACCGCGTAATCCTCGCGCCCGATCTCCTTGCCGAGCTCCGCCAGCATGCGGAATTCCGCCGGGCTGTGCAGCGTCTCGGCGATCCGCACGATGAAGGAGCGCATGCGGTCGGTTTCGCCGATCTCCGCCATCATGCGCACGAGGCGCACGAGCTCGTTCTTGGCGAAGGAGGCCTTGGTCGCTTCGTCGATCGTCGGCAGCGGATCGAGACGGAGCCCGGCGTCGGCGCCGAGGCGCTGCGCCCCGAGCTGGCCGTAATAGCTCGCGAGGTTGGCGGCCGCCTTGCCGTACCATTCGGTCGCCAGCGCCTGCTGCCCCATCGCTTCCGCGGCCCGGCCGGCCCAGTAGGCGCCGCGCCCGAGGCTGATCGGCGAGCCCACCCCGGCATACATGCGCGTGAAATGGGCGAAGGCGCGCTGCGGATCGTTGAGGAAGCGGAGCGCGATCCAGCCGGCGAGCCATTCGCCGTCCGCGAACACGGTCCCGTCCACCGCGCCATGCGCTTCGGCGAGGCGGTAGGCGAGGGCGGGATCGCCGCGCTCCAGCGCGCGGCGAGCCTGATACTCGTATTCGCGCCACATCTTGTCGGGGAAGGGCGTCGTCGCCGGCGGCGGATCGAGCAGGGCCGCGGCGCCGACATTGTCGTCGCGCTGCCGGCGCCAGCGGGCGCGGTCATAGAGCAGGCCCGGATCGTTCTGCAGCTCGGACGGGACACGCTTCACCGCCGCATCGACCCCCGGCGCGCTTTCGATGAGCTTCAGCCGTGCGTCGGCAAGCTTGCGATGCGCCGGGTCGACGCGCTCCATCTGACGGCGTGCGGCATCGAGCTCGCGCTCCCACAGCAGGCGATCGAGCCGTGCGACGTGATCCTCCGGCCGCAGATTGGCGCCGAAGCTCGCGAGATACTGGTCCTCGACGGGGCGCGGCATGGAGAACGCGGCCCAGCCCTTGCGCAGCACGTCGATGCCGGCCTGGGTCTTGCCGTTGCGGAGCAGGGCGAAACCCAGGCGCATGGCGCCTTCCGCGGTGCGCGGCTCGCGCTTCGCGAACCAGGCGACCACCGCATCGGGGCCATAGCCGTCGGTCATCGCCCGCTCGCCCTGAGCCTGGAGCTGCGACTGGCCGGGCCAGTCCGGATTCTCGCGCATGAAGGCGGTAATTTCGTCGAACGAACGACCGGGGCCGGGACGCGTCAGGTCGAGCCACTGCACGAATTTCTCCGGCAGCGGATCCTTGGCGCGGGCCGCCAGCTCGCGCGCCTTCGACCAGCTTTCCTTGTCGATCAGGTCGAAGGTCTGCTGATAGATCTGCCGGTCTCCGGCGGAAAGCAGCTTCGCATCCGCTTTTGTGCCGGCGACGGAAAGCACCGCCACCGCCAGAGCCGCGAGGCCCAGCTTCGTCATCACGCCCATCGTCCGCACCTTAGGTTTCTTCGCTTCGCCCCGAGATCGCCTCGAAAGGGACCGGGCGAGCACCCGTTCCCGCCAAACTAGGCCGATTCTCGACTCACACCATTAATAAAATCTCGTCGGGCCGAAAAGGCCGGAGCCTGCGGCTTGCGGGCTGCCGGAGCAGCCGTTATGGTCCGGCGCGCCGGTGCCAGCGCCCGGCCGAGGAGCGGAGTCATGTTCAAGGGTTCGATCACGGCGCTCATCACCCCGTTCAAGGACGGCACGGTGGACGAGCGCGGCTATCAGGACTTCGTGGAGTGGCAGATCGCGGAAGGAAGTCACGGTCTGGTGCCGGTCGGCACCACCGGGGAATCGCCGACGCTGACCCACGAAGAGCATATGCGCGTCGTGGAGCTTTGTATCGAGGCCGCGAAGGGCCGCGTTCCGGTCATCGCCGGCACGGGCTCGAACTCGACGGACGAGGCGATCCAGCTCACGGCCCATGCGAAGAAGGCCGGCGCCGACGCGGCGCTCGTGGTGCTGCCCTATTACAACAGGCCGACGCCGGAAGGGCAGTATCGCCACTTCAAGGCGATCCACGACGCGGTCGACATTCCGATCGTCATCTACAACGTGCCGTCGCGCAGCGCGGTCGACATGACCGTCGACACCATGGCGCGGCTTTCGAAGCTGAAGAACGTGATCGGCGTGAAGGATGCGACCGCCGATCTCGCCCGTCCGCTCGCGACGCGGCTCGCCTGCGGCGACAAGTTCTGCATGCTGTCGGGCGAGGATGCGACGATCGTTCCGTTCCTCGCGCAGGGCGGCGAAGGCTGCATCTCGGTGACGGCGAACGTCGCGCCGCGGCTCTGCGCCGAGCTGCACAATGCCTGGCAGAAAAAGGATCTGGCGGAGGTCGATCGGCTCAATCGCCGGCTGTTCCCGGTTTCCAAGGCGATGTTCTGCGAGACCAGCCCCGGCCCCGTGAAATACGGCGCGAGCCTGCTCGGGCGCGTCAGCGCGGACGCAAGGCTGCCGATCTGCGAGATTTCCGAGAATTCGAAGCAGCAGGTGCGGGGCGCGATGGTTGCGGCCGGGCTGCTGAACTAGGCAGCCGGCGGCCATGGCACGCGATCCAGGGACGCAGCGCTTCGCCGCGCAGAACCGCAAGGCGCGCCACAACTACTTCATCGAGGACACCATCGAGGCCGGCATGATGCTGGTCGGCACCGAGGTGAAGTCGCTGCGCTCGGGCAAGGCCAGCATCGGCGAGGCCTTCGCGAGCGAGAAGGGCGGCGAGCTGTTCCTTTTCAACGCCTTCATCCCGGAATATGCCGCGGCGACGCGCTTCAACCACGAGCCGCGCCGGCCGCGAAAGCTCCTGCTGCGCGGCCGCGAGATGGCGAAGCTGATGGGCGCCGTCACGCGCGAGGGCATGACGCTGGTGCCGCTGTCGATCTATTTCAACGAGCGCGGCATCGCCAAATGCCAGCTCGGCCTCGCCAAGGGCAAGCGCAAGGTGGACAAGCGCGACACGCTGAAGGAACGCGACTGGCAGCGCAGCCAGGCCCGCATCCTGCGCTCGCGGAACCGCGACGGCTAGGCCGCCGCGGCCCTGAACGGGACCCGCGGCGAGGTTCTCAGTGCGCCGCCGCGAGCCGCGCCGCGAGCCGCATCACCACCGCGTCGAACATCGCTTCGGTAAGCCTGCCCGTATTGGTGTTGAGCCGGGAGCAGTGATAGCTGTCGGCGAGCAGCAGGCCACCCGGCAGCGCATGCTCCGCGCCATGCGCGAACGGCCATCGGCTCTTGCGCTCGCCGAGCGCGGTCAGCACGGCGTTGTGCGCAATGCCGCCGAGCGCCAGCAGCGCCACGAGCGACGGCATGGCGGCGATTTCCGCCTTGAGGAAGCCGTTGCAGCTCGCCGTCTCGGCGGGAGTCGGGCGGTTCTCCGGCGGCACGCAGCGCACGGCGTTGGTGACCCGCACCCCCTTCAGATGGAAGCCGTCATCCGCGCGACGGCCGTAATCGCCGGCCGCGAGCCCCGCGCGCTTCAGGCTGCCATAGAGCAGATCGCCCGCATAATCGCCGGTGAAGGGCCGCCCGGTGCGGTTGGCCCCCATGCGGCCGGGCGCCAGCCCCACCACCAGCAGCCGCGCGTCGAGGCCGCCGAAGGCGGGAACCGGCGCGTTATGCCAGTCCGGCGCCGCGGCCCGGTTCTTCTCGCGGAAGGCGACCAGCCGCGGGCAGAGCGGGCAGTCGCGGGACGGCTCCTCGATGCGCGATCCCTCGGGAGCCGCGCTCGCCGGTGTCGGCGACAAGGGGGGCGCCGACGCTCAACCGGTCTGCGCGAAGCGGGGCGCGTCGTCGCCGGGGCCGCGGGCGGCGTGGACCCGCTGGATCCGTTCCGCGAGGTCGCTGAGCTCGAGAAAGCGGTCCGCCTGCCGCCGCAGCTCGTCGGCGATCATCGGCGGCTGGCTGCGGATCGTGCTCACCACGCTCGCGCGCAGGCCCTTGCGCTGCACCGCTTCCACCAGGCGCCGGAAATCGCCGTCGCCCGAGAACAGCACCACATGATCGATATGGTCGGCGAGCTCCAGCATGTCGATGGCGAGCTCGATGTCCATATTGCCCTTGATCTTGCGGCGTCCCATGGCGTCCACGAACTCCTTGGTCGGCTTGGTGACCATCGTGTAGCCGTTATAGTCCAGCCAATCGACCAGCGGCCGGATCGGCGAATATTCCTCGTTCTCGATGAGGGCGGTGTAGTAGTAGGCGCGGATCAGCCGGCAATTGCCCTGGAAGAGCTCGAGCAGGCGCCGATAGTCGATATCGAAACCCAGGGTCTTGGCGGCTGCATAAAGATTGGCGCCGTCGATGAAAAGAGCGACCCGCTCCTGCGGGTGGAATAGCTTGTCGATCATATCTCCGCCTGTATGGTTCGTTGAAAATGGCATAGCCGAGCGGACGGATTTGAGCATCGCGCGCCCGGAGGCACCGAGCCAAGGGCATATTTAAGGCCGGTCGATGTCAATATGAGGGGCGGAATGACCGTTGCCGATCCCGATATTCTGATCGCGCTCGGGGCCAATCTGCCGGGTGCGGCCGACGCCGCGCCGGTGGCGACGCTGGAAGCGGCGCTCGAAGAGCTCGAGCGTCGCGATATCGACCTCCTCGCGCGCTCCGGCTGGTGGGAGAGCGCGCCGGTGCCGGCGTCGGACCAGCCCTGGTACGTCAACGGCGTCGTGGCGATCCGGACGGCCCTCGATCCCGTGGCCCTGCTCGCGCGGCTGCATGAGATCGAAGCCGGCTTCGGGCGCCGGCGAGGGGTGCGCAATGAAGCGCGCGTGCTCGATCTCGACCTCATCGCTTACGGGGCGGTCGTCCGGCGCGGACCCGAGCCGCCGATCCTGCCGCATCCCCGAGCGGCGGAGCGGGCCTTCGTTTTGTTCCCGCTCGCGGAAATTCGCCCGGAATGGCGGCATCCCGAGACCGGGGCCGGGGTGCGTCAATTGATCGCCCGGCTGCCGGCGGGGCAAATCTGTCGGCCGCTCGGCAAACCCTGGGGGAATTCGCGTCCGATCGCGGTGAAACCGCCGGGGAATCCTTGATTCTCGGGGCTTTGGGCCATATATTGAAATCAATCAATCCATTGTCTTTGCCTTGGAGGGCGACGCATGGCTCGCGTTACCGTAGAAGATTGCGTCCTGAGAGTGCCGAACCGCTTCGATCTCGTGATGGTCGCCGCGCAGCGGGCGCGCGACGTCTCGGCGGGCGCGCAGCTCACGCTCGAGCGCGACAACGACAAGAACCCGGTCGTGGCGCTGCGCGAGATCGCCGACGGGACGGTCGATACCGATGCGCTCGGCCAGGCCGTGATCAAAGGTCTCCAGAAGGTCGTCGAGATGGACGAGCCGGAAGAGGATGACGGCGGCTTCGGCGCCGGCAAGACGGAACTGTTGAGCGACCTCATGCCGAGCGAGGCGGCAGGCGTCACAGATCGCGAGAGCGACGAGGACGTCGATATCGAGGTCGAGGGCGATGCCGAGGGCGAGGAGCCCGAAGGCGAGGGACCCGGCGCCGATGGCGGTGCTGGGAACGAAGGCGATGGTCCAACGGAGAGCGAGAACGAGGCGTAGGCGACGTCGATGCAGTAGCTTCGCGCTGCCCTCGGCCGTTCGGACCCGAGGCGCCGGCGGGACGGCGTTCATCCGCGATCGGCATCCGGCGATCGGCAGGCAGCCATGATCCGCCAGTATCAACTCGTCGAACTCGTCAAGAGCTACGATCCGGGCGCGGATGAGGACATGCTCAACCGCGCCTATGTTTTCTCCATGAAGGCCCATGGCTCGCAGTCGCGCGCCTCGGGCGATCCGTACTTTTCCCATCCGCTCGGCGTCGCCGAGATTCTCACGCGCATGAAGCTCGACAGCGCCTCGATCGTCACGGGGCTGCTGCACGACACCGTCGAGGACACCGACGCGACGCTGGGCCAGATCGAGCAGCTGTTCGGCAAGGAGGTCGGACGGCTGGTGGACGGCGTCACCAAGCTCTCGCGCATCGAGCTGCAGTCCGACAACACCAAGCATGCGGAGAATTTCCGCAAGCTGGTGCTCGCCATGTCGGACGACATTCGCGTGCTGCTGGTCAAGCTCGCCGACCGGCTGCACAACATGCAGACGCTGCATTTCATCGCCGATCCGGAGAAGCGCAAGCGCATCGCGCTCGAGACGCTGGAGATCTATGCCCCGCTCGCCGAACGCATCGGCATGCAGGACATGAAGGACGAGCTGGAGAACGCCGCCTTCCGCGAGATCAATTCGGAAGCCTACCATTCGCTGAAGCAGCGTCTTGCTTATTTGCGCGAGCAGGGCAGCGACATGGTCCGCCGCGTCATGGACCAGCTCAAGGCCGACCTCGCCGACGAGGGCATCGCGGCGCAGATTTCCGGCCGCGAGAAGACGCCCTATTCGATCTGGCGCAAGATGCAGCGCAAGAACATCGGCTTCGAGCAGCTCTCGGACATCATCGCCTTCCGCGTCGTGGTCGACGATGTCGGCCAGTGCTATCAGGCGCTGGGCGTGCTGCACAGCCGCTATGCCGTGGTGCCCGGCCGGTTCAAGGACTACATCTCGACGCCGAAGCCGAACAACTACCGCTCGCTCCATACCGGGATCATCGGGCCGGAGCGCCAGCGCATCGAGGTGCAGATCCGCACCCGCGAGATGCACGAGGTCGCCGAGCTCGGCGTCGCCGCCCACTGGAGCTACAAGCAGGGCGACGAACGGGTGGAGGGCAAGCAATATCGCTGGCTTCGCGAGCTGCTGGACATCCTCGACCACGCGGCCGGCCCCGAGGAATTCCTCGAGCACACCAAGCTCGAGATGTTCCAGGACCAGGTCTTCTGCTTCACGCCGAAGGGCGACCTGATCGCCCTCCCGCGCGGTGCGACGCCGGTCGATTTCGCCTATGCGGTCCATTCGCAGATCGGCGACACTTGCGTCGGCGCCAAGGTCAACGGCCGGATCATGCCGCTCTCGAGCGAGCTGCATAACGGCGACCAGGTCGAGATCGTCACCTCGCGCGCCCAGACGCCGTCGCCGACCTGGGAGCGCTTCGTGGTCACGGGCCGCGCGCGGGCCCGCATCCGCCGATTCATCCGTACCCAGCAGCGCGAGCAATATATCGAGCTCGGCAAGGCGATTCTCGACAAGGAATTCCGCCAGGAGGGCTTCGAGTTCGCGCCGAAGTCGCTCGACGCGGTGCTGAAGAAATTCAAGTGCGACGACGCGGGCGACCTCATGGCCCAGGTCGGCGCCGGGCTGCAAAGCGGTCGCGAGGTGTTGCATGCCGTCATGCCCGGCACCAAAGCGGCACCGCGCGCCGCCAATATCGTGCCGATCGCGACGCAGCGCGCAAAGAAGAAAGGCAAGGGCACGAGCAACGCCATCCCGATCGTCGGCCTCATTCCGGGCATGGCGGTGCATTTCGCCGGTTGCTGCCACCCGCTGCCGGGCGACCGCATCGTCGGCATCGTGATGACCGGCAAGGGCGTCACGATTCACACGATCGATTGCGAGAGCCTCGAGTCCTACGCCGACGCGCCGGAGCGATGGCTCGATGTCGCCTGGGATTCGGCCGGCGAGGACCGGGAAGGCCATGTCGGGCGCCTGCATGTGGTGCTGACCAACTCGCCCGGCAGCCTCGGCAGCCTTTCCTCGGTGATCGGCAAGACCGAGGGCAACATCTCGAACCTCAAGATCACCCGCCGCTCGCTCGACTTCTTCGAGATGACGATCGACGTCGAGGTGAAGGACGTCCGTCATCTCACCAACATCATCGCCGCCCTGCGCGCGACGCCCTCGGTCAACTCCGTCGAGCGGGCGAGGGGCTAGGCAAGCGCAGCCGGGGTCATGCGAGCGGTAGCCGACGCTTCATCTTGTCTCCCTACAATGCCGCCGCCGGCTCGCGGGCCTGCCTTGCATCGGCGTGGATTCTCGGGCCGCGGGAAAATCGCTATGATGAACGCCTCGCGATAAGGGACCTACGGTCATGCGGAACCATCTGCGTCTCGGCGTGAACATCGACCATGTGGCGACGATCCGGAACGCCCGCGGCGGGCGTCACCCGGACCCCGTGCGCGCCGCGCGCCTCGCCGTGCAGGCCGGCGCCGACGGCATCACCGCTCATCTCCGCGAGGATCGGCGTCATATCTCCGACGGCGACATCGACCGGCTGATCCGCGAGATCGACCGGCCGCTCAATTTCGAGATGGCGGCGACCGACGAGATGCTGGCGATCGCGCTCCGCCACAGACCGCATGCCGCCTGCCTCGTGCCCGAGCGGCGCGAGGAGCGCACCACCGAGGGCGGGCTCGACGTGGCGAGGGGGCGGGACCATCTCGCACGGTTCGTGCGCGCGTTGAAGGCGACCGGCATCCGCGTCTCGATGTTCGTCGAGGCGACCGCGGCGCAGCTCGATGCCTCGAAGGCGATCGGTGCCGATATCGTGGAGCTTCATACCGGCGCCTATTGCCATGCCGAAGGCGCCGAGCGGCAGCGCGAGCTCGATCGCATCGCCGCCGCCGCGGTCCATGCCGAGCGGATCGGCCTCGAATGCCATGCCGGCCACGGGCTTACCTTCGACACCGTCGCACCGGTTGCCGCGATCCCGACCCTGATGGAGCTCAATATCGGTCATTTCCTGGTCGGCGAGGCGATCTTCGGCGGGCTCGAGAGTGCGATCCGCCGCATGCGGGCGCTGATGGACAATGCGCGCGCAGAGGCCGGCGGCGAGCGGAGCGCTTGAAGACGCCCGGCCATCCGCGATGATCCTCGGCATCGGCAGCGACATCATCGACATCCGCCGGATCGAGCGAACGCTCGATCGCTATGGCGAGCGCTTCGTCGAGCGATGCTTCACCGAGGTGGAACGGAAAAAGTCCGATCGACGCGCCAACCGGGCGGCGAGCTACGCCAAGCGCTTCGCCGCCAAGGAGGCCTGCGCGAAGGCGCTCGGCACCGGCTTCAGCCGCGGCGTGTTCTGGCGCGACCTCGGCGTGGTCAATTTGCCGTCGGGCAAGCCGACCATGCGGCTCACCGGCGGCGCCGCGGCGCGGCTGGCCCAGATCGTGCCCAGCGGCATGGTGGCGCAGATCGACCTCACCCTTACCGACGACCATCCGCAGGCGCAGGCGCTGGTCATCATCTCGGCACTACCGACAACCGGCGGGGCGTGAGACAAAGCCCGGGCTCGCCTTGTTTTTCCCTTGCCTGCGACCGCCAAGTGCTTGACAGGCCAAGCTTATGCTGGCTTCATCCGGCGCGGCGTTGCTGGCCGTGTGATTCCCTTTCCCAGATCCGGCGATTCATGGCGCGAAAGACCTCGGGCGGTGTCGGCGAGACGATCAGGACCGTCGTCTATGCGGTGCTCATCGCGGTGGTCATCCGCACCTTCGCGTACGAGCCCTTCAACATTCCATCGGGCTCGATGATCCCGACTCTGCTCGTCGGCGACTATCTGTTCGTTTCGAAATTCTCCTACGGCTACAGCCGATACTCGCTCCCCTTCAGCCCGCCGCTTTTCACCGGGCGGGTGCTCGAGGGCGTGCCGGAGCGCGGCGACGTGGCGGTGTTCAAGCTGCCGGCCGACAACTCGACCGACTACATCAAGCGCATTATCGGGCTGCCCGGCGACCGCATCCAGGTCGTCGGCGGCATCCTCCACATCAACGGCGAGCCGGTGCAGCGTCGCCGGATCGAGGACTATATGGGCAGCTCCGGCTTCCCGATCCCGCAATATGTCGAGACCCTGCCGAACGGCGTGGAGCATCGCATCCTCGAGCAGCAGGGCGATCAGGGCGGTCTCGACAACACCGAGGTCTATGTCGTCCCCGCAGGCCATTATTTCGCGATGGGCGACAATCGGGACAATTCGAAAGACAGCCGCGTGCTCGAGGATGTCGGCTATATCCCGGCCGAGAATCTGGTCGGACGCGCGGAGTTCCTGTTCTTCTCCACCGACGGCACGGCCGGCTGGCTCGAGCCCTGGAAGTGGTTCGGCGCCATCCGCTACGACCGTCTCTTCAACGCGGTCAATTGACCGGCGCCGCCAGCCATCGCGCTGCCCTCGATCTTCCCGCCCTCGAGCGGCTGCTCGGCCATCGCTTCCGCGACGAAGAGTTGCTGCAGCAGGCGCTCACCCATGCGAGCCTGCTGCAACGCCGGAGCGAGCGCGGCACTGTCGGCTACGAGCGGCTCGAATTCCTCGGCGACCGCGTGCTGGGGCTAATCGTGGCGGAGATGCTGTACAAGTCGTTTCCGAAGGAGGACGAGGGGGCGCTCGCCCGTCGCTTCGCGGCCGTGGTAAGCCGCGACGGGCTCGCACGGGTGGCGACGGCGATCGATCTCGGGCGCCATATCCGCGTCTCGCAGGGCGAGCGCGACAGCGGCGGCCGCGGCCAGGCGGCGCTGCTGGCTGACGCCTGCGAGGCGGTCATCGGCGCGATCTATCTCGACGGCGGGCTGGACGCGGCGCGCGGCTTCATCGAGCCGCATTGGCAGCGGCTCATCGCCGAGGACCTCCGACCGCCGCAGGACCCGAAGACCGCGCTCCAGGAATGGGCGCAGGGGCGGGGCCTGCCGCTGCCGGCCTACAAGCTGATCGCGCTGGAAGGCCGGCCGCACGAGCCGCTCTTCACCGTCGAGGTCCAGGTGCAGGACAAGGGATCGGCGTCGGGCACCGGGCGCTCCAAGCGCGCCGCCGAGCAGGCCGCCGCCCTCGAGCTGCTGCAGCGTCTTCAGGCCGGACATGGCTGAGGCCGCCGCGGAACCGACGCGCTGCGGCTATGTGGCGATCCTCGGCGCCCCCAATGTCGGGAAATCGACGCTGCTGAACCGGCTGGTCGGCAGCAAGGTTTCGATCGTCTCTCCGAAGGTGCAGACGACGCGAACCCGCATCCTCGGCATCGCGATCGAAGGCGCCGCGCAGATCGTCTATCTCGATACGCCCGGCATCTTCTTCACCCCGCGCCGGCGCTTCGAGCGCGCCATGGTCGCGGCCGCCTGGCAGGGTGCAGCCGATGCCGATCTCGTGCTGCTGCTGGTCGATACGAGCCGCCGCAAGCTCGACGAGGACACCGAGCGCATTCTCGCCGGGCTCGAGAAATCCCGTCGCAAGGCGATCCTCGTGCTCAACAACATCGACCTGGTGAAGCGCGAAGCGCTGCTGGCTCTGAGCCCGACGCTGCACGGCACGGGCCTTTTCACCGAGGTGTTCATGGTCTCGGCCGAGACCGGCGATGGCGTCGCCGACCTGCCGAAGGCCCTCGCGCCGAAACTCCCGATGGGGCCCTGGCTCTTCCCCGAGGACCAGCTCACCGACATGCCGCAGCGGCTGCTCGCGGCCGAGGTCACGCGCGAGCAGCTTTTCCGGCAGCTCCATCAGGAAGTGCCCTATTCGCTCATCGTCGAGAGCGAGGCCTGGGAGGAGTTCAAGGACGGCAGCGCGAAGATCGACCAGACGATCTTCGTCGAGCGGGAGAGCCAGAAGGCGATCGTGGTCGGCAAGGCCGGCACCCGCATCAAGGCCGTGCGGGAAGCCGCCCAGCGCGAGCTCGAGGCGATGCTCGAGCGGCGCGTGCATCTCTTTCTCCAGGTCAAGGTGCGGGAGAACTGGGCCGAGGACCGCGGCCGGTTCCGCGATCTCGGGCTCGATTACGACGTGTGAGGCGGCGCGTCATTGGCTGCGGCGGAGGCGGCCGGGGCGCTCTATAATCCGCGCCGATGGAATGGTCCGAAGACGCGATCCTGCTGTCGGTTCGCCCGCATGGCGAGGGCGCGGCCGTGCTGTCGCTGATGACGCGGGAGCATGGCCGGCATCACGGCCTCGCCAAGGGCGCCACGAGCCGGAGCGCGGGCGGGCGCTACCAGCCCGGGAACCGCCTTCAGGTCACCTGGCGCGGCCGGCTCTCCGAGCAGCTCGGTCAGTTCACCTGCGAGCTGGTCGAGTGCCCGATGGCGAGCCTGCTCGACGATGCGCTGCGGCTCGCCGGCCTGACCGCGGCGCTGGCCGTGACCGAAACCGCCCTGCCGGAGCGCGAGGCGCATCCGGCGGCGCATGACGGGCTGGAAGCGTTGATTCGCCGGCTCGTCGCGGGCGATGCCGCCTGGCTCGCGCATTATGCGCGCTGGGAGCTGGCGCTGCTGGCCGAGCTCGGCTACGGGCTCGATCTCGGCAATTGCGCCGTCACCGGCGAGCGGGACGGGCTCGCCTTCGTCTCGCCCAGGACCGGCCGCGCGGTCTCGGCGGAAGCCGCCGGACTCTGGCGGGAAAGGCTGCTGCCTTTGCCGGGTTTCCTGCTCGAGCCCGAGGCCGCGACCCCCGATCCCGGCGAGGTCGCGGACGCGCTCGCCCTCACGGGCTTCTTCCTGGAGCGGCATGTCTTCTCGATCCGTACCGGCCGCCCCGGCGCGCCCGCCGCCCGCGGGCGCCTGCTTCAGCGTCTCTCCCGCCGGCGGGCTTGATTCGCCGGCCGCCTTCCTCTACCCGATAGACCATCATTCCCCCGGGAGCCCCTTCATGGTCACCAACAATGCGCCGCGTCATATCGGCGTCATCGGCGCCGGCGTGATCGGCGTCTGCACGGCGCTCGCCCTGCAGCGCGACGGCCACCGCGTCACCATCGTCGACCGTCTGCCGCCGGGCGAGGGGACCTCGAAGGGCAATGCCGCGATCATCGCCGCGGCGGCCTGCGAGCCGGTGGCTCTGCCGGGCATCCTCAAGAAGGTGCCGGGCATGCTGATGGATCCGCTCGGCCCGCTCGCCATACGCTGGCAGTACCTGCCGCAGATCGCGCCCTGGCTCCTCAAGTTCGTGGCGGCGAGCCGGCCCGACCGGGTGGAGAAGCTCTCCATCGCGCTCCGCGCGCTCTCGCTGCAATCGCTCTCGAGCTACAAGACGCTGCTCAAGGAAGCCGGCCTTTCCGACATGCTGCGCGAGCTCGGCTGGCTCAGCATCTACCGCACCGAGAAGAGCTTCCGGAGCGCCGACGACGAGCTCGCGCTGCAGCGCCGTCGCGGCGTGAAGATGGAGATCCTGAAGCGGCACGAGCTGCGGCAGTTCGAGCCGACTCTCGCGCCCGATTTCGAATATGGCGTGCTCTTCCCGGAGAACGCGCAGGTGGTGAACAATTTCCGCCTGGTGCAGGAGCTGGCGCGCTTCTTCGTCCAGCGCGGCGGGCGCATCCTCCAGGCGGAGGTGACCGGCTTCGCGATGGGTCCGCAGGGCCCCACCCATATCCGCACACGCGACGGCGAGCATGCGATCGACGGCGTTGTCGTCGCGGGCGGCGCCTGGTCGAAGCCCCTCACCCGGATGCTCGGCCATAGCGTGCCGCTCGATACCGAGCGCGGCTATCACGTGATGCTGCCCGATCCCGGCGTGATGCCGCGCCTGCCGGTGCATATCGCCGATTATGGCTTCGTGGCGACGCCGCTGGAGCATGGGCTTCGTCTCGCCGGCACGGTCGAGTTGGGCGGCGTCAAGGCGCCGCCGAACTATGCCCGCGCCGACATCCTGCTGACGCGCGGCCGCACCGTCTTTCCGGGCCTGCGCGACGGCGGGCGAACCAACTGGATGGGCCATCGGCCATCGGTGCCGGACTCCGTGCCGGTCATCAGTGGCGGGCGTCATCCGAACTGCTTCTTCGCCTATGGCCATGGCCATCTCGGCCTCACCTACGGCGCCATCACCGGGCGGCTGATCGCCGATCTCGTCGCCGGGCGCGAGACCGGACTCGACATGGCGCCCTATCGCGTCGACCGGCGCTGGTGACCCAACCGGTTGACGGCCTCGGTCGTCGATCTGCTATATCTTGCGGATTCGCGCTGCCGGCTCGCCGGTTTCGGTAGCGCCCTCCGCCGCCCGTGAACAGGCAGTAAGCGATGGCGAAAGCCACCAGGACGAAACCGACGCCGCCGTCCGGCGAGGTCAAGGTCATCGACCTCTCCGAGGCGCTCGCCGAGCGCTACCTCTCCTATGCGCTCTCGACCATCATGTCGCGCTCGCTGCCCGACGTGCGGGACGGGCTGAAGCCTGTGCATCGCCGGCTGCTCTATGCGATGCGGCAGCTCCATCTCGATCCGAATTCGGGTTACAAGAAATCGGCGCGCGTCGTCGGCGACGTGATCGGCAAATTCCACCCGCATGGCGATTCCTCGATCTATGACGCGCTGGTCCGGCTCGCGCAGGATTTCGCGCAGCGCTACCCGCTGATCGACGGCCAGGGGAATTTCGGCAATATCGACGGCGATAACGCCGCCGCCATGCGATACACCGAAGCGCGGCTGACCGAAGTCGCAGCATTGATGCTGGAAGGGATCGACGAGGACGCGGTCGATTTCCGGCCCACCTATGACGGCGAGGGCAGCGAGCCGATCGTGCTGCCGGGCGCCTTCCCGAACCTGCTCGGCAACGGATCGCAAGGCATCGCCGTCGGCATGGCGACCTCGATCCCGCCGCACAACATCGCGGAGATCTGCGACGCGGCGCTGCATCTCATCAAGTTCCCCAAGGCGACGGCCGGCAAGCTGGTCGAGCTCATGCCGGGGCCGGATTTCCCGACCGGCGGCGTGCTGGTCGAGAGCCGCGCGGCGATCGCGGAAGCCTACAAGACGGGCCGCGGCTCGTTCCGGCTGCGCGCACGCTGGGAGGTGGAGAAGCTCAAGGGCGTCTGGCAGATCGTCGTCACCGAGATTCCCTATCAGGTGCAGAAATCGCGGCTGATCGAGCGCATCGCCGATCTGCTGCAGCAGAAGAAGCTCTCGCTGCTCGGCGACATCCACGACGAATCGACGACCGATGTGCGGCTGGTGCTGGAGCCGAAGAGCCGCAACGTCGATCCCGCGATGCTGATGGAATCGCTCTTCCGCCAGACCGATCTCGAGATCCGCTTCGGCCTCAACATGAACCTGCTCGACGCCGGGCAGACGCCGCGGGTCATGTCGCTGGCCGAGGTGCTGCGGGCTTTCCTCGACCACCGGCGGGACGTGCTGCTGCGGCGGAGCAAATACCGGCTCGGCCAGATCGAGCACCGGCTGGAGATCCTGGACGGTCTCATCATCGCCTATCTCAATCTCGACGAGGTGATCCGCATCATCCGCCGGGAGGACGATCCCAAGGCGAAGATGATGAAGAAGTGGGATCTCTCGGAGATCCAGGCTGACGCCATCCTCAACATGCGCCTCAAGGCGCTGCGCAAGCTCGAGGAGATGGAGATCCGCAAGGAGCATGCGGAGCTCACGGGCGAGCGTAAGATCCTGAAGGCTCTCCTCAAGGACGAGGACAAGCAGTGGGCCCATATCGCCGGCCAGGTCGGCGACCTCAAGAAGCGCTTCGGCCCGAAGACAGAGCTCGGCCGCCGGCGCACCGTGCTCGGCGACGCGCCGGCCGAGATCGAGATTCCCGTCGAGGCCATGGTGGAGCGCGAGCCGGTGACCATCGTCTGCTCGGCCAAGGGGTGGATTCGCGCCCTTAAGGGCCATGTGGCGGCGGACAACGAGATCAAGTTCAAGGAAGGCGACCGGCCGCGCTTCCATTTCCATGCCGAGACCACGGACAAGCTGGTGCTCTTCGGCACCAATGGCCGATTCTATACGCTCGGCGCCGACAAGCTGCCGGGCGGTCGTGGCCATGGCGAGCCGGTGCGGCTCATGATCGAGCTCGGCAACGAGCAGGAGATCGTGACGCTCTTCGTGCATAAGCCGGGTCGCAAGCTGGTGGTGGCCTCCTCCGACGGGCGCGGCTTCGTCGTCAAGGAAGAGGACGTGATCGCCCAGACGCGCACCGGCAAGCAGGTGCTCAATCTCGGCGAGGGCGGGGAAGCCGCCGCCTGCCGCCCGGTCGAGGACAGGGCGGACCATATCGCCGTGGTGGGCGAGAACCGCAAGCTCATCCTCTTCAAGCTGGACGAGCTGCCGGAAATGAGCCGCGGCCGGGGCGTGACCCTGCAGCGCTACAAGGATGGCGGGCTCTCGGACGTGAAGACCTTCATTCGCAAGGAAGGCCTCACCTGGCGCAGCGGCGACCGGGTCCGAACCGAGACCGATCTGCGCGACTGGATCGGCAAGCGCGCCCAGGCCGGCCGCCTGCCGCCGCAGGGTTTCCCGAAGACCAACAAGTTCGAGTAGGGCGCCGGCGCGTCGCGCAGCGAGTGCGCGGGCGTCAGCTTCCGCTTCGTCGCGCGAGCGCGACCCAAGCGCCGAGGCCGATCAGGATCGAGCCCGAGAGGCGGTTCTGCCAGCGCAGGACCGTGGGGTTGCGCCGGATGAAGCGTGCGACCGCGCCGGCGCCGAGCGCCACGGCCATGTCGCAGGGGACGGCGGTGGCGGCGACGATCGCGCCGAGCAGCAGGAGCTGCGGGCCGACCGGCCCTGCAGCCGGGTCCACGAATTGCGGCAGGAAGGCGAGAAAGAAGAGCGCGGTCTTTGGATTGAGCAGCTCGACCGCGATGCTTTCGCCATAGATGCGCCGGAGCGATTTCGGCGCGGCGGCGAGGGGCGTGTCGCTGCCCCTGGTCCGGAGATACTGGATTCCGAGCCAGACGAGATAGGCGCCGCCGACGAGCTTCAGCAGCCCGTAGAGCGCCGGCGAATAGGCGAAGATCGCGGCGAGCCCCGCCGCCGTCATGGCGGCATGGATGAGAGCGCCGCTCGCGAGCCCGGCCGCGGCGACGAGACCGGCGCCCGCACCCTGCGCGATGCTGCGCGACAGCACATAGAGGTTCGAGGGGCCGGGCATCGCGTTCATCGCGAAGGCGGCCGCCGTGAAGAGCAGCAGCGTCTCTAATGTCGGCACGGCCGGCCTCCTTGCTCGTTCGCGCGGCACCCGGCGAGCGCGATCCGATGGGGAACGCCGATCATAGCGGCCACCCTGTCAGTTTTTCGCCTTTCGCGGCGGCGGCGATCGCGGCAACGAAGAAATCCTCGATCTCCCGCACCGCCCGCTTGTCCTCGTAGAGCGCGCCGGACGCTTCCGAAATGCGCGCGCTCGCAGCGGCGCGCTTTCCCTTGTCGCCCGCGAGCGCGAGGCAGAGATCGACATAGTGCCGCTCGTTCCGCGCGACGAGGTCGGTCATGCCCATCTGGCGGTAGCCGCCATAGGCGATGCGGCCCCGGAGGAAGGGCGACGGCAGGGTCACGATGGGGACGCCATAGGCCCAGAGCTCGAGGCAGGTGCGGCCGCCGCAGAAGACGGTGGTGTCGAGGAAGGCGTCGCCAAGCCGCGCCAGCGAGAAGAAATCCGGGTGCTGCACCTTGTCGATGAACCGCACGCGCCGCGCCGCTTCCGGGTTGCGTCCGGCGATGCGGCCATGCAGCCGCCGGTCCCATTCGCGGCAATGGCCGGTGTTGAGGATGACGTGTGCGCTCCGATCGCGCGTCAAGAGATCGTCGAGGATCGCATCGAAGCTCGGATGGTATTTCGGCAGGCTCGCGAGCGAGATATAGAGGTTGCCGGTTTCCGGCAGGCCGAAATCGGCCCGCGTCTTCGGCGGAGCTGCCATGGCCGGGCGATAGAAATAGCTGGAAATGCGCGAGAGTCGGATGAGCGTTTCGCTGTAATGCGCGTCCGCCTCGGGCGTCTCGAAGCCGGCGACCGACAGGAAGTAGTCGAGGTTCGGAATGCCGGTCGTGTCGGGATGGCCCCAGCTCACCACCTGGACCGGCGCCAGCCGCGCGAAGGCGAGGAAGTAGGTGAAGGAATCCATCCCGATATCGGGAAAATAGAGAAGGTCGAGCTCTGCCTCCGCGATCGCGCGGCGCGCCCTGGCGAGGTCGAATTCGAGGCGGACGCTCGCGGACGCGGCCTGGTCCATCGCGTGGGCCATCGGGTCGTCAGCGCCCCCCGGGCGGAACAGGATCAGCTCGAACCGTTCCTTGTCGAGCTCGGCCACGAGGCCCCGATTGAGCGTGCCGATCGTGTGGTCCTTGAGGAAGCTCGAAACCACGCCGATCCGCAGGCGCTTCCTCGGCGAGCGGCGGCCGATATGGGGCGCCACCTCGCCGAGCGAGGGGCAGGCTTCGAGGAAGAGGGCCGCCAGCTCCTCCTGCAGCGCCCGGTCGTCGAGCCCGTGATAGGCGAGGAAATACCAGTCCGGATGGCCGGCCTCCCGGTAGGGGTCGGCGATCTCGATGCGGCGCTCGCGAAGCGCGCGGAGGCGGTCGCGATAGACGCGCCGCCGTTCGCGGATGTCCGCCTCGCTGAGCTCGATCGGACAGACCGCGGTCGCATGCATCACCTCGATGCCGGAGCCCGGCTTGAGCACGATCGCGCGCGCATAGGTCGCGTCGGCATCCTCCATGCGGCAGAGCATCCGCTCACATTCTGCGAGGCGGAGCAGGGCCTCCAGATGATGGGGATCGACGGCGAGAATGCCCCGCAGCGTCGCGATGGCGGCGTCGAACCGGTTGAGATCGCGTTCCAGCAGCGCGAGACGCAGCGCGATATCGAGCCGTTTCGGCGCAAGCGTCCACGCGCGCCGCAGGGGCGCCAGCCGGTCCCGGGAACGGCCAAGCTTTCCCAACGCCTCGGCCTGCGCGAGCGCGGGCTCGACGCGATCGGGTGCGCGCGCCGCCGCGCGGTCCGCCGCCGTGAGCGCCGCCTTGACGTCGCCGCGGGCGATCAGGGCGCGCGCCAACTGCAGCGCCGCGTCGGCATTCCGCGGCGAGGCCGTCGCCCAGTTCTTCGCTTCCTGGAGCCATTCGGCATGGCGACCGGCCTGGCCGAGCGCGATGCAATAGTTGCCGCGGGTCGCATCGGACGCAGGCGCCAGAGAAAGGCTGCGCTGAAAAGCGGCGATGGCGGGGTCGAACCGGCCGAGCCGCGACAGGGTCACGGCAAGCTGGGCCTGGATCTCGGCATGGCCGGGCGCGAGCGTGGCGGCGCGCTGCAGTATCTCGAGTGCCGCCGGCAGATCCCCCAGCATCTGGAAGGCGACGCCCTGCAGATGCATGGCCTCGACGGAATCGGGCTGCCGCACCAGAAGCTCGCCGCAGAGCACGGCCGTCACCTTCGGCTTGCCGTCGGCGAGCGCCCGGACGGCGGTGGCGAGGTCGATCTGCGGGTCGGGCATCGGCCGATCCTGGCTCATTCTGCTCAACCGCCGCTTAACGGCGGCCAGCGGTCGATCGACGAACCGGCGGCGGCCGCCGCCACGGCCGCGGCGAAGAATTCCTGGACCTCGCGGGGGGCCGCCTCGTTCTCGTAGAGAACGGCGCTCCTCTCGGCGGTCCTGTCGCGCATCGCCTGGCGCCAGTCCGCGTCGCGCGCCAGCCGCAGCGCGGTCGCGACATAGCTCTCCTCGTCCGCCGCGACGAGGTCCGTCATGCCCATCTGGCGATAGAAGCCGTAGGTGATGCGGCTGCGCATGAAGCGCCCCGGTCGATTGACGATCGGCACGCCGAGGCCGAGCAGGTCGAGGCTGGTGCGCCCGCCGCCGAAATGAAGGGGATCGAGGAATGCATCGCCGAGCCGGCCCAGCGCCTGGAAATCTGCGAAGCTCCTGCGCGGCAGGAAGATCAGCCGACGGGCGGCGCTTGCGCTGACCTGCGCGATGCGGGCGCGCAGCAGCTCGTTCCATTCGCTCGCATCGCCCGACGCCAGCGCCAGATGCGCCTCCGGATCCTGTTCGAGGATGCGGCCGACGGTCCTGTCGAATTCGGGATGGAACTTGAAGAGGCTCATCGGCGACAGATAGAGCCGGCCTTGCGCGGGCAGGCCGAGATCGGCCCGGCTGCGTTTCGGCGGCACGGCGAGCGGGCGGGGGTAATAGACCGGCGGATGGCGCAGGCGGATCAGCTGCTCGCTGTAATGCTCGTCGCCGTCCGGCGGCTCCCAATCGGCGGCCGAGAGCCAGTAGTCGGCATTCGGGATGCCGGTCGTATCGGGGTGTCCCCAACCGATGCATTGCACCGGCGCCAGCCGCGCGAAGGCGAGGAAGTAAGTCAGCGACGCCATGCCGATATCGGGAAAATAGAGGAGATCGAGCTCGGCCGCCGCGATCCGCAACCGCGCTTCGGCGAGGCGGTCGGGGATATCGATGACCGCGTCGGCCGTGCCGGCAATCGCCTGCGACGTGGCATCCCCGGCGCTTCGCGGCCGGAACAGGAGAATCTCGAAGCGCTCCCGGTCGAACCGGTCGAGCAACCCTTGTGTCACCAGCCCAACGGTGTGATGCCGCAGATAGGTGGAAACCACGCCGATGCGGAGCCGGTCCCGCGGCCGCCAGCCATCGAGATAGGGCGCGCGCCAGGCGAGCGAGGGGCAGGCGGCGAGATAGGCCGCCGCAAGCTTCTGCTGCGGCGCACGGTCGTTCCGCCCGTGATAAGCCAGATAGAATTGCCGCGTCTCGCCGATCTCGACGCTCGGATCCTCGAGCTTCGGTGGAACCTCGATGAGACGATCCAGCGCCTTGTCGTAGCGTTCGCGGATCTCGTCGATTGCGGCCGTGCTCGGCAGGATCGCGGGAAAGTTGGCGGCGAGCACGAAATCGATGCCGGGATCGGGCTTCAGCGCTTGGGCGCGGCGATAGAGCGGAATGCTCTCGGCGATGCGGCATTGGATCGACAGGATGTCGGCGAGATAGCGATGCGCCTCGGCATCCGCCGGATCGGCCGCGATGGCGCGGCGGAAGCAATCGGCCGCGGCGGCGAGTTCGCGCCGTCCCGCCCGGAGCCGCCCCAGCGCCTTGTTGGCCTCGGCGTGTTGCGGCTGGAGGGCGAGGCAGCGTTCCAGCGCCTCGATCGCCGCGGAACGGCGATCGAGCGCGAGGAGCAGGGTGCCGAGCCGGTGCCAGAACCGCGCTACGCCGGGATGGCGCTGCAG
This sequence comes from uncultured Rhodospirillaceae bacterium, assembly GCA_902826565.1. Lineage (GTDB taxonomy): Bacteria > Pseudomonadota > Alphaproteobacteria > Dongiales > Dongiaceae > CADEFF01. Next base: position 3,523 of record CADEFF010000012.1, on the reverse strand, counting down.
CCAGGGCTCCAGCAGTGCGACGGCATGCGCTTCCTGCCGCGATTGCTGGAGGGCCGTGGCGAGGTTCTCGAGCGCGGCGGGATCGTCGGGCCGGAGGGAATGCGCTTTCTCGAGGGCCGGAATCGCCTCGCTCAGCCTTCCGAGCGAGGCCAGCACGGCGCCCAGATTGCGCTGGATATCGGCATTGTCAGGGGCGAGGCCGGCGGCGCGCGCCAGCAGCGTCGCGGCGTCGTTCCCGCGTCCCGCCGTCTGCAGCACCACCCCCAGCAGGTGCAGCGCCTCGGCGTCCTCGGGCCGTTCCGCGAGAATCGCCTCGCAAAGCGTCACCGCCTCCGAAAGCCGGCGGTTCTGAAAGGCGGCAACGGCGGCGGCGAGGGCGGGTCTGCTCACCGGCGGCGGATCACCCGTTCCAGAGTTTCTCGCGCTTCAGCTCGTCCATCGCCGTCAGGGTCGAGGCGCGCAGGATGGCGACGAGTTCGTCGATTTGCGGCTCGGTCATGATGAGCGGCGGCGACAGCACGTTCAGATGGCCGAGCGGACGGACGATCGCGCCGCTCGCCTTGGCGATCCGCGCGATACGGCCGCCGATATCCGCCTCGGGCGGCAGCAGCGCCTTGGTCTTGCGGTCGGCGACATATTCCGCGCAGAGCATGAAATGGCTGCCCCGGATATCGCCCACGATCGGCAGGTCGTGCATCGCTTCGTGGAGCTTCTTCTCGAAATAGGGGCCGACCTTGCGGACATGGCCGCAGATGGCCTCGCGCTCCATGATCTCGATGTTCTTGAGGCCGGCGGCGCAGGTCACCGCATGGCCCGAATAGGTGAAGCCGTTGGTGAACATGGCGCCCTCGGCCTGCGGCACGCTGATCACCTCGTAGATCTTGTCGGAGAAGATCATGGCGCCGAGCGGCTGATAGCCAGAGGTGATGCCCTTCGCCGTCGAGATGATGTCGGGCTGGAGGTCGAACTTGTCCTTCGAGGCGAAGAAATGGCCGAGCCGGCCGAAGGCCGTCACCACCTCGTCCGACAGGTAGAACACATCGTACTTCGCGCAGACCTCCTGCGCCCGTCGATGATAGCCGGGCGGGGGCACGATCACGCCGCCGGCGCCCATGATCGGCTCGGCGAAGAACATCGCGACGTTCTCCGGCCCGAGCTCGAGGATCTTGTTCTCGAGATCGGCGATGCACTGGTCGCCGAACTCTTCCAGCGTCATGCCATCCGGCCGGCGGTAGGGGTTTGGGCAAGGGATGTGATGGACGAGGTCGTCGATCGTGTCGAAGCCGATCCGGTCGAACATCACACCGGTGATGGTCGCCGTCAGCAGGGTCGAGCCGTGATAGCCGTCGATCCGCGAGATGATCTTCTTCTTCGATTTCTTGCCGAGGCGGTTGAAATAGAAATGCACCGTGCGGACGGCGACGTCGTTCGATTCCGATCCACCGGTCGTGTAGAAGACGTGGTTGAGCGGACCCGGCGCGAGCTCGGCGAGTTTCGCCGCGAGCGCGGCCGCCGGCGGCGTCGTGATGTGGGTGAAGGTCGAGTAGTAGCACATCCGCTTCGCCTGCTCGGCGATCGCCTGCGCCATCTCGTCCCGGCCATAGCCGATGTTCACGCACCAGAGGCCGCCGATGCCGTCGATGTAGCGCTGGCCGTCGCTGTCATAGACGTAGATGCCCTCGGACTCCGCGATGATCTCCGACCCGTCCTTCTTGAAGGTCGAGAAGTCCGTCCAGGGATGGACGTAGTGGTCGCGGTCCTGCCGCCAGAGCTCTTTGGTATCGTATTTCAGGTTGCGCATCGGACGCGTCCTCGTCGGTTGGTCCACGCAATGTCGTTCATCGGCCGCTCGCGGCGCTTCCGCCGCCGGCAAGGCCGAAGCGGGACGATGCGTCCCGCCGCGACCTCCCGCGCCAGGGCCTAGAGCAGGCCCTTCTTCCTGACGTCCGCCAGCGTCAGATCGAGCGCCTTGCGGGTCAGGGTCATGAATTCGTCGACGTTCGCCTTGGTCCAGGTGAGCGGCGGCGAGATCAGCATGGTGTCGCGCGTGGCCCGCATCACGAGCCCGCTCTTGAAGCAGTGCTCGCGGCAGATCAGACCCACATCGCCCAGCGGCTCGAAGGTCTTGCGCGTCGCCTTGTCCTTGACCAGCTCGATCGCGCCGATGAGCCCGAGGTTGCGGGTCTCGCCGACGAGCGGATGGTCATGCAGCTCCTTGAGCCGCTTCGCGAGATAGGGGCCGGTCACGTCGCGGACCTTCTCGACGAGGCCTTCGTCCCTGATGATCCGGATGTTCTCGATCGCGACCGCGCAGCACGCCGGATGGCCCGAATAGGTATAGCCATGCGTGAGCTCGCCGGCCTTGTCGCCGCCGATCACCGCGAAGACGCGGTCGCTGACCATCAGGCCCGAGAGCGGCAGATAGCCCGAGGTCAGGCCCTTCGCCATGGTCATGAAGTCCGCCTCGATCTTGAAATATTCCGAGGCGAACCAGTGGCCGGTCCGGCCGAACCCGCAGATCACCTCGTCGGCGATCAGCAGCAGGTCGTATTTCTTGCAGATGCGCTGGATCTCGGGCCAGTAGCTCGCGGGCGGGATGATGACGCCGCCGGCGCCCTGGATCGGCTCGCCGATGAAGGCGGCGCAGTTGTCCGCGCCGAGCTCCAGGATCTTCTCCTCGAGCGCGCGTGCGGCCTTGAGGCCGAACTCGTCCGGCGGCATGTCGCCGCCCTGTCCGAACCAGTAAGGCTGCATGATATGGACGAAGCCCGGCAGCGGCAGGTCGCCGACCTCGTGCATTGCCTTCATGCCGCCGAGGCTGGCCGAGGCCATGGTCGAGCCGTGATAGCCGTTCTGCCGGCTGATGATCGTCTTCTTGGTCTTCTTGCCGAGCACGTTCCAGTAGTGCCGGACCATGCGGCAGATCGTGTCGTTCGCGTCCGACCCGGAGAGCCCGTAGAACACATGGTTGAGCTGCTTCGGCGCGAGGTCGGCGAGGACCTTACCGAGCTCGGCCGTGGGCGGCGTCGTGGTCTTGAAGAAGGTGTTGTAGTAGGGGAGCTGCACCATCTGGTCGTAGGCGACCTGGGCGATCTCCTTGCGGCCATAGCCGACGTTCACGCACCAGAGCCCGGCGAAGGCGTCGAGCAGCTTGTTGTCGTCGGAATCGAAGAGATAGGTCCCCTCGGCGCGCACGATGACGCGCACGCCTTGTCCCGGCAGCGCATGCTGATCGGTGAAGGGATGGATATGGTGGCTGAGATCGGTCGCTTTCCAATGGGCGCTGCTGTTGCGGCGGACGGCTTGTGCCATGGGTGGCTCCTCGGATCGGCGGTAAAGCGGGTTCGCGCATATGAGGCTGTCCGCGGCGGCAAGGGCCGACGCGGCGGAACGGGCGGAACCGGACTTACGGATTGAAGCCGATGCGCGCGCAGAGGATCAGCAGCTCGGCGAGACGCGAGCGTGCGGAGGCGTCGCTCTCCCGGGTCGCTTCCACGGACGAAGCCGCGAGAGCGACAGGCCG
>CADEFF010000011.1:2374-91334 GCA_902826565.1 uncultured Rhodospirillaceae bacterium | reverse complement strand
GATCATGGCACGTCTGGCGATCGTCACCGGGGGCTCGCGCGGCATCGGCCGCGCCATCTCGGTCGCGCTGAAGAAGGCCGGCCATAGCGTCGTCGCCACCTATTCCGGCAATGACGCGGCCGCCCGGGAATTCGCCGCCGAAACCGGCATCGGCACCGTCAAGTTCGATGTCGGAAATTTCGCGGAATGCGAAGCGGCGCTGAAGAAGATCGCGGCGGAGTCCGGCCCGATCGAGATCCTGGTCAACAACGCCGGCATCACCCGCGACGCGACGCTCCACAAGATGACGCCGCAGCAATGGGACGAGGTGATCCGCACCAACCTCACGAGCTGCTTCAACATGTGCCGGCTCGTGATCGACGGGATGCGCGAGCGCAATTTCGGCCGTATCGTCAATATCGGCTCGATCAACGGGCAGGGCGGGCAATACGGTCAGGTCAACTACGCCGCCGCCAAGTCCGGCATCCACGGCTTCACCAAGGCGCTGGCGCAGGAAGGCGCCGGCAAGGGCATCACGGTCAACTGCATCGCGCCCGGCTACATCAACACCGACATGGTGCGCGCCGTACCCGCACCGGTGCTGGAGAAGATCGTCGCCAAGATCCCGGTCGGCCGCCTCGGCGAGGCGGAGGAGATCGCGCGCGGCGTGGTGTTCCTCTGCGGCGAGGATGCGGGCTTCATCACCGGCTCGACCCTCTCGCTCAATGGCGGCCAGCATATGTATTGAGCGGCGCTTTTCCCCTCCCCCCGAGGGGGGAGGGATAGGGCGGGGTGGTGCCAGGGGCGCGAGGCCAACTCACACTCGATACCTTGATCGCCGCTCCTTGTTCGCGATGAACTGGCGTCGGCCCCTCACCCGCGCGCTTGCGCTCGCCTCCCTCTCCCGCAAGGGGGAGAGGAATTCGTTGGCCGCCCTGCGCTTTCCCCGGGCGATGCGTCATGCCAGCATCGGGCTCGGCATGCGGCTACGAAGGCACGGAGGCTGCCATGACGCTGGTCAAGCTGATCGATTACGCCGAGGCCTCGCCGGCCGTGCGGGCCGTCTATGACGACATCATGGCGGTCCGGAAGACCGACTGGATCAATAATTTCTGGAAGGCGCTCGCCAACGATCCGGCGACGCTGCGGCGCACCTGGGACAGCGTGAAGCAGGTGATGGCGCCGGGCGCGCTCGATCCGCTGGTGAAGGAGCTGCTCTATGTCGCGGTAAGCGTCACCAACGATTGCGACTACTGCATCACGAGCCACATCGCCGGCGCGCGCAAGGCGGGCATGACCGACGCGATGGTGCATGAGCTGATGGCGGTCGTCGGCATGCCGAACGAAACCAACCGTCTCGTGGCCGGGTATCGGGTGGAGATCGACGCGCGGCTGGTCCAGGCGGCGAAGGGACTGGCAGCGGTCGCGAAGACAACGAAACCGCGCGCGAAGCCGCGGCGCCGCGCCCGCTAGCCTCTGCCTCGGCTTTTCCGATGCAATGGCTCGGCATTTTCAGCGTTTCCGAGGCCGGCGGCTCTCTCGCATAATCGGCGGCTGCAACGGACGCGGGCGAAATTCCGCGCCTTGGGAGGAATAAAGCCATGACCGCCATGCGTCCGAACTACGATGCGCCGCGCCTGCGCAAGCTCGACGTCGAGCACCACATCCATCCCTTCTCGAACAATCGCGAGCTGGCGGACAATGGCGGCGGCCGCATCTTCTCCCGGGCCGAGGGCGTCTATATCTACGATCTCGACAATCGGCGCTATCTCGACGGCATGGCCGGGCTCTGGTGCGTCAATGTCGGCTATGGCCGCGAGGCGCTGGTGGAGGTCGCGGCGCGCCAGATGCGCGAGCTGCCCTATTATTCGAGCTTCTTCGGCGGCACCACCCCGCCCACCGTCGAGCTCGCGGCCAAGCTCGTGGAGCTCATGCCGAAGGGCAGCGGGCTCGACCACATGCTCTTCGCCAATTCCGGCTCCGAGGCGAACGACACGGTCGTGCGGCTGGTGCGGCACTACTTCAATCTCGTCGGCAAGCCGAAGAAGAAGGCCTTCATCGCGCGGCGCTTCGGCTATCACGGCTCGACCATGGCCTCCGGCAGCCTCGGCAACTGGGGCATCATGCACAGCCAGGCCGACCTGCCGCTGCCGGGCTTCCATCACGTGGCGGCGCCCTACGGCTTCGAGAACGGCCGCGGCAAGGACCCGGAGGCCTTCGGCCTCGAAGCGGCGCGCTGGATCGAGGCGAAGATCCTCGAGCTCGGGGCGGAGAACGTGGCCGCCGTCATCGGCGAGCCGGTGCAGGGCGCGGGCGGGGTGATCGTGCCGCCCAGGAGCTACTGGCCGGAGGTGGAACGGATTTGCCGCAAGCATGAGGTGCTGCTCGTCTCGGACGAGGTGATCTGCGGCTTCGGCCGGACCGGCAACTGGTTCGGCTTCGAGACGCTCGGCTTCACCCCCGACATCGCCACCATGGCGAAGGGGCTTTCCTCCGGCTATATGCCGATCTCGGCGGTGGCCGTGCATGAGCGCATCGCGAAGCCGCTCATCGACGAGGGCTACTGGCTGCACGGCTTCACCTATTCCGGCCACCCGGTGGCAGCCGCCGTGGCGCTCAAGAACATCGAGATCCTGCAGGAGGAGAAGCTGCCGCAGAAGGTGAAGACCGACACCGGCCCCTACTTCGCCGAGAAGCTCCAGACGCTCGCGAAGAATCCGATCGTTGGCGAGGTGCGGACCTGCGGCCTGCTCGGCGGCATCGAGCTGGTCGCGGACAAGGCGACCGGCAAGCGCTTCGAGCCGGCGGGCCGTGCCGGCTCGATCTGCCGCGAGCGCTGCTTCGCCCATGGGCTCGTGATGCGTGCCTCGTTCGAGACGATGGTGCTGTCGCCGCCGCTCACCATCACCCGGGCGCAGATCGACGAGCTCGTAGGCGCGGCCGCCAAGGCGCTCGACGACACTGCGGCGGAACTCAAGCAGTAGCGCCATCGCGGGATGACCTCATCCTTCGACAAGCTCAGGATGAGGAAAATTTGTCGATCAGGAGCAAGACCTCAGGCTGAGCCTGTCGAAGCATGAAACCCGCATGACCTTTGAGGTCGCGGCCGTCACGCTTCGGCCTTATGCATCTCGACCATGGCGGCGAGGGTCGTGGCGCGTCCGTCGGGCGTGACCGGCACCGCTGGCGCCTTGGTCGCGCCGCCGCCCGCCTTGCCGGCACGCCGGTCGATCCAGAAGCTCGTCAGCCCCATGCGCTTCGCCGGCACATGGTCGTGGAACAGGCTCTGCGCCGTGTGCAGCACCTTCGCCCTGGGGATGCCCATCGCCTCGAGCTTCGCGAGCCCGGTCTCGAAATGATTGAGCGCGGGCTTGTAGGCGCCGACATCCTCCGCCGTCACCACCAGGTCGAAATCCACCCCGAGCTTCCGGCGGCTATGGGCGAAGGAGGCGCGATCGACATTGGAGAAGATCGCGAGCTTGTAATGCCGCTTCAGATAGACGAGCGCCTCGCGGCTGTCGGGGAAGGCGGGCCAATGCTCGACCGAGCCGCCGAAGCCACGCGCCTCGGCGTCGGTGGCCGCCACGCCGGTCCGATCGCCCATCTCCCGCAAGGTCGCCGCGAGGAGGTCGGAATAGAGCAGGGTCGGATGCTCGGCCTCGATCTTCGATTCGACCTCGGCGAAGTGCGCGAGCATGGCCTCGTCGTCGGCCTTGCTGCCGCTCCGCTTTCGCCAGGGCGCCAGCGCAGCGAGGATGCCGCTCTCCCAGTCGATCAGCGTGCCGTAGCAGTCGAAGCTGAGGGCGTCGAAATCCCGGAGACGCATGACCGTTCCTTTCGCCGATAGAGCATTTTCCCGCGAAGTGGGCACCGGTTCGCGGCAGAGAATGCGACCAAACCAAGGAATCTAGAGCGCGTTCCGATTCAAGTTCGAGGAAACGCGCTCTAGGCGCCGCGTCGCCGCGCGATCGGGCCCATCATCGCCCTTGGCCGCGCCCGCCGCTTGACCCGGACTCCTGCGGTTTGGACCGGGACTCCGCCGGCCGCGCGCGGCGCTGGCCTTGCCGGTAGCGGGCGGGCGTAATGCCGAAGCGCCGCCTGAAGGCGCGGGTGAGGGAGCTTTGCTCGGCATAGCCGGCCGCGACCGCGACCGAGGCGATCGAGCCGTCGCCCTCGGCGAGCAGACGCCGGGCGTGTTCCAGCCGGATCTCGGCGAGCTCGCCCATGGGGCTGCGGCCGAGATGACGGCGGAAGAGGGCGTGCAGATGGCTGGAACTGGTATGAGCGGCGGCGGCAATGCGCCCGACCGTCAGCGGCTCCGTCATGTTCGCGGCGAGGAAACCGAGCGCGCGGTCGAGACGGCGGATGCGCAGGGTCCGGCGCTCGCCGATGCCGGCGCCGAGGCGGCGCAGCAGCAGCCGCGCCCAGTCGCGACGTTCCGCCGCGCCGATCGTCGCGTCGGCGGCGGCGCCGTCGAGAAAGCGCAGCAGCGGCAGCAATTTGGGGTCGAGCGCGAGGAAGGGGTCGCGTGCGCAGGCGTCGGCGAACCGCAGCGCCGCCTCGTCGAGCCCGTCTTCCGCGTCCCAGTCCAGCACCAGGAAGCGGTTGCGGCCGTCGGCGCGGCAGCTATGGGAGCGGCCCGGCGCGACCGCGACCAGCGCGCAGCCTTCGACGCGGCCGCCGCGGCCCTCCACCTCCATCTCGAGCGAGCCCTCGAGCGCCAGCACGACCTGGTGATGGCCATGGCTGTGGGTGAGGGTGGTGTCGCGATAGCTGCGTCGCGAAATGCCGGTGACCGCCATGCTCGCCTCCAGGGCGAAGCTCGAAGCCTCGCCGGCTCGTCGGGGAAGGCGCAATCTGCCACGGCGCGCCGCGGCGGGCCAGACGGCGGTGGCCGATGACCGCGGAAACCGTGCCCGACAGCCTCGAAAGCCGCGCGGGCGCGCGGCGGCGAGCCACGCTGATCGGGGCGCTGGCGCCGCTGCTCTGGGCCTCGCTGGCGCTCCTCACCACGGCGGCGCAGCCTCTACCGCCCTTCCAGCTCGTGTTCCTGACCTTCAGCGTGGCGTTCCTGATGGCGCTCGTCAAATGGCGCCTCGAGCGCGGCCGCGGCGGCGCCTCGCCGCTGGCCCATCTGCGCCTGCCCTGGCGGGTATGGGCGCTCGGGGTCGGCGGGCTCTTCGGCTATCACATCCTCTATTTCAACGCGCTCGGCCGCGCGCCCGCCGTCGAGGCGAGTCTCATCTGCTATCTCTGGCCGCTGCTGACGGTACTCTTCTCGGCGCTGCTTCCGGGCGAGCGGCTGCGGGCCGTGCATGTGCTCGGCACGGCGATCGGGCTCGCCGGCGCCGCGCTGCTGGTCACGCGCGGCGAGGCGCTGGCGATCGATCCGCGCCATGCGGCGGGTTATCTCTTCGCCCTCGGCTGCGCCTTCTGGTGGGCGGGTTATTCGGTGCTGAGCCGTCGCTTCGGCGAGGTATCGAGCGATGCGGTCGGCGGGTTCTGCGGCGCGACCGCGCTCTGCGGCCTTGCCGCGCATCTTCTGTTCGAGGATTGGGTGGCGCCCGATGCGGGAAATGCGCTCGCCGCCCTGCTGCTCGGGCTCGGGCCCGTGGGGGCGGCCTTCTTCTTCTGGGACTGGGGCGTGAAGCGCGGCGACATCCAGGCGCTTGCCGCGCTCAGCTATCTCTCGCCGCTGCTGTCGACGCTGCTGCTCATCCTCGCGGGGCGCGCGAGCGCCTCCTGGGTCGTCGCCGGCGCCTGCCTGCTCATCGTCGGCGGCGCGGCGCTCGCGGCGGGAGGCCTTTTCGCGAGGCGCCGAAGCTGAGGACGCGGTCGCCGACCATCGATCCCGCCGGCTGCCATCCCTCCGGCGCGATCTCGAAGCTCTCGAACTCGAAGGCCGGCGTCACGATGCAGGTGACGAGCGTATAGAGCCCGAGCGTGCGCGCCGTCTGCCAGCAGCCCGCCGGCACCAGCACCTGCGGCGCGTCGCCGCCGGCGAGATCGAGCCCGAGCCGCCATTCCTCGCGGCTGCGGCCGTCCGGCGAAAGGGTGAGCTCCAGCGCCGTGCCGGTCTGGAAGATCCAGAGCTCCTCGGCGTCGGTGACGCGATGCCAGCGCGAGACCTCGCCGGCTTCGAGGAGATAGTAGATCGCGGTCATGCTGCCGCGGCCGCCGCCCGCCGGCCGGTGGCGATAGGTTTCGCGGTAGTGGCCGCCTTCCGGATGCGGCGCGAGGCCGAGCTGCCGGATGAGCCCCGGCGCGGTGTCGGAAAGCGGCCGCGTCACGCCGGTTCCTTCGGTATCGTCGCCAGCATCGAGGGGCGCCGGGCGAAGCCCTCGTACCAGCGGGCGAGGGACGGCCGGCCCTGCCGCCAGTCCGCGCCCAGGATGTTGCGGAACTCGAGCCAGCCGATCGCGCAGCCGACCGCGATGGTGCCGATATCGACCGGGCCGTCGAGCTTGCCGGCTTCCGCCTCGAGCGCGTCGAAGCCGCGCCGGACGATGCCCTGCTGCCGTTCCATCCAGCCCCTGGACTGTTCGCCGGCCTGGCGCCGGCTCTCCAGCAGCCAGGAGATGCCGGCATCGAGCATGCCGTCGGCGAGCGCCTGGCGCCGCAGCGCCGCCCATCGCGCCGGGCCCGCGGCGGGATACAGCTTTCCACCGCCCTTCGCGTCGAGATACTCGCAGATCACGGGCGAGTCGTAGAACGTGCCGTCCGGCGTCACCAGCGCCGGCACCTTGCCGAGCGGATTGTCCTTCGGCAGGTCGGTCTTCGGATCCCACGGCAGGGTCGGCACCCGTTCGATGCTGTCATGCTGCCCGGCTTCGTGCGCGACGACCGTCACCTTGCGCACATAGGGGCTGGTGGTCGAATAGCGCAGCGTCATCATGGGTCGAGAATCTCCCGTTCGGACGATCGGATCGCCGGCGGATCGGGCCGCACGATCCGACAATCTCCTCGCTCGTCATGCCCGCGAAGGCGGGCGTTCATCTTTCCCCGAGACCCGGACCCGCGACAAGCATGGACTCCCGCTTTCGCGGGAGTAACAGGCCGAACCGGCGTGGCCGGTGCAGCGGCGGTCCGTCGTCTAAAATACGTCCTTGCGGTGCCGTGTTTCGCCGAAGACCTGGGCCGGCGCGGCGCCGGCGAGCCCGAGGCGGGCGGCGAGCCCGGGATCGTCGGCGCGGAGGAAGGGATTGGCCGCCTTCTCCTCGCCGAGCGTCGAGGGCACGGTCGCACGGTTTTCGGCCCGCAGCGCCTTCACCCGGTCCGCGCGCGCCTTGAGCACGGCGTTGTCCGGATCGACGGTGAGCGCGAAACGCGCATTGGCCTCGGTATATTCGTGGCCGCAATAGACGCGGGTCGGGTCGGGAAGCGCGCGCAGCTTCGAGAGCGAATTCCACATCATCGCGGGATCACCCTCGAACATCCGGCCGCAGCCGAGCGAGAAGAGCGTGTCGCCGCAGAAGAGCGCCTGGGCGTCCCTGAACCAGAAGGCGATATGGCCGCGGGTATGGCCGGGGATGAAAAGCACCTGCGCCTGCTGCTGGCCGAAGCGGAAGCCGCTCGCCTCGTCCACCGCCTCGTCGATCGCCGGGATACGGGCGCGGTCATAGGCCGGGCCGACGACCTTGCAGCCGGTCGCTTCCTTGAGCCCCGCATTGCCGCCGCTATGGTCGCTATGGTGATGGGTGTTGAGCACATGGGTGAGGCGCCAGCCCCGCGCCGCCGCGGCCTCGAGCACCGGCTCCGCCTCGGAGGGATCCACGATGGCCGTGAGGCCGCTGGACCGCTCATGCAGCAGATAGCCGTAATTGTCCTTGAGCAGCGGAACCGGGGCGATTTCGAGCGCGGTCATGATGGCCGAACCTTAGCAAGGCGCGGGCGGGCGGTCGACCCTCGGCCCAGCCCGGCCGCGGCTTTCCGGCCCCTTCGGGCGGCTCAGCCGGTTTCGTGCTAGGATGCGGCCATGTGGAATGACGCGGTCGAACTGCGCGATTTCTACGCGACGCCGCTCGGGCAGATGGCGCGCCATCTCATCCGGCGGCGCGTGCGCGCGCTCTGGCCCGAGGTCGGCAACATGGCGATGCTCGGCATCGGCTATGCGACGCCCTATCTCCGGCAGTTCCGCGGCGAGGCGGGGCGCGTGCTGGCCTTCATGCCGGCAGGGCAGGGCATCGTGCCCTGGCCGCCCGACGAGCGCGGCCTCACCGCCCTCATCGACGAGACCGACCTGCCGCTTCCGGACCGGTCGGTCGATCGCGTGCTGCTGGTGCATGGGCTCGAATGCGCGGAGTCGGTGCGCGAGATGCTGCGCGAGATCTGGCGCGTCATGGCGGACAACGGACGGCTTCTCGTCGTCGCGCCGAATCGTCGCGGCATCTGGTCGCGCACCGAGCGCACGCCCTTCGGCCAGGGCCACACCTTCTCGCCGCGGCAGCTCTCGCGGCTGATGCGCGACAACATGTTTCTGCCGACCCAGACCGCGCAGGCGCTTTTCCTGCCGCCCTTCCGGGCGAGCTGGCTGCTGCGCACCGCGCCCGCCTGGGAACGGGTCGGCGCGCGCTGGTGCCCGCGGATCGCGGGCGTCGTGATGCTGGAGGCGGGAAAGCAGCTCTATGGCGTCAGCCTGGTGAAGCCGCGGGTCCGCCGGCGCGCCGCCGTCGTCGCCTTCCCGCAGGCCGCGCGCCGCGACGGCTGACGCCGTTCTCGAGCGCGCTTAGCCGCGCCGCTTCAGCCCCGCGCGGGCCTAGCCGCGCCGCTTCAGAAGGAAAAGCCCCTGCTCGCCGAACAGGTTGGCGAGCCTCGGCGCGCGGATCGGGCTCGGCCTGCCGCTCGCGTCGATCGCGATCGCGCGCTCGATGGTGACGTCGAGCTGGCGACAGAGCTCGGTGAAATCCAGAAGCGTGCAGAGATGGATGTTGGGCGTGTCATACCATTGCGCCGGGAGGGACGGCGTCGTCGGCATGCGTCCGTTGACGCCGAGATGCCAGCGCACCCGCCAATGGCCGAAGTTCGGGAAGGAGACGATCGCCCGCCGGCCGATCCGCACCAGCTCGGTCAGCACGGTGCGCGGATTGCGCGTCGCCTGCAGCGTCTGGCTCAGCACCACATAGTCGAAAGCGGCGGTCGGATAGTGCGCAAGGTCCGTGTCAGCGTCGCCCTGGACGACCGAGAGCCCCTGCGCCACGCAGGCATTGACGCCGGCCTGGCTCAGCTCCATGCCGCGCCCGTCCACCTGCTTGAAATGGATCAGGTAGTCGAGCAGTGCGCCGTCGCCGCAGCCGATATCGAGCAGCCGCGCATGCGCATCGACCATATCGGCGATGAGCTGGAGATCGACGCGGATCGCGGCGCGATTGACGTGCGTTCCGTCGGGCATCGCCGTCACCGATCGAGGCCGATGAGCTCGGCCGAACCCTGAAGGAACCCCGAGAGGGTGCGATGGAACTCGGGCTCGTCGAGCAGGAAGGCGTCATGGCCCTTGTCGCTCTCGATCTCGACGAAGCTCACGTTCGCCGCGACCGCGTTCAGCGCCTGCACGATCGCCTTGCTCTCATGCGTCGGGAACAGCCAGTCGCTGGTGAAGGAGGTGAGGCAGAAGCGCACGGGCGTGTTGCGGAACGCATTCACGAGCTGGCCGCCGAACTCCGCGGCAAGGTCGAAATAATCCATCGCGCGGGTGATGTAGAGATAGGAGTTGGCGTCGAAGCGGTCGACGAAGGTCGAGCCCTGGTGGCGCAGATAGCTCTCGACCTGGAAGTCCGCATCGAAGCCGTAGGTCACCCGGGCGCGGTTCTGCAGGTTGCGCCCGAACTTGCGGTGCAGCGCCGCCTCGGAGAGGTAGGTGATGTGCGCCGCCATGCGCGCGACCGAGAGGCCGCGCGAGGGGTTCTTCCCCTGCACTGCATAGTCGCCGCCGCACCAGTCGGGGTCGGCCATGATCGCCTGCCGGCCGACTTCGTGGAACGCGATGTTCTGCGCCGAGTGGCGCGCGGCGCAGGCGATCGGCACGGCGGCGAAAACCTGCGACGGATGGCTCGCGGCCCATTGCAGCACCTGCATGCCGCCCATCGAGCCGCCGATCACGCAGAAGAGGCGCTCGATACCGAGATGGTCGATGACGAGCTTCTGGGCGCGCACCATGTCGGCGACGGTGATCACCGGAAAGGCGAGGCCGTAGGGACGTCCCGTCGCCGGGTCGATGTCGCTCGGGCCCGTGGTGCCCATGCAACCGCCGAGCACGTTCACGCAGAGCACGAAATAGCGGTTCGTATCGAGCGGCAGGCCGGGGCCCACCACCGCTTCCCACCAGCCGGGCTTGCCGGTGACGGGATGCGCGCCCGCGAGATACTGATCGCCGGTCAGCGCATGGCAGACCAGGATCGCGTTGCTGCGCTCGCGGTTGAGCCGGCCGTAGGTCTGATAGGCGATGGCGAAGGGCGCCAGCTCCAGCCCGCAATCGAGCCGCATGGGCCGGTCCTCGCCCACCGCGAGGCGGCCGCCCGGCAGATGGGCGCGGACCTCGGCCGAATTGCGCGGTAGACCAGCCATCTGATGTCCTTGGGATATCGTCGGAGAGACGTCCGAACCGGTTGAATTAGCTAGGGTTGTGGGCGCTCGGCTGTCAATGTTTTCTTTGATTTTGCAGGCCAGTGCGACTATCACTAGGCCGCCTTTTGGCGACGGGTTTTTCTGGTATGAGCGAGGCTTCTGCATCCCTCGACGATCTGCGCCGCCAGATCGACGAGATCGATCGCGTGCTGCACGATCAACTGGTGCGCCGCTGCGATCTCGTATTGCGCATCGGCGCGCTGAAGGACGCCGTGGCGAAGACGCCCGGCTCCAACCGCGTGCACTACCGGCCGGCGCGCGAGGCGAGCATGCTGCGCGCGATGCTCCAGCGTCACCGGGGGCCGTTGCCGAAACCCTCGCTCGTGCGGATCTGGCAGGAGATCATTGCCGCGTCGCTGCAGATGGAAGCGCCGCTGACCGTGGCGGTGCATCGTCCCGATGCGGGATCGTTCGGCCTCTGGGATCTCGCGCGGATCAATTTCGGCGGAATCACTCGCTTCGTGCCGCACGAGACCACGCAGCAGGTGCTGGGCGCGGTGATCGACGGCGAGGCGAGCGTCGGCGTGCTGCCGCTGCCGGAGCAGGGCAATGCCGAGCAGTGGTGGCGACGTCTCATGACCACGGATCGCAAGGTGCCGCGCGTCGTGGCGCGGCTACCCTTCGGCGCGACGGGTGCCGAAGGCATGCAGGCGTTCGTCGTGGCGCCGATCCAGCCCGAGCCGACCGGCCGCGATCTCAGCCTGATCGCGATCGAGACGCGCGGCGAGGTGAGCCGCGCCGGCTTCGCCAACGCCTTCCGCGCCGAGAATCTGGAGCCGGTCTTCCTGGTGAGCGGCCTGGCGTCGGGCGAAGGCGACTATCTTCATCTCCTCGAATTGCCGACCTTTCTTTCTGCCGACGACGGCCGCATCGCGCGCGTCGCCGGCACGCTCGAGCGCGAGCTGAAACAGATCTGGCTGCTCGGCTGCTATGCCGAGCCGCTGAATGCGGCCGAGCTCGGTCTCGCCGGCCGGACCAAGGGAGCCATCTGAGATGACCGTCACGCCCCGTCCCGGGATCATGGATGTCGCCGCCTATGTCGGCGGCGAGGCCCATCTCGCCGGCCATAACCGCGTGATCCGGCTCGCCTCGAACGAAACGCCCCTGGGCCCCTCGCCGCGGGCCATGGAGGCCTATCGCGCGCACGCGGGCGAGCTCCATCGCTACCCCGACGGCGGTGCGCTCGAGCTCCGGCGCGCGCTCGCGCGCCATTACGGCATCGACGCCGACCGCATCGTCTGCGGCGCCGGCTCGGACGAGCTGATCGCGCTCCTGGTGCGCGCCTATGCGGGACCGGGCGACGAGGTGCTCTACAGCCGCCACGGCTTCCTCATGTATGCGATCTCGGCGAAGACCGCAGGCGCGGTCGCGGTCGCCGCCCCGGAGCAGGACCTCACGGCCGATCCGGATGCGCTGCTCGCCCATGTGACGCCGCGCACGAAGATCCTGTTTCTCGCCAATCCGAACAACCCGACCGGAAGCCTCCTGCCGGCCGGGACGATCGAGAAGCTGAGGCGGATGCTGCCGCCGACCGTTCTGCTCGCGCTCGACGCGGCCTACGCCGAATATGTGACGCGGCCCGACTACGAGCCCGGCATCAAGCTCGTCGAAGCCTTCGACAATGTCGTGATGCTGCGCACCTTCTCGAAGATTTACGGGCTCGCCGCGCTGCGGGTGGGCTGGGCCTATTGCCCGCCGGCCATCGCCGACGTGCTCAATCGCGTGCGCGGGCCCTTCAACGTCGCCGCCGCGGCGCAGGCCGCCGCGGTCGCGGCGCTCGAGGACAAGGCGCATGTCGATCGAGCCCGCGCGCATAACGAACGCTGGCTGCCCTGGTTCCGGAAGGCGCTGGAAGCGCTCGGGCTTACCGTCTATCCGAGCGCCGGAAACTTCCTGCTGGTGAAGTTTCCCGATGCCGAGGCGGCGCTCGCCTTCCTCAACGGCCGCGGCATCATCCCGCGCCGCATGGCCTCCTACGGCCTGCCGGATTGCCTGCGCATCACCATCGGCACCGAGGAGGAGCTCGAGGCGGTGGTGGCCGCTCTCGCCGAGTTCCTCGGGCATGGTGCAAGTCGGCGTCCGGCCGGGGTGCGCTGATCCATGGCCGCGCCGCTCTTCGACCGGGTGGCGCTGATCGGCGTCGGGCTGATCGGTTCCTCGCTCTGTCATGCCATGCGGCGCGGCAAGCTCGCCGGCCATATCGCGGCGACCGCGCGGAGCGCCGCGACCCGCGCGAAGGCGGCCGAGCTCGGGCTCGTCGACAGCATGCATGACGAGCCGGGTGCCGCGGTCGAGGGCGCCGATCTCGTGATCGTCTGCGCGCCGGTCGGCGCCTATGCCGGCATCGGCGCCGCGATGAGCGGCAGGCTGAAGCGCGGCGCCATCGTCTCCGATGTGGGCTCGGTCAAGCAGGCGGTGATCCGCGATCTCGGTCCTGCGATGCCGGACGGGGTGCATCTCGTGCCTGGGCACCCCGTCGCCGGCACCGAGCATTCCGGTCCGGAGGCCGGCTTCGCCGAGCTCTTCGACGGGCGCTGGTGCATCCTCACACCGCCGCCGGGCACGGACGCCGACGCCGTCGAACGCGTCGTCGAGTTCTGGCGCCGCTGCGGCAGCCAGGTCGAGATCATGGAGCCGGGCCACCACGACATCGTGCTCGCCATCACCTCGCATCTGCCGCATCTCATCGCCTACACGATCGTCGGCACGGCGACCGATCTCGAGGATTCGACGCAGAAGGAAGTGGTGAAATTCTCGGCCGGCGGCTTCCGCGATTTCACGCGCATCGCCGCTTCCGATCCGGTGATGTGGCGGGACGTTTTCCTCAACAACCGCGAGGCGGTGCTCGAGATTCTCGGGCGCTTCACCGAGGATCTCACGGCGTTGCAACGCGCGATCCGCTGGGGCGAGGGCGAGAAGCTCGAAGAGTGGTTCACGCGCACCCGGGCAATCCGCCGCGGCATCATCGACGCCAAGCAGGCGTGAGATTGCCGCCCGCGTCGCGCGTCTCTCGCGAATTTTTTTCTTGCACCTGCGGATGATTTGCTGAATCGTCCGCCGCAACGGCGCCTCGCGGCGCGATCGGTTCGGAAGAATCGACCGCTACGAGGCGTTTCGTCGGATTCGGCGTGACTCGCGCGGTGCTTGGAACGCGAGAGTGAGCCGGCAGCCGGCGACCGGCGATGATCGGTCCCATGATGCTGCCGCGCGATGGAGGTGCTGTATGGCCAAGAAATTCCCCTTCGGCGGACGGATTCTGATGATCGGCTACGGATCGGTCGGTCGCTGCACGCTGCCGCTCATCGACCGGCATTTCGACATGCCGCTCTCGCAGATGGCGATCGTCGAAGCCGACGACAACAGCGCCGACCTCAAGCCCTACACTGAGCGCGGCCTGCGCTACGAGGCGAAGCCGATCGTTCCGCAGAACATGGAGGCGGTGCTCGGCAAGTATCTCGGGCGCGGCGACCTCCTCATCAATCTCAGCGTCGAGGTGAGCTCCATCGACCTGATGAACTGGTGCCAGAAGGCGGGCGCGCTCTATATCGACACCTGCATCGAACCCTGGGCCGGCACCTACGACAATCCGAAGCTCTCCCCGCACGAGCGCAGCAACTACCATCTGCGCTATCTCGCGATCGAGAATGCGAAGAAATGGGGCAAGGGCGCGCGCTCTGCGCTGGTCACGCACGGCGCCAATCCGGGATTGATCACCCATTTCGCGAAGCAGGCGCTGCTCGAGGTGGCGCAGCGGCGCGGGCTCAATACGGGCAAGCCGAAATCCCGGGAGGAATGGGCCCGCCTCATGATGCAGACCGGCACCAAGGTCGTGCATGTCGCGGAGCACGACACCCAGATCGCGAGCCGGCCGAAGCGGCCGGGCGAGTTCGTCAATACCTGGAGCGTGCCGGGCTTCGTCGGCGAGGGGCTGCAGCCGGCCGAACTCGGCTGGGGCACGCACGAGAAGCAGTTTCCGAAGGACGGCGGCGAGCATCCGATCGGCTCGAAATGCTCGATCTATCTGAACAGGCCGGGCTGCATCACGCAGGTTCGTTCCTGGACGCCCCTCGGCGGACCGTTGATCGGTTTCCTCATCACCCATGGCGAGGCGATCAGCATCCCGGATTACTTCACCGTCGAGGAGGGCGGCAAGGCGGTGTTCCGCCCGACCTGCCACTACGCCTACCATCCCTGCAACGACGCGGTGCTCTCGGTCCGTGAGGTGCAGACCAACGGCTTCGAGATGCAGAAGAAGCAGCGCATCCTGGGCGAGGAGATCGTCGAAGGCATCGACGAGCTGGGCGCGCTGCTGATGGGCGATTTCGGCGCCTACTGGTACGGGTCGCAGCTCTCGATCGAGGAAGCGCGCCGGCTGCTCGGCCCGCAATTCAATGCGACCTCGATCCAGGTCGCGGCGCCAGTGCTCGCCGGCGCGATGTGGCTGATCGAGAATCCCGATCGCGGCATGGTCGAGCCGGAAGGGCTCGATCATGACTATGTGCTGGACATCTGCCGCCCTTATCTGGGACCGGTGGTCGGCGTGCACAGCGATTGGACGCCGCTCAAGGATCGCGGCAAGTTCATGCCGGAGCCGGAGCTCGACTGGAACGATCCTTGGCAGTTCCGGAATTTCCGCGTGACCTGAGCGGTTCGGCCGGCCGACGCTAGAACCGCTCCCAGTCGATCGGCACCACCGGCAGAAGCTTCAGCGGTCCCACGAAGAGAAACCCGTCCTGCAGCGTGATCGGCAGGGCGAGCTTGCCGTCCGCGCCCGCCATGCCGAGCAGCAACTGCTTGCCGAGCGGCCCGTGCTGGCTGTCGATCGCGCCCGCCGCGGTCAACGCATCGAAGGTTTCGCCGATGCCGGCGATCTCCGTGCTGGCGGCGATCAGCGGCTGCAGCCGGTCGTCGAGCGCGACCGTCGCGTTGCCGCTGATCGAGAGCGGACCCCAGGCGAGGGTGAAGCGGTCGAGCTCGACGGCGCCGCCGGCATCGCGCCAGCCGCGGAGGGCGTCGGGCAGGGCGGCCGGAACGATCGGCCCGGCGAAGCGGCCGATCGCGGCGGCGGCGGCGATCTCCCGCCCGAGTGCCGGGTTCAGCGCGGCGGGCAAGGCGAGGTCGGTCGTCTCGATCCGGAAGCCGAAAGCGATAGGCTCGACCGTATCGGCGGCGGGTTCGGCCCGGTCGATCTCGATCGCCACGCGCCCGATGCGGGCGGGCTCCGCATCCTTTTCCGCACCCGTAACATCCTCGGCCTCGAGCCAGGCGCCCTCGAACCTTCCGCCGAGGCTGAAATCGAGGCCGATCTCGGCATCCTTCGCCGTCAGCGCATAGACCTTGCCGTCGAGTGCGGCCTCCTGTGCGCCCAAGGGGCGAATCTGCACGTCGAACGGCGCCCAGGGGCGCGAATGGGCCTCGACACGCTCGCTTTGCCAGCGCCAGACGCCGCCCGGCGCTTCGATCAGGGGTTTGGCGGCGGCAGTGGCGAGCCGGAACGGAAAGCCGCCGATCGGCGCGATCGCGCCCTCGATGCGGTATCCTTCGGCCCGGCGCTGCTGGATCCAGTCGGCGATGCTCCGCTCGAACCAGCGCGCGGCGAAGACCCAGTAGATCGAATAGGCGATCGCCAGAAGGGCCAGAAGGCTGACGAGCGCGACGAGGCTGCGGCGGGCGGTGCGGGTCATGCGGGTCCAGTGGTAGCGCGGCCGCAGAGAACGGTCGAGCCTGCAGATCGCGCGACGGGAGACGGTCGTCGCCCCGCCCCGGCACGCAAATCGTCATGGGAGCCATGCGTTGCCTGGCCTCAGCGCTGCTCTATGATGCGCCGTCCCGTCCCTTCTGGCCGAAGCCCATCCCATGAGCGCCCCCGCCGCACCGGTTGCCGCGCCCGGCCCCCTGACGACGATCTGGGCGCCGACCCTGTTCGTGTTCCTGTGGGCGAGCGGCTACATCGCTGCGAAATACACGATCGGCTATGCGCAGCCCTTCACGATCCTCCTGCTGCGCTTCGGCATCGTGATCGGCGTGATGGCCCCGGTCGTGGTTCTCGGCCGCGCGCCCTGGCCCCGGAGCTGGCGCGAGGCGGGCCATGTGGCGGTGGTCGGGGTGCTGCTCCAGGCGGTCTATCTCGGCGGAATCTATGCGGGGCTCGAGCGCGGCGTGCCCGCGGGCGTGATGGCGCTGATCATGGCGCTGCAGCCGATCATCACCGCGACGCTGGTGGGCCCGCTGCTGGGCGAGCGCGTGACCCTGCGGCAGTGGCTCGGCCTGCTGCTCGGGCTCGGCGGCGTCGGGCTGGTGCTCGCCAACAAGATCCATTTCGATTTCGACGGCTGGATGGGGCTCTTCTTCTCCTTCATCGCCGTCTCCGGCATCACCGCCGCGACGCTCTATCAGAAGCGCTTCTGCGGCGAGACCGACTGGCGCACCGGCACCATCATCCAGTATCTCGCCGCCGCGGCGGTGACGGCGCCGATCACCCTTGCCGAGGGGATCGGCACGGTGTCCTGGACGCCGACCTTCCTCCTGGCGCTCGCCTGGATCGTGTTCGTGCTGGCCGTCGGCACCTACAATCTCTTTCTCTGGCTGATCCACCGCAATGCCGCCGCGAAACTCACCAGCCTGCTCTATCTCGTGCCGCCCATGACGGCGCTCGCGGGCTATGTCGCCTTCGGCGAGACGCTGGGGCCGCTGTCGCTGCTCGGCATGGCGCTCGCCGCCCTCGGCGTCTATGCGGTGGTCAAGAAGTGACAGCGCGTCGCGGAAGATCGTCGGGCGGCAGGCCGCCGCGCACGAGGATCGGGGAACTTCCGCCCGATGCCGCACTGCCGGACGACCCGGCGCTGATCCGCTCGCGCCGGCTCGCCCCGCCGAAGAACCGGGATCTCTGGGTGTTCGGCTATGGCTCGCTGATGTGGCGGCCGGGCTTTCCGTTTCGCGAGGCCGCGCCGGCGCTCTTGCGCGGCTATCATCGCGCTTTCTGCATCTATTCCTTCCATTATCGCGGCACGCTCGATCATCCGGGGCTGGTGCTGGGGCTCGATCGCGGCGGCGCCTGCCGCGGCCGCGCCTTCCGCGTGGCCAGGGCGGAGGTGCCGGCGGTCTGCGATTATCTCCATGAGCGCGAGATGGTGACCGGCGTCTATGTTCCGCGCATGGTCGAGGTCGAGATCGGCGGTCGGCGCGTGACGGCGGCCACCTATCTCGCCGATCGCGCGCACGCGCAATATGCCGGCAAGCTCACGCCGCAGCAGACCCTGCGCTATATCCTGCAAGGCGTCGGCGTGTCGGGCAGCAATCTCGATTATCTCGAAAGCACCGTCGCGCATCTCGACGAGCTCGGCATCGCCGACGGCCCGCTGCACGAATTGCGGTCCCTGGCATTGCGGGTCCTGGCGCGGCGGCGGAAGGGGACTTAAGCGACCTTCGCCGCGACGAGGCTCGCGACCGGCGTGCCGAGCCAGCCCGCCTCGCGCTTCTGCCAGTAACGCGCCCTGATCTGGCCGGTGAGGATGCCGGGCGCGCCGTTGCCGAGCGTGCGCCCGTCCACCACCGTTACCGGCATGATGCCGCCGGCGGTCGAGGTCAGGAACGCCTCGTCGGCGCCACGGAGCTGCGCCGGCTCGAGATCGGCGAAGCGGCATTCGAGGCCGAGCTCGGCGGCGAGATCGGCGACCGAGCGGCGGGTGATGCCTTCGAGCACGTTGCGCTTCGGGGAATGGAGCATCCGGTCCTTCACGAAGAAGAGGTTGTAGCCGGGCCCCTCCGAGAGATAGCCATCGGGCGTCAGCAGCAGCGCGTAATCCGCTTCGTGGTCGTAGGCCTGCAGCAGGCCGCGCTGCATATCCATGGAATTGAAGTTCTTGACGGTCGGATCCATCGCCTCGGTCGGGGTGCGGCGGTTCTCGACGATGGCGAGATGCAGCCCCTGCTCCTGCCGCTCGGGGCTCGCGATCCAGACATAAGGCAGGCTGTAGCACATGAAATTATGGCTGCAGAGCCGGAGATCGCGGTTGGCGGGCGAGACGAACTTGCCGCGCGTCAGGATCATCTGCACATAGCCGGCCTGCTCCACCCCGGCGCGCGCCACGCATTCCGCGAGGATGCGCTTCAGCTCCTCGACCGGCATCGGGAGCAGGAGCCGCATCGATCTGCAGGAAGCCTGGAAGCGCGCCAGATGGTCGTCGAGCCGGAAGAAGTTCCCCTTCCAGACCGAAATGGTGTCGTAGACCGCATCGCCGCGCAGGAACCCCAGATCGAGGATCGGCATGCGCGCCTCCTCGACCGGCATGAAGCGACCTTCGACATAGGCGATCCCGGCCATCTCGTTCTCCGTCGGCAGTTTCGCGGGTGCGTTCGGGCGGGCGCATCCTATCACCGGGCACGCTGCGGCCCAACGGGCACGCGGGCGGCGACGATCAGTCCCGGCGAAGGCCCTGCAGGATCCCGGCGATCAGATCGATGAAGCCCTGGATGAACCGGCCGAGTGCCGCGAAATCGCCGAGGCCGATGAAGAGGAGGCCCACCAGGAGCGCGCCCACGAGATAGATGTACCAGGGTTTTTGCGGATCGAACTTCGCATCGCAAGCCGGGCAGCGATCGTCGAGCCGGCTCACCGTGGCACCGCAGGCCGGGCAGGGACGGCCGCGCGGCATGGCTATCCGGCGGCCCGTGACGCTTGGTCGGAACGCGGGGGATGCGGCCGGGACGCCGGGGCCGGAATCACCGGCCTAGCTGCATTTCGAATAGCCGCAGGAGGTGCAGAGGTCGCAGCCTTCCTGGCGGATGAGGGAGGGCTGGCTGCATTTCGGGCAGCGCGGCAGCAGGAGCTGAGCGCGACCCTCGTCCGCGCCGGGCAGGTTCGCCACCTTCCGCTGCGCCTCGAGGGCGAGCACGGGCTCGCGCGCCGGCATGAAGCCGATATCGATCATGTGCCGCTCGATCACCTCGCCGATGGCGGCGAGCAGCGAGGGCACGTATTTCCCTTCCATCCAGACGCCGCCGCGCGGATCGAACACCGCCTTCAGCTCCTCGACCACGAAGGAGACGTCGCCGCCGCGTCGGAAGACGGCGCTGATCATCCGAGTGAGGCCCACGGTCCAGGCGTAGTGCTCCATGTTCTTCGAGTTGATGAAGACCTCGAAGGGCCGGCGGCGGCCGTCCTGCACCACGTCGTTGATGGTGATGTAGAGCGCGTGATCGCTCTCCGGCCATTTGAGCTTGTAGGTCTGGCCCGGCAGCGCCTCCGGCCGGTCGAGCGGCCGCGTCATATAGACGACGCCGCCCGCCTCGTAGACGTCGCGCGGCCGCGGCGGCGGCGCGTTCAGCGGCAGCTCCGCCTGCTTCGGCGGGCCCGCCTCGGCGGTGCGGGTCTCGAGCACGGCGCCGGTGATCTCGTTCGGCCGGTAGGTGGTGCAGCCCTTGCAGCCGAGCTCGTAGGCCTGGAAATAGACGTCCTTGAAGGCCTCGAAAGAGAGATCGACCGGGCAGTTGATGGTCTTGGAGATCGAGCTGTCGACGTATTTCTGCACCACCGCCTGCATGACCACATGGTCGGCCGGCGGCAGGCGCTGCGCGTCGACGAAGGCGTCCGGCAGCGCCGTCGCTTCGCCCTTCAGCAGGTGGAAGAGCCGATAGGCGAAGTCCGTCACCTCTTCCTGCGCGCGGCTGCCGTCGGGCATCAGGATGTTGCGGGTATATTTGAAGCTGAAGACCGGCTCGAGCCCCGAGGAGACGTTGTTGGCGAAGAGCGAGATCGTGCCGGTGGGGGCGACCGAGGTGAGGAGCGCGTTCCGGATGCCGTGCTCGGCGATCGCCGTCCGCACGTCCTCGTCGAGCTCGGCCACCGTCTCGCCCGCGAGATAGGCGTCGCGGTCATAGAGCGGGAAGCTGCCCTTCTCGGCCGCAAGCTCGGCCGAGGCCAGATAGGCTGCGCGCTGGATCGCCTTCATCCAGATCTCGGTGAGCGCCACGCCTTGCGTCGAGCCGTAGCGCGCGCCGCAGAGGATGAGCGCGTCGGCGAGCCCCGTGACGCCGAGGCCGATGCGGCGTTTCGCCGCCGCCTCCGCCGCCTGCGCCGGCAGCGGGAAGCGCGATACGTCGATCGCGCTGTCCATCATGCGGACCGCGATCCGGGTCAGCCGGTCGAGCGCCTCCAGATCGAGCCGCGCGTCGCTCTCGAAGGGCCGCTCCACCAGCGCCGCGAGATTGATGGAGCCGAGCAGGCAGGCGCCATAGGGCGGCAGCGGCTGCTCGCCGCAGGGGTTGGTCGCGCTGATGGTCTCGACGTAATAGAGGTTGTTCCGCCGGTTGATGCGGTCGATGAAGATCACCCCCGGCTCGGCGAAGCCGTAGGTCGCGCGCATGATGCGGTCCCAGAGCTCGCGCGCCTGCAGCACCTTGTAGGTGGTGCCGCCGAACTTGAGCTCCCACGGCGCGTCTTCCTTGACTGCGGTCATGAAGGCGTCGGTGACGAGCACCGAGAGATTGAACATCCGCAGCCGGCCCGGCTCGCGCTTCGCCTCGATGAAGGCCTCGATGTCGGGATGGTCGCAGCGGAGCGTCGCCATCATCGCGCCGCGGCGATAGCCGGCGCTCATGATGGTCCGGCACATCGCGTCCCATACGTCCATGAAGGAGAGCGGGCCCGAGGCGTCGGCGCCGACGCCCTTCACCGGGGCGCCGCGCGGCCGGAGCGTCGAGAAATCGTAGCCGATACCGCCGCCCTGCTGCATGGTGAGGGCCGCCTCGCGCAGATGCTCGAAGATGCCGCTCATGTCGTCCGGGATGGTGCCCATGACGAAGCAGTTGAAGAGCGTGACGTTCCGCTCGGCGCCGGCGCCGGCGAGGATGCGGCCGGCCGGCAGGAACTTGAAATCCTCGAGCGCTTCGTAGAAGCGGCGGGACCAGAGTTCGGCGTCCTTTTCCGGCTCCGCGAGCGCGCGCGCGACGCGCCACCAGCTTTCCTCGATCGTCTTGTCGACCGGGGCGCCGTCGCGCTTCAGGCGGTATTTCATGTCCCAGATCTGCTGGGAGATGGCGGCGACCTGGGGCATGGCGTGGTCCGGTCCGGTGGTCCTGCGAGGGCCGAAAATTCTAAAGGCGACGGGTGTTTAAATCAAGTTCCGTTCACGAAACGTTTTCTGGCAATCTTCAAAATTATCTTTATTAATCATATGGTTAAATAAAAGACTCCCCGGAGTTACCGCTTTCCACAGGGCAGTTTCCGGCATATCGGGGAAAATCCGCGCTTTGTGGAAAACCCTGGGGACAACGGAGCGGGATGTGGCTGGAAATGGCGGCGACCGGGCCGGCGTTTCAGTCCGGTCGACCGGGCAGTCGGTCGCTGCTGCGCGGTGCGGCGAGCCTGGTGGAGGCCGACTCGATGCGCTCCTCCAGCAGCGCCATGAATTCCCGCCGCTTGAGGCCGGGGGGGATCGGTGGCAGAAACTCGACGGTGATGCGGCCGGGCCGCTTCACGAAGCTGCGCCGGCCCCAGAAGAGCCCGGAATTGAGCGCGACCGGAACGACCGGGATTTGCAAGCGCTCATAGAGCGCGGCGATGCCCGGTTGATAGGGCCGCCTTTCGCCGGGCTGCACCCTGGTGCCTTCGGGAAAGATGAGCAGCGAGCGCCCGCCCGCGACGGTGCGTTCGGCGTCGCGCAGCAACCGGCGGAGCGCGGCCGCGCCCGCCTTCCGGTCGACCGCGATGAAGCCCGCCGCCCGCAGCAGCCAGCCGAAGAAGGGGATCCAGGTAAGCTCGCGCTTCAGCACATAGGCCGGCCGGTCGGGCAATGCCGAGAAGGCCATGGTGTCCCAGGCCGACTGGTGCTTGATCGCATAGATCACCGGGCCCTCCGGTTGCGGCATGTCGAGGAAGCGATGATCGAGCCCGACGATCGCCTTCAGGGCCGCGAAGGCGCCGCGCGCCCAGAGCCGGCCGAGCCCATAGACCGCGCGATAGCCGAAGAGCGCGACGGGCAGGCCGAGGATTACGATGAGCGCGGTCCAGAGGAAATAGACGATGTTGAAAAGAAGGGCGCGGAGCGCGGCCATGGGAATTCTCGTCGCTCAGTTCTGTCCGGCGCTCTCGGAGGGGAGCGCGATGCCGCGCGCCAGCGCCACCAGATACTTGTTGTATTCGCGGACGAGGAGGCTCGTCGTGCCGGGCCAGCGCCACCAGCCGTCGCGGCGCACCTGCTCGGGAAAGACCGGGAAGGGCAGCACCGCGATCTCCGGCATGGCGCGATGGAATTCGAGCAGGCTGCGCGGCATGTGGTAATCGGCGGTGACGAGGCGGAGCGTGGTGAAGCTCGCGGCGCGCATCCAGCGCGCGGTTTCCTCGGCGTTGCCGCGCGTGTCGGCGGCGGCGTAGCCGAGGCGGATGCAGCAGGCGATGGTCGCGGCGTCGGGCATCGGCGCGCTGCCCGGCACGAGGCTCTGCAGCAGCGTCGCGACATCCACGTCGGCGTGAACCCCGCTGATGAAGAGCTGCTTCGCGCTGCCGGCTTCGAGCAAGGCGAGGCCCGATTCGAGGCGCCCGACGCCGCCGGTCAGCACCACCACCGCATCGGTCGGATCCTCCGCCACGTCTTCCGGCCCGGGGATGCGCGCCACGAAGGCGATCAGGCCGATGCACCAGAGGACCAGAATCAGGAGGGCCGCCATCAGCAGCCGCACCGCGAGGCGCCGGCCGCGACCGGGAACGGGGCGGGCGAGCGAGGGGCGCCGCGGCATGGGCTAGAGGCCGCGGGAGAGGGTGCGAAGCACGGTCCAGCGCGCGGTCAGCATCGCCACGGCCGCGGCGGCGAAGGGCAGGCAGGCGAGGGCGACCCAGTGCGGCAGGCCGAGATGCACGGTCGGCAGCAGCCCGGCGCCGGCCCGGCTCGCCGCGAGCCCGATCGCGCTGATCGTGGCGATGGCGGCGGCGAGGCCGAGGATCCCGCCGATGAAGCCGAAGGCGAGCGCATGGCGCTCGAAGAGCCGGGCGATATAGCCGTCCCGCGCCCCCAGCATATGGACGAGGTCGACGGTCTGGCGGTGGATGTCGAGGCCGGTGCGGGTCACGAACACCACGGCGAGCGCCGCGGCACCGGCGACCAACAGCACCACGGCGGCCGTCAGCAGCTCCACGAGCGTGCCGATCCGGTCGATGCGCTCGATCCAGCCGCGATGATCGTCGATGCGCAGGCCCGGCGCCGTCTCGTCGAGTTTCGCCTCGAGCGCAGGCAGATCGACGGCAGCGTCGCGGGCGAGGGTGACGGCGATCAGATCCGGCAGCGGCAGGTCGGCCGCCGCCGCGTCGGGCCCGAGCCAGGGCTCCAGCAACCGGCGCACCTCCTCCGGCCCGATCAGCGCCGCCCCTTCGACGCCGTCGATCGCAAGCAGGTCGGTTACGACCGCCTCGAGCCGCGCCTGGCGCTCCGTATCGGCGACGTCGCCGAAGTCAGGCACCTCGACCGTGAGCTCGCCGGTGATGTCGGCGCGCCAGCTTCCGATCGCGAGGTTGACGGCGAAGGCGCTCGCGAGCGCGAGCGCCGCCAGATAGACCATCGTGCCCACGATCCAGGGCAGGAAGCGGGCGGCCGCATCGGCGCCGAGCGGAAGATCGTTCCGCAGCATGGCTCAGCCGACCTCGGCGGGGCGGGGCCGGGTCAGCAGCCGGCCGCCGTCGAGCCGGAGCTGGCGGTGGCCGAACCGGTTGACCAGGGCCTCGTTGTGCGTGGCGATCAGCACGGTGGTCCCGAGCTTGTTCAGCTCCTCGAAGAGATACATGAGGCGCATGGCGATGCGGTCGTCGACATTGCCGGTGGGCTCGTCGGCGATGAGCAGGCTCGGCCGGGCGATGACGGCGCGCGCGATCGCGACGCGCTGCTGCTGCCCGCCGGAAAGCCGCGCCGGCCGCGTCTCGATCTGGTCGCCGAGCCCGACCCACTGCAGCAGCTCGGTCACATGCTGTCTGATCTCGCCGCCTTTGGCGCCGGCGAGACGCAGCGGCAGGGCCACATTGTCGAAGGCGCTCAGATGCGGGATCAGCCGGAACTCCTGGAACACCACGCCGATCCGTCGCCGCATCGCCGGCAGGTCGGCGCGGGCGAGCGCGTTGACATCGCGCCCGAAGAGATTGAGCCGGCCCCGGGAGGGCCGCACCGCGAGATGCAGCAGCTTCAGCAGCGTCGATTTGCCGGCGCCGCTGGGGCCGACCAGAAAATGGAACGAGCCCGGGGCCAGCGCGAACGAGATATCGTGCAGGACCTCCGGGCCGGTGCCATAACGCACCGACACGTCTTCGAGCAGGACCAAGGACGCAAAATCCCTTGCCGGGGAACGCGGTAGGGGCGGAGTCTCGCACAGGCATTTTAGGCCGTCCAGCGGCGCGGCCCGCTTGCCTTCGGATGGGCAAATTCCTATAACGCAGAGAACCGGAGCTTTCGTGCCCTCGATGATTCTCACCTGCCCGGCCTGCTCGACACGCTACGCCACCGACCCGGCTGCGCTCGGCGTGTCAGGGCGGAAGGTGCGTTGCGCGAAATGCCAACATCTCTGGCATCAGCTTCCGCCCATGGACATGCCGCAGCGCGTCGAGCTGCCGCTCGAAGCCGACCCGCTCGCGACTCCGGAGCCGGTCACGATTCCGCCGCGCCCGCGCAGCCGCGCACCGCAGCCGGTCAATACCGGATTCGGATTGCTGCTGCTGGTCGTCGTGCTGTTCGGCGTCGCGGCCGCGGTGGGCTATCTGGGGCGCGAACGCATCATCCAGCAATGGCCGGCGACGCGCGAGCTCTACGCGCTGGTCGGGCTCGAGACGGCGGTGCTGGGCGAAGGGATGGAGCTCAGCAACATCAATTTCGTGCGGCAGACCATCGGCGGCGAGGAAGTGCTCGTCGTGCAGGGCGACATCTTCAACAAGACCGGCGAGATCCAGGGCGTGCCCAACCTGATGGCGACCCTGCGCAACGACCAGAACCAGTGGCTGTTCGACTGGGTATTTCGCATCGACAGCCGCACGCTGGCGGCGGGCGAGACCGCGCATTTCAGCACCAGCACCAAGAATCCGCCGGCAGCCTCGAAGCGCATCACCATCAGCTTCACGGACAAGCCCGTGGGCGAGTGACCCTGGCTCTGCGGTCAAATAAAAAACGTGAATAATCCAAGGTTAACCTGAACGCGCCGCGTTAGGAATTAACCAAGCTTTAAACTTTCCAACACAGTTTAATTACATGCCTGGTCGGCGGTCGGAGCCCGCTTTCGTGCGATAGTGTCGCGGCTTCAGCAACGCGGCAAACGAGGTAACCCGATGGCGCGCATCCTTGTGGCGGAAGACGATGGGGCGGTGCGCCAGCTCGTGGTGCGCATCATCGAATCGCGCGGCCACGAGGTCATGGCGGTCGTCGACGGCGCCTTCGCGCTCGAAGCCCTCGCGCGGGAAAACTTCGACCTCCTCGTTACCGACATCGTGATGCCCCGGCTCGACGGCATCGCGCTTTCGCTGAAGCTCGCCAAGACCCATCCGAACCTGCCGATCCTGATGATGACGGGCTATGCGATGGAACGGCAGCGGGCGCACGACCTCGAGGTGCTGGTGCACCGCGTCCTGTCGAAGCCCTTCACCGTGGATCAGTTCGTCGCGGCCATGACCGAGACGCTGGCCGAAGGCAACCGCATCATGGCGGCGCGCGGCGCGGCCGCCTGAGGCCGAGGGGCGCTTCGAGAGCGCTCGCGCGAAGTTCTCAGAAACGATCCAGCAGACGGCGGAGATAGTCCCGCTCGTATTTCGGGCGGTACTGCTCGGAGGAACGGCGACGCAGCTCGTCCAGAATCTGGCGCGCGCGCTGCAGATCGGCTTCGTCCGGGATCTTCACGTCGCCGGTGTCGATGATGCCGGTGCCGGGCTGAGTCTGCGCGGCGCCATCCGGATTCTGTCCCATGAGCTGATCGGCGCCGCCGCGCCCCGGCCGACCGCCGAAACGCTGCGCCAGCATGCGGGTCATGGCCTCGGCGCCCTGCATCAGCTCGTCCAGCGCGCGGCCTTGCGCTTCCGAGGCGGGGCCCGGCTGGTCGCGATCGAGCGCGCCGACGGCGTCGTTCATCGCACGCTCCGCATTGCCGAGCTGCTGCGGGATGTCGCCGGTCAGCTCGCCGAATTGCCGCATGATGTCGCCCAGCGTCTGCCGCAGTCCCTCCTGCTGCGCCGACTGGCCCTGCATGTCCGGGACGGGCGCGCCGCTCTCGGCCGATTGCGCGTCGCGGAAGGTCCGGTCGAGCAGGGTCTGCTGCTGCTGCGTCAGGGCCTGGAGCTGTTTCATGAGCTCCGCCGCCTCGTTTTCGCCCTCCTGCGCGTCGCCGGAAGCCTGGCCCGATTGCAGGTTCTCCAGCATCTCCTGCAGCCGCGAGAGCATGTTGCGGGCCGCTTCGCGCGCGCCGGCCTCGGCCATCTGCCGCGCCTGATCCAGCATCTTCTGCAGGTCCTCGCGCTGCATCTTCACCGCGTTCGGGTCGATCGGCTCGAGCTGGCGTCCTTCCGCGAGATCGCGCTGCATGCGCTCGACCAGCGAATCGAGATAGTCGTTCATCGCCTGCTGCAGCTCGTTCATCAGGCGTTGGATCTCCTCGTCCGGCGCGTTGCTGTCGAGCGCCTCCTCGAGCGCCTTCTGCGCGTCGCGCAGCCGCTGCAACGCGACGGCGAGCTCGCCCTCCTCGATCCGGATGGCGGTGTCCCACATCAGGGCCTGCACGGCCGGGATGGCGGTCGGGTTGCCGCGGTCGTAGCGGAGCCGGCCGATCGCCGCGCTCAGGCTCAGCATCGCGACGACGTCGTTCGCGTAGCTCGCCGTATCGGCCGCGATCACGCCGAGCGCGCCCGCGACGCCGCCGCGCTGCTCGGGCTTCAGGGTCAGGAGCCGGCGGAGGTCGATGATGGCGCGCGCCACCGGATGGTGGAATTCGCGCTCCGGCAGGGTGAAGCTGACGGGCTCGCTGCGGCCGGTCTGCCCGACCGCATCATGGGCCACGAGCTGCAGCTCGACCTCGGTCCCCGCCAGGGGATGCGCGGTGAGGTCGTTGAAGCTGCTGCCCTGCGCGTCGCGGGCGTTCCGGCCGGGCAGGGGAAGGGCGACCTCGATCGTCTGGTTGATGCCGGGCAGGGTGGGGCGCATCACCGCGCTGACGCCGGTGACGCCATGGTCGTCGCTCGCATGATATTGCAGATGGAGCACGCCGCGATCGGTCTGCGACGGATCGGCGGTGAGGGCGATCTTCGGCGCGTTGTCCGGCGTCACCTTCAGAGGCCATTCGGCGATGATCGTGCCGCCGGACGAGATCGCGAGCCGGTCGCCGACCAGGATCGCGCTTTCGAGCCGCCAGCTATCCTCGCCGAAAGCCTCGAAGGGAACGTCCTTCTCGCCGATCGCAAGCTGCGGCGCGCGGCGCGGGCCGGAAAGCTGGGCCAGCACCTTGCTGCCTTCGGCGACCGTCACCGCGGTGCCGCTCGGCACGGTCGGCCCGGTCGCCGCGGCCCCTGTTGTGCCGGAGGAGAGCAGGACCGGGGGCTGGCCGGTATAGTCGGGCGGGGTGATCCAGATGTCGTAGGCGGTCGGCACGGCCTCGCCGATGAAGCCGAAGCCGGGCGCCACCGCGCGCATCAGCCGTTCGGGCGCATTCTCCCGCGCCGCCACCAGCGCCACGATCAGCAGGAGCCCGACGCCGGCGCGCAATCCCCAGGGGTCGCGCTTCGCCAGGCCGGGCCGCGGCCAGCCGAGGCGGAGGGCGCCCAGGCCCGCCAGCAGCATCGCGCGATGCCGATGCCAGAGCTCGCGGATTGCCGGGTTCTCGGGATTGCCGGCGACGCGGTCCTCGATCGTCGTCAGCGGCCGATGGGCGAAGCCGCTATCGAGCTCGACGCGCCGCCGCGCGGCATGGAGATCGGGGGCCGCAAAGCGCCGGAAACCGCGCCAGACCGACCACAGGAACGCGGCGGCGAAGGCCGCGAGAACCAGGAGATGGAGCCAGTCGGGCAGCGCCGGCAGCAGGTCGAAGAGCGCCACGGCGAGAAACAGCCCGGCCACGCCCAGAGCGGGCCAAAGTGCTGGCCAAAGCCGCTCCCACCAGAGCACGAGCCGCGCCAGCCAGACCCATCGGCCGAGCCGCGCCCTCAATTTGCGATCGATGACCGGATCCGCCGGTCCGCCGGTCGTCATGCGGTTCGGGCCCTTTCCAGGGCGCCGGGCGATGCGTCAGCCCACGCCCCGCGATTTGCGGGCCGCCGGCGGCGCGAGCCAGGCCGGCAGCCGGTCCATCGCCAGTATAGCGTCATAACCCAGGCGAGGCCTGACGATTTCGTGACCGGAGCCCCTGACCATGACCTCCGCCGCCGGGGGCCGCGTGTTGTAGGCGGAGGCCATGACCGCGCCATAGGCCCCGGCGGCGCAGAAGGCGAGGAGATCGCCTGCGGCCGGCGGAGGCAGCGGGCGCTGCTCGGCGAAGCGGTCGCCGGTCTCGCAGATCGGCCCCACCACGTCCACGCGGCGCACCGGCGCGTCGGAGGGCGGCTCCGTCACCGGCAGGATCGCGTGATAGGCGTCGTAGAGCGCCGGGCGGATCAGGTCGTTCATCGCCGCATCGACGATGACGAAATTGCGGCTCACGCCTTCCTTCACATAGAGCACTTCGCTGACCAGGATGCCGGCCTCGCCGACGAGGCGCCGGCCCGGCTCGAGGATCAGGTCGAGCCCGAGACCGCCGACCGTCTCGCGCACCAGCGCCGCATAGTCGGCGAGCGGCGGCGGCGCCTTGCCCTGATAGGCGATGCCGAGGCCGCCGCCGAGATCGAGGCTGCGCACCGGATGGCCCGAGGCGCGCAGGTTCTGCACGAGCTCCGCCATGCGCGCGAAGGCCTGGCGATAGGGGGTCAGCTCCTCGAGCTGCGAGCCGATATGGATGGCGAGGCCCTCGACCGCGATGCCCGGCAGTCTCGCGGCCTCGGCATAGGCCTCCGCCGCATGGCCTAGATCGATGCCGAACTTGTTCTCCGCCTTGCCGGTCGAGATCTTCGCGTGGGTCCGCGCATCGACGTCCGGATTGATGCGGAGGGCGACCGGCGCGCGCCGGCCCATCGACAGCGCGACCTCGTTGAGGAGCCGCAGCTCCGGGATCGATTCGACGTTGAACTGGCGGATGCCGGCCTCGAGCCCGGCGCGCATCTCGCGCGCCATCTTGCCGACGCCGGCGAAGACGATCTCGCCCGGCGCCACGCCCGCCGCGAGCGCCTGGCGCATCTCGCCCTCGGAGACCACGTCGGCGCCGGCGCCTTCGGCCAGCAGGGTCGCGATCACGGCCCGGTTCGAGTTCGCCTTCAGCGAATAGCAGACGCGGACATTCATGCCGGCGAAGGCGGCCCGGAAGGCGCCGTAGGCCTCGACCAGCGCCGCCGAGGAATAGCAATAGAAGGGCGTGCCGACGGCGCGCGCGAGCGCCGCCACCGGCACTCCCTCGGCGTGGAGCTGCCCGTCGCGATAGGCGAAATGGCTCATAGCTCGTCCGGATTGGGGTATTGCCGCGGATACTGGTCGTGCTGGCCCTCGGGAAGCTCCGGCGGCCCCTTCTTGCCGCAGGCGGAGACGCCGAGCGCGGCCAGCAGCAGCGTCAGGACCAACAGCGGCCGGAGCCGGCGGCCGAAACCGGTGGTTTGGATGCTCATCGATATCGCTCCCGCGCCGCCTTGATCGCGCGGCGCACATTGTCGGGGGCGGTGCCGCCGAAGCTGGTCCGGCTGGCGACCGACCGTTCGACGGACAATACCGCAAAGACCGCGTCGGTCACCCGCGGCTCGATCGCCTGCATGGCGGCGAGCGGCAGGTCGGCGAGGCTCGATCCGCGCTCGTCCGCCAGCTTCACGATGCGGCCGGTGATCTCGTGCGCCTCCCGGAACGGCAGGCTCAGCGTGCGCACCAGCCAGTCGGCGAGGTCGGTCGCGGTCGAATGGCCGCTGGCGGTGGCGCGCCGCATCGCTTCCGGGTCGGGCGTCATGTCGCGTACCATGCCGGCCATGGCGGCGACCGAAAGCATCAGGCTGTCGGTCGCCTCGAAGGTGAGCTCCTTGTCCTCCTGCATGTCCTTGCCGTAGGTGAGCGGGAGGCCCTTCATCACCACCAGCAGCGCCTGCAGCGCCCCCAGCGCGCGTCCCGCCTTGCCGCGCACCAGCTCGGCCGCATCCGGGTTGCGCTTCTGCGGCATGATCGAGCTGCCGGTCGAATAGGCGTCGGACAGCCGCACGAAGCGGAACCCGTCGCTCGTCCAGAGCACGATCTCCTCGGCGAGGCGCGAGAGATGCACGGCGAGGATGGCGCCGGCCGCGAGATATTCGAGCGCGAAATCGCGGTCGGCGACCGCGTCCATCGAGTTCGCGGCCGGCCGGTCGAATCCGAGCGCCGTCGCCGTCGCCTCGCGGTCGATCGGGAAGGAGGTGCCGGCGAGCGCCGCCGCGCCGAGCGGGGATTCGTTGAGCCGCTTCCGCGCGTCGGCGAGGCGGCCGCGGTCGCGCTCGAACATCTCGACATAGGCCATCAGATGATGGCCGAAGGTGACGGGCTGCGCCGGCTGCAGGTGGGTATAGCCCGGCATGACGGTCCCGGCATGCGGCTCGGCGAGGTCGAGCAGCCCTGCGACAAGTTCGCGCAAGCCTTCGCCGAGCGCGTCGATCGCGCCGCGCACCCAGAGCTTGAAATCGGTCGCGATCTGGTCGTTGCGCGAACGCGCCGTGTGGAGACGCCCCGCCGGCGCGCCGATCAGCGCGGCGAGCCGCGCCTCGACGTTCATGTGGATGTCCTCGAGCGAGCGGGAGAATGCGAAGTCGCCGCGCTCGATCTCGTCGCGGATCTGCTCCAGCCCCCGGCGGATGGTGTCGCCGTCTTCTTGACGGATGATCCCCTGGCGCACCAGCATGGCGGCATGCGCGATCGAGCCTTCGATATCCTCGGCGAACAGCCGGCGATCGACGTCGATGGAGGCGTTGATGCGCTCCATGATCTCGGCATGGCCGCCGGCGAAGCGCCCGCCCCACATGCGGTTGGCGGCCGGCTTCGCAGCTTCCGTCTTCGGGCCGTCGCGGGTCTTGTCGGTCATGCGTGATCGCCGGGTGAGGTCATGACGTTGAAATTCGCGGGATTGCTTGCGTTGGCCGCCGCGGCCGCGCTCGGCCTCGTGGCTTGGCTCGCCCTCGACGAGCCGCAGCTTGCGGCGTCCGGCGGCGCCCGGCCGCCCCTCGCCGGCTCGGTCGCGAACTTTACCCCGTTCGACCCGCCGCGGCCAATAGAGCAGGCGGGCTTCGTCGACGGCGAGGAGCGCGCGGTGACGCTCGGCGATTTCGAGGGACGGGTGCTGCTGGTCAATTTCTGGGCGACCTGGTGCGGCCCCTGCAAGGAGGAGATGCCCTCGCTCGACCGGCTCGAGGGCGAGATGGGCGGCGAGGATTTCCAGGTGGTCGCCGTCTCGGTCGACGAAGGCGGGCTCCCGGAGGTTGACCGGTTCTACAGCATGCTGGGGCTCGAGAACCTCGCGACCTATCTCGATCCGACCGGCGAGTTCGCCGACGCGCTGAAGCTGACGGCGCTTCCGACCACGGTGCTGGTCGATCGCGACGGCCGGGCGCTCGGCGCGCTGGTTGGGCCGGCGGAATGGGATTCGCCCGAGGCGAAGGCGCTGATCCGCTATTACATGGAGCGGGACGGCGCGGGCATCACCAGCCCCACCTGACGCGCCTCGGCCGCATGGCGGTCGGCGCGCTCAGCGCGTGGGGGTCGGCTTCTCGGTGCTGTAGTCGTAGAAGCCGCGGCCGGATTTCTTGCCGACCCAGCCGGCCTCGACATATTTCACCAGCAGCGGGCAGGGCCGGTATTTGCTGTCGGCGAGCCCGTCATAGAGCACCTGCATGACCGCGAGGCAGGTATCGAGCCCGATGAAGTCGGCGAGCTCGAGCGGCCCCATCGGGTGGTTGGCGCCGAGCTTCATGGCGGTGTCGATCGATTCGACCGAGCCGACGCCCTCATAGAGCGTGTAGACCGCCTCGTTGATCATCGGCAGCAGGATGCGGTTGACGATGAAGGCGGGGAAGTCCTCCGCCGAAGCCGCCGTCTTGCCGAGCTTCTCGGCGAGCTCCTTGATCGTATGGTAGGTCGCCTCGTCGGTCGCGAGGCCGCGAATGAGCTCGACGAGCTTCATCAGCGGCACCGGGTTCATGAAATGCATGCCCATGAACTTCGACGGCCGGTCGGTGACCGCCGCGAGCCGCGTGATCGAGATCGAGGAGGTGTTGGTGGCGATCAGCGCATCCGGCTTCAGGACCGGGCAAAGCTCCTTGAGGATCGCGCGCTTGACCTCCTCGTTCTCGGTCGCCGCCTCGATCACCAGGTCGCAATCGTCGAAGGCGCCGAACCCGACCGCCGTCGTGATGCGGCCGAGCGCCGCCTTCTTGTCCGCCTCGGTGATGAGCTTGCGCTTCACCTGCCGCGTCATGTTCCGGTCGATGACGTCGCGCGCCTTGTCGAGCTGCGGCTGGCTCACATCGGCCAGCACCACCTCATAGCCGTTGATCGCGCAGACATGGGCGATGCCGTTGCCCATCTGGCCCGCGCCGATGATGCCGATGCGCTTGATCATGAATGCCCTCCCTGGCGGAACCTTGCTGAAGCGGCCGGTTCCGCCGGTACGCTATTTGCCGAGCTCGGCGACGAGCTCCGGCATGGCCTGAAACAGGTCGGCCACCAGCCCGTAATCCGCGACCTGGAAGATCGGCGCGTCCTCGTCCTTGTTGATGGCGACGATGACCTTGCTGTCCTTCATGCCGGCGAGATGCTGGATCGCGCCGGAGATGCCGACGGCGATATAGAGGTCGGGCGCCACGATCTTACCGGTCTGCCCGACCTGATACTCGTTCGGCACATAGCCCGCATCGACCGCGGCGCGCGATGCGCCGACCGCGGCGTTGAGCTTGTCCGCGACCGCCTCGAGCAGCTTGAAATTGTCGCCCGACTGCATGCCGCGGCCGCCGGAGATGACGATCCGCGCCGAGGTGAGCTCCGGCCGCTCCGACTTGGAAAGCTCCGAGCCGACATAGCTCGAAAGGCCGGTGTCGCCGGCCGAGGGCGCCGTCTCGACCGCGCCGGCCCCGCCCGTGCGGGCGGCGGCGTCGAAGCCGGTGGCGCGCACCGTCACCACCTTGATCTTGTCCGGCGACTGCACGGTCGCGAGCGCGTTGCCGGCGTAGATCGGGCGGACGAAGGTGTCGGGCGATTCGACGGAGACGATCTCGGAGACTTGCGCCACGTCGAGGAGGGCCGCGGTGCGCGGCATCACGCTCTTGCCGTAGCTGGTGGCGGTCGCCAGCAGGTGGCTGTAGCCGGGTGCCAGCGAGACGAGGAGCTGCGCCAGGTTCTCGGCGAGGCCGTTCGCATAGGCCGCGTCCTCGACCAGGATCGCCTTGGCGACGCCGGCGATCTGGGCCGCGGAATCGGCGGCCGCCTTGCAGCCCTGGCCCGCGACCAGGAGATGGATGTCGCCGCCGATCTTCTGCGCGGCGGTGACGGCGTGGAGGGTGCCCTCGCGGACCATCTGGTTGTCGTGCTCGGCCAGGACCAGGATTGCCATGATCAGATCACCTTCGCCTCGTTGCGGAGCTTCTCGACGAGCTCGGCGACGGTCTTCACCTTGGTTCCGGACTTGCGCTTCGGCGGCTCGATCACTTTCAGCACCGTGAGCCGCGGCGTCGGATCGACGCCGAGCGCGTCCGGCGTCAGCGCCTCGATCGGCTTCTTCTTCGCCTTCATGATATTGGGGAGCGACGCGTAGCGCGGCTCGTTGAGGCGGAGGTCGGTCGTCACCACGGCCGGCAGCTTCAGCAGCACGGTCTCGAGGCCGCCATCGACCTCGCGCTTCGCGCGGAGCTGCTCGCCCTCGACGGTGAGCTTCGAGGCGAAGGTGCCCTGCGCCCAGCCGAGCAGGCCCGCGACCATCTGGCCGGTCTGGTTCGAATCGTCGTCGATCGCCTGCTTGCCGGTGATGACGAGCTTCGGCTGCTCCTTCTCGATCACCGCCTTCAGCAGCTTGGCGACGCCGAGCGGCTGCAGCGCGAGATCGGTCTGCACATGGATGCCGCGGTCGGCGCCCATGGCGAGCGCGGTGCGCAGCGTCTCGGCGCAGGATGCGCCGCCGCAGGAGACTGCGACGATCTCGGTCGCCACCCCGGCTTCCTTCATCCGCACCGCCTCTTCGACGGCGATTTCGCAGAAGGGATTCATGGCCATCTTCACGTTGGCCGTCTCGACGCCGCTGCCATCCGTCTTCACGCGCACCTTGACGTTGGCGTCGATCACGCGCTTGACCGCGACCAGTACCTTCATTTCTGGAACAGGCTCCGGATTGCCGAAAAATGCTGGCCGCAGCGCCCCTTAGCTGCAGACCCCGCCGCTATATCGCAGCGCACAATAAGGACATGACCAAAGCGTGTCAACGCCGCGGGACGCAAGAATCTGTCGCTTTGACCGCGCTGCAACAGAGCGGAGGGACGGCGATTCTCCGCATCCTTTCCGGCTGTTGCGCGGGCGGCGTACCTGCCCTCAGCGCGTCGCGCCGGGCTGCCAGAGCGGGTCGCCCCGGCCCTTCCTGTTGAGGTGGCGCGCCAGCACGAAGAGATGGTCGGAGAGGCGATTGACGTAGCGGATCGCCTCCGGATTGACCGGCCCGCGCTCGGCGAGCGCCGTCATCTCGCGCTCGGCGCGGCGCACGATGGTGCGGGCGAGATGGAGATGCGCCGAAGCCGCGCCGCCGCCCGGCAGGATGAAGCTCGTCAGCGGCTTCATCTCCGCATTCATCGCGTCGATCTCCTGCTCGAGCCGCCGGGTCTGAGAGGCGACGACGCGAAGCGCGCCGCCGCCGTCCTTCCTGTCCTCCGGCCGGCAGAGATCGGCGCCGAGATCGAAGAGGTCGTTCTGGATCCGCGACAGCATGGCGGCGGCCTTGCCCTTGGCGTGGAGCTTCGCCACGCCGATGGCGGCATTGGCCTCGTCGATCGTGCCATAGGCGGCGACGCGCGGATCGTGCTTCGCAACGCGCGCCCCGTCGCCGAGCGAGGTCTTCCCCTTGTCGCCGCCTCTCGTATAGATGCGCGTGAGCTTGACCATGAGTCTCCGTCGATCTTCCGCTGCTGCCGCTTGCCGCGCCCGCCGGCTCAGTGCCGCATCGCGAAGATGAACAGCACGAACAGCACGACCGCGATGAACTGCATGAGAACGCGCAGCCGCATCAGCTTGTTGGCGTTGCGCTTGTTGAACTCGCCGCCGCGCGCCATCGAGAACAGGCCGAAGAAGAGGACGCCCAGCGTCCCGATCATGGCGATGACCAGCAGCACGAAGAGGAAGTTGCTCATCCGTTAGATATAGCGCGGGAGGCTGTCGGCGGCGAGGGGATCTGCCGAGGCGCACCCGACGCCCGCAACCGGTCGGACGGTCCCCCTCCGGCCGTGAGGGAGGGGAAGACGCGTGTCCTAGTTCCGCCCGCTCAGCAGCCCGCGCGCGATCACCTGCGCCTGGATCTCGGCGGCGCCCTCGAAGATGTTGAGGATGCGGGCGTCGCAGAGCACCCGGCTGATCGCATATTCCTGCGCATAGCCGTTGCCGCCATGCACCTGGAGCGCGTTGTCGGCATTGGCCCAGGCGATGCGCGCCGCCAGCAGCTTCGCCATGCCGGCCTCGATGTCGCAGCGCCGGTCGCCGTCCTTCTGCCGCGCCGCGAACCAGGTGAGCTGGCGCGCCATCATGGTCTCGACCGCCATCCAGGCGAGCTTCACCGCCACGCGCGGGAACTCGGCGATCGGCCGGCCGAACTGCACCCGGCCCTTGGCATAGTCGAGCCCGAGCTCAAGCGCCGATTGCGCGACGCCGACCGCGCGGGCCGCAGTCTGGATGCGCGCCGATTCGAAGGTCGCCATGAGCTGCTTGAAGCCCTGGCCCTCGACGCCGCCGAGCAGGTTTCCGGCCTCGACCGCGAAGCCGTCGAAGGCGAGCTCATATTCCTTCATGCCGCGATAGCCCAGCACGGGGATCTCGCCGCCGGTCATGCCCTCGGCCGGGAAGGGATCGGCGTCGGTGCCGCGCGGCTTCTCGGCGAGGAACATGGAAAGCCCGCGCCAGTCGCCGCTGCCCGGGTCGGTGCGCGCGAGCAGGGTCATCAGGTCGGAGCGCGCCGCATGGGTGATCCAGGTCTTGTTGCCGGTCACGCGATAGAGCGCGCCGTCGCGCACCGCGCGGGTGCGGAGCGATCCCAGGTCGGAGCCGGTGCCGGGCTCGGTGAAGACGGCGGTCGGCAGGATCTCGCCCGAGGCGAGCTTCGGCAGCCAGTATGATTTCTGCTGCGGTGTGCCGCCGAGCCGGATCAGCTCGGCCGCGATCTCGGAGCGGGTGCCGAGCGAGCCGAGGCCGATATAGCCGCGCGCCAGCTCCTCCGTCACGATGCACATGGCGAGCTTGCCCAGGCCCAGCCCGCCGAAGGCCTCCGGCACGGTGAGGCCGAAGATGCCGAGCCCCGCCAGCTCCTCGACGACGGACATCGGAATGAGCTCGTCCTTCAGGTGCCAGCGCTGCGCGTCCTCGCGATGGTCCTCGGCGAAGCGGCGGAACTGGGTGCGCGTCATTTCGAGCGTCTCGTCGTCGAGCGCGCCTTCGCCGAAATCATGGTCGGCGATGAGCGCGGCGAGACGTTCGCGCGGCGCGGCGCCGCTCGCCGCCACCAGCGCCTCGACCGCGGGCTCGCCGGCGAGCCCGCGCGCCACATCGGCGATGCCGAGATCGGCCGGGCGCACCATCTCGCCCTGCGACATCGGCAGCCCGCCCGCGAGCTGCGCCAGATATTCGCCGAAGCCGATCTGCAGCATCAGCCGCTCGCGCTCGCCGAAACGCCCCGAGCCCTCGAGCTTTTCGGCCCAGGCGAGGAGCTGGCGCAGCGCCGCCGCATAAGTCGAGTACCAGGCGAAGCCGTGGGCCGCGAACTGCGCGCGATCGAGCGCCGCGGGATCGACCCGCCCGCCCGGCGCGATCTGCGCGGCGACCGCGCGCTGCGCCTCCTCGACCAGCCGATCGGCCGCAGCCAGCGCCGCCCGCGCCTCGCGCAGGAGCTCGGGCAGGAGAAGCGCGCCGCCGTCGGTTTCGCCCTTGGTCGCATTCAGCATGGACAGCTCCGATCCCTGGAAATCCCGCCCCGACGGCGTCGAAGAACGACGCATCGGGCTCCGCCGTCATGCGCGGGCGCGACCCGGGCATCCATCGCAATGACACACCCGGGCCACCGCCACGGGCATCCGAGTCATCGGCGGGATGGACCCTCGGGTCAAGTGCCCGAGGGTGACGAGCCCGAGGGTGACGAGAAGGAAACGAAGCCGGCTCGGCGCGTGGCCGTCACCCCTCGACCGCCTCCTCGAGGGTGCGCATGCCGGGGCGCTTCGCCTGCACCAGCACGGCCATGTTGCCGGGCTTGTGCTGGTTCTTCCACATCTTGGTGTGGGCGCGCGGGATGTCGTTCCAGGAGAACACCTCCGACATGCAGGGGTCGATGCGCCGCTCGATCACGAGCTGGTTCGCCTGGCTCGCCTGCAGGAGGTTGGCGAAATGGCTGCCCTGGATGCGCTTCTGCCGCATCCAGACGAAGCGCGCATCGAAGGTCAGGTTGTAGCCGGTGGTGCCGGCGCAGAACACCACCATGCCGCCGCGCTTCACCACGAAGCAGGAGACCGGGAAGGTCTGCTCGCCCGGATGCTCGAAGACGAAATCGACGTCGTTGCCCTTGCCGGTGATCTCCCAGATCGCCTTGCCGAACTCGCGGCATTTTTTCATGTAGTCGGCATAGCCCTTGACGTCGTCCACGTCGGGCAGCGGGCCCCAGCAATCGAAGCCGTTGCGGTTGATGACGCCCTTGGCGCCGAGCTGCATGACGAAGTCGCGCTTGGAATCGTCGGAGATCACGCCGATCGCGTTGGCGCCCGCCGTCGCGATGAGCTGCACCGCCATCGAGCCGATGCCGCCGGAGGCGCCCCAGACCAGCACATTATGGCCCGGCCGCAGGATATGCGGGCGATGGCCGAACAGCATGCGATAGGAGGTGGCGAGGGTGAGGGTGTAGCAGCCGCTCTCCTCCCAGGTCAGATGGCGCGGCCGCGGCATGAGCTGCTGCGCCTGCACCGCGGTGAACTGGGCGAAGGAGCCGTCCGGCGTCTCATAGCCCCAGATGCGCTGCGAGGGCGAGAACATCGGGTCGCCGCCGTTGCATTCCTCGTCGTCGCCGTCGGTCTGGTTGCAATGGATGATGACCTCGTCGCCGATCTTCCAGCGCTTCACCTTGTCGCCGACCGCCCAGACGATGCCCGAGGCGTCGGAACCCGCGATATGGAAGGGCGCCTTGTGCACGTCGAAGGGCGAGATCGGGCGGCCGAGCCCGGCCCAGACGCCGTTGTAGTTGACGCCCGCCGCCATCACCATCACGAGCACCTGATAGGGGTCGATCGCCGGCGTCGGCACCACCTCGACCTGCATCGCCTGCTCGGGCTCGCCATGGCGCTCGCGCCGGATGCACCAGGCCTGCATCTTCGACGGCACATGACCCAAAGGCGGGATCTCGCCGATCTCGTAGAGGTCCTTGACCACCCGCTTCGTCTCGTTGCCCAGCGGAATCACCTTCGCGGCTTCGCTCATCTCGCAACTCCCTCGCGACGCATCCGCCTCACCAAGGGCGGACGCCTTGTCCGGGTTCCGACTAAAGCGAAGCCCTCATTATTTTGCAACGCACAAATTCGGGTAATTGCGATACATGACTCATATTAGTAATAATATTACTACATGACAGAAAATTACGTTGGTTAATTGCATGTACGGCCGTTTCGGTCGAACAGCCATGGTCGGTGACATCGCATTGCAAAACGGGCGAATTCTGGAAGATGCGCCACACCCGTCCCGGGCTTACTCGACGGGCGCGCCGACCGCCGAGCCTTCGCCGCGTCCGAGGGAGGAGGGCCGCGCGACCCGATCGCCGGAATCTCCCGCCTCGCCCGGGTCGTCGGCGCCACAGATCTCGCGCAGCTCGCGCCAGGCGGCGGGATCGAGCGCGGCCTCGCCGCTCGCGTCCGCATCGAGCGCCGCGGCGCGCGCTTGCGGATCGCGATGGGTCGAGAGCCATTCGGGAAGCCCGCCCGGATCGGTTTCCGCCATGACGGTGAGGAAGCTCGCGAGCCCGTCGGCGCGCAGGCCCGCCGCCTTCAGCAGCTCGACCCCGTGCCGGTCGGCTTCCGATTCCATGGCGCGCGAATAGGGGAGCGTGGCCGCGAGCTGTCCGAGCGCGCCGAGGTCGCTGCCGCCGAAGACGATGCTCAGCACCGCGCCGACGCCGAGCTGCTGCACGATGCCGCGCATCGGGTGACGCAGCTCGAGATGGCTCGCCTCGTGGGCGAGCACGCCCGCGACCTGATCGGGCGAGCTCGCCCGGTCGAGCAGCCCGCGGAAGAGCAGGATATGGTTCCCCGGCAGCGCCACCGCATTCACCTGATCGACATCGAGCACCTCGATCGTCACCGGCGGGCCGCCGAGCCTCGGCGCGATGCGTGCGACGAGGCCGGCGAGCGCGGTGTCGGCTTCGGCCGTCGAGCAGACGCGGTGGGCGGCGGCGAGCTCGTCGCGGATCGCCCCGCCGATCGGCGCCTCCCATTCGCGCGGGATCCAGCCGGCGACGGCGATCGAGGCGTCGCGCCAGCCGAAATAGAGCAGGGCTGCGAGGGCGAGCGCGCCGCCGCCCCAGATCGCCGCCTGCCGGAGGTTGCGCCAGGCCTGTTGCGCGCGCCAGCGCGGCAGCTCGGGCCGCGCCCGCAGCAGGGCCGCCTTGCCGGGCCCCTCGAAAAGATGGAGCCGCGGCGCGGTGCCGTCGGTCAAGGCGAGGACCAGCGCGCCATTGACCAGGTTCTCGTCGACGATGCGGATCTCCGGGAGGGGCCAGCGGGCGAGCAGGTCGCCGCCCGCGTCCTCGATGAGAAGCTTGCCGGGCTCGAATTTCAGCACCGCGGCGTGCGCATGCGCCGTCCGGCCGTCGAAGAAGCGATCGGTCTGCGGCGGGGCGGGATCGGTCATCGGCACCGTCTTTTAGAAGAGCCCGGGGTCGAAGGCTTCGAGCAGCCCCTCGCCGGTGCGCGGGCGGTCGAGCGTCGTCTGCGTCAGCCGGTCGGGGTCGAGACGGCCGAGTATGCCATAGCGCCCGGTGAAGAATCGCAGCGACCGGTGCAAGGCGATGGGCAGGCCGAGCCCCAGG
Source organism: uncultured Rhodospirillaceae bacterium (assembly GCA_902826565.1). Classification (GTDB taxonomy): domain Bacteria; phylum Pseudomonadota; class Alphaproteobacteria; order Dongiales; family Dongiaceae; genus CADEFF01. The sequence goes on along the minus strand of CADEFF010000011.1, from coordinate 50,408 downwards.
GTGAAGACGACGATGAGCATGTTGCCGATATAGAGCCCGATCAGCCCGCCCGCGGTGATGTCGCTGCGGAACCTGAGGCCGGCGACCTCGAGCCGTGCCGCCACCTCGCCGGCGACGCCGGCCCAGTACCAGGCGAAGGCGATTGTCGAGCCGAGGATGCCCCAGACGGCGAAACCCGCGTAGAAGAGTCCGAGGGCGATGGCGATCGAGGTCATGTCGACCTGCGTCGTGTCCGGCGTGCGGCCTTCCGCCGTCGCCTGGATGATCTCGAGGAAGTCCTGCGCGAGGCCGCTGCTCCCCACGGCCAGGATAGCGAGCGCGATGAAGCCGACGAACAGCACCAGCATGATGCCGTAGCCCGCGATGTAGCGGCCGAACACCTCGCTGGCCTGCAACGAGGCGAGCGCCTTGGCGTCGCCGAGATAGCTGTTGTTGAGCCGGAGCTCGAGCAGGCGGAAGCTCGCCCAGGGCTGCGCCAGGAAGAAGGTGAAGCTGGAGATGAGCGAATAGAGCATCGCCTTGATCCCGTAGGACCAGGCCGAGCCGCTGACGCCGCCGCGGATGCCGCGCCAGAGCGTGCGCGTCAGGCGGTAACGCTGCGCCGCGTAATGCGCCACGAAGGCGAGATAGACGACCGCCACGATGAAGAGAAGCTGCGCGACGACCGCGACGGCGGAGAGCGACCCGAACGCGAGCTCGAGCGCCGTGCGCGCGATGCCGGCGATGAAGACGAAGCCGACCACGATGATGAAGCCCTTGAAGAGTTCGCCGCCCGTCCCGGTATATTCGAGCCGGTCGCCCTGGAAGCTCACATGCGACCAGACATAGCGGCGCATGTTCGTCTTGCCCCAGAAGCGATAGATGCCGAGGGTGACGATCGCGAGCAGCAGCGTCTTGATGAAGATGCCGTAGATCGCGCCGAGCCGGCCGTCATAGACGAGGCGCTGTTCCTCCAGGCCGGCGGGCAGGCCGCCGGCGCTCGATTCCGTCGCCATCATGCTTCCCCCCGCAGCCGATAATTGCAGCGCCGAGGCTACGACGCGGATCGCGTGCGCAACAAGCCCGGCGCGGGCCCGGATCGCGCCCTAGGCCGGGCCGTTCGAGCCGTCCATCCGGCGAGAGCGGTTCCCGAAAAACACCATGACCAAGACGAGCGCGGCCGTGACGGCGACGAGAGCGGCCGGACCCGATACCGCCATGAAGCCGAAGGCGACATAGAGGGCGCCTCCCGCCGCGGCGCCGGCGGTGAATGCGCCCCAGAGGATGGCATGCGGGGACCAGCTCCATGGCCGGCCCTGCCCGAGAAGGGCCGTGCCGATGCCCTGACCGAAGCTGACGAGCGTGCCCGTCATGAAGGTCGCGCCCAGACGCATGCCGTTCACCGGGCGCAACGCCGTGTTCTGAACGCCCATGGCGGCCACGACGGGAAGGATCGCGACCGAATCGGGCCATCCGGCCGCGGCCAGGAGAGCGGCGCCGGCGAGAAGTCCCGCCTCCAGCGACAGCACGATCGACAGCGCCCAGACGCCCGTGACGCCGGCCATGACCGTCGCCACGATCGTGCCGGCAAGAAAGGCGGCGATCACACGGACCGTCTCGTAGATGCCGTCCCAGTGGCCGGCGCTCGCCGCCACCCCCAACGAGAGGCTGGCGCCGCTCATGAAAGACGCGAAGAACCCGCCGAGCGCGATGAAGCCGATCGCGTCGACGCATCCGGCGATGGCGGTGAGCAACACGCCCAGGCCGATCTGCAGGGAGGGGCCGATCGGCTTCCGGACGGCGCTGCGCGGCGAAGCGTCGGCCGGGAGATCGGGCGCTCGCGAGGCGGTCTTGGACATGCCATTCCCCGTTTCGGATATCGTGACGTCGTCGGACGGGAGAGCTTCCTCCCGCCAAGCGACGCCGGGCGCAATCATAGCTCAGGCGGCACCGCCCTTCGGCGCCCTCATCCGCATCGGCTCCGGCGAGGCCGGCGGCCGGTTCGCCCCGCAAATCCCGCGGCGGCGCTTCTCGCCGCCATTGACTTCGGCGCGGCGCTTCGCATAGTTGGGTCTTCAGACGTCGTGGCGATTTGAACCGGATTGCGGCCACGTTAAACAAGCAGCTAAAAGGTCCAGAGGCGGCAAACCTCGGCCTTTTTCGGTCGAGGTTTTTTTGTTGGAGGTGCCGCGATGGCGAGGGGATCGAAGGGGCGCAAGGGCGCCGGGGCGAAGGCTGCCAAAACCGGGTCGGCCGCAGGGAAGGGGCCCGCGGGCCGGGGCGCGCAGACCCGCATGGTGCATGGCGGGGTGCTGCGTTCCCAATTCCGGGAGACCGCCGAGGCGATCTTCCTCACCTCCGGCTATGTCTATGACAGCGCCGAGGAGGCGGAGGCCGCCTTCGCGAACACCAGGCCGCGCTTCGTCTATTCCCGCTTCTCCAACCCCACCGTGCAGATGTTCGAGACGCGCATGGCGCAGCTCGAAGGCGCCGAGGCCGCGCGGGCGACCGCGAGCGGCATGGCGGCGGTGTTCGCCTCCCTGATGTGCCAGCTCAAGGCGGGCGACCGGGTGGTGAGCTCGGATGCGCTCTTCGGCTCCTGTCAATATATCCTGGCCGAGATCCTGCCGCGCTTCGGGATCGAGACGGAGCTCGTGGACGGGCGCGATCTCGCCGCCTGGCGGCGCGCGCTCGCGAGGCCGACCGCCGCCGTCTTCCTCGAGACGCCGTCCAACCCGGGTTTGCGCATCGTCGATCTCGCGGCGGTCTGCGCGCTCGCCCGCAAGGCGGGCGCCAGCATCGTCGTGGACAACGTCTTCGCCACGCCGCTGTTGCAGCGGCCGCTCGCGTTCGGCGCGGACGTGGTGGTCTATTCGGCCACCAAGCATATCGACGGCCAGGGCCGCACGCTGGGCGGCGTCGTGCTCGGCACCGGGAAGTTCGTCGCCGACAAGCTGCAGCCCTTCCTCCGCCATACCGGCCCGGCGCTCTCGCCGATGAATGCATGGCTCCTGCTCAAAGGGCTGGAGACGCTGGAACTCCGGCTCGAGCGGCAATGCCGCATGGCGAAGACGGTCGCCGAATTCCTCGCCGCGCATCCGAAGGTGGAGACGGCGCTTTATCCGGGGCTCAAATCCCATCCGCAGCACCGCCTCGCCATGAAGCAGATGAAATCGGGCGGCAGCCTCGTGAGCCTGACGCTCAAGGGCGGCAAGGCGGCCGCCTTCCGCTTCCTCAACGCGCTCGAGCTGGTGCTGATCTCGAACAATCTCGGCGACGCCAAGAGCCTCGTCACCCATCCGGCGACGACGACCCACCAGCGCCTCACGCCGGAAGCGCGCGCCCAACAGGGCATCACCGACGGCATGGTGCGCCTCTCGCTCGGGCTCGAGGATCTCGCGGATATCGAAGCGGACCTGGCGCGGGCGTTGAAGGCGGTTTAGGCGGCCTTCGGGCCGGCCAGCTTTCGATAGGCGATCGAGAAAAACGCCATCACCCAGATGCCGGCAATGCTGCCGCCGAAGGACTGTGCGAGGGTTGCATACAGGCCCTCGCGCAACGCTCCAAGGAGAAATAGGGCGGGCAACAGCAGCAAGAGTTCGACAAGCACGATCGGAAGGGCGATCAGCACGACCCCGCCAATCAGTTTGAAGGTTTGTCCGCGACTGAGTTCCCAGGATTGTCGTAGTGAACCCGGAGGACCATCGTTGGCAACGATCGGATAGACAAATCCGAGCCGTACACCAAACGTCACCGCCCAAACGAATCCGAAAAGCAGCATCACCCAGACCGCCAAGCCAGGAAGCATCAGGAGCACCAGGGACTCCGAGCTTCGACGTGTTTCCACGCCGGCAAAAAACGTCGACCCTATGATTAAGATGATGAGCAGCGGTGCCAACGCAATGATCAAACAGAGCAGCGTTGCACCGAGCATGCGCCATTGACGTCCGCGCCAGTCGAAGAGCGCACCGAACAAAAGACGCTCACCCCGAACAGCGAGCCGTGAGACCCCAATCCAGATGTTCATGGTAAGCGCGAAACTAATGAGCAATCCAACGGCGCTGGCAACGCCTTCAACACTTTGCGATCGACCTATCAAGCCTGCAAGAAATCCGACGATAGATCCGGCTGCGAAAGCCGCCGCATAGAGCGCCAGAATCAGTAGAAAAAGCGTCCCGGCGTTGCGAGTCAGGAGGTCAAAAGATTCGCGCCAAGTGTTGACGGCGAAGAACGACGCTATTGTCGGCGCTCCGGTCGATGGAACAGACATGGCGGTTGTCCTCAAAATTACTTCTACGAATAGTGGCATGATCGTCATGCGAAAGAGAATCCGACGCTCGGTACTTATTGCACCGCACAATGGCTTGGCCCTAAGCTTCCGGCTTGAGGAGGCCGAGCCCAGCCCATGAGCGCGTCCGACCGAGAAAAACCGAGGGAATCCGCGGCTGGCCAACCCGCCAAGGGGGCGCCGCGCGAGGCGCCCTGGCTGATCCGCACCTATTCCGGCCATAGCTCGGCCAAGGCCTCGAACGCGCTCTACCGCGCCAATCTCGCCAAGGGCCAGACCGGGCTTTCCGTCGCCTTCGATCTCCCGACCCAGACCGGCTACGACGCCGATCATCCGCTGGCGCGCGGCGAGGTCGGCAAGGTCGGCGTGCCGATCGGGCATCTGGGCGACATGGCGGCGCTCTTCGACGGGCTGCCGCTCGATCGCATGAACACCTCCATGACGATCAACGCGACCGCGCCCTGGCTGCTCGCCCTTTATGTCGCGCTCGCCGAGACGCAAGGGGTCGCCCGCGACAGGCTTCAGGGCACGGTGCAGAACGACATCATCAAGGAATATCTCTCGCGCGGGACGCATATCTTCCCGCCGGCGCCGAGCCTCCGGCTCGTGACCGACACCATCGCCTTCGCCTATCGCGAAGTGCCGAAATGGAATCCGACCAACGTCTGCTCCTACCATCTGCAGGAGGCGGGCGCGACGCCGGTCGAGGAGCTCGCCTTCGCGCTCGCGACCGCGGTCGCCGTGCTGGATGCGGTGCGCGGCTCGGGCCAGGTGCCGCCGGCGGAGTTCCCGCAGGTCGTCGGCCGCATGAGCTTCTTCGTCAATGCCGGCATCCGCCTCGTGACGGAGATCTGCAAGATGCGGGCTTTCGCCGAGCTCTGGGACGAGATCTGCCGCGAGCGCTATGGCGTGGCGGAGGAGAAGTTCCGCCGCTTCCGCTACGGCGTGCAGGTGAACTCGCTCGGCCTCACCGAGCAGCAGCCGGAGAACAACGTCTATCGCATCCTGCTCGAGATGCTGGCGGTCACGCTCTCGAAGCGCGCGCGGGCCCGCGCGGTGCAGCTTCCCGCCTGGAACGAGGCGCTGGGCCTGCCGCGTCCCTGGGACCAGCAATGGTCGATCCGGCTGCAGCAGATCGTCGCCTTCGAGACCGACATCACCGAGTTCGAGGATATCTTCGACGGCTCGCCGGTGATCGCGGCCAAGGTCGAGGCGCTGAAGCGCGAGGCGCTCGCCGAGCTCGCCCGCATCGAGGCGATGGGCGGCGCGGTGGCGGCGGTCGAATCGAGCTACATGAAGCAGCGTCTCGTCGAATCCAACGCGCGCCGCGTCGCCGCGATCGAGGCCGGCGCGCAGACCGTCGTCGGCGTCAACCGCTTCGCCGAGACCGAGCCCTCGCCGCTTTCGGCCGGCGACGGGCCGGGTTTTCTCGCGGTCGACGAGAACGCCGAGTTCGCGCAACTGCGCAGCCTGAAGGGCTGGCGCGCCAAGCGCGACGCCAAGGCCGCGGCGGCGGCGCTGGACGCGCTGAAGCAGGCGGCATCCTCTGACCGCAACATCATGGCGGCCTCGATCGCCTGCGCCCATGCGGGCGTCACCACCGGCGAATGGGGCGGGGCGCTGCGCGCCGTCTTCGGCGAATATCGCGCGCCGACCGGCGTGCGCGGCGTCAGGGTCGAGAGCGCCGACGAACGGCTGGAGCGATTGCGCCGGCGGGTGGCCGAGATCGCCGCCCGGCTCGGCCGGCCGATCAAGCTGCTGGTCGGCAAGCCCGGCCTCGACGGCCATTCGAACGGCGCCGAGCAGATCGCGGTGCGGGCGCGCGACGCCGGGCTCGAGGTGATCTATGACGGCATCCGCCTGACGCCGGCCGAGATCGCGGCGGCGGCGGGCGAGGGGGCGGTGCATGTGGTCGGGCTCTCGATCCTCTCCGGCGGGCATCTGACGCTGGTGCGCGAGGTGATCGAGGCGCTGCGCAAGCTCGGGCTCGGCGACATCCCCGTGGTGGTCGGCGGCATCATCCCGACCGAGGATGGGCTCGCGCTCCGGCAATCCGGCATCCGCGGCATCTACACGCCGAAGGATTACGACCTCACCGCCATCATCGCCGAGATCGTCGAGCTGGTGGATCGCAGCACGCGGGAGGCGGCATGAACGGCTTTCTTCCGGCCCATGGCGGCTGCCTCTGCGGGGCGGTCCGCTACCGCATCTCCGCGCCGCCGCTGCTCGCCGACATCTGCCATTGCGTCCAGTGCCGGAAGCAGAGCGGTGCGCCCTATCTCCCCTGGATCGCCGTCGCCGCGCCGGATTTCGCCTGGATCAAGGGCAAGCCGGCGCGATTCGAGTCCTCGCCCGGCAATTATCGCCATTTCTGCGCCGATTGCGGATCGCCGGTGGTCATGACCGGCGGGCTCGAGCCCGACAAATACGGCGTCACCATCGGCAGCCTCGACGAGCCGGACCGCTTCCCGCCCACGGTCGAGGCCTTCACCGTCCGCCGCCTCGCCTGGCTGCATCCGATGCCGGGTCTCGCCCAGCATGAGTGCGGCAACCCGGAGTTCTAGACCGCCTCGTTCTGCGCCTGTCGAAGGGTAAGGTCTTCCTGCTTCGACAAGCCCGGCATGAGGATGCAGGCCCATTCTTCGGCCTCCAAGAGAATCCTCATGGTGAGCCTGTCGAACCATGAGGCTGCCGACGCCTGCAGCCCCTCATCCTTCGACGGGCTCAGGATGAGGAGCCGTTCCGGATGAAGGGCTGCGCTTCCTTCTCGACGTCATGCCCGCGAAGGCGGGCATCCATCGATCGCCGGGACCGAGGTTTCGCTGTCGATGGATGCCCGCCTTCGCGGGCGTGACGATCGAGGCGTTGACGAGAACGGCTATGGTGCAAGCTGCGCGGTTGCGCCTTCGGGCGTCACGCCGGAGGGATAGATGAAGCCGTTCGCGACATAGACATTGCCCCACTGGTCCGCCGCCTGGTTCCAGAAGCGCACCTCGGTCCAGTCGTTGCCGGCAGAAACATCCACCACCGTCATGCCGGTAACGATCCGCCCGTCGTTCGCCCAGTTCGCGTGATCGACGCGGATGCGCCGGCGGTCGAGGATCTCGCGCACCACCGCGACATGGCCGAGATCGAGACGCACCCCCTGCGCCAGCACCAGCACGGCATAGGGCGCGGGCCGCTGCCCCTTCGCGTAGCGGCCCTCCGCCTGCTGCCACCAGCTCCAGGCGTCGCCGCGGATCTCGATGCCGGTCGCCGCCCGCGCATAGGGCACGCATTGCATGCGTTCGCTCGAGGGCGGCGGGACGGGCGGGGTGAAGCGGGCGCTCGTCGTCGCGGCGGGCGACGTCATGGCGGTCGGCGACCGCTCGGCGGCGCAGCCCGCCAGCGTCAGGGCCAGCATCGACCCCGTTAGGAATCGCCACGAGCTGTCGCGAAATGCGGGCTTCACGGCTTCAGCACCAGACGGTCGCCCTCGACCGCGAAGCCGCCGAGCCGGGTGAGGAAGCTCATGCCGAGGAGCGAGCCGTCCATCGCCGCCTCGTTCACCATCGCGCGCACCTTCTCGAGGCGGATCGCGCCGACGGCGACGTAACGGAGCTCGACGGGCGCGGCACGGCCCGCGCCGTTCGCCGTCATGGTCGTAACGGTGTAGTCGAGCTTCGCCGGATCGAAGCCGAGGCGGATCGCATCGGCCGGGCTCAGCACGATGCTGCTGGCGCCGGTATCGAGCACAAAGCGCAGGGTCGTGCCTTCGACGTCGGCCTCGATATGGAAATGGCCATCATTGCTCTTGCGGAAGACGAGGCTGCCGTCCGGCGCAGCCTGGCCCTGCGCCGGCACCAGCTCGCCGCCGAGCCGGCTCCAGAGCGCCGCCACATCCCCGCGGAGGCTGTAGCCCAGCACCAGCAGCACGAGCAGCGCCGCCCAGATGCCCATCTGGCCGAAGGCGCGCTTCGGCCGCGCGCGGATATAGACGATGGCGCCGCTGCCGATGAGCGCGAGCCAGGCCAGCATCGTCACCAGCCGCCGGAGCGAATCGTCGTCCTGGAGGCTGCCGGGGAAGCGCTGCGTCAGCAGCAGGAGCAGCACACCGATCAGCGCGAGGCCGCCGATGTACCAAAGCCAGCGATTGGATTTCATGGCTGCCGCTCCACCGGACCCCGGCCCCCGCGCTGCCGCGACTCGGGGAACGGCGGCATTATAGCGAAGCCGGCCCGCGACGCTGCCCGATCCGCTTGGCGGCGGAGCGAAAGGGTTTAAAAGGGGGGCGCCCCAACGGGAGTTCCTGCATGAGCCTCGTCGATCGCGTGCGCCTGTTCCGCCTGCCCGATTTCGCGCGGCTTCGCCGTTTCACGGTCGAGGGGCGACAGGTGGGCTGGATCCTGCATCCGCTGGCGGAACGGCTGCGCGGCTTCGCCGAGATCTTCGAGGTGTCGGACGGGGAGGTCCGGCTCCGTCCGGAATTCCCGGATTTTGCGGCGCGCAGCCGCGCCCTTGCCGGGGTGGTGGCCACGCTCGCCGCCGAGGGGCGTCTGCCGAAGCTCCGCAACGAGGCCTATCCGGTCGGGCTCGCCTTCCACGACGCGCCGTTGCTCGAGCTGGAGCGCTCGGCCGTGCCGTCCTTCGGCACGCTTGCCTTCGGCATCCATCTGAACGGGTTCGTCGGGCGCGGTCGGGACATGAAGATGTGGATCGGCCGCCGCTCGCGAAACAAGATCACCGGCCCGCTGAAGCTCGACCATCTCGTCGCCGGCGGGCAGCCCGTCGGGCTGTCGCTCGTCCAGAACCTCGCCAAGGAATGCGCCGAGGAAGCGGCCATGCCGGCCGCGCTCGCCGCGACCGCCTGGCCGACCGGCTTCTGCTCCTACCTGATCGAGAACCACGAAGGCATCCGCAACGACATCCTCTTCACCTACGACATCGAGCTCGATGCGGCGTTCCGGCCGGTCAACACGGACGGCGAGATCGAGGAGTTCTATCTCTGGCCGATCGGGCAGGTGATCGAACGGCTCGCGACCACGGACGAGTTCAAGTTCAACGTGGCGCTGGTGATCGTCGATTTCCTGGTGCGGCACGGGCTGATCGAGCCGGATTCGCGCGACTATGGGGAGATCGTCACCGGGCTTCGCATCCGCGACCATTTCCCCGCGGCGTGCTGAGCTCGAGAGCAGGCTACTGCAACAGTCCGGCGAGGTCGGCCGCCTCGTAGACGGCGACGGAGCCGTCCCAGATCATGTGCAGCGCCACATAGAAGATGATGGCGAGGCCGATATAGACGAGCCAGGGCCAGCGCTTCAGCATGTTGGCGATCACGGTCGCGGCCGCGCCCATGAGGGCGACCGAGAGCACGAGGCCGAAGATCAGCACCCAGGCGTGATCGCGCGCGATGCCGGCGACGGCGAGCACATTGTCGAGCGACATCGACACGTCGGCGAGCACGATCTGCCAGATCGCCTCGCGCATCGTTTTCGGAGGCCGTCTGGTGTTCTCCGGCGCATGATGCGTCTCGACCTCGCCCGCGGCCATGGGGCCGCCGGACTCGGCCAGCGCCCGCATCGCCTTGCGCTCCTTGCGCTGATGCTCGACCTCGCGCCAGAGCTTCCAGCAGACCCAGAGCAGCAGCAGGCCGCCGGCGAGCGTCAGGCCGATGATCTGCAGGAGCTGGGTGGTGATGAGCGCGAAGCCGACCCGCATCACGGTGGCGGCGGCGATGCCGAAGAAGATGACCCGGGCGCGATGCTCCTTCGGCAGCGAGGCTGCGACGACGCCCACGACGATCGCGTTGTCGCCGGCCAGCACCAGGTCGACCATGATGACCTGGAGGAAGGCGCTGAGTTCGGCGACGGTCAGCGAAAAAGGGAGATCCATCGGCTCTGCTGGACGCAGTGTTGGGCGCGGAAGGCCGCGGATGGTGCCACGGGCGGGCGATCCTTGCCTAGTCCGGAAATCCGAGCGCGGTGCGCAATTGGCGTGGATCGGCGCCGGATTGTCGCAGGCTCGCGAGCGTCGCCGCCGCATCGCGTTTCGCAAGCCGCCGGCCCCCGGCATCGGCCACCAGGCGATGATGGCGATAGCGGGGCGCGGGCAGACAGAGCAGCGCCTGCAGCACCCGATGCAGATGAGTCGCGGCGAAGAGATCCTCGCCGCGCGTGACCAGGCTCACGCCCTGCAGCGCATCGTCGAGCACGACGGCGAGATGGTAGCTCGCGGGAATGTCCTTGCGCGCGAGCACGACGTCGCCATGCAGCCGCGGATCGACCGCGATCTCGCCGCGATCCGCTTCCTCCCATCGCAGCGTACCGACGCGCGCCGCCGCGGCGGCCGCATCGAGGCGTCGCGCGAAAGGAATGCCGGCGGATTGCCGTGCGGCGCGCTCCGCCGGCGACAGCGCCCGGCAGGTGCCGGGATAGCGCGGCCCGTCGGGGCCCTGCGGCGCGCCGCCGGCGGCCGCGATCTCGGCCTCGATCTCGGCGCGGGTGCAAAAGCAGGGATAGACGAGCCCATCGCCTTCCAGCCGTGCGAGCGCTGCGCCATACTCCGCGAAATGTTCCGATTGCCGGCGCACCGGCGTCTCCCAGTCGAGGCCGAGCCAGGCGAGATCCTCGTAGATGCCGGCCTCGAAGGCGGGCCGGCAGCGGCCGAGATCGATGTCTTCGATGCGAAGCAGGAAGCGCCCTTTCGCCGCGCGCGCCGCCTGCCAGCCGGTAAGCGCGGAAAGCGCATGGCCCCGATGCAGTCGGCCGGTCGGGCTGGGGGCGAAACGGGTGACGATCATCGCGGCGGGGTGGGTTCCGGCGGGCGCATTGTCCGCGGCAGAGTAGCCGCGAAGTCGAAGAGCAGGAAGTCGGGGCCACCATGACGGAGATCAAGGGTCGCAGGCTGAAGACGGCGCTGGCCGCGCTCGGCGCCGCCGATCCGGACATGGCGCGCGCCATCGCCGAGATCGGGCCGCCGCCGCCGCGCAGCGCCGAACCCGGCTTCGGCGGGCTGCTCCGCATCGTGCTCGGCCAGCAGCTCTCGGTCTTTGCGGCGCGCGCGATCTGGGACCGGCTCGCGGCGACCGCCGATCCGCTCACACCCGCGCATATGCTGGCGCTGGGCGAGGCCGATTTCACGCGGATCGGCTTCAGCCGGCAGAAGATCCGCAGCTCGCGCGCGATCGCCGAGGCGGTGGTTGCGGGCGCGCTCGATCTCGACGCGATCCCGGGGATGGAGGATGCCGAGGCGATGGCCCATCTGACGGCCGTGCACGGCATCGGTCCCTGGACGGCGGAGATTTATCTGCTGTTCGCGCTGGGGCGGCCCGACATCATGCCGGCCGGCGACCTCGCGCTTCTGGTCGCGGCGGGACGGCTCAAGCGCAAGCGCCGCCGCCCGACGCCGAAGGAGCTCCGGAAGATGGCCGAGCGCTGGCGACCCTGGCGCAGCGTCGCCGCGCGCATGCTCTGGCACTATTACCGCAACGCGCCCCTCTAGCGGTCGGCGCCGGACCTCCGCTGCGGCGTCATGACCGGACCTTGCGGCCTTTTCGCGCGCCGGGGCCTCGGCTAGAAAGACGGGCCGCGTTGTCTCCGTTCCGCGCGACGTCATTCCTCCAGCAACGAGGTCTCGCTTGTCCATGACCGGTCCTCTCGATCTCTCCGGCCCGAGCGTTCCGCCGGCCTCGGGCAAGGCGACGTCGCTCGTCATGTTCCTGCATGGCTATGGCGCCGACGGCAACGACCTCATCGGCCTCGCGCCGCATTGGCAGGACATTCTTCCGGGCGCGGCCTTCGTCTCGCCGCACGCGCCCTTCCCCTGCGAGGAAGCGCCCTATGGCAGGCAGTGGTTCGGCTTTCGCGGTCGCGACGAGGCGGCGCTGCTCGCGGGCGCGGTGCTCGCGGCGGGGCTGGTGAACGAGTTCCTCGATCGGGAGATGACGCGGCTCGCACTCGCGGCCGATCGCGTGGCGCTCGTGGGGTTCTCGCAAGGCACGATGCTCTCGCTGCATGTCGCGCTGCGCCGGCCGCAGGCGATCGCCGGCGTGGTCGGCTATTCCGGCCTGCTGATGTCGCCCGGGCTCCTCGCCGAGGAGATCAAGGCGAAGCCGCCGGTGTTGCTGGTCCATGGCGATGCCGATCCGCTCGTGCCCTTCGCGGAGATGGGCGTGGCGGCGAAGGCGCTCGGCGCGCTCGGTGTGCCCGTTGCGACGGAGCGTCGTCCGGGCCTGCCGCATTCGATCGACCAGGTCGGGCTTGCCAAGGGCGGCCGTTTCCTCGCCGACCGTCTGGGCAAGGGCTGACACGGGGAGGGTCCCAAGGCCACGCGGGCGCCGCGAGGGGCGGCAGAGCGCGGCGTCTTCGGTGCCGTCGCATGTTGCGGCACCGTGACGATTGCAGGTCGCAACTGCCCGCCATGGCTTGAGTTTTTCGTGCCGACTCGCTACCTCTAGGGGCATGGATGCGGGCTTTGCCGTCCGCGCCGAAGGGACAGGAACTTGACCGCTTCGCCGGAGAGTTGCCCCGCGCTGGTCCTCAATGCCGACTTCCGGCCGTTGAGCTATTTCCCGCTGTCGCTCTGGCCGTGGCAGGAAGCGGTCAAGGCGGTGTTCCTCGACCGCGTCAACATCGTCTCCGAATATGAGCATGTGGTGCGGAGCCCGCGGTTGCAGATGCGGCTGCCCTCCGTCATCTCGCTGAAGGAGTTCATCCCGCTCGCGCGGCGTCCCGCCTTCACGCGGTTCAACGTGTTCCTGCGCGATCGCTTCTCCTGCCAGTATTGCGGCGAGGCGAATGCGACGCACAACCTGACCTTCGATCATGTGGTGCCGCGGTCGCGCGGCGGCCGCACGCTGTGGACGAACGTCGTCACCGCCTGCCAGACCTGCAACTTGCTGAAGGGCAACCGGCTGCCGCGGCAGGCCTCGATGTATCCGCGGACCCATCCCTATCAGCCGACCACCATCGAGCTGCAGGAGAACGGCCGCGGCTTCCCACCCAACTATCTGCACGAAAGCTGGCGGGACTTTCTCTATTGGGATACCGAGCTGGAGCAGGTCTGAGCCGCCCGGCTTCCGCCGCCGACCTCGCCTCCCGTCAGATCCGTTCCGAGAGCCAGATGGCGAGCCGCGAGCCGCCCTTGATCGCGGCCGTCAGCAGCGGATAGGCGGGCGCGCGCTCGGCGCCTTCGGCGAGCCCGATGTCGCGATGCTCGAGCTCCTCGGCGCGGAAGCGCTCGATGGTTTCCTTCAGCGCCGCATCCTCGGGTCCGAGCGCTTCGGCCTGGCGGCGGTAATGCGCGTCGATCGTCTCCTCGATCGCGACGGTGCAGGCCATGGCGGCCTCGCGGCCGAGCATCGCCGTCGCGGCGCCGAGCGCATAGCCGGCCGCATGCCAGAGCGGCGAGAGCAGGGTCGGGCGGACGCGCTCCTCGACCATGAGCCGGTCGAAGGTCTCGAGATGCTTCGCCTCCTGCGCCGCCATCGCGCGCACCTGCGCATCGCCGCCGAGCACCGCGAGCTGGCCCTCATAGATCCGCTTCGCGCCATATTCCCCCGCATGATCGACGCGGATCATGCGCTGGCGCAGGGACTCGGGCTCCGGGTCGCCCGGCAGATAGCGGCGTCGCTTCGGCGTCTCGTTCATGCGGTGCGCCTCCCTCCGATCCGGCCCGCGAGCAGGAAGGCGAAGATCGCGAGCGCGGCAGCGTAGAGAACATTGTAGCCCGCCATCGAGATGCCGACGAAGGACCAGGCGATCTCGTCGCAGCGCACCGCAGGGGCGGCGAGAATGGCCGCCTCGAATTCCTCCGCCGTCATATCGCCCGAGAGGCCTGCGCCGGAGCAGCCGGCGAGGCCCTGCCACCAATGCTGCTCGACGCCGGCATGGAAGATCGCGATGCCGCCGCCGGCGAGCGCGGCGCCGCCGCCAAGGACGAGCAGCAGGGCCGCAACCTTCGGCGAGCGCGCGGCGAGGAGCGCCAGCAGGGCCGCCGCGATGACGCCGCCATAGGCCCAGCGCTGCCAGATGCAAAGCTCGCAGGGCGCGAGCCCGCCGAGATGCTGCGCGCCGAACGCCACCAGCAGGGGCGCGGCGGCGGCGGCGAGAAGCAGAAGGGCGGCGCGAACGGGGGCGATCGATCGGACCATGACGGGAAGCCTAATGACGGGGCCGGGCCCGGCCTAGGGACAATTCGCCGCGATGCCGGCGACGTGAAGCGCGGATTCCGGGCAGGATCCTAGAGCAGATATTTCACCGCGACGAAGCCGCCGACGACCGCAACGACGAAGACCGTGGTCACCAGCGTCAGGCGCCGCTCGACGAATTCGCGGATCGGCGGGCCGAACCAGCGCAGCAGCCCCGCCACCAGGAAGAAGCGTGCCCCCCGCGTCAGGACCGAGGCCAGCACGAAAGTAGGGAAGTCGAAAGCGGCGGCGCCGCTCGCGATGGTGACGAGCTTGTAGGGGATCGGCGTCAGCCCCTTGATGAGGATGATCCAGAGGCCCCATTCGGCGTAGGTGAGGCGGAAGGCGTCGAACTTCTCCTCATAGCCATAGGCTTCGATGATGCTGCGGCCGACCGTCTCGAACAGATAGTAGCCGATCGCATAGCCGGCGATGCCGCCCAGCACCGAGGCAATTGTCGCCACCATCGCGATGCGCCAGGCGCGGTCGGGTCGCGCCAGCACCATCGGCAGGAGCATCGCGTCGGGCGGGATCGGAAAGAACGAGCTTTCGGCGAAGGAGACGGCACCCAGCGCCGGCAGCGCCTTCGGCCCGCCGGCGAGCCGCATCATCCAGTCATAGAGACGGCGCAACATGGGGCGGGAGGAGCTCCGGGGAACCGTTCGGGCGAGCCGGCGGGCGCCGGGGCGGACCCCGGATGTAGCAAAGCGGGCCGCAACGGACAATGGCGGCGCGCTGCGGCCCGGCTGCCGTATCCTGGGTTCCGGCCCCGGCGGATTACGGCGGCCGCATCATGGCGTGAAACTCCGATTCGCTGGCGTCGCCGGGCCAGCCCACGTTTCGCCCTTGGAAGACGCGCGTCCTCCCGATATGGAAAAGGGGTCGCCGGGCCTTAAAACCGCCGCGTTCGACAGCCGGCCGCGGCGCCGCCAGCGGAGGGGTCATGAAACTGATGATTGCCATCACGCGTCGCGTCCTGCTGCAGCGAACCGCTTGGGCGATCTCGCTCGGACTCGCGGCAGGGCTGCTCGGTCGCTTCGGTATCCCGGGCGCACAGGCGCAATCGCCGACGGTCGGCACGGTCTCGCGCTTCGTGGGCGTGGTGCTGGTCGTCTCGGACGGCGCGAGCCGTCCGGTGCAGAACGGCATGGCGCTGCATATCGGCAACCGGATCGTCACCGGCGAGACGGGGCGCCTCGAGATCCATCTCGCGGACGGATCGGTGCTGGTGGTGGGGCCGGCCACCGAGATCGCGCTCGATCGCTTCGTCACGCCGAGCGCCGCCAATGCGGGCGATGCGCTCATCGAGGTGATCGCCGGCATCCTCCGCATCGCGCTCGACAGCGCGTCGAGCTGGACCCGCTTCGAGGTCACCACCCGGACCGCGGTCGCCTCGGTGCGCTCCACCGAATGGGTCGTGGATGCGAAGCCGGACACGACCGGCGTCTTCGTGATCGAGGGTCGCGTGACGGTGGTCGAGCGCGGGCTCAAGGGCGGCGTCATCCTCGATCCCGGATTCGGCACGGACGTCAAGGCGGGCGAGCCGCCGACGCCGCCCAAGCGCTGGGGCCAGAAGCGCGTCGACGACGCGATGGCGCGGACCACTTTCCCGTGAGCGAAGCGGAATCCATGAGCGAGGCAGGGCCCATAGGCGAAGAGGGGCCCGTGGGCAAAAGGAAGTCCATCGGCGAAGCCCGACCCCTAAGCGAAGCCCCATCCCCGAGCGAAGCCGGGCGATGACGCGAGCCGCCGGCGATGCCCTGCCGCGCCGCTTCGCGATCATTGCCGGCCTGCTGGTCTTCGGCATCGTCGCCGCCTATCTGAGCCTGCGCGATTCTCCGCTCGCGACCGCCATCGAGGGGCAGAGCCTTGGCTGGCGGTTCGAGCTGCGCGGCGCGCTGCCGCCGCCGCCGAGCGTGGTGATCGTCGCGATCGACGACGCCACGCTCGCCGCCCTGCAGCGCTGGCCCTTGCCGCGCCGTGTGCTCGCCGATGCGGTGAACCGGCTTACCCGGGCCGGCGCCGCCGTCGTCGGGCTCGACCTTCTGCTGCTCGATCGCGAGGCGCCGGGCGACGGCGCCGGGCTCGGGCCCGGCGACGGCGCCCTGCTCGAGGCGCTCGCCGCGACCGATCGGGATCTCCTGGTCTGCGCCTTCACCCACGACGCCGACGGCGTGCCCGACCCGGCATCGCTCGCGGTCGCGCGCGAGGCGGGATTCCGCGTCGTGCACCGGCCGGAGGGCGAGCTTGCGCGCGACGTTGCCGCCACCGGCCTGCTCGTGCCGATCGAGCCCTTCCGCCGGGTGAGCGGCCTCGGGCATGTCAATGTGCCGGTCGATCCGGACGGCGTGCTGCGCCGGCTGCCGCTTGCCATCGCGCTCGGCGAGGCCTGGCTCCCCGCCTTCCCGCTCGAGGCCGCCCGGCGGTTCCTCGGGCTCCGGGTCGAGGAGATGGTGCTTCGTCTCGATGACGGCGTCTCGCTGGGCGCGCGCCGGATCGCCACCGGTCCGGCCTTGCGTCTGCCGATCGACTATTACGGTCCGGCGGGCACGCTCGCGACTTACTCGCTGCTCGATCTGCTCGAGGGCCGCGTGCCGGAGGCGGCGATCCGCGGCCGCGCGGTCATCCTCGGCCCGACGGCGATCGGCGTGGGCGACACCTTCTCGGCGCCCTTCAGCCGGGTCATGCCGGGCATCGAAGTGCTGGGGACGGTGGTGGGCAATCTCCTCGATGGCCCGCTCCTCGACCGGCGCACCGGCGAATCGGGATGGGACGTGAGCGCCATCGCGCTCGCCGGCCTCGCGACCTTTCTGCTGGCGGGGCGGCTGCCGCCGATCGCGGGTGCGATCGCGGCCGGGCTGCTGCTGCTCGGCTGGTGGGCGATCGCCTATTACGCCTTCGCGCGCCACGCGCTCTGGCTCGACGTCACCTTTCCGAGCGCCGCGATCCTGCTGGTGGCGCTGCTGGGCGTGATCGCGCGCGCCAGCCTCGAGCGCCGGCAACGGCGCAATCTTGCCGGCTATCACGCGCCCGCGCTGGTCGATCTCCTCGCGGCCGGCGGCGGCGCCAGCCTCGACGGCCGGAGCCAGCAGGCCGCGATCCTCTTCGTCGACCTCGCCGGCTCGACGACGCGGCTCGAGCGCATGACGCCGGACGAGACGGTGCGGTTCCTGCGCGAGCTCCATGGCCGCATCGAACGCGCCGTGCTCGCCCATGGCGGCGTGCTGGAGCAGTTCATGGGCGACGGCGCCATGGTGATGTTCGGCGTGCCGAAGCCTTCGCCCGGCGACCCCGCCGCGGCGCTCGCCGCCGCGATCGATCTCGAGGCCGATATCGCGCGCTGGAACGAGACGCTGGCCGCGGCCGGCGGCATGGCGATCGATCTCCGGGTCGGCATCCATTACGGCCCGATCGCCTTCGCGCGGGTCGGCGGCGCGAAGCAGGCGCAGGTCACCGCCGCCGGCGACACGGTCAATGTCGCGAGCCGGATCGAGGCGATGACCCGCGACGAGGAGGCGCGGATCGCCATCTCCGGCGCGGTGGTGGAGGGGGTGCGGGCCGCCGGACGGGCCTCCCTGCTGGCCGGCTTCGTCGAGCTGCCGCTCCAGCGCATCCGCGGCCGCGAAGGCCGCATGTCGATCTGGATCAAGCGCGGCCGCGGCCCCGCCGCCGCCTGAAACAGGGGCCGCTGGCCGCCGGCGGCCGCCTCGGTTGCGCCGCCGCCGCCGGTCGCTATGATGCGGCCCCGCATCGGGGCCCCTGTGGCGGAATCGGTAGACGCGGCAGACTCAAAATCTGTTACCCGCAAGGGTGTGGGAGTTCGAGTCTCCCCGGGGGCACCAACATCCCGATGCCTCTCCTCCGCCGCAGCGCGCCAGATGCCGCGCGGGTCACCCGCGCTTCTCGACGATCACATGCGTCGCATTCGGCGTCGGGGTGAATTCCGTGCGCTCATAGCCGAGCTTGGGCAGGTCGATCCCGGCGAGCAGCGGCTCGCCCGATCCCAGCAGCGCGGGCGCGATCGCGAGATGCATCGCGTCGACGAGCCCCGCCCGGAGATACTGCCGGATCGCGGCCACGCCGCCGCCGAGGCGGACATCCTTGCCCCCGGCGGCGTCGCGGGCGCGATCGAGCGCCGCCTCGATCCCGTCGGTGACGAAGTGGAACACCGTGCCGCCCTCCATCGCGAGCGGCGGACGTGCATGGTGCGTGAGCACGAAGGCGGGACAGTGATAGGGCGGGTTGTCGCCCCACCAGCCTTTCCAGCTCTCGTCCGGCCAGGGTCCGCGGATCGGGCCGAACATGTTCCGGCCCAGGATCCAGGCGCCGATATTCTCGAACCCGCGCGCGACGAACCCGTCGTCGATGCCGGTCGAGCCGCCGTCCTGCCCGAACATCTGCCGGATGCTGCGGGTGGCGAAGGCCCATTCATGCAGGGCGAGGCCGCCGCGCCCGAGCGGGTTCTCGAGGCTCTGGTCGGGACCGGCACCATAGCCTTCGAGCGAGATCGCGAAGCAATGCACGCGCAGGCTGGACATGAGTTCCTCCGCTTGTCGAACGGCGCCGATATTGGCCGGGACGCCGCAGAGCGGCCGGGGCCGAACGCCGCGGAGCATCCCGGCATTCAGGGGTCGAAGGATGCTTGGGCGACCCGGTCGCTGTCGACCGCGAAGATGCCGGGAACCGTCCGCCCGCGAGAGCAAAAAAAGGGGGCCGGCCTCGCACGGCACATCATGCCGCGGGGCCGGCCCCTGTCCGCATCAGGGAGCTGCGGCTCAGTCCTCGAACTGGCTCTCCCGCCAGCGGATCGCGGCGGTGAGGCCGTCGCGCCCGCGGATTTCCATGAAGGTCTTCAGGGTTTCCGTCTCGGTCGCGTCCAGCATCGCGCCCTGCTCGATGCCGTAATCGAAGGCCTGGCGGATGCCCGCGATCTCGGCGCCCTTGTTGATCGAGGCCTTGGTGGTCTGCAGCCCTTCCATCGAGATCGCCGCCATCCGGCGCGCGAGCTTGAAGGTCTCCGCCTCGAGCTCGGCGTCGGGAACCACGCGGTTCACCATGCCGATCTTCAGCGCCTCCTCGGCGCCGATCAGGTCGCCGGTGTAAAGCAGCTCGCGCGCCTTCTTGAGGCCGACGATCCAGGGCATCACCACCACCGGCGGCGAGGTCGAGAAGCGGATCTCGGGCTCGCCGAAGCGGGAGGTGTCGCTCGCGATGGTGACGCAGCACAGCATGGCGAGCTCGCAGCTTCCGGCGAGGCAGAAGCCGCGCACCATGGCGATCACCGGCTTGCTGCATTCCCAGGGCGCGAGCTCGAAGCTCATGCAGTCCTGCAGCATCTTGCGCTGGCCGAGCACGGTCTCGCCATAGCGCCCGGACCAGTCGTATTTGAGGTCGTATCCGGCGCCGAAATTCGGGCCCACGCCGGAGAGCACCACCACCGATACCGAGCGGTCCTCGCTCAGCCGCTGGAAGATCGCCTTGAACTCCTCCATGAAATCCGGATGGAGGGCATTCAGCGCCTTCGGCCGGTTGATCTGCAGATGCGCGATACGGTTCTTGATCTCGAGCAGAAGATGGTCGGACATGGCGATCAACCCTCTCGTTGGGACTGGGATACTGCGCGGCGCGGAACGATCACCGCATCGACCGCCACCACCCCCGACGGGCCGGCGATGACGGGATTGACGTCCACCTCGGCGAGGCCGTCGCCGAGCGCCGCCACCATCGCGCTGAAGCTCGCGAAGGCCCTGGCGAGCGCGTCGAGGTCGGCGGGCGGGGCGCCGCGCCAGCCGGCGAGGAGGCGGCGAACGGCGAGCCGGTCGATGAGGCGCCGCGCCTCGGCCGCATCGACGGGCGGCACGGCGAAGACGGCGTCCTTGAGCAGCTCGATCAGGGTGCCGCCGGCGCTCAGCATCGCGATCGGCCCGAAATCGGGATCCTGCAGCAGCCCGAAGGCGAGCTCCACGCCCGGCCGCGCCATGGCGGCGACGACGGCGCGGGGCCCGAGCCGGGCCGACATCTCCGCATAGGCGGCGGCGAGCGCCTCGGGCGCCGGCAGATTGAGCTTCACCCCGCCGACGTCGGACTTGTGAAAGATTCCGGGCATGGCGGTCTTGAGGACGACCGGATAGCCGACCGCGCGCGCGGCGGGGGCAAGGTCGGCCGCGCTCTCCACCGGCCGGTGCGCCACCGTCGGCACGTCGAAATCCTCGAGCAGCGCGAGGCTCGTCCGCTCGTCGAAGGGCTGTCCCTGCGCGAGGCGCACCCGCCAGCGTTCCGTCGCCGCGGCATCCGCGGCGGCGGGCCTGCGCTTCGGTCGCGCCAGAAACGCCGCATAATCCATCGCGCGCCGCGCCGCGACCAGGCTCTCGCCGATGCCCTCGAGCACCGGCACGCCGGCGTCGCGGAGCTGCTGTGCCAGCGTCTCGTTGCGGCCCTTCGCATAGCAGGTGGCGAAGGCGAGCGGCTTCTTCCGGCTCGCGCCGAGGCGCTTGGCCGCTTCCGCATAGCGCTCGTGATAGCTGGTCCCGTCGCGCAGGTCGGCGATCCAGAAGCCGAGACCCGCCTCCGGATCGTCGAGCAGGTCGCCGAGGCAGTTCTCGAACAGCGTCTCGAAGCCGTGACCGGTGCCCCAGGCATCGAGCGGGTTCTCCGGCACGAGCCCGTAATCGAGACGGGCGGCTAGCTTCGCGCGCGTCGCCTCGTCGATCTCGGCGAAGGGAACCCCCTCGCGATCCGCCGTGTCGGCCAGAAGCTCGCGCTCGCCGCCGGAATCGGCGATGGCCACCAGCCCCTTCCCGACGACCGGCAGCTTTCCGGTCGAGAGGAGCTGCAGCGTCGCGACAAGCTCGTCCGGCGTGCCGACGCATTGCACGCCGTAGTGCGCGAAGACCGCCTCATAGGCGTCGATGTCGCCGGCGAGCGCGCCGGTGTGGCTGAGGGCGAATTGCCGGCTCTTCTCGCTGCGCCCGACCTTCACCACGACGATCGGCACGGCGGCCTCGGCGGCGCGTTTCAGCGCGGCGACGAATCCGGCCGGGTTGCGGACCGCTTCCATATAGATGCCGACGGCGCGGGTGCCGTCGAGCGCGAGGGCGAAATCGAGATAGTCGGCGATCGAGGTGGTGATTTCCTGACCCGTCGAGACGGTCAGGTTGTAGCGCAGCCGGTCGCTCGCGGAGAGCGCCGCCAGCACGGAGCCGGACTGGACGATGAGGGCGACGCTGCCGGGCGCTTCCACGGGGCCGCCGGTCATCTCGCAGCGCGCCTTGTCGACCCGATTGTAGAAGCCGGTGCCGTTGCCGCCGCAGATCAGCAGCCCGGCCTCGCGCGCCCGATCGCGCAGGCGCTGCACGAGCGGCGGCGCGCGCTCTTCCTCGAGCGCGCCGCTGGCGAAGATCGTCGCCCCGCGCACGCCCGCCTCGATGGCATCGATGACCGCGGCCTCGAGCCGCGCGTTGGCGACGGAGAGCACCGCATGCTCCGGCACCTCGGGGAGCGAGCGGAGATCCGGATAGCAGGGGCGCCCCTCGATCTCCGTGTAACCCGGGTTGACCAGGTAGATAGGTCCGTCGAAACCCGCGCCCAGCGTGGCATGCATCATGCCATGGCCATAGGAGCCCGGCTTCGGCGAGGCGCCGAGCAGGGCGATCGAGCGGGGGCGGAGCAGGGGATCGAGGCGATGCGCCATGAGGTGCGTCCGGGCGCTTGTCGGCGCGGCAGAAATGCAATGCGCAAAGACTGTGGGCAATGGCGTCATCGCGCTTTGCAGGAATCCGTCACGTTGTGGCGAGAAAATTCTGCACGCTGTCGCGCGGCCGTTGTCTATGTGAACCCGCTCGTTCGATAGCGAAAGCGGGATGCGTTCGCGTCGAGCGCCGGCGGCGCGCATTGCGTTGACTTCGCGTTGCGCTGCCGATTAGCTTCGGACTGTTCACGAGCGTCCTGCCGACTGGAAGACCGAAGAGGCGATGCAGCGTCCACCTCTACAAGACGGATGGGTCGGTACCGCGCAACTCGTTCTCGCGATCGGCGGCGCCCTGTTCCTCCTGCTTCCGCTCCTCGTGATCTTCCCGATGGCTTTCTCCGCGGCGGAACAGCTCACCTTCCCGCCGCCCGGATATTCCTTCGCGCTCTATCGAAAGCTCTTCGCCAGCGAGGAATGGCTCGCGGCCATCGCGATGAGCCTGCAGGTGGCGACCATCGCGTCGATCATCGCGATGCTGCTCGGCGTGCCCGCCTCCTACGCGATCGTGCGCTACCGCTTCTTCGGCCGTCGCGCGCTCTACGCCTTGCTGCTGACGCCGCTGGTCGTGCCGGTCATCATCGTGGCGCTCGCGCTCTTCCTCACCTTCGCGCCGATGAAGCTCGTCGGCAATCTCTGGGTCGTCGCGGTCTCCCATGCGCTGCTCTGCATCCCGTTCGTCGTCGTCATGACGATCTCGGTGCTGCGCGACTTCAACATGAACCTCGAACGCGCGGCGCTCAGCCTCGGCGCCAGCGGCTTCAGGGCTTTTCTCCACGTCACCTTTCCGGGGATTCGCTCGGGCGTGCTGCTCGGCGGAATCACGGCCTTTGCGGTCTCGTTCGACGAGGTCGTGCTGGTGATCTTCATCGGTGGCCGCCAGGCGAATACCCTGCCGCGCCAGATCTGGGGCGGCATCACTACCCAGCTCGATCCGGTGATACCGGCGGTCTCGGCGCTGCTGATCGTCGCCGTCGTGGCGATTTTCGCCGCGATCGGGCTGCGGCACCTGAGCGTCGCCCATGCGGGCCGACGCGCCACTCCGAAAGGAGCCCCGGCCTGATGCCGGCCACGCGCCGGAAGGGCGAACGATGTTCCCGATCGGCTCTCTCAAGCCATGAAAGAAACCAAAGGGAGGTTTTCATGACCGGCAGGAAACTGAAATCGAAGATATCTCGCCGCGAGGCGCTGCAGCTCGGCGGCGCCGCGGCGCTCGCCGCCACGATCGTCCGGCCGGCCCGCGCCGACGCCGGCAAGGTCGTCGTCGGAAGCTGGGGCGGCCCCTACACCGACGCGCAGGCGGAAGCCTATTTCAAGCCGTTCGAGGCGGCGACCGGCATCAAGGTCGAGATCGTCACCGCCGGCAACTTCACCGCGGCCGGCATGAAGGGCGCGGTCGAGACCGGCAGCTACGAGTGGGACTGGACGACGCTCGGCTCGAACGACTATGCGGCGGCGGCCAAGAACGGCTGGCTCGAGCCGATCGACTACGCGCTGATCGACAAGAGCAACAAGACGGAGGAAACGCAGTTCTTCGAGTTCGGCGTCGGCGCCGAGGCGACCAGCGATGTCATCACCTATCGCAGCGACGTGTTCCCCGACGGAACCGGCCCGCAAAGCTGGGCCGATTTCTGGGACACGGAGAAATTCCCCGGCCCGCGCAGCATGTGGAAGAGCCCGTGGCCGATCCTGGAGGCGGCCCTCATCGCCGACGGCGTTCCCGCCGACCAGCTCTATCCCCTCGATCTCGATCGCGCCTTCGCCAAGGCGGACCAGATCCGCGACAAGATCACCGTCTGGTGGGAAAGCGGCTCGCAGTCCCAGGAGATTCTCGTCAGCAAGAACGTCGTGATCGCGGAGATGTGGAACGGCCGCGCCGGCATCTCGAAGCGCGACGGGGCGCCCATCGAGGTCGTCTGGAACCAGGGCTTCTTCGACCCGGCCTTCTTCTCGATCCCGAAGGGAGCGCCGAACAAGGAGAACGCCATGCGGCTGACCGACTGGGCGGCCTCGCCGGAAGCGGCGGCGCGGTTCGCGGAGCTCACCTTCTATGGGCCTTCCAACCTTAAGGCGATCGACCTGATCGACCCGGCGATTCGCCCGCTCATCAACAGCGCGCCCGAGAATCTCGCCCTGCAGATCAAGCGCGACTACGGCTGGTGGGAAGAGCATCTCGCCAAGGTGAACGAGCGCTTCGTCGCCTGGCTGATCACCTGAGCGATCGGCGTCGGCGGCGTCAGGACGGACGGAGGCCGCGGTTGTCCGCGGTCTCCGCTGCCTGTCCCGGCGGTCCGGACGCCACGGTCATGCGCATGACATCGCTCGATCCCGATCGCAGGATGCCCGGCATCCGCCTCGCGCGGCTCGGCGAGCACGCCGAATGAGCGGGAGCCGCCTCACGCTTGCGTTGCTGCTTGCGCCGGTCCTCGCGTTCCTGACCGCGGTGCTGTTCTATCCGCTCGCGCTCATGGTGGAGCGGAGCTTCACCGATCCCGCGCTCGGCATCGGCAACTACCTCCGCATCGTCGAGGTCAGCGTCTATGCGCGGGTCTTCTGGACGACGCTCCAGGTTTCGGCCGTGGTGACGGGGATCTGCCTGCTGCTGGGCTATCCGCTGGCCTATGCCGCCGCGAACCGCGGCCCCGCGGTGCGGCTTCTGCTGCTCGTCGCCGTCATGATGCCGTTCTGGACCAGCCTGCTGGTGCGCACCTACGCCTGGATGGTGCTGCTCGGCGCCGGCGGCCCGGTCGCGGCTGCCTGGACCTATGTCTTCGCAACCGAGCCGCCGCAACTGCTCTTCACGCGGTTCAGCGCGGTGATCGGCATGGTCTATGTGATGCTTCCCTATATGGTGCTGTCGTTGTTCGCCGTGATGAACGAGATCGATCCCAATTACCAGCGGGCGGCGCGGAGTCTCGGCGCGAGCCCGCTCCGCGCATTTTTCCACGTCTATCTGCCGCAGTCCTCCGCGGGGGTGACCGGCGGGGTGCTGCTCGTCTTCATCGTGTCGATCGGGTTCTTCGTGACGCCGGCGCTGCTCGGCGGCCGCAAGGAGACCTTCATCGCATGGCTCATCAAGATCAACGTGCAGGACGTGGTCGATTGGGGCTTCGCCTCGGCGCTTGCCGTGGTGCTGCTGATCCTGACGATGCTGCTCCTCTACTGCTACGACAAGCTGCTGCGCGACGAGAGCGTGTTCGCGGCCGGGCTGGTGCGAGGCCGGACCTGATGCAGCATCCGCCGCAAAACCTGTCGCTTCGCGCGCTGGGCAAGAGCTACGGCGCCGGCAGCGGCGAGCCGGCCGTCCGGGACGTGTCGCTCGAGATCGCCAAGGGCGAGTTCGTGGCGCTACTCGGTCCAAGCGGCTCGGGCAAGACCACCACCCTCATGATGATCGCCGGCTTCGAGCAGCCGAGCAGCGGCGACATCCTGGTGGACGGCCGCAGCATCCTCGCCATGTCGCCGAGCCGGCGCGACATCGGCGTGGTGTTCCAGAACTACGCGCTCTTCCCGAAGATGACGGTCGCGGCGAATATCGGCTTCCCGCTCCGGATGCGCGGCCGCCGCCGTGCGGAGATCGAGGCGACGGTCATGCGGCTGCTCGACCTCATCCATCTGCCGGGCTTCGGCGGCCGCTATCCGAACCAGTTGAGCGGCGGCCAGCAGCAGCGCGTGGCGCTCGCCCGCGCGCTTGCCTTCGATCCGCGCCTGCTGCTGCTCGACGAGCCGATGGGCGCGCTCGATCGCAAGCTGCGCGAGCAGTTGCAGCTCGAGGTCAAGAGGATCCAGCGCGCGCTCGGCGTCACCACGGTCTATGTGACGCACGACCAGGAGGAGGCGATGGTGCTGGCCGACCGCGTCGCCATCATGGATCGCGGCCGGCTCGTGCAGGTGGGAACGCCGACCGAAGTCTATAACCGGCCGCTCACGCGGTTCGTCGCGCAGTTCCTCGGCACGGCGAACCTGCTGCCGGCGCGCGTCGCGGGTTCCGGTGCCGCCGGGGCCGCGGAAGCGGAGCTTGCCGGGGTTCGCGTCGGCTTCAGCGCGACCGGACCGCGACCGGCGGGTACGCCGATCGAGCTCTTCGTGCGGCCCGAATGCGTGCTGCTCGGCCCGCCGGCGGCGGGGTCGTTGGACGGAACTGTCGATAGCGCGATCTTCGTCGGCGAATCGACCCGCTACACCGTCCGGGTCGGCGAGCACACCATCCTCGCCACCAGTCATAATCGCTCGGGCGCGCCGGTCTTCGCGGCCGGCGACCGGGTCGGCCTCCGCTGGAGCACGGAAAACTCCATCGCGCTCGATCCCGAATCCGCCGCGTCCCGAAACCCGTAAGAACACCGAACCGTCGTTGAATCGGCCCGGTCGGGCGCGGTTCTCGCATGGAGAAGGATTGCAATTTTTCGCCATCGACCGATAAAATCTCGACAAGAATCCTCGCGCATCCAGGGAGAGCGGCCATGACGAACGAGGAAGCGGACGAGCCTCCCTCGCGACTGGCCTTCGTCCTCATTCCTCGCTTCAACATGCTCGCGCTCACCGCCGCGATCGAGCCGTTGCGCATGGCGAACTATTTCACGCCGCATCCGCTCTATTGCTGGGAATGGCTCTCGATCGACGGGCGGAAGGTCACGGCGAGCAACGGCCTCAGCGTCGACACGCGCGCGATCGGCGCGGCCGACGACGGTTTCGACCTGGTCTTCGTCTGCGGGAGCTGGGATGCCGAGCGCTTCGACGACCCGAAGCTCTTCAAGTGGCTGCGCAACCAGGATCGCAAGGGCGCCACGCTCGGCGCCATGGATCTCGGCGCCTACCTGCTCGCGCGGGCGGGATTGCTCGCGGGACGCCAGGCGACCATCCACTGGTCCTTCATCGCGGCCTTCGCCGAGCAGTTCCCCGAGGTCTCGGTGCGCGAGCAGCTCTATACCGTCGACAAGAAACGCATGACATGCGCCGGCGGCACCGCGAGCCTCGATCTCATGCTGCACGAGATCGCCCGCCGGCACGGCCAGCAGCTCGCCATGTCGATCGCCGACATCATCATGCATTACCCGGTGAAGCCGGCCGAGGCGTCGCAGCGCCATACTCTCGGCAGCGCGGAGCCTGACCTCCATCCGAAAGTGCGGGCCGCGATCGCGCTCATGGAGGAGAATTTCGACGATCCGCCGGGCGTGCCCGAAATCGCGAAGGCGATCGGCGTATCGCAGCGCCAGCTCGAACGGCTGGTGCGGAAATATATGGGCTGCTCGGTGGTGCGGCTGAACCAGGTGCTGCGGCTGCAATATGCGCGCGTGCTGCTGACCAACACCGAGATGTCCGTCCGCGAGGTGTCCGCCGCCTGCGGCTTCAACGGCATGTCCTATTTCGCGCGGGCCTTCGTGAGCTGCTTCGGCAGGAAGCCGAGCGAGTATCGCCAGGCCTGGCCCCAATCCGATCCGACGCCGCGCTGGCCGGGATCGGTCATGTCTTCCGTGGCGACCAAGGCGGGGCGCTGCGCGCCGCGGCTTCGCGCGCTCAGCGGCGATTGAGGCCGGCCCGGATCGGGGGAGAGGCGGATCGGCAGGCGGATCAGCGGACGGGCGGATCGGCGGGCGGCGTTTCCCCGCCGAGGCCGAGAGCGGTCCTGAAATCCGGCGTGAGGTCGCGATCGGGCGCGAAGCGCTCCGCCCAGAAGATCACCGGGATCCGGTCCTCCGCTGCGCCGCCGCGGACCGGATTGACGAAATCCCAGACGATCCTGCCCGCAGGCGTCACCTCGATCATGCGGCTGGCCATCGACTCGACGATAAGGGTGTTGCCGTTGGCGAGCCGCGTTTCGCTCGAACGCGCGACGCTGTCGAGCGGCTGGTCGGCCCGGTTGCCGTAGCTCCAGGTGATCTGCTCGGTCGCGGGATCGAGCTCGATCACCCGCGACGGCCCGTGGCCGCCGGGCGCGCCTTCATTGTCGAACAGCATCAGCGAGCCGTCCGGCAGGAACTGTGCATCGTGCTGGCGAAGCCAGGCACCGGTCGCGCCCCAGACCATCGACTGCTTCTCCATGTCGGCGAGCGCCACCGTGCTCACCTCGCGGAGCGACAGCAGCACCTGGCCCGCGCGGCTTTCCGGGATGCCGGGGACCGGCGCGTCCAGCACGTCGACCGCATTGGCATGGAGATAGTCGCCGCGGCTCTGATGCACGTCCCAGGGCACGAAATAGAGCCGCCGGCCGAAGCCCGACCCCGCGAAGGCGCCGGTCACCCAGAACCGCTCGAGCTCGTGGCCGTCGGGCGAGAGCTTCGCCACGAAATCGTCGATGCGCGGCTTGTTCAGATGCTCGAAGCCCGGCAGGTCGTTCTCCGCGATCGCCTGCGTCAGCACATATATGTTGCCGTCCTTGTCGATGTCGAAATCGTGATGGGCGTGCTCCAGGTAGCGCCAGATCACTTTCGAGTTGCGATCCATCTTCACGAGCCCGTAGCCCCAGGGGGTGTCGCCGTTCGCCGCATAGAGCGCGAGCAGGTCGCCGTTCGGGAAGAGATGCGCCTTCTCGATCCAGACCATGGAGTCGGGCTGCGGATTCTTGACCGCGGCGGTGTCGTCCCAGACCTTGCTGAAGGGCAGCGCCCACTGGTGGACGAGGCGCCCCTCCATGTCGATCAGGAAGGCGCGCTGGTCGTGGGTCGAGGTGTAGAGCGTCAGGCCTTCGTAGGCCGCCGCGGGATCGTGGAAGACCACGCCGCGCCCTTCGGTGCGGGCCGGCTGCCAGAAATCGGTCTGCACCGGATCCTGATAGCGCGTCATCTTGTCGTAGAGGGCATTGCCGCTGTCGAAGGCGCGCCGCAGATAGTCGGCGGGGAAGAGGCCACGGTTCATCGTATAGCTGCCGCCGAGAAAGGCGAGGAGGGCGACGCCCAGAATGCCGAAGAGGATCGGGAGGGTGTTCCCCGGTTCCCCCGGATCGCGCTTCGTGACATGGGGGCGGGAACGCCGCTGCCGATCCGTGTCCGTCGTCATGCAGGGAACCTTCCGGAATGGCGCCTGTCGGTTGCTGTCGTCGGTCGCTGTCGCGCGCTCGGTCTTGCGAATATCGGCGCGGTTCGCGGCAAGGCAATGGCGGTCGCCGTGGCAAGTGCGTGTCCGTCAAGCACGAGCAGTGCGGATATGGGGCGGGCGAAAGCAATGCCGTCCGCGGCAAATTCCGGTTGAGCCGGAACGGGCGCAGGGCGCAGAGTAGCGCCCGGCGGCCGTGCGAAAGCGGCCGTCGGGCGTCCGCCAAGAGACGTCGCGAAGATCGTCAGGGGAAACAGCGCTTCCGTGGAATTCCTGCTCGGCGCGAGCCGCGCCGTCGACTGGATCAACCGATGGGTCGGCAGGTTCGCCGCCTGCTGCGTGCTGCTCGCGATCCTCATCAGCGCGGGCAATGCGGTGTCGCGCTACAGCCTCGGCCTCAGCTCGAACGCCTGGCTCGAGATCCAATGGTATCTCTTCGGCGCGATCTTCATGCTCGGCGCCGCCTATACCCTGAAGATGAACGAGCATGTGCGGGTCGATCTCCTCTATGGCGGTCGTTCGCCGCGCGCGCGTCTCTGGATCGATCTCGCCGGCCATATCCTCTTCCTGATGCCGGCCGTGGTGATCCTGGGATGGATGTGCTGGCCGCTGTTCGTCGAGTCCTTCGCCCACAATGAGATCTCGAGCAATGCCGGCGGCCTGCCGCGCTGGCCGGCGAAGCTGCTCCTGCCGCTCGGCTTCGCGCTCCTCGCCTTGCAGGGCCTCGCGGAGATCGTGAAGCGCATCGCGATGCTGACGGGCCATCTCGAGCCGTCGGTCGCCTACGCGAAGCCGCTTCAGTGATCCCCTTCGAATGGATGGCTCCCCTCATGTTCGGGGGCCTCATCCTCTTCATGCTCATCGGCTATCCGGTCGCCTTCTCGCTGGCGGCGGTCGGGCTCTGCTTCGGGTTCCTCGCCATCGAGCAGGGGTTCTTCCCGGCGATCCTGATGACGGCCATGCCGGAGCGCATCTTCGGCATCATGTCGAACGAGCTGCTGCTGGCGATCCCGTTCTTCACCTTCATGGGGATGGTGCTGGAGCGCTGCGGCATCGCCGAGGACCTGCTGGAGGGGGCGGGACAGCTCTTCGGGCCGGTGCGCGGCGGGCTTTCCTACGCCGTCATCCTGGTGGGCGCGATCCTCGGCGCCGTCACCGGCACGGTCGCCGCGTCGGTCATCGCCATGGGCGTCATCGCGCTCCCGGTCATGATGCGCCACGGCTACAGCATGCGCCACGCGACCGGTGTCGTCGCGGCTTCCGGCACCATCACGCAGCTCATCCCGCCCTCGCTGGTGCTGATCGTGCTCGCGGATCAGCTCGGCCGTTCGGTCGGCGACATGTATGCCGGGGCGATCGGTCCGAGCCTCGTCCAGGTGGCGTTGTTCTGCGCCTTCGTGGCGCTGGTTAGCGTCTTCCGGCCGCAGGATATGCCGGCGCTGCCGCCCGAGGCGCGGACGCTGCGCGGCTGGCCGCTCATCGTCAAATGCCTCTGGGGCATGGTGCCGTCGCTGCTGCTGATCTTCCTCGTGCTCGGCACCATCCTGATGGGGCTCGCCACCCCGACCGAGGGCGGCGCCATGGGGGCGGTCGGCGCGCTGCTGCTCGCGCTTCTCAACCGGCGGCTCACCCTGGTGCTGCTCTGGCAAAGCATGGACGCGACCATGCGGATCACCGCCATGGTGATCTTCATCCTGATCGGCTCCAATCTCTTCACGCTGGTGTTCCGCGGCGTCGATGGCGATCTCTGGATCGAGAACATGCTGACGGCCCTGCCGGGGGGTGTCGTGGGCTTTCTCATCGTCGTCAATCTCTTCGTCTTCGTGCTCGCCTTCTTCCTCGATTTCTTCGAGATCGCCTTCATCATCATCCCGCTGCTGGCGCCGATCGCGCACAAGCTCGGCATCGATCTCGTCTGGTTCGGGGTGCTGCTGGGGGTCAACATGCAGACCTCCTTCATGCACCCGCCCTTCGGCTTCGCGCTCTTCTATCTCCGCGGCATCGCGCCGCCGCAGGTCAGGAGCGCCGACATCTACTGGGGCGCCATCCCCTGGGTCGGCCTGCAGCTCATCATGGTCGCGATCGTGATTCTATGGCCGGAGCTGGTGACCGGATTCCTCGACGCCGCGCCGACGGTCGATCCCGCCACCATCCAGATCGATATCCCGACCTTCGACCAGCCGACCGAGCCGATCCAGATCCAATAGCGGCGCCGGGCGCCCGGGCGATGGAGACTACCGCCGGGCGAAGGTCGTCAATGGCGGACGAACTCCGAGCGGCCTCGCCTCATCGCCCTCATCCCTCGGGAACGGAAGCCGGGCCGGGAAAGGAGATTTTGGCTCAGCTCTTCTGCGCGGCACGTTGGAACACGTAATTGTCGTAGCTGTTCTCGGCGACCCGGAACCAGAGGAACTGCTCCTCGCGGAAGGCCTTCCAGGAGTCGTAGACCTTCTTGAAGTTCGGGTTCGCCGCCGCGGTCTCGTCATAGAGCGCGAAGGCGGCATCGTAGCAGGCGTCCATGATCTCCCTGGAGAAGGGACGGAGTTGCGTGCCGCCGGCGATGAGGCGGCGCAGCGCCGGCATGTTGAGCGCGTCGTAGCGCGCCAGCATCTGGAGATTGGCTTCCGCGCAGGCCGCTTCGAGCACCGCCTGATAGCCGGGCGGCAGCACATCCCACTGCGCGAGATTGACATAGAGGGAAAGCTGCGGCCCGCCCTCCCACCAGCCCGGGTAGTAGTAGTATTTCGCGATCTTGTTGAAGCCGAGCTTTTCGTCGTCATAGGGCCCGGCCCATTCGACCGCGTCGATAGTGCCCTTCTCGAGCGCCGGATAGACGTCGCTGCCTGCGATCTGCTGCGGCACCACCCCCACCCGCGCCAGCACCTGGCCGGCATATCCGCCGACGCGGAACTTGAGCCGGTCGAGATCGGCGACGGTCTTGATCTCCTTGCGGAACCAGCCGCCCATCTGCGCGCCGGTGTTGCCGGCCGGAATCTGGCGGATGTTGTAGCCCTTGAAGAACTCGCGCATCAGCTCGAGCCCGCCGCCCCGATACATCCAGGCATTCTGCTGGCGCGCATTGAGGCCGAAGGGGAGGGTGGTATCGAAGGCGAAGGTGGGGTCCTTGCCCACATAGTAGTAGCTCGCCGACTGGCCGCACTCGACGGAGCCTGCCTGCACCGCGTCCAGCACCTGCAACCCCGGCACCACCTCGCCCGCCGCGAAGGTGCGGATCTGGAACTTGCCGTCGGTGGCGCTC
Source organism: uncultured Rhodospirillaceae bacterium (assembly GCA_902826565.1). Lineage (GTDB taxonomy): Bacteria > Pseudomonadota > Alphaproteobacteria > Dongiales > Dongiaceae > CADEFF01. The sequence goes on along the minus strand of CADEFF010000011.1, from coordinate 17,944 downwards.
GCCACGCGCTTCGCGAAATCCTCGGCCGTGCCGAAGATCGTGTCGAGGCTCTTGGGGAAGCTCGAGGCGAGGCGCCATTTGATCTCCGGCGCCGATTGCGCGATCGCCGGTGCGGCGATCGGCGCGGCGGCGAGCCCGGCCGCGGCGGCGGTCAGGAACTGACGGCGTTTCATGAGCGGTTCCCCTGTGCTGGCCGGTGCGGCCTGTTGGGCGAGCGGCGATCCGCCGGCGGACGCGCCCACGCCTTCTTCGGGGCCGAATTATAAGGCGTCCGACCGGACCGGCAACGGGCGGAAGACGCGGGATGAAGGGGCGGGACGGGTCGCCGGAATCGATCTAGCGGCGTGCCGACGGCTTGCCGTTCGAGGGCCCCATCGAGCCCGGAAGCTTGCGCCCCGTCTTCTCGGCTATGGCGCCCGCGCTTTTGGCCATGCCCGCGCCTTTCGTCATGGACGCGTGCGTTTCGCCGGATTCCGCCTGCGCCATGGCGGCAAGCCGGTGCCTGTCCAGCACCGTGATGAAGCCGCGGTCGACGCGCAGCATGCCGATCGCCGACCAGCTCTTGAGCTGCTTGTTCACCGCCTCGCGCGAGACGCCGAGCATCTCCGCGAGGTCGGTCTGGGAAAGCTTGATGTCGATGCGCACGCCGTCGCCCGTGTCCCGGCCGTGGGCGATCGAGAGCGACTGGAGCTGGCCCGCAAGCCGGGCGTTGAGGTCGAGGAAGGCGAACTCGCTGAGCCGGTCCGTATTCTCGCGGAGCCGGTCGCAGAGCAGCTCGATGATGTGTCGCGCGAGCCGCCCGTCGCGCTGGAGGAGGTCGAGGAAGGTCGCGCGCTCGATCACCAGCAGCATGCAGTCGGCGGCGGCCTCGGCGGCGGCGGTGCGCGACAGCCCGTCGAGCAGCGCGATCTCGCCGAAGAGGTCTCCCGGCTCGAGCAGCGCCAGGGTCAGGGCCTTGCCGGCGCGTCCCACGACGGAGATCCGGATGAGCCCCGTGATGACCGCATAGAGCGCGTCGCCTTCGTCGCCCTGCTGGAACAGCGTCTGCCCATGCGGGATGCGGCGGGTGGTGGTGATGCGCGCCAGTCCCGCGAGCAGGTCCTGCGGTAGATCCTTGAAGATGAAGCTGCGGCGAAGCAGCGCTTCGCGCTGCGCGGCGTCGAGCGTCGTCTCTGCGCCTGTCGGCGAATGCTTCGCGCGTTCCGTCATGGTGGCGACGGGGCTCCCCAGGAAGCGGCAATCGGTGGCGGGCTGCCGTTCGATGCTGCCTGCGAATGCGGTAGCGGGCAACCCTGGATCCCCCGCCGTTGCGCCGGGATCCGCCGAAAGCCCGGCGGGCAAGGAGAATCGGCCCCCGACCCCTTGGCGGAACGAGCTTTTCCCGGGATGTGTGACGCCTGTCACAGCCCGGTATTTCAGGCGTTTCGCCTGTGACGGGCTTCACAGCCGGGCGCTCCGGGCGGGCGTAGAACGTTGGGGCTTTCGCGCCGCAGTCCGGGATTGTCCCGGATGGCGAAGCAGGATCGGGCAACGAGGAGCCGCCTCCCTTCCAGACCGGGCGCGAAAGGAACCGACAGGAGAGAGCCATGTTCACCGACACGAATCGCGCCGATTGGCTGATCGCCCAGACATTGCTTCCGCGGACCGCGGCTGCAGACCGGCTGGCGGTAGTCGCCTATCATGGCATCAAGCTGTTCGATGTCTGGGTGGAGCGGGTCCGGATGCGCCGCGAGCTGGCGCGTCTCGACGACCGGATGCTGACCGACATCGGCCTCGATCGCATCGTCGCCGACCGCGAAGTGAACAAGAGCTTCTGGCAGGCCTAAGGGCGCGACGCGCCCTTTCCGCCCGCCGGAACCGTCGATCCAAGGGGAGTATGTTCGATGACATTGCGTGATTGCCGAGACCTCGCGGTTTCCACCGCCAACCCGACCTCGCTCGCGGCCTATGAAAGTGCGGTCGAGCAGATGCACAGCTACTTCGGCGATCCGGTTGCGACGATCGACGCCGCGCTGGAGCGCGACCCCGAGTTCGTCATGGGGCACGCGCTCCGCGCCGGCGTGCTGACCACCGCGGCCGACCGCTCCGCGGAGCCGATGCTGCGCCAGAGCATCGAGGCGGGCGAAGCGCTGTGGAGCAAGGCCAACGAACGCGAGCGCGGCCATCTGACGGCGGCGCGTGCCTGGCTCGAAGGCGACTTCGAGCGCGCCGCCCATCGCTATGCCGGCATCCTCGCGGATTTCCCGCGCGACAGCCTCGCGCTGCAGATCGCGCATCTCGGCGCCTTCTATCTCGGGCAGTCCACCTGCCTGCGCGATTTCGTCTCGCGGGTGCTGCCCTACTGGGACGAATCGGTCCCCGGCTACAACTATGTGCTCGGCATGCGCGCCTTCGGGCTCGAGGAGATGGGCGATTACGAGCGGGCGGAGGCCACCGGCCGTCGCGCGCTCGAGCTGCAGCCCCGCGATCCCTGGGCGGTCCATGCCGTGGCGCATGTGATGGAGATGCAGGGCCGCGCGGCGGAGGGCGTCGCCTGGCTCAGCGAGCGTGAGGCGAACTGGGCGCCGGACAACGGCTTCGCCTTCCACAACTGGTGGCATCTCGGCCTCTTCCACCTCGATCTCGGCCATACCGACCGCGTGCTCGCGCTCTATGACGAGCATATCCGCCGGCCGGACTCGAAGCTGCCGCTGGAGATGGTCGATGCCGCGGCGATGCTGTGGCGGCTCCATCTGCGCGGCGTCGATGTGGGTCATCGCTGGCAGGAGCTTGCGGAAGGCTGGGCCACCGTTTCGGACCAGGCCTATTACGCCTTCAACGACGTGCACGCCATGATGGCCTTCATCGGCGACGGCAAGCTCGATGCGGCGCAGAAGCTGATCGGCACGCTCGAGCGCGCCGTCACGGGCGTCCACACCAATGCGATGATGACCCGCGAGGTCGGCCTGCCGATGGCGCGCGCCTTGCTCGCCTTCGCGCAGGGCCGCTACGGCGAGACGGTCGATCTGCTGCTGCCGATCCGCCCGATCGCCCATCGCTTCGGCGGCAGCCACGCCCAGCGCGACATCATCGCGCTGACCCTCGTGGAGGCGGCGTTGCGCGGCCGGCAGGTGCGGCTCGCCCGCGCCCTCGTCGCGGAACGCATCGATCTGAAGCCGCGCAGCCCGGCCAACTGGGCCATGGCCGCGCGGGCAATGGAACTGCTCGGCGACCGCACCAACGCCGAGCAGGCAAGGGCCCGGGCGACCCGACTGGCCGCCTGAGGCCTGGGGCCTCTCGGGGACGCGGGCGGTCCTCCCCCGCCCGCGTCCACGAGGCCCCGGACTCCCCGTCTTGCGTTCCTATCTTTGAAGACTGAGGGCCGGCACTGCAGCGCCGGCCCTTATTTCTTTAGTCGGCTTGGCGGTCGCCCGCGCTTCGGCCATGCTCGGGGCCTCGTTTTCCAGACGCCCGAGGTCATTCCATGTCCGAGCTCCGCTTCCGCAACAGCCCCGCCGCAAATGCGCTCGACTATCTGAGCCACGGCGTCTCCGACGGCCGCTATGCCTTCCTCTCCGGACAGCTCGCGGCGGACAAGACCGGCGGCGCCAAGGGGCTCGGCGACATCGAGGCGGAAACCCGTATCGTCATGGAGCTGCTGGGCGGGGCGCTTGCCGAGTTCGGGCTCGGCTATGGCGATCTGGTGCGCACCAACATCTACATGACGGATCTCCGCGAGCTCGACCGGATGAACGAGGTCTATCGCGGTTTCTTCGGCAGCGCGCCGACCCCGGCCCGCACCTGCGTCCAGGTCGCCGGCCTCATCGGCGGCGGCAAGATCGAGATCGACGGCATCGCGCGTCTTCGCGACCGATAGCCATCGGCGGCGAAACGAAACCCGGCACGGGGGCGAAACGTCAGCGCGCGGCCTGGCGGGAGAGGGCGCCGGTCGCCTTCGCCTCCAGCAGGGCGCGGTTGCGAACCGCCATCTGACCCGGCGGCGGGGGCGCCGCGTCGCCGGCGACCGGGATCGCCTCGAGGACGAGCTGCTGCATCTGCCGCACCCGCGCTTCCTTGCCGGACAGGATGCCGCTGCCATAGCCGCGCGAGCCGAGGCCCGCCTGCACGCCCTCGACGAGATGCACATCCTCGCGGCCGACGATGCGGTTGATGCGCTGGTTCAGATAGCGCGCGAGCCGCATCTCGCGACGCTCGTCCGGCAAGGCGAAGGCGCGGCTGCGGAAGCGGGCGACGCCCGGCGCCACCGGCAGGATCTGGAAATAGTCGATCTGGTCCGGATAGATGTCGAAGGAGAGGTTCGGAAAGATCGCGTAATAGTACCAGCCGCGGCTCTGCCAGTCCTCGAGATGCGGGACCGGTGGCAGGATCTTCAGATAGTGACGCTCGCTCCAGTTCGGCGAGGGCTCCTCGCGCAGCGTCCCGCCGCCGTGGGAGACGCCGAGAGGCTGCGTCTCGAGCCGGTAGGTCGTCCCATAGAGCCGCTGCAGCCCCGGATGGGCGGGCGCGACATGGTAGGCCTCGATGTTGTTCTCGACCGCGACCTTCCAGTCGGCCTGGATCGGCGCGGTGACGACGTCCCCGAGGGGCTTCATCTCCGCGATGCGATAGCGCGCGAGCGCGTCGCGATAGGGCGCGAAATGCTCGGCGACCGACGGTCCCTCGCCGCCGAAGCGGATGAAGACGAGACCCATGAAGACCTCGACCTCGATCGGCCGGAGCCCGTGCAGGCTCTTGTCGAGCTCGTCGAACGCTTCCTCCGCCGGCACCGCCACCAGCGAGCCCGAGAGATCGTAGAGGAAGCCGTGATAGCGGCAGCGGATCGCGCGGCCGCAATGGCCGGCATGCCCGTCGAGCAGCCGGAAGGCGCGGTGGCGGCAGACATTGTAGAAGGCGCGGATGCCGCCCTCCCGGTCGCGCAGCAGGATCGCGCTCTCGCCGAGGAGATCGAAGCGCAAATAGTCGCCCGGTGCGGGGATCTCGCTCTGGTGGCCGGCGAGCTGCCAGCTCCGCATGAAGATCGCCTCGCGCTCGAGCGCGAAGAATTCCTCGTTGCGGTAGATCCAGCCGGGAAGGGTGGTCCAGACCATGACGCGGCAAACGCGCGCGAGGTCGTGCCTAGGACATGAAATCCGGCTCTTCGCGGGCCAGCATGCGCTTCATCGCCGTGAAATAGTCGACGCCCGCCTCGGCTTCGGCCTCGACGGTCTGGTCGTAGGTGAGCTGCGCGATGTCCTGCGGGATGAGGCGCGGCGTGGCGCCGGAGGCGGCCACCATGTACTGCTCCTCGCAGGAGACCTCGAAGTAATAGAGGTCGTAGAAGGCGTGGCCGACCGTCGGGCCGACGACGATCACGCCGTGATTGGCCATGACCAGGATGTTGTTGTCGCCGAGGCAGCCCGCGATGCGTCGGCCTTCCTCGTGCGAGGTCCCGAGGCCGTTATAGCCCTCGTCGTAGCTCACCCGGTTGTAGAAGCGCACATGGTTCTGGTTGATCGGCAGCAGCCGGCCGCCCTCGATATTGCCGAGCCATGTCGCGTATTTCTGGTGGGTGTGCAGCACGCAGGCGGCGCGCGGATGCAGGCGATGCACGCCCGCATGGATGCAGATCGCGGACCGGTCGCTCTTGCCGGTGCCCTCGATCGTGTTGCCTTCGCCGTCCATGATGATGAGGTCGCTTGCCCGGATCTCCTTCATCAGGAGCCCGTGCGGCTTGGCGAGATACTGGTCGGTCCGGCCGGGGACCGTCAGGGTGAAATGGTTCCAGATCGTGTCGTCGAATCCGAGCCGCGCGGCGAGCCGGAAGGCGGCGGCGAGGTCGATGCGCGCCTCGCGCACCGGGTCGTTGCGTTGGGCATAGGCATGGACGCTCATCGCGATGTCTCCTCCGGCGGCAGGTCGACCGGACGGTTCGCCGGCGGTGCGGGGCCATGGGAAAGAACAGCGGCGGCCGGAACCCCGGCCGCCGCCCGCATTCTAGTCAAACCCGGTCCCGGCCGCGACGGCTTTCCGGCAGCGGCGGCGCGCCCTCAGATATGCCGGGTGACGCCGCCATCGACCAGGATGCTCTGGCCGGTGATGTAGCCGGCATCCTCGGAGAGCAGGAAGGCGGCCACTTTCGAGACCTCCTCCATCTTGCCGGGACGGGCCATCGGGATGGTCGCCCGCACGCCCTCGTCGCAGGGCCAGTTCTCCATGAAGCCGGGCAGCAGGTTGTTCATGCGGATGCCGTCCCGGGCATGACGGTCGGTATAGAGCTTGGTGAAGCCGGCAAGCGCGAGGCGCAGCGCGCCGGAAAGCGGATAGGTGAGGCGCGGTTCCGGTGCCGCGAAGGAGGAGATGTTCACCATCGCGCCGCCGCCCTGGCGCTGCATGACGGGCGTCACGATGCGCGCCATGCGCACCACATTCATCACCACCATGTCGAGCGCGCCGTGCCAGTCGGCATCCGGAATGTCGATCGGCGTGGATTCGATCGTAGGGTCGAAGGGCGGGCCCGACGCGCGGATCGAATGCGGCGCGTGGCCGGTATTGTTCACCACCGCATCGACGCGGCCGAAGCTCTCGAGGGCAAGCGCCACGATCGCCTCGAGGTCCTTCACCTCGTTCGCCGAGCCGTTCATGCCGACGCCGCCGAGCTCCTTGGCGAGCGTCACGCTGGCGCCCGAGGGCGACATCAGGGCGAGCCGGTAGCCGCGCTGGCCGAGCTCGCGCGCGGTCGCCTCGCCCATGCCCTTGCCGGCACCGACCACGATCGCAACCTTCGTATCCGCCATTTCTCTTTCCCCTGCGTTCGTTCCGGGTTCCGCGCGCCCGGTCGAGATCCGCCTGCCCGGGCCGGACGCGCCGGCCGCGGACAGGCGGACGTAACGGCGGCGGACCGCCGCCTCAGACCATCGTGAGGCCGCCGCTGACGCTCAGCACCTGCCCGGTGATGTAGTCGGAATCCTTGGAGCAGAAGAAGCTGATCGCGTTCGCCATGTCTTCCGGCTGGCCGACGCGGCGGAACGGGATGAGCCGCACCATCCGCTTGATGAGATCCGGGTTCTCGTCGATCTCGGCCTGCAGCAGCGGCGTCGCCGTCGGCCCCGGCGCGATGCAGTTGACGTTCACGTTGTAGCGGGCGTTCTCGCGCGCGAGGCTCTTCGAGAAGGCGATGACGGCGCCCTTGGTGCCGGCATAGACGGCCTCGCCGCTGGTGCCGATGCGGCCGGCATCGGAGGCGACATTGAGGATCTTGCCGCGGTTCTGCTTGATCATGCCGAGCAGCACCGGATGGGTGATGTAGAGCACCGCGTCGTAGTTGATCGCGATCACCTTGCGCCAGTAGGCGGCATCCTCCTCGTGGAAGCGGGTGGTGCCGCACCAGCCGATGGTGTTCACCAGCACGGAGACCGGGCCCATCTCCTTCTCGATCTTCTTCACGATCTTGCGGCAGGCCGCTTCGTTGGTCTGATCGACCTTGTAGAGGTTGGCTTTCTTGCCGACCTTCTTGCCGAATTCCTTCAGCGCCTTGTCGTTGACGTCGATGCCGGCGACCTTGAAGCCGTCCTGCAGCAGACGCAGCACGGTCGCCTGTCCCATGCCGCCCGAAGCGCCGGTCACCAGCGCCACATCACCCTTTGCCATCTCTCGCTCTCCTCGTTGGTTCGTTCGATTGCGGATGGGGCCGTCTCGCGGCGGCCCGCTCTCGTCTCCGCCCGCCCCTTACGCCTCGGCGACGCTCGGATCGAGCGGTCCGTAGGGCAGGCCGGATTTCTGGAGCTGGCGGCCGATCAGCCATTTCTGGATCTGGCTGGTGCCGTCATAGATCTGGAACGCCTTGGCGTCGCGCATCAGCCGCTCGACCGGATAGGACCGGGAAAGGCCGTTGGCGCCGAAGATCTGCACCGCCTCGGTCGTGACCTTCATGCAGAGGTCGCTGCAGAGCAGCTTGGTCATGGCGGCGTAGTTCGAGGTGCGGCGCGAATGGTCGCTCGTCAGGAGCCCGGCGCTCTTCTCCCAGAGCGCGCGGGCGGCGGCGAGCTCGGTCGCGAGCTCCGAGACGAGGAACATCAGCCCCTGATGCTCGATGATCGGCTTGCCGAACTGCACCCGCTCCTTGGCGTAGGCGAGCGCATGCTCGAGCGCCGCCGTGGCGACGCCGAGCGCGACCGCCGCGCAATGCAGTCGCGATTCGTCGAGGGTGAGCGCCCCGATGCGGAACCCGTCCCCCTCCTCGCCGAGGCGGTTCGCGACGGGCACGCGCACATTGTCGAATACCACCTCGCCGGTCGGGCTGCCGCGCAACCCGATCAGGGGCTCGGCCTTGCCGGTGGTGAGGCCTTTCGTGCCGCGATCGACCACGATGGCCGTGAGGCCCTTGTGGCGGTCGGCCGAGGTGCGGCAGAAGACCGTGAAGAAATCGCCCACCGGGGCGTTCGTGATCCACATCTTGCGGCCGTTGATGACGTAGTCGTCGCCTTCCCGCACGGCCGCGGTGCGGATGCCCGCCATGTCCGATCCGCCGGTCGGCTCGGTGATGGCGATGCAGGGGATCATCTCGCCCTTCGCCACCTTCGGCAGGTAGCGCCGCTTCATCGCCTCCGACCCTTCCATGATGATCGGCACGGCGGCGTCGGTGGTGTTGTTGAAGGAGAGCGAGAAGGAGGCGGAGCCGCGCGCCAGCAGCTCGGAGATCAGCAGCGGGGTCACGATGTCGCGCCCGAGCCCGCCATATTCCTCCGGCACGCCGAGGGCGAAAAGCCCGAGCTCGGCCGCTTCCTTCCAGAGGTCGCGGGGCAGCTCGCCCGATTCGTCGATCGCGGCGGCGCGGGGCGCCACGCGTTCCGCGGTGAAGCGCTCGACCGCCGCGAGCATCCCGGCGCGCGTGCCGCGATCGAGGCTCATCGGGCGGCTCCGTCGCCGATGCCGTCGCGCCGGCTTGCCTCGCGCGGCGCGGCCCGGTATCTAGCGAGCCGGGTCGGCCTCCGACCGGCGAAGCGAATGGCGTGGTTCGGGTTCTCTGACATGCGGCTTAGAATCCTTTCGCCATGCGGCGCGAGATCCGGGTTTGAAGTTTCTGCGAGCGGGGTTTCATGAGCGACGACGCGCCTTATACCGGCTTTCGCGACTATGTGCGTCCCGAATGGACGGACTATAGCGGGCATATGAACATCGCCTATTACGGCTTTGCGTTCGAGGAAGCCGCCCGCGCCTTCTTCCGCAGCCTCGATATCAGCGAGGCCTATCGGGTGCGCAGCAACCACTCCTTCTTCGCCCTCGAAACCCACACCGTCTTCAAGCGCGAGCTGTTGGTCGAGGCGCCGATCCGCTTCGAGGCGCAGATCCTCGCCTTCACCGGCAAGCGCATCCATGTCTTCTACCGCATGGCGCACGCGACCGAAAACTACCTCGCGGCCACCAACGAGACGCTTTACGTCCATGTCGATCTCGCGGCGCGCCGCACGGTTCCCGTCTCGCCGGAGCTCGACCGGCGGCTGGCGCCGATCGTCGAGCGTCACCTCCGCCTGCCGCGACCGGAAGAGGCGGGCCGCGCGATCGATCCCAACCGCCGCAAGCCGGACGCCGCCTAGAGCGCGTTTCCTCGAGGTTGAACTGAAGCGCGCTCCGGATTCATTGGTCTGGTCGCATTTTCTGCCGCGAACCGGTGCCCACTTCGCGGGAAAATGCTCTAGCGACGCGCCGCCGGCGCGGGCTTCCTCGAAACGGCGCAGGCCATCGGCTATCGGCATCGGTCTCGTCTCCCTGTCGCCTGTCGGGAAGCGATGTCTGGCGGTGTGGCAGCCGCATCGCTGTCTATCAAGTCATACATTGCGGGGTCGTCGGCGCTCGAAAAATGCAGCCTGCCGTCCTCGACGTTCGATTTGTTGCACAGCTTCCGTCGCCTCGCAATGGCGCGGGCACGGCCGGTTTCAGCCTCGGGCACGCTCCTCGATCCGGTCGCGCAGGCCCCAATAGCCGGCGGTGAGCTGCATGATCGGACGGCGCCAGCCATGCAGCGGAATGACGGCGAGATGTGCGGCGCCGAAGGGGCCGGCTTCGATCGTTTCGCCGGCCGCCATGCGTCCCAGCATGCGCCCCAGACTGTGGGCCAGCACCACGCCGCGCCCGCCATAGCCGAGGCCGAAGAGATGGCGCTCGCCGAGCCGGCCCAGATGCGGCATCGCGTCGAGCGTGACGGCGACCATGCCGCGCCAGCGATAGTCGATCCGGGTGCCGGCAAGCGCCGGGAAGAGCCGGGCGAGAATCCCCTCGAGGCGCGCATAGCTCGCCGGGTCTTCGCGCCGGCCGGTGAGGTCGCCGCGCCCGCCGATCATGATCCGCCCGTCCGGCAGCGGGCAGGCATAGCTCAGCAGCCGCCGCGTGTCGGCGAGGATGGCGCCGGTCGGCAGGACGCGCGCGCGGGCCTCGCCCGAAAGCGGCGCCGTCACGATGAGCGAGGAGGCGACCGGCACGATGCGCCGCGCGAGGCGGCCGGGAAAGAATTCGGGCGTGTAGGCGTTGGTCGCGATGATGACGGTCCGCGCCCGGACGCGCCCGCCCGGCGTTTCGAGGATGACGCCGCCCGCCTCCTCGCGCTCGGCCGTGACCGGCGTCTCGGCATGGATCGCGAGCCCCTGCGCCGCAAGCGCCGCGGCCCAGCCGCGCAGATAGGCGAGCGGATGGAGGAAGGCGCCGCGCGGATCGTAATAGGCGCCGGGATAGGCGGCGGTGCCGAGCAGCGAGGCCGTCGCGTCCCGATCCAGCAATTGCGGCGTGCTGTCGCCGGTCTCGCGCCGGAGCCAGTCGAGATCGGCGCGGAGACTGTCAAGCGCGGCCGGGCCGTGCGCCGCGGTCGCCTGGCCCGAACGCCGGAAATCGCAGGCGATGTCGAATCTTGCGATGCGCTTCTGGATCGAATCGATGCCGGCGAAGAGCTCGCGATGGAGGGCCCGGGTGGCCTCGGCGCCGTAGCTTCCGGCGAGCGTCGCCCAGCCTTTCTTGTAGCGCGGCGTGGCGGAGCCGCCATTGCGGCCGCTCGCGCCCCAGCCGATCGATCTCGCCTCGAGGACGAGGCAGTCCTTGCCGGCGTCCGCGAGCCATTCCGCGGCGGCGAGGCCGGTATAGCCGCCGCCGACGATCGCGACATCGACGTCGCGGTCGCCGGCGAGCTTCGGCAAGGCGGGCGCGGCCGGGGCCGTCGCCTGCCAGTAGGAGCGGGCTTCGGTCACCGGCTCAGTCGAATCCGAAGACGCGGCGGGCATTGTCGCCGAGCAGCTTTTTCTCCGCCTGCGGCTTGAGGCCGAGGGCGCGGATCTGGTCGATCGATTCCTTGTGCTCGATCAGCGGATAGTCGGTCGCCCACATCACCTTGTCCTGGCCGCGCGAGTTGATGAACTTCACCAGCTCCGGCTGCCAGTATTTCGGTGCATAGGCCGAGGTGCCGATGAAGACGTTGGGATGCTTCCAGGCGAGCGCGATCGCTTCCTCGACCCAGGGCCAGCCGGTATGGCAGATGATCACGGCGAGATCGGGGAAATAGAGCGCGACGCGATCGAGATGCGCGGGCCGCCCATGCTCGATCGGCATGAAGTCGAGCGTGTGGCCCATCGAGATCAGGGCCGGCACCCCGAGCTCCTGGCATTTGGCGTAGTAGGGGAAATAGAAGGCATGGTCCGGTGGCATGTTGTAGCCGTGCGGATGGATATGGATGCCCTTGAAGCGATGGTCCTTCACCAGCGCCTCGAACTCGCGCACGCCCTTGGTCGCCGTCATCGGGTTCACGCCATAGAGCCCGTAGAGGCGCTTCGGATAGAGGTCGGAAACCTCGATCACCTCCTGCGGGAAGGTGCGTTCGAGCGGCTTCTGGTTGAAGAAGGACCAGGTGAAGAGCGAGGCGATCAGCACCTTGTCGATGCCGAGATCGTCCATCCGCTTGATGAAATCCGGCGCGGAATAGTGGGTGAGCTGGCGGGCCCGGCCGACCTGCGCGAAGCGCGACAGTTCCTCCTCGTTCTCGTGGAAGTTCCGACGGATATTGTCCTCGGTGAAATGGCCGGACAGAATGTCGATCGCGTGCGTCATCGCTACCCCTCGGGAAAACCCGCGGACGCTCGGAACGCCCATTGCGTCCGTCTGCGCGCCCGTTTAAAATAACGATACATATGCTAGCTACCTCTGGCGCAGATTGCGAACTAGAAAAGCTAGTGTTTAATAAAGCGGGACAATTCTATCGGCCCGCCGGGACCGGGGAGAGCTGGGGTGGCGATCGACAAGGCGCAGCGGGAACAGATACTGGAGAGCGTCGACCGGCTGGTCCGGGACAAGATCGCGCCGCGCGCGGCGGAGATCGACGCGCGCGACGAATTCCCGCGGGATCTCTATAAGGCCGCCGCCGAGCTCGGCCTCTTCGGCCTCTGGATCCCCGAGGAATATGGCGGGATCGGCCCCGACATGGTGACGCCGCTGCTGATCTCGGAGCGGATCGCGCGCGTCTCGGCGAGCTTCTCGCTCAGCTTCTCCAATTGCGGCGACGCCTGCACGCCGATCGTGATCGGCGGCAGCGAGGCGCTGAAGCGCCGCTTCCTGCCGGGGATCGCGGCGGGCGAGATCATCCCGGCCTTCTGCCTCAGCGAGCCCGGCGGCGGCTCGGATGCGGCCGCCATCACCACCCGCGCGGTGCGCGACGGCGACCATTACGTCATCAACGGCCGCAAGATGTGGATCACCAACGGCTCGATCGCCGGGGTTTACACGATCTTCGCCAAGACCGATCCCGACGCCGGCCACAAGGGCGTCTCGGCCTTCGTGGTGCCGCGCGACACGCCCGGCCTCGTGATCGGCCGCGACGAGACGCTGATCGGCCTGCATGGCAGCCCCACCACCGAGCTCACCTTCGAGAATCTCCGCGTGCCGGTCGCCAATCGCCTGGGCGAGGAGGGCGAGGCCTTCAAGATCGCGATGGAAACGCTCGACGAGGCGCGGCTCAACTGCTCCGCCATGGCGCTCGGCGCCGCCACCTCCGCGGTCGAGCAGTCGATCGCCTATGCGAAGGAGCGGGTGCAGTTCGGCAAGCCGATCATCGAGCATCAGGGGCTGCAGTTCCTGGTTGCCGAGATGGCGACCGGCCTCACCGCCGCCCGCGCGCTCTGGAAGGAATCGATCCGCAAGCTCGAGCGCGGCCGCACGCGGGAAGCGAGCGTCCATGCCGGCATGGCGAAGCTGATCGCGACGGATGTGGCGATGCGGGTCACGACCGACGCGGTGCAGGTTTTCGGCGCCAACGGCCTCTCGCGGAACTATCCGGTCGAACGTCTGATGCGCGACGTGAAGGCGTTCCAGATCTTCGACGGGACCAACCAGATCCAGAAGATGGTGATCGGGCGCTATTGTCAGAAGAACGGGCTGCCGCTCGAAGAAGGGATCGACCTCTGATGAGTGCGGATGAATCGCGGATCGCCGGCGGCACGCGCGCGGTGGAGCAGCGGCTGCTGAACGCCGAATGGGAACGGGCCGACGTCGCCACGATGCGCGCCCTGCAATGGTCGAAGCTGAAGGCCCTGCTGGAAAAGACCTGGTCGGTCAACGAGTTCTACCGCGAGCATTGGCGGCAGGCCGGCATCGACGACATCGCCGGCATCGATTCGCTCGAGGCCTTCCGCGCCAGGGTCCCGACGGTCGAGAAGAAGCATTTCGTCGCCGACCAGGATTCCTGCCCGCCCTTCGGCAAGCGGCTCGAATATGTGCGCAAGAGCGGCAAGCATTTCCAGGTCTTCATGACCAGCGGCACTACCGGCCAGGGCCAGGAGCTGCACGGCGAGACGCCGGAGGAGCAGGACGGCACCGCCGCGGTCTACGCCTTCATGCACTGCTGGGCGGGCATGGTGCCGGGCGACCACGCGCTCCTCACCATGTCGCTCACCATGATGGCGGGCGGGCGGCTCGAATATCTGGGCGCGACGCGCTACGGCCTCACCGTCTCGCCGATCGGCAATTACGACGTGCAGCGCAAGCTCGAGCTGCTGAAGCGCTTCAAGCCCGCCGCCATCATCGGCACCACCTCCTATTTCGGCCATATGGCCGCGGTCTCGACGGACCATCCGCCGGCGACCGGCCTCAAGGCCCTCTTCGGCGGCGGCGAGGGCGCCGGGCTCGCCTGGTACAAGCGCATCGAGGCCGAATGGCGGACGCCGATCTACGACCGCTACGGCTCGACCCAGTCGCGCAACGACCACATGTTCTCCTGCGAGCACGGCGTCGGCGAGGACGGCCGGCCCGGCATGCTGCACAATATCGAGCCCTATGTGCTGGCCGAGGTGATCGATCCCGAGACCGGCAATCATGTGAAGGACGGCGAGCATGGCGAGATCGTGCTCACCTGCCTCTACCACACCGACACGCCGCTGATCCGCTGCCGGATGCGCGACGTCGCGATCTATCACGAGGGCCGCTATTGCCGTTGCGGTCGTCCCTTCGGGGGCATCGAGGTGGGCTCGGTCAGCCGCAGCGACGACATGCATCGCGTGAAGGGCGTGAATATCTGGCCGCAGGCGGTGGACGATCTGCTGTTCGGCATTCCCGAGATCGACGAGTATCTCGTCCATCTCGTCACCGGCGCGACCGGCGCGGACGAAGGCACGGTCCGGGTGATGCCGAAGGAGACGGCGGCGATCGCCGATGCCGGCGCCTTCGCCGAGCAGGTGCGCGAGCAGCTCCGCCGCCGCGTCGGCGTCCGTTTCAACATCGAGCTGGTGCCGCAGGGCACCCTGCCGCGCAGCGAATACAAGGCGCGGCGCTGGAAGGACGAGCGAGCCTACAAGGCGGGCACGACGGCGGCGAAAAAATAGCGCCCGACGCTTCGAAGGCGGAGCGGCCCGGATTGGCGGCGCTGCTCGATTTCGAGCTCCGGCAGTTGAGCCGAGCCCGCTCCCGGCGCGCCCGCTCCCGGCGCGACCGGTTCAGGGCTTGAAGATGAAAAACGCCGCCGCCACGAGGCAGACGAAGCCGGCGAGGTGGTTCCAGCGCAGCGCCTCGCCGAGATAGAGCACCGAGAATCCGGCGAAGACCACGAGGGTGATGATCTCCTGGATCGTCTTGAGCTGCGCGCCGGTGAAGCTGCCGTAGCCCATCCGGTTCGCCGGCACCTGCAGGCAATATTCGAAGAAGGCGATGCCCCAGCTCGCCGCGATGGCGAGCCAGAGCGGCGAGTGCGGATATTTGAGATGGCCGTACCAGGCGAAGGTCATGAAGATGTTCGAGCCGATCAGCAGGATGATGGTCCACATGGCGATGCGTTCCTGGAGGAGGCGGTCTTGCGGGGGTGAAGGCGTTCGGACGGACGGGGAGCGTGCCGGCGCGACCGGTCGCGGAGCTTTCTTGCGGGCGGGTGTCTAGAGCGGCGGCGACAGGCTGTCGTCGTAATGCCTGAGCGCGCGCTCGGCGAGCCAGGTGACGAGGAGATAGACGATCACCAGCAGGATGATCTCGCCGGCGATCGAGTGGAAGCCGAGCAGCCAGGCGAGGCGCAAGGCGAGATAGGCGCCCAGCACGCCCAGGATCCCCGGGACCCGGTGGATGATCGCGTTCATGGCG